>NZ_CAXAOW010000040.1:0-1064 GCF_963970805.1 Pseudomonas sp. EA_35y_Pfl2_R5 | reverse complement strand
CTGTGCAAGAATGGTTATTGCCGTGATCCATTTATAAAAAGTATTCATTATTTGAATTGCCGCATAACGTTTGGTTAAGGGGCGGGCTTTAGCCCGTCCCAGTGAGCGAAGCGAACGATTTGAACCAATTGTTATACGGATGGTGACCTACCTGATATGACAGTTCCTCTCCAAGAGTTGTCGATTTTTCTATCAAATGGAATGACTATGCTTAAGCCGACCAGCCAATAAATAATAAATGCTTGGCTGAATGTTGCGCCTAGGTTTATGGCGATGAGGCTGGGGAATATACCGCTTATACACCACAAGCCAAGAATGGCGCCGTAGTATTTAAGGGTATGCCGCATGCGAAACTTTTTCTTACAGAGGGAACAAGTATGTCGACCTAGCGGCGACATCAAGTATTTTCTCCAAGTAAGATCGTTCTCTTCTAGACAGTGTGGGCAGATCATTTTCTATCCGTATAACGTTTGGTTAAGGGGCGGGCTTTAGCCCGTCCCAGTGAGCGAAGCGAGCGATTTGAACCACTAGTTAGCCGTTACTCACACATTCCTAATATTTTTCCGACGAGCATAGTAGGACCGTCGAATATTCCAAAGCCGCTGACTGACTTTGTGTAATAAGCAATATTATTGGCGGGATCTACCGCCCAGGTTTCGACGGTCCCCTTACTTTCCGTTGGATATATGCATGTCATAGAGTGATTCGATACTTTTAGGCACTCAAGATCACTGCTCGGGATTATGGACGATGCATTTTCCTTGATATTCACCAAGAACATTTTCTTGCTCATGCCGTCTTCAGTTATTGAGTATTTGTCGGCCGATTTTGCAGTGACGCCTTTTAAATCGCCGACCTGCCAGCACTCTGCTTGTACGTTGGCAGCAAGAAATACAAATACTAACGGAAGGATTCGCATCAAATTTCCTTGTGATGGCTAACGTTTGGTTAAGGGGCGGGCTTTAGCCCGTCCCAGTGAGCGAAGCGAACGGTTTGAACCACTTGTTAGGTTTTGAACGTAGATCTATTTGATAGTGATTTCACGAAAAATAACCTTTGGCTCG
>NZ_CAXAOW010000039.1:0-1097 GCF_963970805.1 Pseudomonas sp. EA_35y_Pfl2_R5 | reverse complement strand
CTGTGCAAGAATGGTTATTGCCGTGATCCATTTATAAAAAGTATTCATTATTTGAATTGCCGCATAACGTTTGGTTAAGGGGCGGGCTTTAGCCCGTCCCAGTGAGCGAAGCGAACGATTTGAACCAGTTGTTAGCGGGCACCAAGTGGGTTACCCAGTTGGCTAAGGCCTTCAATGTTGTCAGGTATTGACCAGTACAACTGCTCTAGCTCGTTGAAGTATAGAAATATGACTGCATCACTATCGCTCCCCAGATTATATTCTTGCCTACTCAAGTAGTATGCCCACGATGAGTTGTCGAATATTTCTTTATCTCCATTCTTTTCGTAGGTGAAAAATTCGGCATTCGGTGGAGGTAGAATTTTTAAGATTTCACTCTTCAGCATTCCAATCTTTATTTTTGTATAGTTATTTTTAATGCGCTCTTGCTGCTCGACTGGAGCGCTGTATGGAAAGCTAGTTATGCTGTCTAGGAATTTACCGAAATGGTACTTGTTTGAGGACGTTGTTGTGGAGTGATATGTTTTCGTCTCAAAGCATGCGGGGAGCGATGCCATTAATACTAACAACAAAAGATATTTTAACTTGTGCATGGCATGAGTTTCCGTGTTGCCTGCTAACGTTCAGGTTAAGGGGCGGGCTTTAGCCCGTCCCAGCGAGCGAAGCGAGTGATTTGAACCGCTTGTTAGGCTCGCGCTTGAGCCGAGCGCTGTGAGCGACAACAGCACGATAGCCAACATTGCTTTTGATTCTATGTGCTGTTTCATGCGGTTCCCTCGCTTTGCCTCTTGGTCTTGGAGCGCCTCAGCGCCAGCGCGATGTTATGGCTGACGTGCAGGATATTACGGAGATAGATTTTATTGCCCGGCCTGCGATTTCAAATACACCAAATTCTCTTCATGGGAAATGCACGGTTTTGAACTGTTGATTCCGCGATTTTCCATTTGCGCGCATTCCTTTGCTTTGTATGCCTAACGATTAAGCTAAGGGGCGGCGGCACGCCGTCCCAGCGAATGAAATGAGCGATTTCAGCGTCTTGTTAGGCATTGCTCATAATCCTGTAAGCGAAATACCGAATTTCGCATCTGTAACGATGT
>NZ_CAXAOW010000038.1:0-1189 GCF_963970805.1 Pseudomonas sp. EA_35y_Pfl2_R5 | reverse complement strand
TTGAGTCGAGTAAGTGCATAGAGGTACAGTTTGGCACCTGGAATTCCTGCACTCCCACAACTTGGACACGCTCTCATTGACTTGCCTTATAACGTTTGGTTAAGGGGCGGGCTTTAGCCCGTCCCAGTGAGCGCAGCGAACGGTTTGAACCACTAGTTAGGTTACTCACCAAAGACACCTTTGTACCAATACATAGATTTATTTTTGTACCAGTGTCTGTTGCGCTCATTCATAAATACTTGAAGTTGTTGGATCGGTATACGTAGCGATGAAAGAGTGAAAGTATGTCCCGGAGAGATGCTTCGGAAAGCCTAGTGCTGCGCACTACAAGAGTGTCCTGCTCCCACCGAATAGCGCCTGGTATTTCTAAAGCCCATTCAAAGAGGTGTTTCTCGTCCAGTTGCGAGTAAAAGAATATGCCTGAGCAGTCTAACTTCACCATTTGACGAGTTACCTAACGTTTGGTTAAGGGGCGGGCTTTAGCCCGTCCCAGTGAGCGAAGCGAGCGATTTGAACCAATTGTTAGAATGCGCTACCGCGAAACGCCTTTGGATCTGAGACTATTTAATGCGTTCAGAATGCTACGGTAGCCTAGTAGTAGGTACAGGGCAATAAACACCTGAACCCCTGTAGCTATCATGTTTGCTATGTCCTCTGTGAGAATAACTGCGAACCCGATATCACTACGGGCTGCGACAATTAAAATTACAACCCAATAGAACATGTCTGTCAGTGCGGAGGCCAAAAGCCAGAGGCCAATAAGAATACAGCCTGTTTCGAGAATGGATTGATAGTTATTAGATTGCGGGGCTTTGCCTTTATTGATGGGCAGCAGTGTTGACGCTATTGATAAGGGAAAGAGCCAGAGCAATACTGCAGCCGCTAAAGGGAAAATAACTGTAAGCATTATGCCTAGAGCAAGATCGCCGCTAGGTACGCCGGGGTCTGCACTTATAGCTTGCACAGAAAGCCTGATAGCCTGCACGGTTAGAAATACGGCAAATAGCCGCACTGCGACTGCAACTACTTCTTCTCTAGACAGCATTATTTTTCCTGCGCTTTCTAACGTTTGGTTAAGGGGCGGGCTTTAGCCCGTCCCAGTGAGCGAAGCGAACGGTTTGAACCACTTGTTAGGTTTTGAACGTAGATCTATTTGATAGTGATTTCACGAAAAATAACCTTTGGCTCG
>NZ_CAXAOW010000037.1:0-1272 GCF_963970805.1 Pseudomonas sp. EA_35y_Pfl2_R5 | reverse complement strand
GCGGGTAACGACATTATTGATGGCGGTGCGGGCAGCAACACGCTGTACGGCGGAGCCGGCGATGACACCTTGTTGGTACATGCCTCCTCCAATGGCAACGTCCTGGCCGGTGGTACCGGTAATGACGTGCTGATAGGTAGCGGCTACGCCGACACCTATGTATTCAACCTGGGTGATGGTGTGGACACCATCACCGATAGCGGGGGCAATGACCTACTGCTCTTTGGTCTGTCCCCCGATCAGCTCTGGTTTCAGCGTAATGGCAATAATCTCGATGTCTTAGTTGAGGGCACCAGTGATCGCGTTACTGTGAGCAACTGGTATTCCAATGGCGCTTCGCGAATAGAGTCGTTGCAGAGCTCTGGTGGTCTTGCGCTTACTGCAGCCCGTGTCCAAACCTTGGTCGATGCGATGGCCTCGTTCGGTGTGCCTGCTGGTGGTGAGTCCAACCTCACTGCTGATCAGCGGGCGCAGCTGGATGTGGTGATTGCAGCCAACTGGCAATAGCTCTATGCGTTGATTGAAAGAAAGGGCTCGTTGAAAGGCGAGCCTTCTCTTTAACTACAAGTCAACCCCTATGGGTAAGTGATAACTCAGGTAAGCCCTCCAGGGAGTCCGTGCACTTGTAAAGCCAAGAGGCTGGAAAGGCCATCGTGGCCGCTTAGCTCACCAGTCCAATAGCAGGACACCTGTAAGTAACGCTGTATTAATGCGTATGTTTTCGTGTTTGTAGTGCTTCAGTCATCTCTCTAAGCGCTGCCAAGTGATTTGATTGCGGAGTTAGTGTGAAGATTGTTTTAACTCGTATTTAAAATTTGCTTGCGAAAGTTTTGTAGGGCAAGGCTGAGTTTTTGGTGCGGTGATATGAAAGTAGTTTGTCAGCTGGGCACAGTTGTACTCTGTTACAGCTAGTTGCTGGTATGCCATTGAGTTAATGGTAGAGGCTTGACTCTCTATATCTATGTTCTTGGTGTTGGCGACTTAGTAAATTAAAAACTAAAAACATATAAGGAGCTTGAATGAAACTCAATGGGACTGTGGGTAGCGACATTTTGATAGGTGGTGCAGGAAATGACACTTTGGAAGGTGGCGCCGGCGATGATCATCTAATGGGCATGACAGGTGATGATCGTCTTTCCGGCGGCGATGGCAACGATCACCTGATGGACTTCGAGGGCAATAACAGCCTGCTCGGTGGTGCTGGCAACGATTGGCTGCATGCCGGCGAAGGTAACGACACCCTGGATGGCGGTACAGGCGATGACACCATGA
>NZ_CAXAOW010000036.1:0-1605 GCF_963970805.1 Pseudomonas sp. EA_35y_Pfl2_R5 | reverse complement strand
GTTGCCACCAAATTTTGCTCCGAAGTAGCATCAGAACTTTAGTTTTCTGCATGGCCTAACAAGTGGTTCAAACCGTTCGCTGCGCTCACTGGGACGGGCTAAAGCCCGCCCCTTAACCAAACGTTAGGGTGCTACATTGAACCGCCTCATATCATCTCTAATAGTTATTATATTTTGTGCGCCGGCTGCTTATCTCCTATTTTTAGGGGTGCTTTTTTTACCAATATCTATATATTCTCTATTACCATCTGTATCGGGAAGTGGCAATTTTCCAAAATTTGCGATAATGACAATTTGTGGAGTATGGGGCTCAATTTCATTATTCAATTTAGCGTGGCATACACTTTCCAAAGGAAATGATTGGCCCGGACATCCTATGCAGTGGTTTGGCATTACAATAGGGCTAATTACTTGTATGGGCGGATTATTTTATAGTTCAGAAAATAATATTATGCTCGCAGTATTCGGCGGCCCAATCATCGCCACGGCACACCTACTATATCTTTCGAAATTCGGTGAATAGCCCCCTAACAAGTCGCTCAAATCGTTCGCTTCGCTCACTGGGACAGGCTAAAGCCTGCCCCTTAGCTTAATCGTTAGGCTTTACCCATTAAACGAGGCATCAGCATGACCGAAAACCCTTACTCTGCCCCTCATTCAAACCTAGTGAGTGTCGAACTTTTAAATAGAAATATTACTTGGAAGATTTACTTTTTCTTTATGGTACTGCTAACGACCTTAGGAATTTCTGGTCTTTTTCTTATACCTGGAAGTGGTATTTCAGAAATCATATCTCTAGTTCTAACAATTCCAGCAATCCTTGGCTTGTACGGTTACGTATTTAGTAAAAAAATACTAACCAGAAAAATATGGCTTGTAAATTTTTACGTTCAGCTAATATGGGCGCCTCTATATTATTTCGTCACAAACGCCGACCTGTCGGCGGGCATGACACAAGAGGTTTACTTGATAAATAATACAGTCATGTGGGCAATATCAATTCCTTCCTATATCGCACTGTTTTTATATGCCAGAAAAAACTATCCACTTTGGCATGAACAAGCCTAACAAGGCGCTGAAGTCGCTCATTTCATTCGCTGGGACCGGCGAAGCCGGCCCCTTAGCTTAATCGTTAGGCGGAAGAGCAAAAAATGAACAAGGAAGTTATGCGCTCAAGTAACAATTATCTTTGCCAGTCTACAAGTTCGCGTCGTTCGTTCGAGTCCGCGCCGAAACATTTGCACCAACAAACTCAAATTCGCGTCGAGGTAGTAGAGTATTCCGCGTATGTCGGAGTTTTACATTCTCATGCACTTTTACCGGAAGATTTGCACGCGTATGCTCAAAACCCAACATCCAGCAACGAGTCGTTTCGTGCTTTGCGTCCGGCGCGGCACCGAAGCCTAACCAGGCATTCAAGCCACTCGCTGCGCTCGTTGGGACCGGCTAAAGCCGGCCCCTTAATTTAGCGTTAGGCCTATGAAATCAAAATTGCGTACTCTCATAATTACCATTACTACATTGGTTCTTTTAGGGTGTGGTGAGCCATACCGAGAAGAGGGTCGTATTTATGCAAAGGCAGCAATAGACGCAATTGAAAATTAT
>NZ_CAXAOW010000035.1:0-2190 GCF_963970805.1 Pseudomonas sp. EA_35y_Pfl2_R5 | reverse complement strand
TCGGCTTGAGTAAGCTGTTTTACAAGGCCTTGATAAGCTTGATTCAGACTGGTTTCTGTTTTATCCAATTCGATAGCAATGCATTGCTCCACATCTGGTGTGGAAAATGCCTTTGCGCAGTCAATTCCAGAGGCTTCTTCTGCATTGACGCTAATAGAGATAAGGATTGTGAAAAGAAGTAGAGCACGCGGCGTCATGTCTATCCCTAACGTTTGGTTAAGGGGCGGGCTTTAGCCCGTCCCAGTGAGCGCAGCGAACGATTTGAACCACTAGTTAGGTGCGGCACGTTGGGCCTGCTAGCTGCATACTCTTGCAGTAAAAAGATATTGCAGAATTTTCTGTGTCGTTGATTTGGTATTTGATTTCGGACCATTGTTGATCGCGCAGATCAATTAGTTCGAGGCCGACAACTTGTGTTAGTCCGCCACCAAAATTATTAAGCTGCAAACCGGAAACTCCGTTGAAAATAACTATGATTTCGCTGTTGCTCGCTTCGTGAACTAGATTTAGAACAAGATTACATTCGAAGCTGGCCGAATTTGTATCTGACTCAAAATGCACAGATTTCACAGTTGTGTGATCTTGGAAGGTACTGAAGATTTCTTGAGGCGTCATTGAGTACCTAACGTTTGGTTAAGGGGCGGGCTCTAGCCCGTCCCAGTGAGCGAAGCGAACGGTTTGAACCACTAGTTAGGTGCTGCACTACGGTTCTGCTTTCGAACGTACAGGTAAGACGCAACAACCATGAGCAACGGAATTAGTGAGGTGATATAGCTTTGTGGAAAATATAGGCTGCCTTGCTCTGCGATGATTGCTTTGGCAAGACTTTGATCCGATGCTAAATCAATTGTTGCGCTTAAATAAAGTGCTGAAAATGCCACGCCCAAGAGTAGAAACCACTTTTTCCAAAGTGTTAGAGCACTTGCCACTAGCCCGGAAAGTAGCGCCACAGTCCACATATTTGATACGGACGCGATTTTGTCAGATACCTCAGCGTTGGCGCTGCATGCGAAGAATATAAGAAATAGTGGAATGTGGCGACGTTCCATGTGGCACCTAACGTTTGGTTAAGGGGCGGGCTTTAGCCCGTCCCAGTGAGCGCAGCGAACGGTTTGAACCACTAGTTAGGGTGGCCCACGGTTTTAAGCCGAGCTAGATATTTTTTTACTTGATTGTTCTGGCTGTCACCAATAGTTCCTGCCAAGCTTACTGAAAGCTCTTCGTTAGAGGTTAATCCGCCGTTCGTGATGTTCGCAGAACCTATGATTGCTTTATATTCACCAGCGTTCTCAAAGTAATATATTTTTGAATGAAGATATTTAGCGCTGTCGTCTACTACTATGTGGAGAATTGACTCTCTTGATTTTAGAGAATCTATTGCTTCGCTATCAGTATGTTTTTTATTTGAGTAAATTGTAATTTGGCTTTTATTTTTTAAGGCGAGATCAATGGCGGGGAGTAAGTGTTTAAGCCCCGCCTGTTTCAGCCATCCAGAGCACAGTACTGATATTTCAGAGCATTTTATCAACTCAGCTAAAACCTTCCTGTGGTTGTCTTTATTAGCGTTTAGCTGAAGGAGCATGTTCTTACCCTAACGTTTGGTTAAGGGGCGGGCTTTAGCCCGTCCCAGTGAGCGAAGCGAACGGTTTGAACCAATTGTTATACGTTTACCTTGTAACTCAAGGTTGCCTCATCGCCTGTGATTCCTCGGAAACCCCAGCAATGACTAGGCTGCTCAAATATTGTTATTTCGACGTCAACGGGTTTTACGGCCAAATCGCGTTCAAAAATGGAGAATATCTGTTTTATGAGTTTCTTTTTTGTTTCTTCCGTGCGCCCGGAGATCATGCTTATTTCGATTACTGTGTATTTTTCAGATCTTCCGCCCGGATAGTAGAAGTTAGATTTGTCTAGCGGGACGAAGCGGTGAGCACGTTTGTCCTCAGGCAATCCAAGCACTGAAATCATACATTCATGTAGCGCATCTGACATCTTTGCTTTTATGGGATTTAAGTGAAAGTCAATTCCATAGACAGTGATCATTGCGATTCCTTGCAGACGTATAACGTTTGGTTAAGGGGCGGGCTTTAGCCCGTCCCAGTGAGCGCAGCGAACGGTTTGAACCAGTTGTTATGCGCGCTAATGGTATGTGTCAGGTTCTAGCAGCAAGTTTCCCCATGTAGTCAATTC
>NZ_CAXAOW010000034.1:0-3487 GCF_963970805.1 Pseudomonas sp. EA_35y_Pfl2_R5 | reverse complement strand
GGGACAGCAGGATGTGCTCGCGAGTTTGCGGCATCGGACCATCAGCGGCCGAGCAAACCAGGATAGCGCCGTCCATCTGCGCAGCACCGGTGATCATGTTTTTTACGTAGTCGGCGTGACCTGGGCAATCAACGTGTGCGTAGTGACGCACGGACGAATCGTATTCAACGTGAGCGGTGTTGATGGTGATACCGCGAGCTTTTTCTTCTGGGGCGCTGTCGATCTTGTCGAAGTCAACCTTGGCCGAACCGAATACTTCGGAGCAGACGCGGGTCAGAGCAGCGGTCAGAGTGGTTTTACCGTGGTCAACGTGACCGATAGTGCCAACGTTGACGTGCGGCTTGTTACGCTCAAACTTTTCTTTAGCCATTTTGACTGCCTCCCAGAGAAGAATTGACCCAGTATCACCGCCATAAAACAAAGGCAGATACTCGCATATCTGCCTTTATTAGATGGAGCTCATGAGCGGACTTGAACCGCTGACCTCACCCTTACCAAGGGTGTGCTCTACCAACTGAGCTACATGAGCAAAACACAATGCAAAAACAACAATGCTGGAGCGGGTAGCGGGAATCGAACCCGCATCATCAGCTTGGAAGGCTGAGGTTCTACCACTGAACTATACCCGCGGAGCCTGCAGCTCTCGCTAAATCTGGTGGAGGGAGAAGGATTCGAACCTTCGAAGTCGATGACGTCAGATTTACAGTCTGATCCCTTTGGCCACTCGGGAATCCCTCCAAACGGGGCGGCATTCTCATTCGATGCCGACCTACTGTCAAGCAATTTCTCATTAAAAAACCTGAGGTTAGCTACATTGACAGCAACTTCGCAGAACACTTGTAAGCACCACCCTGCGAAGCGGGCGCCATTCTATGCATTCTATTGAGGGCTTGCAACCCCCTCGCACGGCATTAATTGCTGCTCTAAGCCTTTGAAGTCAAAAGCCAAACGCTGCAACAAAGAATCATCCGCCAGCCGCCGACTTTGCGGCGAAATACGCACCCAGAAACTTCGGTGAGCGCGCGTCAGCTCACGCAGAGACGGCTCATACCCAGCATCACGCAAGCGCTGCATGACACTCTGCGCTGAATCACTGCGCGGAAAGATCCCCAAGGAAATTCCATTGGCCAAATCCCCCTGAGTAATGATGTAACTGTCAATTTTGCGCGCCTGCAGCTCGCGCAACTGACGCAGAGACGCCTGCCGCGAAGCCAGCGGCGGTAGATACACCCAGTAATCGACCCCCGCCGCCGCATCCATACTTTGCACGCGCGACTGAATATCCAGGCTCAACAAGCGCTGCTCGACCGCAGAAGCGTCCGCCATTACTTCAAAACTACCGAGAAACAAGCACACCGCCTCAGCGGGCTGCGCCACAGCAACCTCTCGCCGCGGCGGCGCACTCGACTCACTGAGCAGGCGAATATCCCGCCTACTGTCTTGCGCCATATTCAGCGGTGCAATTTCAGTAACCCGTAACGGCGCCTGCTGCTGATGCCAGACGTAATAGAACAGATTCAACACAACCAACCACAAGAACATCCAGCGCATGCATGACCTCAATCTGTGGGGCAAGCGATCGCCAAGCCGATAAACACCAGATCCGGCACAACCCGCGCCCCCGGAATAACATCCATCACCAGCGGGGCATCCCCGCCAGTGAGGAAAACATCAAACTCACTGCCCAGCAGCTCTGCCGCCATCGCCACCTGACCACTGACAAAACCGCGCAGCATCAACAAGCATCCACGCTCAACAGCTTCAGCAGTCGCCCGCCCCGGCACTAAATCTTCCAGCGCCTTGGCCGCCTCATCGCTGTCATAGCGAGTTCTCCGGGTATGGGTTCGCAACTGCGTGCGCATCAGCGGCACACCTGGGCAGATAAAACCGCCCAAATGCTCGCCATCTGCAGCCACAAAGTCCGAAGTCACCGCAGTACCAAGATCAATGACCAGCGCAGCTTTGCTCGATAGCTGATAAGCCCCGACCACCGCGAGCCAGCGATCAAGGCCCAGGCGCTCAAATTCTTCATACCCGTTACGCACACCCGACAAGGCAAAGGCAGAACGAGCCGAGCGACACTCCACAGCAAAAGCCTGTTCAAGCTGCGAGATCAGCAGCGCAGTCTCTTCATCGCTGCGCACGCTTACCAGCCGACAGGCACGCAGGCGCACCACCTGCTCGCGGACAACATCTATAAGCGCCTGATCCGAGTCAACAACACCACCCACACTCGAGATGGACTGATCATCACTAAGCAAACGCCACTTGATAAAGGTATTACCGCAGTCGAGCTCAAGAATCATCACGTAACCTCAGGCTGAGCTCACCACCGCTAAAGCTTCGCTCAACCCCGTTAATACGAAGACGAATAGCGCCAGAACGATCCACCCCTAAAACCTCACCCTCGATAGGCTCGCCACCAGCAGTTAATACAACGCCTCGACCCTGCCAAAGGTGACAAGCCTGCCATTCGTCCTGAAAAGCCGCGAAGCCCTCGCGCAGCTGTGTATCCAGATAACGTGTCAACTGTCGGTTTAACTCAGCAACAAGCTCATTGCGACTCAACAGACGCCCCAACTCGGCACGCATCGAAGTCCAGGGTTGGCCGATAGCCTCAGGCCCAGCCGCAAGCATGTTCACATTCAAGCCAATACCGATAACGACATGGCAGACATCCGCCGGGTCACCAGAGAGCTCTAATAGAATGCCCGCCAACTTGCGATCTCCCACCAGCACATCGTTGGGCCACTTCAATCCAGCCTCAGTCACACCCAAGGCACGAATAACCTGCAACAGCGCCAGACCGACAGCCAAGCTCATCCCTTCAAGCTGACGCATCCCGCCTTCGACGCGCACAACCAAGCTGTAATACAGATTCTCGCCGAAGGGACTTACCCAACTGCGCCCTCGCCGCCCCCGACCACTGGTTTGGCGCTCAGCAAGAACGTAGTACGGTAGCGATTGCGCTGCCGGCAATAGCCGCAGCGCCTCAGCATTGGTTGAATCAACACTTGGCAGAACACAAGCCTGCCACTGCGGTGCATTCACTTGAGTATTTAGCCAATCCGCATCCAGCAGTTGCATCGGCGCCTCCAGACGGTAGCCACGCCCTCGCACTTTGTGCAGAGGTAGAGACAGCTCCGCCTGCAAAGCCTGGAGCTGCTTCCATACCGCCGAACGACTTACACCTAACGCAGCGCCGAGCGCCTCGCCCGAATGAAATCGTCCGTCCTGAAGAAGCCTTAACAGTGCAAGCATGTGAGTCCCGCCACGCAATAAGGCACGCATGATAACGATGCCCTGTTTAGTTGCCTATCAAAGGCTGCCCCTCAGCGCGTTAGTTTTTGCGACGCAAAGTAAAACCCCCGACCGTTTTCACGATCGGGGGTTTTGGTATAGGTGCTTGACGATGACCTACTCTCACATGGGGAAACCCCACACTACCATCGGCGATGCATCGTTTCACTACTGAGTTCGGGATGGG
>NZ_CAXAOW010000033.1:0-4829 GCF_963970805.1 Pseudomonas sp. EA_35y_Pfl2_R5 | reverse complement strand
TTACTGCCGTGCAGATAAAGCGCAAAAGACCGACTGCCACTCGGGCTTTGGCAGAGTGCAACTTGATAGAGTTTTCCTTCCTTGATGTCACTTCGCTGCCACATTCTGGACCTCTGTTGCCTAACGTATGGTTAAGGGGCGGGCTTTAGCCCGTCCCAGTGAGCGTAGCGAACGATTTGAACCAATTGTTATACTTGGGTGTTAACACTTTGTTCGTTGATAAGGGTGTTTAACCTAATCAGGTATCCGTCCGGGTCCATGATCATAAATTGTCTGACAGTTAGAAGCTTGCTGCCAGTTCGATATGTTTTTTGCTCTAATGGCAACTGTATTGGGTAATTATTTTTTACTATACTATTGTGTATGCCATCAAGATCAGTAACGGTTATCTGAAAATTTATACCCCTGCCAAGGGGGTATTCGAGCTTTGCTGTAACCCATGGATCATCGCTCGGATCAAGTTGAGCTATCTGTTCAAGCATTAAAACAGCACCCTCAAGCTCGATGGTTGCAAAGCCATCCTCAGGACGCTCAAAGCAAATCGAGAACCCGAGCAGCTCCGTATAAAAGCTCAAAGATTTTTCAATGCTACAAACGTATAGCTCTGGTGTTAAAGGAGGAAATATGTCGATAGCGGCCATGACTCATACCGTATAACGTTTGGTTAAAGGGCGGGCTTTAGCCCGTCCCAGAGAGCGAAGCGAACGATTTGAACCGCTTGTTAGGCCACGCGATGCCGCGCCGGCCACAAACCGGTGATGCGACGCGCTACCGAATGTGTGGCTTCGAGCATACGCGCGCCGACCTTCCGGTAGAAGCGTGCAGCGATGGCAAAAGCGTGTGCAGACGAAGCTGTTGCCGCGAAACGAATTTGAGTTTGTTGGCGCACATGTTCCGGGCCGGATTCGAATGGCCGCCGCGAACTTGCAGGCTGGCAAAGCCAATTGTTATTTGTACGCATAACTTCCTTGTTCCCGATCTTTGCTCTTACGCCTAACGCCAGCAATAGACGACAAACCGTAATGCGTCCGATTTAATTGCCTTGTTAGGCAACTTTACCTTTCGCTAACAGCTAACTTAACGGCTAAACCGATAAATACTGTGCCAGCAATTCTATTTATTAATTTCTGTGCTTTATCTGAACCTTTTAGCCACTCTCCCAGAAAACCAGCAGACCATGCAACCAAAGTAAAAATACAGAGCGTTGTTGCTATAAATAAACAGCCAAATGCCATCATTTGAACTGTTATCGAGCCAATTGAAGGCTCTGCAAACTGAGGTAGAAAGGCCAAAAAGAATATTGCAACCTTGGGATTAGTAATATTCATAACTACCCCGCGCATGTATAGTTGCTTCCAATTTGCGTGCTCTTCTTTTACTTTACTTACATTAGTTGAGCCAGCCCTAAATGCTTGCCATGCCAAATAAAGTAAGTACATAGCACCGACAAATTTAAGAATATTAAAAGCTAATTCCGAAGATTGGAAGATAGAAGCAACACCCAATGAAACAGTAGCAGTATGAACCAACAACCCCGTGCATAGGCCTAACGTTACAAATATCCCAGCCTTTCTCCCATTCATTGCTGATTGTGTTAAAACAAATATATTGTCTGGTCCTGGTGATAAAGACAATGCAATTGACGCAACTACAAATAAACTGATTGTTTCTAATGGAATCATACGATTCTCCAATGTTGCCTAACGTTTGGTTAAGGGGCGGGCTTTAGCCCGTCCCAGTGAGCGAAGCGAACGGTTTGAACCAGTTGTTAGGCTCACTGTTGGATATTAGTTTGAAGGTTTTTCATTCGGTACGCCAGCGCATAAGTTCCTCTGTGCGATGGTAAGTTTTAGCTGAAATGCATTTGTTAAACCAGAATATCCAGCCAGTAGTACTTTCATATTCTTTAGACTCTTCTCTGCATATTGGATCTCGCATTTTTAACCAAGATCTTTGTTCTGTGCGGAGTAGAGCTATGTCTTCACTATTTAGATTTGAAATTAAAATTTTGTACTGGTGGTTAAGTTTCTTGTCCGCTTCTATAAATTCTTCCTGTGCACAGGCATTGATTTCCGGTGCTGAGCCATTTTCGTTGCACTTCGGGGGCAAGTCATTGGCGTACCCTGTTGTGCAATAGGCGATGACGAACATAGCTGCGGAGGCGGTGGGGCGCATTGGCGTGTGCCTAACGTTTGGTTAAGGGGCGGGCTTTAGCCCGTCCCAGTGAGCGTAGTGAACGGTTTGAACCAATTGTTATGCGTTTAACCGAACAGACCAGAGACTGCACTAGTTATGCCTTCGACTATCGCAAGGACGCCATCGACTATTGCTTCGAGAGTACCTAATAGTATTTCTAATGGGCCGTCATCGCTGAGAACAACAGGTGTTGCTACGCCTGCAATAGAAAATGCTACAGCAGCCATAGCAACCGAATGGAAGCCCGCTACTAGAATGTAAATCACGGATGACAGAAGTAGAGTTACGCCGAGTGCATTGAAGACTCTGAGGCCGAGTGGTCTTTTGGTTTTCTGCTTCATTTACTCTCCATGTATAACTGAATGCCAAATTGCCGTAGGCGCATAACGTTTGGTTAAGGGGCGGGCTTTAGCCCGTCCCAGAGAGCGCAGCGAACGATTTGAACCAGTTGTTATGCGCTACTGGCAGTATCGACGGGCTTCTTCTTCTGATTTCACCTCTGTGCCATTACAGTGATACCCCGGTACTGCGCAAAGGAGATAGGCTTTACCTAGTTTTTTTGCCTCGTATTCACTTTCAATTACTGCTGGAGCACTTCGCCCTTCCGATAATTTGCATGATTCCTTTTGGGATTCAATTTTAGTTATGCACTGAATCTGGCTGATGTTAAATGACTCAGTGGCGCCGTTACACATTTTGAGTGCGGTTTCGTGCCACAGATCAAATAGACTATCTTTTGGAATCGGATTGTTCTGAATATCACTTAAGCTGTATTGACTGACTCCACTCGCACTATCTAAGTAATAATTATTGTAGGCGTAGTATGCGGCAGCAGACAGGGCGATTAGGAGGATAATATTTTTCATGGTACTTCCTTGTGCATAACGTTTGGTTAAGGGGCGGGCTTTAGCCCGTCCCAGTGAGCGCAGCGAGCGGTTTGAACCACTTGTTAGGCTGAGGCGTGAACGGTTAATTTGAGGTTACTCATAGGATGCCACACCAATATAAAGGTCAAAATCTTTTCTTTCTTGCTCAGTAGCTAAGCGCTCTCTCGACACTCTAAGAGTGTATGCACCCTTTGCATGGCCTTTATCAATTACCATCCAATCAAAGACGTCTTCTGGATCAAACCCCAATCGTTGGCCTATTTGGTGCCACCTTTCGAAGCCATCGGGAATTTCAAAAAATATTCCCGAAAGTAAATTCGTATCTGGATGGTACAAAACATCGGACAACCACAAATAAAAAATATGATCCATACCTTCCTGTTCGGATTTGTCTGGATCACGAAAACTTAGCTTTGCCATATAGGTAGGCTCGCCCCCTATTTTGACCATTTCAATGAAGCGATTAATTGTATCTGAGCATTGTCGATGAGCTTTTTCGATCTCTTCATCGCTCTTACGGATATGTCGGAATATGGGTTCCATTGAGCCTTTGCCTAACGATTAAGCTAAGGGGCAGGCTTTAGCCTGTCCCAGCGAGTGAAACGAGCGACTTCAGCGTCTTGTTAGGCGCTACTAGTTAGATTTAATTTTATAACCAAGTAGAGATGCGCAGTTTTTGTTTTCGTAAAAGGTACTAAACATTTTCGCTGTGGCTTCTTGCTTCGATGTTATTTGTTGGTCTGCAGTGACTGCAATATTGACAATGCCTTTAAGTAAAGCATCATGCTGAGCTAGGTTTAGGAAAACTAAATCACGCTGCTCAATAGTGCTTAGTTCTTTTAGTATTTTATTTTTATTGATTATCATCAGACCGTCGTTGAAAACCTGTTTGAAAATTTCGCTGCGCTGGGTTCTCTCATTGCTGTTGCTAAGAAGTGTGGCGACGTCGTTATCTACTGAGATACTTCTCATTAATGATATGGCGCAGTTAGCTTTTTCTGTAAATCCCATTATTGTTAGATAGTCAGGCTTCATCGCGTAATGTTGATAGTCAAGCCATAAATTTTGTGCGGCAGGTGTATTAGTTGTCGAGGCTACTAGTACGTTCGACATAGTTGCGGCCAAAATAATAGCTAATAATTTTATGTGTTGTATCGTTTTCATTTGGTATTGCCTAACGTTTGGTTAAGGGGCGGGCTTTAGCCCGTCCCAGTGAGCGAAGCGAACGTTTTGAACCACTAGTTAGGTGCGTGCAACCCAATGCTCAAGGGGCAAAGGATAGGACGTTTCAATTTAACCCCCCGCAACTCCAGCATGACATGAAGTTGCCAGGGTTGCTTTCCTTGCATTTTTTGCACAGCCACTCGATTTCACTACTTGAATCATTTGATTCTTGATCGTGTTGATAGCGCCCAACTAATTTAGCAGCAATTTCAAATTGTTCAGGGTGTACCCAGAGCTCAGGGTGTACTGGCCTATTGAAAGAAACAACTGAACGAATAGAACTCTGGTGCTCATTTAGTATTTTTGTGGTGACGCCATTACTTTGTAGGTAACTGGCTATGAGGTTTATCTGAATGAGACTGTCAGACTCTAAGAGTTTTCGCACAGTTAAAGCACCTAACGATTAAGCTAAGGGGCGGCGGCACGCCGTCCCAGCGAATGAAATGAGCGATTTCAGCGTCTTGTTAGGCATTGCTCATAATCCTGTAAGCGAAATACCGAATTTCGCATCTGTAACGATGT
>NZ_CAXAOW010000032.1:0-5277 GCF_963970805.1 Pseudomonas sp. EA_35y_Pfl2_R5 | reverse complement strand
TGAGGCTGCTGTAGAATGCGCGCCTCGGTTGAGACGAAAGGCTTAACCAACCCGCTCTTTAACAACTGAATCAAGCAATTCGTGTGGGTGCTTGTGAGGTAAGACTGTTAGTCGCAAGATTATCAGCATCACAAAGCAACACTCGTTAATTCGAGAGTTACCTCTCATTAAGTTGAGAGTTTTGCGATTGCTGAGCCAAGTTTAGGGTTTTCTCAAAACCCAAGCAGTATTGAACTGAAGAGTTTGATCATGGCTCAGATTGAACGCTGGCGGCAGGCCTAACACATGCAAGTCGAGCGGTAGAGAGAAGCTTGCTTCTCTTGAGAGCGGCGGACGGGTGAGTAATGCCTAGGAATCTGCCTAGTGGTGGGGGATAACGTCCGGAAACGGACGCTAATACCGCATACGTCCTACGGGAGAAAGCGGGGGACCTTCGGGCCTCGCGCCATTAGATGAGCCTAGGTCGGATTAGCTAGTTGGTGAGGTAATGGCTCACCAAGGCGACGATCCGTAACTGGTCTGAGAGGATGATCAGTCACACTGGAACTGAGACACGGTCCAGACTCCTACGGGAGGCAGCAGTGGGGAATATTGGACAATGGGCGAAAGCCTGATCCAGCCATGCCGCGTGTGTGAAGAAGGTCTTCGGATTGTAAAGCACTTTAAGTTGGGAGGAAGGGTAGTAACTTAATACGTTGCTATTTTGACGTTACCGACAGAATAAGCACCGGCTAACTTCGTGCCAGCAGCCGCGGTAATACGAAGGGTGCAAGCGTTAATCGGAATTACTGGGCGTAAAGCGCGCGTAGGTGGTTCAGTAAGTTGGATGTGAAATCCCCGGGCTCAACCTGGGAACTGCATCCAAAACTGCTGAGCTAGAGTACGGTAGAGGGTAGTGGAATTTCCTGTGTAGCGGTGAAATGCGTAGATATAGGAAGGAACACCAGTGGCGAAGGCGACTACCTGGACTGATACTGACACTGAGGTGCGAAAGCGTGGGGAGCAAACAGGATTAGATACCCTGGTAGTCCACGCCGTAAACGATGTCAACTAGCCGTTGGATTCCTTGAGAATTTAGTGGCGCAGCTAACGCATTAAGTTGACCGCCTGGGGAGTACGGCCGCAAGGTTAAAACTCAAATGAATTGACGGGGGCCCGCACAAGCGGTGGAGCATGTGGTTTAATTCGAAGCAACGCGAAGAACCTTACCTGGCCTTGACATGCTGAGAACTTTCTAGAGATAGATTGGTGCCTTCGGGAGCTCAGACACAGGTGCTGCATGGCTGTCGTCAGCTCGTGTCGTGAGATGTTGGGTTAAGTCCCGTAACGAGCGCAACCCTTGTCCTTAGTTACCAGCACGTAATGGTGGGAACTCTAAGGAGACTGCCGGTGACAAACCGGAGGAAGGTGGGGATGACGTCAAGTCATCATGGCCCTTACGGCCAGGGCTACACACGTGCTACAATGGTCGGTACAAAGGGTTGCCAAGCCGCGAGGTGGAGCTAATCCCATAAAACCGATCGTAGTCCGGATCGCAGTCTGCAACTCGACTGCGTGAAGTCGGAATCGCTAGTAATCGTGAATCAGAATGTCACGGTGAATACGTTCCCGGGCCTTGTACACACCGCCCGTCACACCATGGGAGTGGGTTGCACCAGAAGTAGCTAGTCTAACCTTCGGGGGGACGGTTACCACGGTGTGATTCATGACTGGGGTGAAGTCGTAACAAGGTAGCCGTAGGGGAACCTGCGGCTGGATCACCTCCTTAATCGAAGACTTCAGCTTCTTCATAAGTTCCCACACGAATTGCTTGATTCATTGCGAAAGACGATTGGGTCTGTAGCTCAGTTGGTTAGAGCGCACCCCTGATAAGGGTGAGGTCGGCAGTTCGAATCTGCCCAGACCCACCAATTGTTGTGGGGTTTGGCCTTGTAAGAATATGGGGCCATAGCTCAGCTGGGAGAGCGCCTGCCTTGCACGCAGGAGGTCAGCGGTTCGATCCCGCTTGGCTCCACCATATACAGCCTCGTTGAGAGTTCAGAAATGAGCGTTCCTACTGTTAGTAGATGAATGTTGATTTCTGGTCTTTGACCAGTAAGAAAATCGTTCTTTAAAAATTTGGGTATGTGATAGAAGTGACTGATTGATTACTTTCACTGGTAATTAATTTGGTCAAGGTAAAATTTGTAGTTCTCAATTGCAAATTTTCGGCGAATGTCGTCTTCACGTTAGAGACAGTAACCAGATTGCTTGGGGTTATATGGTCAAGTGAAGAAGCGCATACGGTGGATGCCTTGGCAGTCAGAGGCGATGAAAGACGTTGTAGCCTGCGATAAGCTCCGGGGAGTCGGCAAACAGACTTTGATCCGGAGATCTCTGAATGGGGGAACCCAGCCAGCATAAGCTGGTTATTACACACTGAATACATAGGTGTGTAAGGCGAACCAGGGGAACTGAAACATCTAAGTACCCTGAGGAATAGAAATCAACCGAGATTCCCTTAGTAGTGGCGAGCGAACGGGGACTAGCCCTTAAGTTGATTTGAGAATAGTGGAAGGCTCTGGAAAGTGCCGCCGTAGTGGGTGATAGCCCCGTACACGAAATTCTCTTATCAATGAAATCGAGTAGGACGGAGCACGAGAAACTTTGTCTGAATATGGGGGGACCATCCTCCAAGGCTAAATACTACTGACTGACCGATAGTGAACTAGTACCGTGAGGGAAAGGCGAAAAGAACCCCGGAGAGGGGAGTGAAATAGATCCTGAAACCGTATGCGTACAAGCAGTGGGAGCCCACTTTGTTGGGTGACTGCGTACCTTTTGTATAATGGGTCAGCGACTTATATTCAGTGGCGAGCTTAACCGAATAGGGGAGGCGTAGCGAAAGCGAGTCTTAATAGGGCGTTTAGTCGCTGGGTATAGACCCGAAACCGGGCGATCTATCCATGGGCAGGTTGAAGGTTGGGTAACACTAACTGGAGGACCGAACCGACTACCGTTGAAAAGTTAGCGGATGACCTGTGGATCGGAGTGAAAGGCTAATCAAGCTCGGAGATAGCTGGTTCTCCTCGAAAGCTATTTAGGTAGCGCCTCGTGTATCACTGCTGGGGGTAGAGCACTGTTTCGGCTAGGGGGTCATCCCGACTTACCAAACCGATGCAAACTCCGAATACCAGCAAGTGTCAGCACGGGAGACACACGGCGGGTGCTAACGTCCGTCGTGAAAAGGGAAACAACCCAGACCGTCAGCTAAGGTCCCAAAGTTATGGTTAAGTGGGAAACGATGTGGGAAGGCTTAGACAGCTAGGAGGTTGGCTTAGAAGCAGCCACCCTTTAAAGAAAGCGTAATAGCTCACTAGTCGAGTCGGCCTGCGCGGAAGATGTAACGGGGCTCAAACCATACACCGAAGCTACGGGTTCAACGTAAGTTGAGCGGTAGAGGAGCGTTCTGTAAGCCTGTGAAGGTGAGTTGAGAAGCTTGCTGGAGGTATCAGAAGTGCGAATGCTGACATGAGTAACGACAATGGGAGTGAAAAACTCCCACGCCGAAAGACCAAGGTTTCCTGCGCAACGTTAATCGACGCAGGGTGAGTCGGCCCCTAAGGCGAGGCAGAAATGCGTAGTCGATGGGAAACGGGTTAATATTCCCGTACTTCTAATTACTGCGATGGAGGGACGGAGAAGGCTAGGCCAGCACGGCGTTGGTTGTCCGTGTTTAAGGTTGTAGGCTGGTTTCTTAGGTAAATCCGGGAAATCAAGGCCGAGAACTGATGACGAGTTATCTTTTAGATGACGAAGTGGTTGATGCCATGCTTCCAGGAAAAGCTTCTAAGCTTCAGGTAATTAGGAACCGTACCCCAAACCGACACAGGTGGTTAGGTAGAGAATACCAAGGCGCTTGAGAGAACTCGGGTGAAGGAACTAGGCAAAATGGCACCGTAACTTCGGGAGAAGGTGCGCCGGTGAGGGTGAAGCATTTACTGCGTAAGCCCATGCCGGTCGAAGATACCAGGCCGCTGCGACTGTTTATTAAAAACACAGCACTCTGCAAACACGAAAGTGGACGTATAGGGTGTGACGCCTGCCCGGTGCCGGAAGGTTAATTGATGGGGTTAGCTAACGCGAAGCTCTTGATCGAAGCCCCGGTAAACGGCGGCCGTAACTATAACGGTCCTAAGGTAGCGAAATTCCTTGTCGGGTAAGTTCCGACCTGCACGAATGGCGTAACGATGGCGGCGCTGTCTCCACCCGAGACTCAGTGAAATTGAAATCGCTGTGAAGATGCAGTGTATCCGCGGCTAGACGGAAAGACCCCGTGAACCTTTACTATAGCTTTGCACTGGACTTTGAGTTTACTTGTGTAGGATAGGTGGGAGGCTTTGAAGCGTGGACGCCAGTTCGCGTGGAGCCAACCTTGAAATACCACCCTGGTAACCTTGAGGTTCTAACTCTGGTCCGTTATCCGGATCGAGGACAGTGTATGGTGGGTAGTTTGACTGGGGCGGTCTCCTCCTAAAGAGTAACGGAGGAGTACGAAGGTGCGCTCAGACCGGTCGGAAATCGGTCGTAGAGTATAAAGGCAAAAGCGCGCTTGACTGCGAGACAGACACGTCGAGCAGGTACGAAAGTAGGTCTTAGTGATCCGGTGGTTCTGTATGGAAGGGCCATCGCTCAACGGATAAAAGGTACTCCGGGGATAACAGGCTGATACCGCCCAAGAGTTCATATCGACGGCGGTGTTTGGCACCTCGATGTCGGCTCATCACATCCTGGGGCTGAAGCCGGTCCCAAGGGTATGGCTGTTCGCCATTTAAAGTGGTACGCGAGCTGGGTTTAGAACGTCGTGAGACAGTTCGGTCCCTATCTGCCGTGGACGTTTGAGATTTGAGAGGGGCTGCTCCTAGTACGAGAGGACCGGAGTGGACGAACCTCTGGTGTTCCGGTTGTCACGCCAGTGGCATTGCCGGGTAGCTATGTTCGGAAAAGATAACCGCTGAAAGCATCTAAGCGGGAAACTTGCCTCGAGATGAGATCTCACTGGAACCTTGAGTTCCCTAAAGGGCCGTCGAAGACTACGACGTTGATAGGTTGGGTGTGTAAGCGCTGTGAGGCGTTGAGCTAACCAATACTAATTGCCCGTGAGGCTTGACCATATAACACCCAAACAATTTGATGTTTGTGTGTCTCTATGAAGACTGCAACAGCCGAAAATTTGCACAACTACAAACCAAATCACATACCCAATTCGAGGTAGCGAGCCGCGCAAGCAGCACGACA
>NZ_CAXAOW010000031.1:0-5797 GCF_963970805.1 Pseudomonas sp. EA_35y_Pfl2_R5 | reverse complement strand
CCATGCAATAGTCGGGTTTGCAAAGAAGGAGAGCTTATTTGGAGGGATTGCAGGCTCAATTTTTTCAGAGTTGCTATTTTTTTTGGTGGCGCTAGCCTTATTTTTCGTGACAGGCAGCATGTTATTTGTTTTCTCTGTATTTATTATACTCGCACTCCTAAAGGCGCTGCTTATTTTCAAAGAGCCGCTAATAACAACCAGTTAATGCCTTATAACAATTGGTTCAAACCGTTCGCTGCGCTCACTGGGACGGGCTAAAGCCCGCCCCTTAACCAAACGTTAGGCGTAAAAGCAGATATCGATGAACAAGGACGTTATGCATCCAAATAACAATTGGCGTATTCATCCTGAAAGCTCGCGGCGGCAGTACAAATCCAGCCCGAACCATTTGCGCCAGGTAACCAGCTTATTCACATGCGCAAAGGAACGTCCGGTTCGCGCATGCTCGGTCATCACCAGTTTCAACCGTGAACCCGGCACGCGCCTTCTCCACACTCCATCATCGCTGAGCACTTACGTTATGCTGCCGGCACAAGTCCGTGGCGCGGCCTAACAAGTGGTTCAAATCGTTCGCTGCGCTCACTGGGACCGGCTAAAGCCGGCCCCTTAACCAAACGTTAGAGGTAACCTGCCTCTTAAGAAAAGGTGAAAATTGAAGTATTTTGATTTCAAGTCTTTAATAGCCGCATTCGCTTTTGGCTGCTTTGCACCGCTCGCAATTATGCTAATAACAATTACCGCTCTTAACTACTCCAATAATACTGGCTTGTATATTGCTGCCTCAACAATCATGACAGCTGTTTACTTTATATATATCCCAGCCATTACCAGTTACATAGCAGCAAAAAAATCTAAACAACTACCTTACTATCATGGCTTAACTGTAACTGGAATTATTGCGATGGCAACCTACGCTATCAGTGAACCTGCCCATGCGTGGATTGGTATTGTTCATTTTTTATCAGTAATTATTCTAGGTCTTATAGGTACTAAAATAGCGGTAATGCGCAGGCAGCCTCACGAACCCTCTAACTAGTGGTTCAAACCGTTCGCTCCGCTCACTGGGACGGGCTAAAGCCCGCCCCTTAACCAAACGTTATGCGGCACTCATTGAATTCACAATGGAGGTGAAATGAAAGATTTCCTACTTGCTCTTAAAGATAATTTATCAAACGTATTTTCGATAGTGGGCATAGGATTAACTGTTTATTTTGCTGTATTTTACGTCCCTAACTACGTTGAAGAACTTGAAATAAAGAAAATTGAAGGCACTCATGCATCATTAGTGGAGTCAATTCAGGAACTTGTATACAACAACCATAGTATTGATTCAGGCGATATTAAGACCCTAATACGAGGTAAAGAATTAGCCGGAAACATGACATACCCCTTTACTCCGGAAGAGCTCCTTATTCAGGTACAAGAAAGCTTTTTAGAGAACAAATTTATTCCACTGGATCAGCGTAAAGCTCTAATTGAGAAAATTGACGACATAAGAGAGGAGCTTCCGTCCCAGCCCATTGAAAACCCAAAACAAGATGATAAGCCGTTTTACGGAGATGTATTGTCGTGGGTATCAGCAGCTTTCGGCATTATCGCTGCTATTTTTGGCTTTAACAGCATATGGTCACGGAATTTAAAATTAGAAGAGATAAAGATTGAGTCTACCATTGAAGGACGACAGGAATCTTTAAAGAAAAAACTACAAGCAAATATGTTCTTGGAAAGAGACATATATGAAATCTTTAAGAAGGTCCTAGGCTCAAATAATGTCGAGCATTGTCCTCCGTCAATGCCCGTAGACTTTATAATAAAAACAGCGAATGGCCGCGATACAGCTATCGAAGTTAAATACACCGAAATGGAAATTATTCCTCTCAGAGTTGTAAATAACCTAATTAGTGCTGCGCTTAAATTGAAAATGCCAGTTCTTTTAATCAGCAACGCAAATCCAACAGCTAGTGCAAAAAAGATGCTTGCTGATTTCAATTCAGAGAATAAAGATTTACCTATTCGCTATATGAACATTTACGAAAGCAAAAATATTGAAAGTGATATAAAAGAACTATTTGGTATAACCGCATAACAAGTGGTTCAAATCGCTCGCTGCGCTCACTGGGACGGGCTAAAGCCCGCCCCTTAACCAAACGTTAGCCAATCGCTTTCAGCTTGTTTGGTTTTTAATCGCGTACACCAGCAATATCGGCCCACTGCTTCAGGCTTCACAAGTGTTCGAAATTTGTATTTACTGAGCCACCGCCGCCACTATCGGGCACAGTCAAAACCGCATATGTTCAGTAAAATCGTAAACATTAAATTTATTGCGTTTCGCCAGGTTCACCGCGTAACGCGTTACAAGCAGGGAAGGCGGTGTTTCAAATTATGCGTACATCCGAGCGTCTAACAGTTGGTTCAAATCGTTCGCTGCGCTCTCTGGGACGGGCTAAAGCCCGCCCCTTAACCAAACGTTATGTACAGAGGATGGATATGGATTTCACTCCTGAAGAAAAGCTCGTAATTGCTCAATGCCTCGCGCAAGATCCAAGTATGAAACGCACATTGTTTCTTTACTGGCCTTACATTCTTCCCTTATGCGCGGCGGCAATTTATGGTTTTATTGAAGAAAATTACTTTATAAGCACTATTTCTTTTTTCTTCCTTGTTTGCGAAATAATCTGGTTCTTAAACGAAACATCGAAATCTGGCAAACATCTAAAGTCAGCGCTAACAAAATATGAAGCAATGGCTGCGAAACAAAGTGGAGCCTCATGCACATAACAATTGGTTCAAATCGTTCGCTGCGCTCGCTGGGACGGGCTAAAGCCCGCCCCTTAACCAAACGTTAGGTTACCACCATGAAAAAAGTCATCGCCTTTCTACTCAGTCTATTCGGCTCGCAAGCCTCAGCCGATCAGGAACTACACGAATCGTCCATGAATTTCGACATGGAGAATGTGCATCCATTTATCGAGAAACTAAATACTGAACTCGCCCTTCAATTGAAAGCTGGTGAACTCACCAACGCAATATCACAAACACCAGTAGACTCCGAAAGCACTTTCACCTTAGAAATTAACTATGCTGGTAAAAAACAAAAATTAATACTCAAAGCGTATATGGATGACGTAGACGCACCAGATCTATATTTTTTCTCCCCGTCTGCCGAATTAGCAAGCTCAATCAGTAGTGCAATGGATAGTTTCGTAGATGAACGCGACCTTTAATCCATAACCTAACAACTGGTTCAAATCGCTCACTCCGTTCGCTGGGACGGGCTAAAGCCCGCCCCTTAACCAAACGTTAGGAGCATTACTTGTGCTTGGACGCATTGCACTAGTCGCCATAATGGCTTTTCTCTCTGCGGGTGTAGGAGCTGAAGCAGTTGATTGTCCGCCGCAAGAAAAAGACCTAGCCGAACTCAAGAAACTCCTTCAGCTCAATCCTGAGGAGCTAGCAAAAAATGAATTAGCAATTTCCAACCCCGCGTTTTATGGGGTGTATGGCTACTCCGTAAGCATTCCGGGCCTTACTGACGACGTAATGGCTTGCCTGCATCTAAAAGCACAAATCAAACAGATGCCAGGTACATCCGATGTTTTGTGCAGCGACGAAATAGTTAACCTGCAGCCTGCAGCAAAAAATTTCGCAGAGCGCTATAACTCAGAGCTGGCTCGCGGCATGGCGTTAAAATGCCCCTAACTAGTGGTTCAAATCGTTCGCTGCGCTCACTGGGACGGGCTAAAGCCCGCCCCTTAACCAAACGTTAGGTCATAGGAAAAATTGTGGCACGCTCCCCTCGATGGATTAGTAACGGAATTAAAGATGGTGTCTGGACGATAGAGCTCTCATCGTGGAAGTATTTTCACGATTATGTCCGCCAAGAAATGCTTAACTATTCACACTATGTCTGGCGCGGACAGAGAGATGCTGATTGGCCGCTACAAACAAGTTTAGACCGAGCGCTTCAATTTAAGCTAAAGAGTAAACATCATTCAATTTCGAAAGCGCATCTTGAAAAATTCAAGCTAGCGGTTCGTGGTCGTCGCGGATCAAATCCAGTAACGATTAACGACGAAAACGAATGGTGGGCCCTAGCTCAACATAATGGCATGGCCACCCCCTTACTTGACTGGACTGAGTCTCCATTTGTAGCACTTTATTTTGCCTTTGAGAAAGCACAGACTCCAGTATCAGGAAAAAGAGCTATTTGGGCACTTGGCAATGTATCGAAGAAAAACAGTGAAATTATTGCCAACCACAAAGAAGAAACTCCGCCGCCAATACTTGAATTTGTTCGCCCAATGCAAGATGAAAACTCGCGACTTGTAAGTCAGTCTGGTTTATTTACAAAAGTCCCATACGGCCAGACAGTCGAAAGTTGGATTAAAGCTCAACACGCTGGACACATTGCAACTGCGCCACTAATAAAAATCACATTCCCAAACAATGACCGGCCAGAGTGCTTGCGAACCCTACAAAAAATGAACATCAATCATTTAAGTCTTTTCCCAGACATCTACGGCGCAGGCCAGTACTGTAATAAAGCACTTACAATTGATAAGTACTGACCTAACAAGTGGTTCAAACCGCTCGCTGCGCTCACTGGGACGGGCTAAAGCCCGCCCCTTAACCAAACGTTAGGTCTCATCATGGATGATCGTGCATTTCAAAGCCTTGAAATATTCCTGCAGAAGATTCCTGGCATCTCGTCTCCACCCAGTCACGGACACTCGCCAGACGGTCAATGGTGGGTTAAATTCACTATCGACATTGACAACCCATATTCTTGGCAAGTCGTACAAGAGCTAGGACACATATTAAATTACCTGTCATTAAATGAGCGTCTACCTACGACATTTAAACCCGTTTCGCCACCGCCATACATGAATGGTGGCCCAAGAGATTTCTTGTCTTGGGTAATTGAGTGCTCAGACAAAGATTTCAAACCTGGCACTGTTGCCAAATGGCTTGAAGGGCGCATGCCACAACCTGTTGATGATACAACGCAGTGGGAACTGAACGAGTAGTGAAACCTAACTAGTGGTTCAAACCGTTCGCTTCGCTCACTGGGACGGGCTAAAGCCCGCCCCTTAACCAAACGTTAGATTTCAAAGAGGATATTGCATTGCAGTTACTTACTGAACAGACCATAACCATCGCTAGATCAGTCGAGGCCGCATATCAATACGCGACAAATCTTGAGCGTTTTTCTGAGTGGTTTCCTGGTGTTTTATCCATAGAATCAGTCAACGCACTTGAACACGCCCAGCGTGGCAAGGAATATCTGGAAACGGTCGTCGTCCCTCTCAGGGGCAAGAGGAAAATCAAGATCAGCGTCAAAGACGCTCAATCCAACAAGATGTTTGTTACCGAGGGTGAGTTCCCACCTCTGATGCCAAGAATGGAGATTCTCTTTAAGGCAACGGGTGCCGATTCCTGCAGCATTACGTGGCGCATGTTCAGTCGCAGCAAGAGTTTTCTATTCAAAGCCACGCTCTTGCATTTGTTCAAGAGTATAATGCACAAAAGGGCAGCAATTGGCCTAAAGCAGTTACAGCAGAAACTCGAAGTCTCTGTGCGATGAACCGATTGAACCCTAACAAGTCGTTCAAGCGGACAGCGCTACGCGCTGCCGCTTAACTCCAGTGTTAGGGTCAGAGCAAAAATAGAAGTACGACGCACATGGATGTCAGGTGTAACTCACTAAACGAAGTCCGCGAAAACATCGACAACATAGATCGCGAAATCGTGGCATTACTCGCAACACGCGGTAATTTTGTCACCCAAGCAGCATCAT
>NZ_CAXAOW010000030.1:0-6013 GCF_963970805.1 Pseudomonas sp. EA_35y_Pfl2_R5 | reverse complement strand
TCGGCTTGAGTAAGCTGTTTTACAAGGCCTTGATAAGCTTGATTCAGACTGGTTTCTGTTTTATCCAATTCGATAGCAATGCATTGCTCCACATCTGGTGTGGAAAATGCCTTTGCGCAGTCAATTCTAGAGGCTTCTTCTGCATTGACGCTAATAGAGATAAGGATTGTGAAAAGAAGTAGAGCACGCGGCGTCATGTCTATCCCTAACGTTTGGTTAAGGGGCGGGCTTTAGCCCGTCCCAGTGAGCGAAGCGAACGGTTTGAACCACTTGTTAGGTGTTGGTCGGTAAATTGCGGTTCTTTATTCGTTCTGTAAGAGTTGTAATGTTTTTAGGCGCGTGACATAACATGAGTATAAGTGATGTGTGAATAAGTATTGATGGAAGAATGCCTGCTAAAATTACTAGGTAATTAACGCTTTTCCACTGCGCTATGATTTTGAGTGTGCTAATTAAATTCCAAGGCATAGATGTCGACGAAAACAAAAAGCAGACGTAAGCAAAAATTATTGCTAGACAAACTAGATTTATAATTGAGGTTAGGCTTCTTCGGGCATTACACGTCAGTGCTGAAATCACGAAGGGTGCCGATATAAGGCTGGCCCAAAATAAACTAGTTCCGAGCGTAGACTCGCAATTACGTTGTCCCATACATGACCCAACAGCACCGGCTATACCAAATCCGACAATTAAAGCTGTAAGGCTAAGAATTATGCGAATGGCTATCAGCATATAAGCACCTAACGTTTAAGCTAAGGGGCGGGCTTTAGCCCGTCCCAGTGAGCGCAGCGAACGATTTGAACCAGTTGTTAGGCTGTATGGGTTACACATTTTTATTTAAAATTTAATGAATTAAAAAATTTTTCAGCAACTTCTCGCCTGAAAGCAGGGATGCTGGTTTCTTTGCCGAAGCTTGAAAATGATAGCGATACTATTTGAGATGCTGTGTTCGGGACTGGGCATTCAATCATTCTTTGATTCATAAAGGTGGGGGGAATATTATTTCTTTCTTTACGTGGGTGTTTTGTTATCCACTCTATTGAGATGCAGTCGGTGCCAAGGTGAATTATTCTTTTGTAGTTATAGCTTATTAATAATTCATTTTTGGCTTCGTTGTATGAAAATCTAGAAAGGCGTTTCCCAGCGTTTTCTAAAATATGTTCGACTCTATCTTTTGCGGGGTCTATGGTGATTACGCGCGCTGTTAGAAATGAGGCGTAGAATGGAGGCTCAGGTAACTGATTGCTGAATTGCACGCTATTTTCTTTTACTTCATATAAATCCCAGCCTAAAACGTTTGGAGCTGTAACGCTAGCAGAGTTGGAAATATCAAAAGATTGACTTGCATTCGCTGGCAATACAGATGTTGTTGCTAATGAAAGTAGTATGGCTCTTAGATATTTCATGTTTTCTCGATATGCCTAACGTTTGGTTAAGGGGCGGGCTTTAGCCCGTCCCAGTGAGCGAAGCGAACGGTTTGAACCAATTGTTATGCGGTGTATGCGTTAGGGTACATAAACCATATAAATATTGAATTCGAAGCCGTTATTTTTTTCTGACACGTGAAGACTAAGCGCAAGGTCGCTTCTACCCTCTGAGCGTGACCACAGATCAATTAAGACATCCCACCTGTTTCCCATCCAGATACAAATCGATGAATTCCAAGTTTCCTCTGGTAGTTCAGTTAGTTCTGCGCCGTAGCCTTTTATGTAATTCTCAATTTGCTCTGCAGTGTCTGGTTGCACTGGAACTACGCCAGGAATAGAAGTCGTTAGGTGGTAATCATGGCGCACAAAAGAGCTGACGATTGATTTGATTATATTTCGCCATGCAGTCGGAATCGGGCGCTCAGATTCAGCGTCTTTAATTGCCGGAACCTCAGTGCTGCTTTCGTTACTGGCCATACTCGGAACTCTTTATAGCGGCATAACGTTTGGTTAAGGGGCGGGCTTTAGCCCGTCCCAGCGAGCGGAGCGAGCGATTTGAACCACTTGTTAGGAGCTTTACCACGCCTGGCTCCTGCTTTGCTGTACTCGCTGCCATATGTTTTCGCGGGTAGTGCTTTGCCAGACACCACCTAGTAACAGCCTAAATGCTGCGTTACGGGCTGCTTCGTGTTCTACCAATTCAATTATTGCTTCACCTTGATAAACGAGCAGCATCTCCATCGGGCCTGCAGCCAATTGCTGAAACAGTGAATCCTCAGGGTGTTGATTTATTTTAGATAAAATTTCAAAAACTATCTCTAGGGCTTTCTTTGGGGCTGAATACACAAGATCATTAAGCTCGTCACCGTCTGCAAGTAACTTCCCCGTTAGTTCATACTCTCTGTAATAGCTGATCCAATTTTCAGCGATTCTAATAGTCTCTGCTCGATCCAAGAGAAGCACCTAACGTTTGGTTAAGGGGCGGGCTTTAGCCCGTCCCAGAGAGCGTAGCGAACGGTTTGAACCACTTGTTAGGCGACTACCGATGATCGAAGGAAGACCGGAAAATCTGTAGTGGGTGGGAAAACGTTGAGGTGATAAAGCATATCTGCGATGTGTCCGCGGTGATATGTGGTGTGGTTTGCCACATGAAGGAGAATATCTCCGCGCGACATGGAACCGATACCTCCGCCAATAAACTCGAACTTTACAACCTCATCAAATTGGTCATTTGATAGCGAGTCGGCATAGTCAACGTACCAGGCGTTCATTTTAAACTGAGAGGCGACAAGTTCTTGAATTGGCGGGTGATCAATAGGGTTGCGAGTCGTAAGCCCATGAGGCCTGCCAAGCAGATGGGATTGCCAAACGTAGTCCATGGCGTACGAGTGATTGAGAGTGCGGATTAGGCTGCCGAAGATTATTGGCCGTGGGCTAACTAGCTCTGATTCAGGAAGACCAGCCACTACCGACAGGAAAAGATCGTCGGCCCATGCTTTGTAGCGAATGAACTTCTGTACTGGATTCACAGAGATCTCCATCTGGCGCCTAACGTTTGAATTAAGGGGCGCCATTAGGCGCCCCTCTTGAATGATTGGTTAGGCCGAAGGCTGCTCAACATACGGAGATCCCTTACCCGTTTCTACATAGCTCTTGAGGCTTCCCAAAAATTGATTCCAACCCTGACTGCAAATCTCGTAACACTCAATCTGTTTTGTGAGACCGACGTGCTCCAGTTGCAGTAGGGTGAGAGCACCTGAGTGGGGAGTAAGTTGAAATACAATAGTTGAGCCAATCCATTCATTTGTGCGTGTTAAGCCAGGAACGACCAGATGTGCTTCGCTGACACTCCATTGAACCTCAGTAAATGGACGCAGAGCTTCAATCTGCATCACTTTGTATGTATCCCCAAAGCGAATGGTTATCTGCTGCCCAACGGTTGTACCAACTTCACTAGCTGTGGTCCACCAGTTTTGGATGCCACGCTGAGTAGTTAAGGCCTCGTAGATTATTGATGCGGGTGCGGCCATTAGAAGATCGAGTTTAAAACTGTCCATAAATTCTCCGTTCTATGTTTAATTTGTGGGCCATGACAGAAACGACACAGATCCTCATATAGTCGATTGAGATATCCTGAAATCGACATGAAAAAATCGGAATTTGACTACTTGAGGCCTAACACTTGAGTTAAGCCGAGCCGCGAAGCGGCTTCGGCTTGAACGAACTGTTAGACAACAGGCCCGTCACGTGTCGTACTCGCCGCTGTCCCACGGCTCAAAGAAAGCCATGTAATTGCCGGGCTGCATTTCGACTGCCCATGAATCGTCGTCCTCTTCAGGCGGTCGGGCGATCAAACCGAACTCAATGTCAAAGCGCTCCACAGCGAATGGAGCAACCTCTACACGCTCGAATGAGATCGCGCCAAGGCTTGCCAGCCTTTCAGAATACAAAGAACTGCGTGCACTCTCATCAAGGCCAGAGCGTGGGCCAAAGCTGTCGATCTTTGCCTCGATGAGTTGTCCGCTCTTGTCAAAGATATAGAGCGCAACAAACTCGCAACCAGGATTGCTGCCGATCGCTGGGTCAAATGGATTGGTCAGAATGAACTGACGTCCGTCGTGAATACGGCCAATGTGCTCTGCGTGATAGTCGTCGTGGTCAATTGCAATCAGGCTTGGTTGGACACCCAAAATCTCTCTCCTGTTGTCTAACACCTTGAATTAAGCCGTGCCGCGAAGCGGCATCGGCTTGAATGAATTGTTAGAACCCACCAGTGCTTTTGGCTGCATGCACCGGGCCCCGACCCCAACTGCCACTTTGTACCACCCCTGACCCTGGTCCCGGAAATCCCTAAGAACTCACGACCCCAAGACCCAATCTCTCACCCTAGTTCAAGCCGAACGGCTGATGCATGAAACATGCCCCGTGCCGATGCTTCAACACGTGGAGATGTACCTGGAGGGCAGGGGCTTTTTGCTCCCTGAGCCAAGACCTGTTCTTACTTCCAGCGGGTTCTAACGATTAAGCTAAGGGGCCGGCTTCGCCGGTCCCAGCGAACGAAGTGAGCGCTTTGAGCGCATTGTTAGGCGAAATTGACGCACCCATATAGTTGACTGCATGTGCATAATTTTTGCCTGCTGTATGAACTAGCAAAGAGTGACAATTGCTGCAGTAATCATCGGCATATTTTTCTGGAAATTCAAACATCAGTACCGCTGCTTTGAGCTCTGAATTTGAAAAGCCTTCAGATTTTAGTATTTCTATAAAACGCAGCTTTAAGGAATTCAATGCAGCTTTCAGTGGCGCGATTTCAGAGAACCGCTGTGGGCAGGGCTCGTCTGCAAGGAGATTAATAAAGACTGTTTCTTCTGCATGTGCTTTTGCTGCTTTTTTCAGATGTGGATGCACATACGACAAGCCGCTCACTGCGTGGTGCGCGATGCTGTGAGATACGCTGCTTAGCCGTTTACACGAAGCCATGAGATTTTGCCTAACGTTTGGTTAAGGGGCCGGCTTTAGCCGGTCCCAGTGAGCGAAGCGAGCGATTTGAACCAATTGTTATGTGTTTTGCACATTGTTTGCGCCTGCTTTGCGTTTGGCAATGAATTTATAAATCCTATCCGTAACTACCGCAGAGCCGAGAACGAAGCCGGCCCACAACTTTCCAGTGATGAATACGTCAAAAAACTCCATAACTGTGTCAAGAGCAATAAGCCAAAGCAGCGAGCCGAAGAAAATAACGGCGACTGCAAGGAATAATCGGTTGGCTATACTTGCGTCGGACTTAGTCATTGGGTAGGCACATAACGTTTGGTTAAGGGGCCGGCTTTAGCCGGTCCCGAGTGAGCGGAGCGAACGACTTGAACCAGTTGTTATGTGGCATCGTGCCTCCGAATGCCGAACATACCAATGCCAAGGTCGCGAAATGGATTCCTACTTTGGCCACTAGCGGCGTGAAGTTCTTTTACTAATTTCTCAGTGTCTTCAATGGCGCGCTTGGCGTTTTCTATAGATGAAAACTGCTGCCAGTCGGTTTCGGTTTTGAAACGGGTTGACTCACTCGGGAACTCTATTTCTTTGGTTATATTCTCTTTGATGGTTTTCCCATGAGCCATTTTGTCTCTGAATGCAAACAGCTCGCTAAGTGTAGAGTATGGCCTTTGCGTGAAATCTGGGGTTATGCCTGCCTGCTGGCATAATTTTGTGTATTTTTTTAATTTTGACAGTTTTCTTTCTGTCTTTTCCCAGCTTTCATCTTGTAATTGACCGAGATGATTTAAATAAGCCTCGATAGTAAAGGCGCAAAAAATCAAGCAGCTGACAAGATTGTATAGTTGGCCATCATCTGATTTTTCTGCTTGTTCAAGCATGGCCTTTGCACCGATGAACATGTACGCATATGTGTTGCTGGTTTGCCTTCCTGATAGTGTGGCCTTGCTCATGCGTACCTCGTGACACATAACGTTTGGTTAAGGGGCGGGCTTTAGCCCGTCCCGAGTGAGCGAAGCGAACGACTTGAACCACTTGTTAGGGTTCCCCACGATTTTCGTTAAGCCGCGAGTGCTCTTTAAGCTCTGCCTCAATAA
>NZ_CAXAOW010000029.1:0-8521 GCF_963970805.1 Pseudomonas sp. EA_35y_Pfl2_R5 | reverse complement strand
CGCTACCTCCCGAACTACCTGGGCTGGCGCCGCATGCTTGAACGCTATCAGCAGCGTATTCAGCCCGTTCACTGTATCCAGGAGGCGGTTGGTCGGACCATGCAACACGCGATTGGGACATAGCCATAAAAAAGCCCGACTCAAGGTCGGGCTTTTTCTTCTCGCCATTAAAGCCGATCTTAGACCGGAGCTTTAGCGCGGGATTTGTACTCGCCGGTACGGGTGTCGATCTCAATCCAGTCGTCAATGTTGCAGAAGTCTGCAACCTTAACTTCGGTACCGTTGCTCAGCTTGGCTGGCTTCATCACCTTGCCGGAAGTGTCGCCGCGGGCGGAACCTTCGGTGTAAGTAATTTGGCGAACGATGGTGGTCGGCAGGTCAACCGAAACCACTTTACCTTCGAAGAATACGGCTTCGCAGACGTCGGTCATGCCATCAACGATGTACGGCATTACGCTTTCCAGGTCGTCTTTGTTCAGCTCGTACTGATTGAACTCTTCGTCCATAAAGACGTAGTTCGGCTCGCTGTAGTACGAATAGGTCACCGCAACGCGATCGAGGATCACCGGCTCCATTTTGTCGTCAGCTTTGTACACGGTTTCAGTCGAGGAGCCGCTGAGCAGGTTCTTCAACTTCATTTTAACGATGGCGCTGTTACGACCGGATTTGGTGAATTCGGCCTTCTGGATCAGCCAAGGTTGGCCGTCGATCAGGGCCACACTGTTGGGCTTCATTTCTTGTGCGGTTTTCATACGAATATCCGGGTTTGGATGGAATTACAAAATTCTTGGCCGCGTATCATAGCCAATTTAGGTAAAACAGCACCAGCGCCGCGGCAAGATCGGTCTGAGAGGCCCGTTGCAGACACCAGTCTTCGGCGTGCCTGCACTGCTCAGGCCAGCTATGCAGCAGTTGTTGCCAACTCTCATTGACCGTCTCGGCGGTATTCCACGCACGCCATAGATCAATCAGTGCAACCTGTGCTGCTGCTGATAAACCTTCCTTATATAGCGTCAAGAAGGCTTCGAGTTTTTCCAGATGGGCGTTATCCGCTTGCTGGTAGATATGCCAGAGTAATGGCCGCCCAGCCCACTGCGCACGGACAAAGGAATCCTCCCCGCGCACCGCATTGAAGTCACAACTCCATAGCAGCCGGTCGTACTGATCCTGCTGGATAAACGGCAGCACCTGGATATGCAGCTGACCGCGTTGTTGCACATCCCCGACGCGCATAGCTGTGCAACCGAGACAAGCCTGCAGATCCGCCAGAACTCGCCCTTCCGGCACCAGTAACTGGCTGGCTTGCATATCGGCAGCCAATACATCCAGCCAACTGGCCAGCGCGGCGTTTTCGTAGGCAAACAAAGAGATCAACCGCGCCCCAGGCAGCGGCGTCACGCCGATGCTGCGCAGAAACACCTCGCGGGCACTACTGTCCGCCTGAAACGCCCGGCGCTGCGCCAACAGGTCACGCTCACGCAGCAGACCGCCGCTGCCTGCAGTGAACCCTGGAAAGAAGAAGAACTTCGACAGACCATTGGATTGCAATGACGGTAAACCATGGCAACCCTCTACCCAGTCTTCGGCACTCAGGTACTCAAGGTTGAGCCAGAGCGGTTTCTGCACACGCTGCGCCATCGCCGCTATATAGGAAGCTGGCAACTCACAGGCGAACGCCTCGATCACCACATCAGCAGGCTCGACCTCCTGCCACTCGGCACGCCACCAACAGACTTCAACACCCTGCTGGATTTGCCACTGCGCCTGCGCGCCAGCCTGCGGACACAAACGCACAAACGCGCCTAGATCATCCACCCACAGCCGCACCGCCAGACCATGCTCGGCCACCAATTGCCGCGCCAACCGCCAGGTCACTCCGATATCGCCGTAGTTATCGACAACGCTGCAGAAAATGTCCCAAGTCGCCTTCATGCCCAACCCCAATTGCCAGGCGCGCAGTCTAACAAGCACCCAGCGGCGAGTGAGTTACCAATGACGCTCCTGGATGCCTTCCAGGACGTCACGGCGTAAGTAAAAAACGCCACTACGGTGTACGTCCAAGGTTGGGCCATGACTGTCATCTGTACCATTGCGCTGTACCAATTCGGTGCAGACTTGCGGGGCCTTAAACGAAAAAACCCCCAGAAAGATTGCTCTCTGGGGGTTTTCTAATATGGCGGTGAAGGAGAGATTCGAACTCTCGATACGATTTCTCGTATACACACTTTCCAGGCGTGCTCCTTAAGCCACTCGGACACTTCACCGGGGCTCGACGGTCATTGCTGTCTGCCGAGGCGCGCTAATCTAGCCGAACAGCTTGCCAAAGGCAAAAGCTTTTTTCAAAAAATTCATGCGCTTATGCCATATGCTGGTCTTCGGCCGGGAGATCTGCCGTGCTCGGCTCGAAGCGCTGCTGGCCGAACAAGATAAAGCTAAGGGAGATAAACAGGCCAAAGCCGAACAGCCCCAGCACACCCGCTGGGCTTTGAGTCTGTTGATTGCTTGCCAGCCAGAGCATGCCGATCAACAGCAGCAGAGCCAATGCTGCGCGCCAGCACCTGAGAAGTCGGATTAAGCCAGGCATGTCGATCACTCCTTAATAGAGTGGCGACCTTAAGTGCGAGCAAGCCGTGCAGCCCAATTGGCGATCTTGATCGCCGCCATAGCCCAAACTGCCGCAATCGCTGACCAGCTAGTCAGCCATCATGCTTTACCTGACCGGTGCGGATGAGTAACGTCTGCTGCACTTCAGTCCAAGGAACCCGACCATGAGCGACCTGATCAGCTACCAACTCGACGATGGCATTGCCACCCTGACCCTGTGTAATGGCAAGGTGAATGCCATCTCCCCGGACGTGATCACCGCTTTCAATGCGGCCCTGGATCGCGCCGTACAGGACAAGGCCATCGTGATCATCACCGGCCAACCGGGCATTCTCTCCGGTGGCTACGACCTTAAGGTTATGACCTCCGGCCCGCAGAATGCCATCGACCTGGTGGCCTCCGGCTCCACCCTGGCGCGCCGCATGCTCGCTCACCCCTTCCCGATCATCGTTGCCTGCCCAGGCCACGCGGTGGCCAAGGGTGCCTTTATTCTGCTTTCGTCTGACTACCGCATCGGCGTCGAAGGCCCGTTCAGCATCGGCCTCAATGAAGTACAGATCGGCATGACCATGCACCACGCTGGCATCGAACTGGCCCGTGACCGTCTGCGTAAATCGGCTTTCCATCGCTCGGTGATCAACGGTGAGATGTTCGACCCGCAAAGCGCGGTCGATGCCGGCTTCCTCGATAAGGTAGTGCCGGCTGAGCAGCTGCATGCCACCGCGCTGGCAGTTGCCCAACAGATGAAGAAGATCAACATGACCGCGCACAAAAACACCAAGCTGAAAGTGCGCAAGGCGCTGCTCGAGGCCCTCGATCAGGCGGTCGAGCTGGACAAGAAGCACATGGGGTAAAGCCCTCAGCAACACCGCAAAGCCCGGCCCATGTGCCGGGCTTTTGCATTTAATGGCAAAACAATGGCAAACCCGCAAGCAATCTGGCCAGCCTGTAGTACTTTTAACAGGTAAGGCCAGGGAGCGAGGCACTCATCGATCTATTCGAATTGCCGCGGGAGCGTGCTATGAAAATTGCTCATAAGGTTGGCCTGGCTGCAGCCATTGTGCTGTTTCTCACCACTAGTTTGCTGTCACTGGCGCAAGTCAGCCAGGTTCGCGCAGCCTTGCATAACCAAGTCGCCGCGAGCATCGCGGAGTCGAGTAATGCGCTGGCGCGGCAGATCGAAAACTGGCTCAACGCCAAGCTCAAACTGATGGACCTGATGTCGCAAAGCATCGACAGCAACTACAGCCCCGAAGAAACCCAGCGCATCGTCAACAGCGCCATGTTGAAAAACGAATTCATCCTGGTGTTCGGCACCCTACAAAGCGACGGCAAGCCGATCAAAAATAGTGACGAGTGGAAGCCTGCTCCGGAATGGGACGGTCGCCAGCGGCCCTGGTACGCCACTGGTAAGGCTGGCAGCCAGGCCGTGCTTACCGAACCCTATGTGGACTCCACCACCGGTGAAATCCTGATTTCAGCCGTTAGCCGCATCACCAATGCCGGCGAATTCCTCGGTGTTTTGGGTGGTGACATCCGCTTGGAAACCGTGGCCGATGCGGTCAACACCCTCGACTTCAACGGTGCTGGTTACGCCTTCTTGCTGACCCGCAACGGCAACATCATTTCCCACCCCAACACCGAGCTGAACGGCAAAAACTACAGCGAGCTGTTCGGCGGCCAGAGCCCGGCACTGAACAAAGAGCTGCAGGAAACCAGCGGCGGCGATAAGGACCTGCTGGTGTCCTTCACGCCACTGCCGAACCTCAAGGGTATGGATTGGTATATCGGCGTGGTGCTGGACAAGAGCATCGTCATGGCTGAGGCCAATGCCCTGAGCTGGCGCGCGGTGATCGGCACCGTGCTGGGGGTGATCATCAGTCTGATCGTGCTGGGTGTGCTGATGAACAGCCTGCTCAAGCCCCTCGACCACCTGCACAACTCGCTGCATGAGGTGAACAGTGGTGAAGGTGACCTTACCCGCCGCCTGCCCGCCGCCGGCAACGATGAAATTGCCCTGGTTTCCAAGGAGTTCAACAGCTTCCTGCAAAGCTTGCAAAGCCTGATCAGCGAGGTAATGGGCAGCTCCAGACAGGTGCGCGAAAGCACCACCATGACCTCCAGCGAAGCCAATCAGGCCGCCAATCGTCTGCAGCAGCAGTTGCAGGAACTCGATCAGCTGGCCACCGCCATGCAGGAAATGGCCTCCACCGCAGAAGAAGTCGCGCGCAATGCGCAAGCTGCCGCGCAGGCAGCGCTGGCGGCCAATCAAGAGACTGAAAATGGCGTGCGCGTGGTCTCTCGCTCCACTGAGGCGATCAAAAATCTGGCCGAGGAAATGGACGAAACGAGCCATGCGATCAACGAGTTGGCCAAGCTAAGCCACAACATCGAGTCGATCCTCTCGGTGATCACCAGCATTGCCGATCAAACCAACCTGCTGGCCCTCAACGCCGCCATAGAAGCCGCGCGCGCCGGTGAATCCGGCCGAGGTTTTGCCGTGGTGGCCGACGAGGTACGTTCACTGGCCTCGCGCACCCAGCAGTCGACCCAGGAAATCCGCCAGATGATCGATCAGCTGCAATCCGGGGTGAAGCAGGCCGAATCACGCATGCAGCAGAGCCGCGATACCGCCAGCAAGACCGCAGAAGAAGCCGGTGCGGCCAACGACATGCTCGGACGCATCAGCGATGCGATCACCCGGATCAACGACATGAACCTGCAAATTGCCACCGCCGCCGAGCAGCAGAGCGCCACCACCGAGGAGATCAACCGCAACACCACCAATATCCGTGACATCAGCCATGAGGTAGCCGCCGGCGCCGAAGAACAGGTGCGCCAGTGCGCCGTAATGGTCGAACAGGTCGGGCAGCAGGACCATCTGCTCGGGCGCTTCAAGGTCTGAGCTCCGTACATAGGGCTGCACCTGCTCGTGCAGCCAGCGCCAACCGCTAAGGGGATTGGGCATGCGCATACTCGTAACGTGGCTACTGTGCCTGGCCATGCACGGCATCGCCCAGGCGCAAACACCCGTCAGTGTTACGGTGTTGTGTGACGCCAGTTATCCACCCTACAGCTACGCCGAAAACGGCGAAGCAAAAGGCCTGTACAGCGATATTCTGCGCGCCGCCTTCGCGCGTATGCCGGATTATCGCGTAAGCATCCGCCCGGTGCCCTGGCCACGCGGGCTGGCAGCGCTGGAAAAGGGCGCAGCCTTTGCCCTGTTCCCGCCCTACCACCGCCCCGTTGAACGACCCTGGATGGATTACTCGCGGCCAATTCTGGAGGAAAGTGTGGTGGCCTTCGTACGCGCCGAGCTGACACAGCAACGTGCCATTGAAGATTTTCCGGCCGCCTACGCCGGCCTGCGTATCGGCCTCAACCGCGGATTCAACGTCATCACCGCCCCCAGCTACAAAACCATGCTTGCGGCTGGCGAGGTGCAGCAAAGCTACGCCACAGACAACCGCACCAACCTGCTACAACTCAGGCGCAAACGCATTGATGTGTATATCAATGATCGCCTGTCGATCCTCTGGGAGCTGCAGCAGATGCGCAGCGAAGGCCTGTTTGCCAGCAGTGGGCTGGACTGGCTGGTCGAAGGGCCGGCGCTGTCCAGCGAGCACGGTCATCTGGGCTATACCCGCATCAATGAACAGGCCTACCCCTACAAGCAGGACTTTATGCAGCAACTGGATCAAGCCCTGCTGACCCTTGAGCAGGATGGCAGCATCACCCGCCTGGCCCAGCGCTACAGCTCGATTGACCTGCTACCCGCCACCGGCAACGGCTCTAGCAAGGACGCAACAAGCGGTAACGACCTCTGATCAGCATCAATTGCTGAAAGCAGTGCACGCCCGTACACTGCGCGCCTTTTTCCTATGACGGGCGTACCAAATGCTTTTTCTTCTGCGCATGCTGGCGATGGGCGTGCACTTTATCCTCGCCGGCGTCCTGGGACTGTTGCTCGGTATCTGCCGCCCGTTCAACCCTGATAACAGCCGTCTGTGCGCACGCCTCTACAGTATTCCAGCGCAGTGGCTGCTGCGCTGGAAGCTGAAGACTGACGTACACACCCTGGAACACCAGCACGCCTGCGTGATCGTCGCCAACCACCAGTCCAACTACGACCTCTACGTGCTCGGCCGTGTGGTGCCCAAGCGCACCGTGAGCATCGGCAAGAAGAGCCTGAAGTGGGTGCCGTTCTTCGGCCAGCTGTACTGGCTGGCCGGCAATGTGCTGCTCGACCGTGGCAACGCCATTCGTGCCAAGCAGGCAATGCTCACCACCACCGATACCCTCAAACACAAGGACACCTCGATCTGGGTGTTCGCCGAAGGCACACGCAACCTCGGCAAGGGCCTGCTGCCGTTCAAGAAAGGCGCATTCCAGATGGCGATTGCCGCCGGTGTGCCAATCATCCCGGTGTGCGTCAGCACCTACGTAAACCATATCCAGCTCAACAGCTGGAACAGCGGCGAGATCATGATCCGCTCGCTGCCGGCCATCCCCACCGCCGGCCTAAGCCAGGATGACTTGCCGCAGCTGCTCGAAACCTGCCGCACGCAGATGCAGCAATGTATCGATGTGCTGGATCAACAGCTCTGCCAAAGCGCCTGACGCAACCTGCATACGCCCCAAAAGCCCAGCCTCGAGCTGGGCTTTTTATTGCCGAATGTAGCTGGTGCAGCAGCCGTTCACTCACACCCACGGCTAGCATGCCGCTAAGCTGCCTACTGAGGTCACCGATAATAAGGAAACACCATGGGTCGCGTTGTTGCCGCAGCTGTTTACAACAAGGGCAAGAAAGTCACCAATATCAGCCTCGACGAAGGCAAGCCATGGTCAAAGAAACCAGGGCATTTCGTCTGGATCGGCCTGCATGATCCCTGCCCCGAGGAGCTGATCAGCCTGCAGCAGCAGTTCGACCTGCATGAACTGGCACTGGAAGATGCCCTGCAGCGGCACACCCGGCCCAAGCTGGAAACCTTCGGCGATGCGCTGTTTATGGTGCTCTACTCACCCATTGTGCTCAACGACGAGCTGACCTTTGTCGAAACCCAGCTATTCGCCGGCAGCGGTTACATCATCAGCGCCCGCTACGGCGAATCCGCGCCCTACTCCCAGGTGCGCCAACGCTGCGAGGCGCGCCCGCTGCTGCTTGAGCACGGCGAAGATTTCGTGCTCTACGCCCTGCTCAGCTTCGTGATCGAGAACTACCGTCCGTTAATGGACAACTACCACGTCGAGCTAGAGGAGGTGGAACAGCACGTGCTGAAAAACCCACTGAGCCAGGATGATGTCGAGCGCATCCAAGGCCTGCGCCGTGATCTGCTGCGGTTGCGTCGCTATATCGGGCCGCTGGCAGAAATCTGCAAAGAACTGCAGCGCCTCGACTTCCCGTTTATCGACAAGAACATGCGTCCGTACTTCCGCGACGTGGCGATTCATGTCAACCGCCTTCTGGAAGACCTGACTGGCCTACGCGAGATGGCCGACCACGCCATCGAGATCGGCCTGCTGCTGGAATCCTCCCGACAAAGCGTCACCCAGCGCAAGTTCGCCGCCTGGGCAGCGATCCTGGCCTTCCCTACAGCGGTGGCAGGGATCTACGGGATGAACTTTCAGAATATGCCCGAGCTTGCCTGGCAGTACGGCTACTTCGGCGTGCTCGGCTTGATCACCACCGGCTGCGCCGGACTTTATGCAAGCTTCAAGCGTTCCGGCTGGCTATAAAATTGCCTGAAGCAATTGTTAACCTCGCGTAGCTGCAGCCCGTAGGGTGGCAGCCATAAAAAAGGCTATGTCCCAATCGCGTGTTGCATGGTCCGACCAACCGCCTCCTGGATACAGTGAACGGGCTGAATACGCTGCTGATAGCGTTCAAGCATGCGGCGCCAGCCCAGGTAGTTCGGGA
>NZ_CAXAOW010000028.1:0-9517 GCF_963970805.1 Pseudomonas sp. EA_35y_Pfl2_R5 | reverse complement strand
GAGCTGGCTCACCTGGGCCAACCAGCGCTGAAAGGCTTGAGTATCCATGGTGGGCTGACCTCACAAGCGGATGTCTGCCTTAAAGCTTAGTCCTTGCAACACGGTCTTGGGACATAGCCATAAAAAACCCGCCACATGGGCGGGCTTTTTCGTTGCGGCAACTGTAGAACCTGTTTCGGATCTCGCGAGCTAGAGTCCTGCAAGGCGCTACGTTAGTAACAGCCTCCGGCGGGTCAAAGCGGCGAGATAAATGAGCCTTACTCGTTTCACTCGCCCTTCGGGTCGCACTAAAGCGCGTTAGCCGCAAGCGGCTTGCCGAGCCGGGTTTTAACGCCGCAGGGCCGACGCGGGTTCTCAGCGGGCGTCAATCTGCTGCTGCAGATTCTGCACCTGCGCCTGCAGAGTGCTGATATTGCGGGTCATCTGCGCGCGGAAAGCATCGAACTCTGCCGTGCTGCTACCGGCGGAACGAGTCTCCAGATCGCTTTTCAGCACCAGCAGGTCCTGCTCGAGGCGAGCGATAGCCTGGTTGGGGTTGCCCTGTTTCTTCAGCGCATCAATTTCGCCATTCAAGCCTGCAAGCTTCTCGTCGAATTTGCTCTGCCCAGCCAAAGCACCTTTCAGAGTGGCGTGCTCGCTTTTCAGCGTTGCCTGCTCGGCGTTGAGCTTCTTCAGCGTGGCTTCGAGCTTTTCACCACCGCCTTCCTGCCCCTTCAGTTGTACGGCCAGTTGCTCAAGACGCTTGCCCTGCTCACTCTGCTGGCTGGCGGAGCCCTGCTGTTGCTTACTCAGCTCGGCCAGTTTGTTTTCCAACTGCTTGACCTGCAGCTTCAACGCTTCACTGCCGCTGGTAACTGACGATTCAGTGGCCACCACCTTCCCGGAAATATCCTGAATCCGCCCGGCCGCTTCCTCACTGATACGCGCGAAGCTCTCCTGGGTGGCAACCAGTTGCTGCTCCATCAGGCTGATCTGCTGAAAGCTCCACCAGCCGAGTCCGCCCAGGGCAATCATCAAAGCACCCACCAGCGCCCAGAGTGGGCCAGTGCTGGCCGACTTAACCGGTGCCGCGGCCGTCGTGCGGCCATAAGTGTTACCGCGTGCCGGCTCCGGGTGATCCGTCTGATAGTCATCGTGATCGCGCTGATCCGCCCGCAGGCTGGGCACGTGATCGAGTTCGTCGTGGGCATCGTTACGCATGGGTCAACCTTCAAGAAAGCGCGAGGGGTGCAAATTGCCGCGCAGTATAACGGTTCGCGCGCAGCGCTTCAGTGTCGCGCCATGCCAGTGCGAGGCGCACCGACGAAGGGCATGACACAGCCCATCGACTCGCTGCAGCCCGCGCAGCTCAACAGAATGTGAACTGGTATGCGCTTTGCAATTACCTATTTGCGACGTTTTTGCAGCACCAGGGAGTAAAGGTCTGCAGGCGCGATACGCACGCGGCAAACGCGGCGAGACCAGGCAGGTAACATCCGGATGGATGATGCCCAGCCCACTTGTAATAGCAGGGGGAAGGTCCATGGAGCTGAACAGAGAAGTATTGGATTGCATGATGAGCCTGCGCCGCAGGCTGCGCGAAGAACTGACGGTGGACATTCGCATGAGCCAGCCTGATGCGATCAACAGCATGCTCAGCGCTTGCCTTACCTCAAGCAACGAAGAAACCCGTCAACTGGGACAACTGCTGGCCCAATACAGCGACCGTCCCTTTGGCGAGCCAACGATCACACCACGTATGCAGGCCGGCCATCCGCTGCTGGTGGAAGACTTCGCTCAGCGCCCACCCACCAGCGGCTCGGTAAGGATGTATCGCGGGCAGCGTGTCTACGTCTGAGAATGTGCTTACCAGCGATCAACTCGGGTGATGCGCCTGCCACCAGGCGCAGAACTCATCCAGTGCGCTCCATAAGCTGGCCTTGGGTTCGTACTCCAGGTACTGCTGCGCGCGGCTGATATCTAGGGAGAAATCCTTGGCCATCACCGCCACACCCAGGCGAAACAGAGTCGGCTCCGGGCGACCGGGTAGCAGCTTGCAGACGCCTTCATTCAGCGCCGCCGCGCCATATGCCAGGCCATAGGGCAGATGGCGGGTCACCGGCGGCAGGTCGAGTTTGCGCAGCACATAATTGACCACGTCCCACAGCGGCACCGGCGCGCCATTGCTGATGTTATACACCTGTCCCAGCGCCAGCCCGGCAGCCAGCAGGCAGCTCATCAGCGCGTCGTTGAGGTTGTGCACGCTGGTGAAATCGACCTTGTTCAGGCCGTTGCCGATGATCGACAAACGCCCCTTGCGCTGCATATTGATCAGCCGCGGAAAAATGCTGGTATCGCCCGCCCCGGTAACAAAGCGTGGGCGCAGCGCCAGTACTTCCAGGCCGAACTCCTGAGCAGCAAACACCTGCTGCTCGGCGAGAAACTTGGTTTTGCCGTAATGATCGGAAAAGCGCTTGGGCAGCTGTTCTTCACGCAGGCCTACATGCGCCTGGCCATCGAAATACACCGACGGCGAAGACAGATGCACCAGCCGCCGAACCTTCTGCTTCAGACAGGCATCCACCACGTTCTCGGTGACCGTGACGTTGGCCTGATAGAAATGCTCGTAACGCCCCCACACGCCAACCGCGCCAGCGCAGTGCACCACGGCCTCGACATCCCGACACAGCTGCTGCACCAGCTCGGGGTCGGACAAATCACCCTGGATAAACTCCGCGCCACGCGAGCACAAGTGTTCAACGCCCTCGGCACGCCGTCCATTGACCCGCACGCTCAAGCCCTGCTCCAAGGCAAAACGGGCGAAACGCCCACCGATAAAGCCACTGGCCCCGGTTACCAGAATCTTCATTGCCGCCCCCTTTGCCGTGATTGCCGGCCACTCTAGCAGCGCACGCAGGCCGCTGCCGTGGCATTGCAAGCCAGAACAACGACTACACACACCCTGCTACAGGCCAACAGCAGCGGACATAGCAGCTAAGCTGCTCCCCCACACCCCCTAACAAAGGAGCACTGGATGGCCACGCACTGGATGATTTACGGAGCCAACGGTTACGCCGGCCACTTGATCGCCGCCGAAGCCAAGCGCCAGGGCCTCACGCCCATTCTCGCGGGGCGCAACCCGGCCGCCGTACACGCCCTGGGCAGCCTGCTGGGGCTGGAGTGCCGGATATTCGATATCCACCAGCTGGATCGAGCCAAGGAAGCTCTGGCCGATATTGCCGTGGTCGCCCACTGCGCCGGGCCATTCTCTGCCACCAGCGCACCGATGCTCGATGCCTGCCTGGCCAGCGCCACCCACTACGTCGATATCACCGGCGAGATCAGCGTGTTCGAAGCCGCTCACCAACGTGACCAGCAGGCCCGCGAGCTATGTGTGGTGGTCTGCCCCGGCGTGGGCTTCGATGTGACCCCCAGCGATTGCCTGGCCGCCTGCCTGCACCAGGCTCTGCCCGATGCCACGCACCTGGCGCTGGGTTTCGACTCTGGCAGCGGGCTCTCGCCCGGCACCGCCAAAACCTCGGTGGAAGGCTTGAAGTTCGGCGGCAAGGTGCGCCGCGCGGGGATTATCACCGATGTCCCGCTGGGCTATAAACGGCGCACCATTAATTTTGGCCGTGGTGAGAAAACCGCGGTAACCATTCCCTGGGGCGACGTCTCCACTGCTTACCACTCCACCGGTATCGACAATATCGAGGTGTACCTGCCGACACCAACAGCGGCGGCAATCCTTATGCGCCTGATCGACCCGTTACGCCCTTTGCTAGGTCTGGACGCCGTGCAGAACTGGCTCAAGCGACTGATTGAAAAACGCGTTAGCGGCCCAGATGAAACCAGCCGTACACGCCAGCGCACCTGGCTGTGGGGCGAGGCACGCAATGCCGCAGGTTTGGTGAAAACCGCACGCCTGGAAACAGCCAACGGCTATGACGTAACCGTACATGGCGCCTTGCTGGCCGTGCGGCACCTGTTGGACTACAACGGCCCCGGCGGTTATTTCACCCCCAGCAAGCTACTCGGCGAGCGCTGCGTGGAACAGCTGCCGGGGTCGGACAAGGTAGTTATTAGCTAAGCGCCACCAGGCTTTGGCCGGCAGCCTGGGCAAGGTGGCGCGTCAGCTGACTAAGCAACTCGCCGCCATTGCGCCAGTGATGCCAATATAGAGGAACATCGATTGGCCGCTCACTGATCAACTCAACCAACTCGCCACGGGCCGACTCCCCCAGTACTTGCAGCTCGGGGATCAGCCCCCAGCCAAACCCGGCCTGCGCCAGGCGGATAAATCCCTCGGATGATGGGCACAGGTGGTGGGAAAAACCACCTTCGACGCCCAGGCTGGACAGATAACGGTGCTGCAACAGGTCATCCGGGCCGAAGACGATAGCCGGGGCATGAGCCAGCGCCTGCGCCGTTACTCCCTTTGGAAAATGCCGGGCGATAAACGCCGGACTGGCCATGGCGCGATATCGCATCGCTCCTAGCAGTACAGCCCGTGCACCGGCCACCGGGCGCTCGCTGGCGCATACACAAGCGGCGACTTCACCGGCGCGCATGCGCTTGAGGCCGACCTCCTGATCCTCCACCACCAGATCCAGCAGCAAACGCTGTTCGGTACAGAACGCGCCCACCGCGCCGGCCCACCAGGTGGCCAGGCTGTCGGCATTCAACGCAATGCGCAGGCGCTCCGGTAAACCGCTCTCATCCAGCCCCGGCACCTGCGCCTGAATATCACGCTCCAGCAAACGCACCTGCTGCACATGGTTAAGCAGACGCCGGCCGATTTCCGTCGGCGCTGGCGGCACCGCACGCACCAGCACCGGCTGACCGACACGCGCCTCGAGCAGCTTGATCCGCTGCGACACGGCGGATTGCGACAACCCCAGCACCTGCGCCGCCCGCTCGAAGCCGGCCTGTTCGACAACCGCGGCCAGGGCGGCGAGTAGTTTGTAATCCAACAAAATAAGATTTCCTAATGAGCGATCAGAATTATTGGTTTCTCTTATATACCCAGCCGCAGCAAACTGACCAGCATCCCCACCCTGAACAAGGCACTCCGCATGGCCGGCGAAACCTCACTGACAACATTGTTACGCAGCATGAGCCCACAGCTGAACGATGGCGCTTACGTGTTCTGCAGTCTGAGCGATATCGCGCAGCTTGGCGGTTTACATCCGCTGGGCAGCTTTCAAGAAGCCGAAGGCCTCACTGTGATCCTGCCGCGCCAGCAGGCTGAACAACTGCGCCTGCCATACAGCTACGTGGCCGCCTGGCTGACGCTGCACGTGCATTCGGCTTTAGAGGCAGTCGGTTTGACGGCTGCCGTTGCCAGCGCACTGGCGCAAGCCGGGATCAGCTGCAACGTGATCGCCGGTTTCTACCACGACCACCTGTTCGTCGCCCACGCCGATGGGCCGCGCGCGCTGGCCGTTCTGCAACAGCTCAGTGAGCAGGCGGAATAACCGATATGTGGCAGAGCTATAGCAACGGATTACTGATCGCCGCCGGGCTGATCATCGCTCTCGGCGCGCAGAACGCTTTTGTCCTGGCGCAGAGCCTGCGCCACGAGCATCATCTGCCGGTGGCGCTGCTCTGTGTGGTCTGCGATGCCCTGTTGGTGGCCGCTGGGGTCTTTGGTCTAGCTACCGTACTGGCGCAAAGCCCGCTGCTGCTGGACATCGCCCGCTGGGGTGGTGCAGCCTTTCTGCTCTGGTATGGCGCCCAGGCGCTGGTCCGCGCCAGCCGCCCACAGGCACTGAATCAGGCCAGTGAAAGCGGCCCACGCTCACGCAAGGCGGTGCTGCTGGCAGCCCTGGCGGTGACGCTGCTCAACCCGCATGTGTACCTCGACACCGTACTGCTGATCGGCTCACTCGGCGCCCAACAGCCGGTGCCCGGCGCCTATGCGCTGGGGGCGGCAAGCGCTTCATTGATGTGGTTCTTCTGCCTGGCCCTCGGCGCAGCCTGGCTCGCGCCCTGGCTCGCGCGCCCAAGCACCTGGCGCTTTATCGACCTGGGCGTGGCCCTGATGATGTTCAGCATCGCCTGGCAGCTATTGAGCAACCCCGGCATGCTCTAGTACGGCCCTGATGCAACATGCCGAGGTGGTTTTCCACACAGTTGCCGCGTGTTTAAGGCGCAGTGCCGGTGCTATGATCAAAGGCTTGCGGCGCAAAGAGATAACTCACGCCGCTGAGATGGCCGCCCGTGATCGGCCTCGCGCACACCGCACCTGATCTGATTAGGAGATAGACAATGGCTTTCGAATTGCCGCCGCTGCCCTACGCACATGACGCCCTGCAGCCGCACATTTCCAAGGAAACCTTGGAGTTCCACCACGACAAGCACCACAACACCTATGTCGTGAACCTGAACAACCTGGTCCCAGGCACCGAGTTCGAAGGCAAAACCTTGGAAGAAATCGTCAAGACTTCTTCGGGCGGCATCTTCAACAACGCCGCTCAGGTCTGGAACCACACCTTCTACTGGAACTGCCTGGCGCCTAACGCCGGTGGCCAGCCGACGGGTGCCCTGGCTGACGCGATCAACGCAGCCTTTGGTTCCTTCGACAAGTTCAAGGAAGAGTTCAGCAAAGTTTCCATCGGCACCTTCGGTTCCGGCTGGGGCTGGCTGGTGAAGAAGGCTGACGGTTCCCTAGCCTTGGCCAGCACCATTGGCGCCGGTTGCCCGCTGACCAGCGGCGACACCCCACTGCTGACCTGCGACGTTTGGGAGCACGCCTACTACATCGACTACCGCAACCTGCGCCCGAAGTATGTTGAGGCGTTCTGGAACCTGGTCAACTGGGACTTCGTAGCGAAAAACTACGCCGCCTAAGTACCAACGCATCACACAAGAAACCCGGCTCTTATGGCCGGGTTTCTTGTTTTTGCGCGCAAGGTTCTGCCACCGCGACGCAATCCATATGACTTCTGCTCGTTACCTGGTCCACGCTCTAAGCCCGCACTATCGCATTCCCGCAAGGCAGTGTTGAACGCCTTATCTGGCCGCCAGAGCCAGGGCGAAACCGCGCATGTAACCATCCCAAACAATCGAATATTGATAGCCGCCGCCCTCTATAAAGATGAGGGCATAAGGTAGGGCAACGCTCACGCCGAAGAAAAACCGCCCAACGGCACTCAAGCCATAAGCAACTCGCACCGACATAAAGCAGGCAGTCAACACGCTGCCAGCGTCAGCGCCATCGCCACCCAGATAACTTGTTCGACAAAGTTTGATAATGGCCCTTTGACTGCAAGCGCGACTTTGCCAATACTCACTAGCGTCTGACGCCGATGGCCTCGAACAAGGAACCACCATTTGAAGCTGGAACTCAAAAACAGCTTGTCACTCAAGTTGCTCCGCGTGGTGCTGCTATCAGCGCTGATCGTCGGCGTGGTCTTGAGTCTTGCGCAGATTGTTTTCGACGTTTACAAAACACGTCAGGCAGTGGCTAACGACGCACATCGCATTCTCGGCATGTTCCGCGACCCCTCCACCCAGGCGGTCTACAGCCTGGACCGGGAAATGGGCATGCAGGTCATCGAAGGGCTGTTCCAGCATGAGTCAGTGCGCATGGCCGCCATCGGCCACCCCAACGAACCGATGCTGGCGGAGAAAGCCCGCGAGCAAGTCGATATACCGACTCGCTGGCTGACCGACCCGATCCTCGGCAAAGAGCAGAACTTCACCACCCAGTTGGTTGGTCGAGGCCCCTACAGCGAATACTACGGCGACCTCAGCATTACCCTCGACACGGCCCCCTACGGTGAAAACTTTGTCACCAACTCGGTGATCATCTTTATCTCCGGTGTGCTGCGCGCCCTGGCCATGGGTTTGGTGCTGTATCTGGTCTACCACTGGCTGCTGACGAAACCACTGTCGAAGATCATCGAGCACCTGACCAACATCAACCCGGACCGACCCAGCGAGCACAAGTTGCCGATGCTCAAGGGCAACGAGAAGAACGAGCTGGGCCTGTGGATCAACACCGCCAACCAGCTGCTCTCCTCCATCGAACGCAACACCAACCTGCGCCGTGAAGCAGAAAACAGTCTGCTGCGCATGGCTCAGTACGACTTCCTCACCGGCCTGCCGAACCGTCAGCAACTGCAGCAGCAACTCGACCAGATTATCGAAGACGCCGGCCGCCTCAATCGCCGGGTGGCCGTACTCTGCGTAGGTCTGGATGACTTCAAAGGGGTCAACGAACAGTTCAGCTATCAGACCGGTGACCAGTTGCTGCTGGCCCTGTCCGACCGTTTGCGCGGCCACAGTGGCCGGCTCGGTGCGCTGGCCCGATTGGGTGGCGACCAGTTCGCTCTGGTGCAGGCCGATATCGAACAGCCCTACGAGGCCGCCGAGCTGGCGCAGAGCGTACTCGACGATCTCGACAACCCGTTTATGCTCGGCCAGCAGCAAGTGCGCCTACGCGCCACCATCGGCATCACCCTGTTCCCGGAAGATGGTGACAGCACCGAGAAGCTGCTGCAGAAAGCCGAACAGACCATGACCCTGGCCAAAAGCCGCTCACGCAACCGCTACCAGTTCTACATCGCCAGCGTCGACAGTGAAATGCGCCGCCGCCGCGAGCTGGAAAAAGACCTGCGCGACGCCCTGACGCTGAACCAGCTACACCTGGTCTATCAACCACAAATCAACTACCGCGATCACAGCGTGGTAGGTGTCGAAGCCCTGCTGCGCTGGCAGCACCCGCAGCATGGTTTCGTGCCGCCGGATCTGTTTATCCCACTGGCCGAGCAGAACGGCACAATCATCCCGATTGGCGAATGGATTCTCGACCAGACCTGCCGCCAGCTACGCGAATGGCACGACCAGGGCTTCACCGAACTGCGTATGGCGGTCAATCTGTCCACCGTCCAGCTGCACCACGCCGAGCTGCCACGGGTGGTTAACAACCTGATGCAGGTCTATCGCCTGCCACTGCGCAGCTTGGAGCTGGAAGTCACCGAAACCGGCCTGATGGAAGACATCAACACCGCCGCCCAGCACCTGCTCAGCCTGCGCCGTTCCGGTGCACTGATCGCGATTGACGATTTCGGAACCGGCTACTCTTCCCTGAGTTATCTGAAAAGCCTGCCGCTGGACAAGATCAAGATCGATAAGAGCTTCGTCCAGGATCTGCTCGAAGACGAAGACGACGCGACCATCGTGCGCGCCATCATCCAGCTGGGTAAGAGCCTCGGCATGCAGGTCATCGCCGAGGGCGTGGAAACCGTCGAGCAGGAGGCTTACATCATCGCCCAAGGTTGCAACGAGGGTCAGGGCTACCTGTACAGCAAACCGCTGCCCGCGCGCGAACTGACCGCCTATCTAAAACAGGCCAGGCGGCTGAACAGTGCCGCCAACCCCGCCACACTCTAACGCCAGACGCCTATAAAAAAGGCTATGTCCCAAGACCGTGTTGCAAGGACTACGCTTTAAGGCAGACATCCGCTTGTGAGGTCAGCCCACCATGGATACTCAAGCCTTTCAGCGCTGGTTGGCCCAGGTGAGCCAGCTC
>NZ_CAXAOW010000027.1:0-16041 GCF_963970805.1 Pseudomonas sp. EA_35y_Pfl2_R5 | reverse complement strand
CCGTTCCTGATGCCAATCGAAGACGTATTCTCGATCTCCGGTCGTGGCACCGTGGTAACTGGCCGTATCGAGCGCGGTATCGTCAAGATTCAGGAAGAAATCGAAATCGTTGGTCTGCGTGATACCATCAAGACCACCTGTACCGGTGTTGAAATGTTCCGCAAGCTGCTCGACGAAGGTCGTGCTGGCGAGAACTGCGGCGTTCTGCTGCGCGGCACCAAGCGTGACGACGTTGAGCGTGGCCAGGTTCTGGTCAAGCCAGGTTCGGTTAAGCCGCACACCACCTTCACTGCAGAAGTGTATGTGTTGAGCAAAGAAGAAGGCGGTCGTCACACTCCGTTCTTCAAAGGCTACCGTCCTCAGTTCTACTTCCGTACTACTGACGTAACTGGTAACTGCGAACTGCCGGAAGGCGTTGAAATGGTAATGCCAGGTGACAACATCCAGATGACTGTCACTCTGATCAAGACCATTGCAATGGAAGAAGGTCTGCGTTTCGCCATTCGTGAAGGCGGTCGTACCGTCGGCGCTGGCGTCGTAGCCAAGATCATCGCTTAAGCGATTGATCTGTTTTGATCGGGCCGGCATAATGGTCGGCCTGATTCAGTTTTTAGGTCAGTAGCTCAATTGGCAGAGCGACGGTCTCCAAAACCGTAGGTTGGGGGTTCGATTCCCTCCTGACCTGCCATTTTCCCTAGAATTTGGCGCGTCTTTTTACAGGATACTAGTAGATGAATGTTAAGGCTGAAGCCAAAGACTCTCGCTTCGATCTGCTTAAGTGGCTCGTTGTTGCTGCTCTGGTAATCGCAGGCGTAGTTGGTAATCAGTATTTCTCTGCTGAGCCTATTCTGTATCGCGTTCTGGCATTGCTGGTTGTAGCGGCATTGGCTGGTGTGATTGCTTTGCAAACGTCAAAAGGTCAGGCCTTTTGGGTGTTGGCAAAAGAAGCTCGCGTTGAAATTCGTAAGGTCGTTTGGCCAACTCGCCAGGAAACCACGCAGACAACTTTGATCGTTGTGGCTGTTGTTTTGGTTATGGCGCTGTTGTTGTGGGGTTTGGATTCCCTGCTTGGTTGGCTTGTTTCGTTGATTGTCGGCTAAGGGTGTCCCGTGGCTAAGCGTTGGTACGTTGTGCATGCTTACTCGGGTTACGAGAAGCATGTTATGCGCTCGCTGGTAGAGCGTGTAAAGCTCGCTGGTATGGAAGATGTTTTCGGTGAGATTCTGGTCCCTACTGAAGAAGTGGTAGAGATGCGGAATGGCCAGAAGCGCAAGAGTGAGCGAAAGTTCTTCCCTGGCTATGTGCTGGTGCAGATGGAAATGAGTGAGGCTACTTGGCATTTGATCAAGAACACCCCTCGTGTCATGGGCTTTATTGGTGGTACTGCAGATAAGCCTGCGCCAATCACCGAGAAAGAAGCTGATGCCATTCTGCGTCGTGTTGCCGATAGCGGTGACAAGCCGAAGCCGAAAACGTTGTTCGAGCCGGGTGAAATGGTGCGCGTGACCGATGGTCCGTTTGCCGATTTCAGCGGTGTTGTTGAAGAAGTTAATTACGAAAAGAGCCGCATCCAGGTGGCAGTGACTATTTTTGGTCGCTCTACACCGGTCGAGCTGGAGTTCAGTCAGGTCGAAAAGGCATAACTGACATAAGCATCCCTGACCCCGCAGCCATAGGCTGCGGGGTTTTGTCGTCACTGGGATAAATAGGCAATAACTGGGGAGCCGAAAGGCGCTAGAACCCAAAACTGGAGTAGCTCATGGCTAAGAAAATTACGGCTTATATCAAGCTGCAAGTAAAGGCTGCACAAGCCAACCCGTCGCCACCCGTCGGCCCAGCTCTGGGTCAGCACGGCGTGAACATCATGGAATTCTGCAAGGCTTTCAACGCCCGTACCCAGGGTATGGAGCCTGGTCTGCCGACTCCAGTGATCATCACTGTTTATAGCGACCGTAGCTTCACCTTTGAAACCAAAAGCACCCCTGCTTCGGTTCTGCTGAAGAAGGCTGCTGGCCTGACCAGCGGTTCGGCTCGTCCGAACACCGTTAAGGTTGGCACCGTGACACGTGCTCAGCTGGAAGAGATCGCCAAGACCAAACAGGCTGATCTGACTGCCGCTGATATGGATGCAGCTGTGCGTACTATCGCCGGCTCCGCTCGTAGCATGGGCCTCAACGTGGAGGGTGTGTAATGGCTAAGTTGACCAAGCGTCAAAAGGCAATCGCTGAGAAAGTTGAAGCTGGTAAGGCTTACAACTTTGTTGAAGCGGCCGCTCTGCTGGCTGAGCTGTCTGCAGTTAAGTTCTCTGAGTCGGTAGATATCGCCGTCAACCTCGGTGTTGACCCGCGTAAATCCGACCAGGTTGTACGTGGCGCCACCGTTCTGCCGAACGGTTCGGGCAAAAGCGTTCGCGTTGCCGTGTTCACCCAGGGCCCAGCTGCTGAAGCTGCTCTGGCTGCCGGCGCTGATCGCGTAGGTATGGACGATCTGGCTGCTGAAATGAAAGGCGGCGACCTGAACTATGACGTAGTAATTGCCTCCCCGGATGCAATGCGCGTTGTCGGTCAGCTGGGCCAAGTGCTCGGCCCACGTGGACTGATGCCTAACCCGAAAGTCGGTACCGTTACCCCTGACGTGGCTACCGCTGTGAAGAATGCCAAAGCTGGTCAAGTACGTTTCCGTACTGACAAGAACGGCATCATCCACGGTTCCGTCGGCAAGGTTGGCTTTGACGCCGAGAAGCTGAAGCAAAACGTTGAAGCGCTGATTTCTGACCTTAAGCGTCTGAAGCCATCGACTTCGAAAGGCATCTACGTCAAGCGCGTAACCCTGAGCACCACCATGGGTCCAGGTCTGATCATCGATCAAGGCTCGCTCGACGCGTAATACATAGAGGCAGCGCAAGCGATTGCGCTGCTTCGACACTTTGGGGTCCCTGCTTTGCGGGGGCTATCCAAGACCGTAGGTGGCGCAAGTCTTAAATTAACAGCCTACGCAGATGGTGCTCCCGGTTCCTTACCGAATCAGACACCAAAACGACATCCGGCTTCGGCCAGATGAAACGGTAACAAGCAGGAGTTTTACCCGTGGCAATTAAACTCGAAGACAAGAAGGCCATCGTCGCTGAAGTCAACGAGGCTGCCAAAGGTGCCCTGTCCGCTGTCGTGGCTGATGCCCGTGGTGTGACTGTAGGCGCTATGACCGGACTCCGTAAAGAGGCCCGCGAAGCTGGCGTATACGTACGTGTTGTACGTAATACCCTGCTCAAGCGCGCTGTTGAAGGCACTGATTATTCGGTCCTCAACGACGTGTTCAAAGGCCCGACCCTGATTGCATTCTCCAAGGAACATCCGGGCGCTGCTGCTCGTATTTTCAAAGAGTTCGCCAAGGGTCAGGACAAGTTCGAGATCAAGGCAGCTGCGTTTGAGGGCAAGTTCCTCGCAGCAAACGAGATCGACGTGTTGGCTTCGCTGCCAACTCGCGATGAAGCCATTGCGAAGCTGATGAGCGTGATCCAAGGCGCTACCAGCAAGCTGGCTCGTACTCTGGCGGCCATTCGCGACCAGAAAGAAGCTACCGCTGCTTAAGGCATCGCAAACTCTTTCAAAATCATATGTTTAATTTGATGGCTGCGTAGGCTGTCACCCCAATACAGGATTTAAAGTCATGTCTCTGACTAACGAGCAAATCATCGAAGCAATCGGCCAGAAAACCGTTCTGGAAGTTGTTGAGCTGATCAAAGCAATGGAAGAAACCTTCGGCGTTACCGCTGCTGTCGCTGCTGCTGGCCCAGCTGCTGCTGCCGCTGTTGTTGAAGAGCAAACTGAATTCAACGTCATGCTGACCGAAGCTGGCGAGAAGAAAGTTAACGTGATCAAGGCAGTTCGTGAACTGACCGGTCTGGGCCTGAAAGAAGCCAAGGCTGTTGTTGACGGCGCTCCTGCCATGGTTCTGGAAGCTGTTGCGAAAGACGCAGCTGACAAAGCCAAAGCTGCTTTGGAAGAAGCTGGCGCCAAAGTCGAGCTCAAGTAAGCGACGACCTTGCGTCTACAGCCCAAGCGTTAAGCGAAAGGCTGATGGCTGGTGGCTTTTGCCACCGGCCTTTTTCCGTTCTAGGTCGGCTATTCATTGGCTGGCCTGGGGCGCGAAATACCCGCCCGATGTGGCGGCGCAAACCTAGGGTTTGCAAGAGTTTCTGGCAACTCCCGTCGGAGGGGCCAAATAAGCAGGTGACCAAGCTGGGGAACGCTGATGGCTTACTCATATACTGAGAAAAAACGTATCCGCAAGGACTTTAGCAAGTTGCCGGATGTCATGGATGTGCCTTATCTCCTGGCCATCCAGCTGGATTCGTATCGCGAATTCCTGCAGGCAGGGGCGACCAAGGACCAGTTCCGCGACATTGGCCTGCATGCGGCCTTCAAGTCTGTTTTCCCGATTATCAGCTACTCCGGCAATGCTGCTCTGGAGTATGTCGGTTATCGCTTGGGCGAGCCGGCTTTTGATGTCAAGGAATGTACGCTGCGTGGCGTGACCTATGCCGTGCCGCTGCGGGTAAAAGTCCGGCTGATCATTTTCGACAAAGAATCGTCGAACAAAGCGATCAAGGACATCAAAGAGCAAGAAGTGTACATGGGCGAAATTCCGCTCATGACCGAGAACGGTACCTTCGTTATCAACGGTACCGAGCGCGTTATCGTCTCCCAGTTGCACCGCTCCCCAGGTGTGTTCTTCGACCACGACCGTGGCAAGACTCACAGCTCGGGCAAGCTGCTGTACTCGGCGCGCATCATTCCTTACCGCGGCTCCTGGCTGGACTTCGAGTTCGATCCGAAGGACGCCGTGTTCGTGCGTATCGACCGTCGTCGCAAGCTGCCGGCTTCCGTGCTGTTGCGCGCGCTGGGTTACAGCACTGAAGAAGTGCTGGACGCGTTCTATGCGACCAACGTTTTCCACGTTAAGGGCGAATCCCTCAACCTGGAACTGGTTCCGCAGCGTCTGCGTGGTGAAATTGCCGTCCTCGACATCAAGGACGACAAGGGCAAGGTCATCGTTGAGCAAGGCCGCCGGATTACCGCGCGCCATATCAATCAGCTGGACAAGGCCGGTATCAAAGAGCTGGAAGTGCCGATCGACTACCTGATCGGTCGCACCTCGGCCAAGGCCATCGTGCACCCGGCTACCGGCGAAATCATCGCCGAGTGCAACACCGAGCTGAACACCGAGATCCTGGCCAAAGTGGTCAAGGCTCAGGTCGTACGTATCGAGACGCTGTACACCAACGACATCGATTGCGGTCCGTTCATCTCCGATACCCTGAAGATCGACAGCACCACCAATCAGTTGGAAGCGCTGGTCGAGATCTACCGCATGATGCGTCCTGGCGAGCCGCCAACCAAGGATGCTGCCGAGACCCTGTTCAACAACCTGTTCTTCAGCGCCGAGCGTTACGACCTGTCGGCCGTAGGCCGCATGAAGTTCAACCGTCGTATCGGTCGCACCGAGATCGAAGGTTCGGGCGTGCTGAGCAAGGAAGATATCGTTGCGGTCCTCAAGACCCTGGTCGATATCCGTAACGGCAAAGGCATCGTCGACGACATCGACCACCTGGGTAACCGTCGTGTTCGCTGCGTAGGCGAAATGGCCGAGAACCAGTTCCGCGTTGGCCTGGTACGTGTTGAGCGTGCGGTCAAAGAGCGTCTGTCGATGGCCGAAAGCGAAGGCTTGATGCCGCAGGACCTGATCAACGCCAAGCCGGTTGCGGCGGCGGTGAAAGAGTTCTTCGGTTCCAGCCAGCTCTCGCAGTTTATGGACCAGAACAACCCGCTCTCCGAGATTACCCACAAGCGCCGTGTTTCGGCTCTTGGCCCGGGCGGTTTGACCCGTGAGCGTGCCGGCTTCGAAGTCCGTGACGTACACCCGACCCACTACGGCCGTGTGTGCCCGATCGAGACCCCTGAAGGTCCGAACATCGGTCTGATCAACTCCCTGGCAGCCTATGCTCGCACCAACCAGTACGGCTTCCTTGAGAGCCCGTACCGTGTGGTGAAAGACACCCTGGTTACCGACGAAATCGTGTTCCTGTCCGCCATTGAAGAGGCCGATCACGTGATCGCCCAGGCTTCGGCGACCATGAACAACAAAGGTCAGCTGGTTGATGAGTTGGTGGCTGTACGTCACCTCAACGAATTCACCGTTAAAGCGCCTGAAGACGTCACCCTGATGGACGTATCGCCTAAGCAGGTAGTTTCGGTTGCCGCTTCGCTGATCCCGTTCCTCGAGCACGACGACGCCAACCGTGCTTTGATGGGTTCGAACATGCAGCGTCAGGCTGTACCGACTCTGCGCGCTGACAAGCCGCTGGTAGGTACCGGCATGGAGCGCAACGTGGCGCGCGACTCCGGCGTTTGCGTCGTGGCTCGCCGTGGCGGTGTGATCGACTCCGTCGATGCCAGCCGTGTGGTAGTTCGCGTCAATGACGACGAAGTTGAAACTGGCGAAGCCGGTGTCGACATCTACAACCTGACCAAATACACCCGCTCCAACCAGAACACCTGCATCAACCAGCGTCCGCTGGTGAGCAAAGGTGACAAGGTTGAGCGCAGCGACATCCTGGCTGACGGCCCGTCCACCGATATGGGTGAACTGGCTCTGGGTCAGAACATGCGCGTCGCGTTCATGCCGTGGAACGGTTACAACTTCGAAGACTCCATCTGCCTCTCCGAGCGCGTGGTGCAAGAAGATCGTTTCACCACCATCCACATTCAGGAACTGACCTGTGTGGCGCGTGACACCAAGCTCGGCTCGGAAGAAATCACTTCCGACATCCCGAACGTCGGTGAGTCTGCGCTGAACAAGTTGGACGAAGCAGGCATCGTGTATGTCGGCGCTGAAGTGGGCCCGGGCGACATTCTGGTCGGCAAGGTCACGCCAAAAGGCGAAACCCAGCTGACGCCGGAAGAGAAGCTGCTGCGTGCGATCTTCGGTGAGAAGGCGTCTGACGTTAAAGACACCTCCCTGCGCGTGCCAACTGGCACCAAAGGTACCGTTATTGACGTGCAGGTCTTCACCCGCGACGGCGTTGAGCGTGATGCTCGTGCTTTGTCGATCGAGAAGAGCCAGCTCGACGAGATCCGTAAGGACCTCAACGAAGAGTTCCGTATCGTTGAAGGTGCAACTTTCGAGCGTCTGCGTGCAGCTCTGGTCGGCAAGAAGGCCGAAGGCGGCGCTGGCTTGAAGAAAGGCGCGGAGATCACCGACGAGTTCCTCGACGGCCTCGAGCGTGGTCAGTGGTTCAAGCTGCGCATGGCAGATGACGCGCTGAACGAGCAGTTGGAAAAGGCTCAGGCCTACATCTCCGACCGCCGCCAGTTGCTCGACGACAAGTTCGAAGACAAAAAGCGCAAGCTGCAGCAGGGCGATGACCTGGCTCCAGGCGTGCTGAAGATCGTCAAGGTCTACCTGGCCATCCGCCGCCGCATCCAGCCGGGCGACAAGATGGCCGGTCGTCACGGTAACAAGGGTGTGGTCTCCGTGATCATGCCGGTTGAAGACATGCCGCACGACGTGCATGGCACGCCAGTGGATATCGTCCTCAACCCGCTGGGCGTACCGTCGCGTATGAACGTCGGACAGATCCTCGAAACCCACCTGGGCCTCGCGGCTAAAGGTCTGGGCGAGAAGATCAACCGCATGCTCGAAGAGCAGCGCAAGGTCGCTGAGCTGCGTAAGTTTATGCAGCAGATCTACAACGAGATCGGCGGTCGTCAGGAAAGTCTGGACGAGCTGAGTGATCAGGAAATCCTGAAATTGGCGCACAACCTCAAAGGTGGTGTACCGATGGCTACCCCGGTGTTCGACGGTGCCAAGGAAAGCGAAATCAAGGCCATGCTGAAACTGGCAGACCTGCCAGAAAGCGGCCAGATGCGCCTGATCGACGGCCGTACGGGTAACCAGTTCGAGCGTCCGACCACCGTTGGCTACATGTACATGCTGAAACTGAACCACCTGGTGGACGACAAGATGCACGCGCGTTCCACGGGTTCCTACAGCCTGGTTACTCAGCAGCCGCTGGGTGGTAAGGCGCAGTTCGGTGGTCAGCGCTTCGGTGAGATGGAGGTCTGGGCGTTGGAAGCCTACGGCGCCGCCTACACCCTGCAGGAAATGCTGACCGTGAAGTCGGACGATGTGAACGGCCGTACCAAGATGTACAAAAACATCGTGGACGGTGATCACCGTATGGAGCCGGGCATGCCTGAGTCCTTCAACGTACTGATCAAAGAAATCCGTTCGCTGGGTATCGACATCGATCTGGAAACCGAATAACACGTGACGCGAATCGAGAGCGGGGCACCACAGCCCGCTCTCTGCTCCGCCAGGAGGAAAGGCCTTGAAAGACCTACTGAATTTGCTGAAAAACCAGGGTCAAGTCGAAGAGTTCGATGCCATTCGCATCGGCCTTGCTTCGCCTGAGATGATCCGTTCGTGGTCGTTCGGTGAAGTTAAAAAGCCGGAAACCATCAACTACCGTACGTTCAAGCCTGAGCGTGACGGCCTGTTCTGCGCCAAGATCTTTGGCCCGGTAAAGGATTACGAGTGCCTGTGCGGTAAGTACAAGCGCTTGAAGCATCGCGGTGTGATCTGCGAGAAGTGCGGCGTTGAAGTTGCACTGGCCAAGGTTCGCCGTGAGCGCATGGCGCACATCGAACTGGCTTCGCCGGTTGCCCACATCTGGTTCCTCAAGTCGCTGCCGAGCCGTATCGGTTTGCTGATGGACATGACCCTGCGTGATATCGAGCGTGTTCTCTATTTCGAGAGCTATGTCGTTATCGATCCGGGCATGACCACCCTTGAAAAAGGCCAGTTGCTGAACGACGAGCAGTACTTCGAAGCCCTCGAAGAGTTCGGTGATGACTTCGACGCCCGTATGGGTGCTGAAGCCGTTCGCGAACTGCTGCACGCGATTGACCTGGAGCACGAGATTGGCCGTCTGCGCGAAGAAATTCCGCAAACCAACTCGGAAACCAAGATCAAGAAGCTGTCCAAGCGTCTGAAGCTGATGGAAGCGTTCCTCGGTTCGGGCAACCTGCCTGAGTGGATGGTGTTGACCGTTCTGCCGGTTCTGCCGCCAGATCTGCGTCCACTGGTTCCGCTCGACGGTGGCCGCTTCGCGACTTCGGATCTCAACGATCTGTATCGCCGCGTGATCAACCGTAACAACCGCTTGAAGCGCCTGCTTGATCTGTCCGCACCGGACATCATCGTGCGCAACGAAAAGCGCATGCTGCAGGAAGCGGTCGACGCCCTGCTCGACAACGGCCGTCGCGGTCGCGCCATCACTGGTTCGAACAAGCGTCCGCTGAAATCCTTGGCTGACATGATCAAGGGTAAGCAAGGTCGTTTCCGTCAGAACTTGCTCGGTAAGCGCGTGGACTACTCCGGTCGTTCCGTTATTACCGTGGGCCCGACTCTGCGTCTGCACCAGTGCGGTCTGCCGAAGAAGATGGCCCTCGAGCTGTTCAAGCCGTTCATTTTCGGCAAGCTGGAAATGCGTGGTCTCGCGACCACCATCAAGGCCGCGAAGAAGATGGTCGAGCGCGAGCTGCCAGAGGTGTGGGACGTTCTCGCCGAAGTGATTCGCGAACACCCAGTGCTGCTCAACCGTGCACCCACCCTGCACCGTCTGGGCATCCAGGCGTTTGAACCGGTTCTGATCGAAGGTAAAGCGATTCAGCTGCACCCGTTGGTCTGCGCCGCGTACAACGCCGACTTCGACGGTGACCAAATGGCCGTGCACGTACCGCTGACGCTGGAAGCCCAGCTGGAAGCGCGTGCGTTGATGATGTCGACCAACAACATTCTGTCGCCAGCCAACGGTGAGCCAATCATCGTTCCGTCGCAGGACGTTGTATTGGGTCTGTACTACATGACCCGCGAAGCGATTAACGCCAAAGGCGAAGGCCGCGTATTCGCTGACCTGCAGGAAGTTGACCGCGTATTCCGTGGTGGCGAAGCCTCGCTGCATGCTCGCGTAAAAGTGCGCATCAACGAAGTGATCAAAGATCGCGACGGCACCATCACCAAGAACACCCGTATCGTCGACACCACTGTTGGCCGCGCGCTGCTGTTCCAAATCGTTCCGGATGGCCTGTCGTATGACGTGGTCAACCAGTCGATGAAGAAGAAGGCGATCTCCAAGCTGATCAACCAGTGCTACCGGACTGTTGGCTTGAAAGACACCGTCATCTTCGCTGACCAACTGATGTACACCGGTTTCGCTTACTCGACTATCTCGGGTGTGTCGATCGGTGTGAACGACTTCGTTATCCCGGATGAGAAGGCGCGCATCATTGACGCCGCTACCGAGGAAGTTAAAGAGATCGAATCGCAGTACGCCTCCGGCCTGGTAACCCAGGGTGAGAAGTACAACAAGGTGATCGACCTCTGGTCCAAGGCCAACGATGAAGTATCCAAGGCGATGATGGCCAACCTCTCGAAAGAGAAAGTGGTTGATCGCGAAGGTAATACTGTTGACCAGGAGTCCTTCAACTCGATGTACATGATGGCTGACTCCGGTGCTCGTGGTAGCGCCGCGCAGATCCGCCAGCTGGCAGGTATGCGTGGTCTGATGGCCAAGCCAGACGGCTCGATCATCGAAACGCCGATCACCGCGAACTTCCGCGAAGGTCTGTCGGTTCTGCAGTACTTCATCTCGACGCACGGTGCTCGTAAGGGTCTTGCGGATACCGCGTTGAAAACCGCTAACTCCGGTTACCTGACTCGTCGTCTGGTCGACGTGGCGCAGGATCTGGTGGTTACCGCAATCGATTGCGGCACCGAGCACGGCCTGCTGATGACGCCGCACATTGAAGGCGGCGACGTTGTTGAGCCATTGGGTGAGCGCGTTCTCGGTCGAGTTATCGCCAAGGACGTATTCAAACCGGGCACCGAAGACGTCATCGTGCCGGCTGGCACCTTGGTCGACGAGCAGTGGGTTGAGTTCATTGAGCTGAACAGCATCGACGAAGTGATCGTGCGTTCGCCAATCAGCTGTGAAACCCGCTACGGCATCTGCGCCAAGTGCTACGGTCGCGACCTGGCTCGCGGTCACCAGATCAACATCGGTGAAGCAGTCGGCGTTATCGCTGCTCAGTCGATCGGTGAGCCGGGTACCCAGCTGACCATGCGTACGTTCCACATCGGTGGTGCGGCCAGCCGGACCTCGGCTGCTGACAGCGTACAGGTGAAGAACGGCGGTGCGATCCGTCTGCACAACCTCAAGCACGTTGAGCGTCTTGACGGCAACCTGGTTGCGGTTTCCCGCTCCGGCGAGCTGGCGATTGCCGACGAGTTTGGCCGCGAGCGTGAGCGCTACAAGCTGCCATACGGTGCTGTAATTTCCGTGAAGGAAGGTGACAAGGTTGACGCTGGCGCCATCGTCGCCAAGTGGGACCCGCACACCCACCCAATCGTTACCGAAATGAAAGGTACCGTGACCTACGTGGGCATGGAAGAAGGCATCACCATCAAGCGTCAGACCGACGAATTGACTGGTTTGACCAACATCGAAGTCCTCGATCCGAAAGATCGTCCGGCTGCCGGTAAGGACATCCGTCCTGCCGTGAAGATGGTTGGCGAAGATGGCAAGGATCTGCTGCTGCCAGGTACCGACGTACCAGCGCAGTACTTCCTGCCGGCTAACGCCTTGGTGGGTGTGGCGAACGGTGCTCAGGTGGGCGTGGGTGATGTTATCGCTCGTATCCCGCAAGAGACTTCCAAGACCCGTGACATCACCGGTGGTCTGCCGCGCGTTGCTGACTTGTTCGAAGCCCGTCGCCCGAAAGAAGCGTCGATCCTCGCAGAAATCAGCGGCACCATTTCGTTCGGCAAGGAAACCAAAGGCAAGCGCCGCTTGGTAATCACGCCGACCGATGGCAGTGATCCGTACGAAGAGCTGATTCCGAAGTGGCGTCACCTGAACGTGTTCGAAGGTGAGCAGGTCAACAAGGGTGAAGTTATCTCCGACGGCCCGAGCGATCCGCACGATATCCTGCGTTTGCTGGGTGTCAGCGCGCTGGCCAAGTACATCGTCAACGAGATCCAGGACGTTTACCGCTTGCAGGGCGTGAAGATCAACGACAAGCACATCGAAACCATTCTGCGCCAGATGCTGCGCAAGGTTGAAGTGGCTGAGTCGGGCGATTCCAGCTTCATCAAGGGCGACCAGATGGAGTTGACCGCAGTACTGGGTGAGAACGAGCGTCTGGCAGCAGAAGACAAGTTCATTGCCAAGTACACCCGCGTGTTGCTGGGTATCACCAAGGCGTCGTTGTCCACCGAGTCGTTTATCTCGGCGGCTTCTTTCCAGGAAACCACTCGCGTTCTTACCGAGGCGGCGGTTACTGGCAAGCGCGACTACCTGCGTGGTCTGAAAGAAAACGTGGTTGTGGGTCGTCTGATCCCGGCCGGTACCGGTCTGGCCTATCACAGCGAGCGCAAGCGCAAGCGTGAAGCGGCTCAGCCGGTACGTGTCAGCGCCAGTGAAGTGGAAGCTGCACTGACCGAAGCGCTGAACTCCAGCAGTAATTAAGTACAAAGCCCCGCTAGTCCGCTAGCGGGGCTTTGTCTTGACTGGGGCGGTGAGTCTCTTTAGACTCATGCACCCCTAAATTTGGCAGGGCACGTGCCCTGCCATTTTGTTTGTAGGGCAATAGCGTCGCAAGACAACAGTGGAGCTTAAGATGGCAACTATCAACCAGCTGGTACGTCAGCCGCGTAAGCGTATCGTCGAGAAATCCGACGTGCCTGCGCTGCAGAACTGCCCGCAGCGTCGTGGTGTGTGCACTCGCGTGTATACCACTACGCCGAAAAAACCTAACTCGGCACTGCGTAAAGTGTGCCGTGTGCGCCTGACCAACGGTTTCGAGGTTTCCTCGTACATCGGCGGTGAAGGCCACAACCTGCAAGAGCACAGCGTCGTACTGATTCGCGGCGGCCGTGTAAAAGACTTGCCAGGTGTGCGTTACCACACCGTGCGCGGTTCGCTGGATACCTCTGGCGTTAAAGACCGTAAGCAGGGTCGTTCGAAGTACGGTACCAAGCGTCCGAAGTAATAGGCGTCTGAAGTGCCCGGTGCGTGCACCGAATTGCAGTTTTTTATTTATCTGAGTCGATAAGAGTAAGGTCGGGCATCCATCCTCGCGATGCAGTCCCGGGCTAACCTGAAGACCGTTTGAGGGCTTATCAAATGCCAAGACGTCGTGTAGCAGCCAAGCGCGAAGTGCTTGACGATCCAAAATACGGAAGCCAAATCCTGGCCAAGTTCATGAACCACGTGATGGAAAGCGGCAAGAAAGCCGTTGCCGAGCGTATCGTTTATGGCGCCCTGGACAAGGTTAAAGAGCGTAAGAACAGCGATCCCCTGGAAATCTTCGAGAAAGCTCTCGACGCCATCGCTCCGCTGGTCGAAGTGAAGTCGCGCCGTGTAGGCGGTGCTACTTACCAGGTTCCGGTCGAAGTTCGTCCGTCCCGCCGTAACGCTCTTGCCATGCGCTGGCTGGTAGATTTCGCTCGTAAGCGTGGCGAGAAGTCTATGGCTCTGCGTTTGGCTGGCGAATTGCTGGATGCCGCTGAAGGTAAAGGTGCTGCAGTTAAGAAGCGTGAAGACGTGCACCGCATGGCTGAAGCCAACAAGGCTTTCTCGCACTACCGCTTCTAAATTTTGCGCTTCTAAATTTGCGAGGGCTTTATGGCTCGTACTACACCGATTAACCGCTACCGTAACATCGGTATCGTGGCTCACGTGGACGCGGGTAAAACCACGACCACCGAGCGTGTGCTTTTCTATACAGGCAAAAGCCACAAGATGGGCGAGGTGCATGACGGCGCCGCGACCACAGACTGGATGGTGCAGGAGCAGGAGCGTGGTATTACCATTACTTCCGCTGCCATCACCGCCTTCTGGAAAGGTTCCGAGAAGCAGTACAAAGATGAGCACCGCTTTAACGTCATCGATACCCCCGGCCACGTTGACTTCACCATTGAAGTTGAGCGTTCGCTGCGCGTGCTCGACGGCGCGGTCGTTGTGTTCTGTGGTACCTCGGGCGTTGAGCCTCAGTCGGAAACCGTATGGCGTCAGGCCAACAAATACGGCGTTCCGCGTCTTGTTTACGTCAACAAGATGGACCGTGCCGGTGCTGACTTCCTGCGCGTGATCGGTCAGATCAAGCAGCGTCTGGGTCACACTCCGGTGCCGATCCAGTTGGCTATCGGTGCTGAAGACAACTTCCAGGGTCAGATCGATCTGATCAACATGCAAGCTGTCTACTGGAGCGATGCCGACAAAGGCATGGTTCCTGTGCGCAAGGATATTCCAGCTGAATTGTTGGAAGAGGCCGAGAAGTGGCGCGGCAACATGGTTGAGGCTGCAGCCGAAGCCAGCGAAGAGCTGATGAACAAGTACCTTGAGGGTGAGGAGCTCACCAACGAGGAAATCAAGGCCGCTCTGCGCCAGCGTACTATTGCCGGTGAGATCGTCTTGGCTGTTTGCGGTTCCTCCTTCAAGAACAAGGGTGTTCCCCTGGTTCTCGACGCCGTTATCGACTTCCTGCCTGCTCCGACCGACATTCCTGCTATCAAGGGTACCAACCCAGATAACGAGGAAGAGGAGATGGAGCGCCATGCGGACGACAACGAGCCGTTCTCGGCTCTGGCGTTCAAGATCGCTACCGACCCATTTGTGGGTACCTTGACCTTCGTTCGCGTTTACTCGGGCGTGTTGGCCTCCGGTGACGGCGTGATCAACTCGGTTAAAGGTAAAAAAGAGCGCGTGGGTCGTATGGTGCAAATGCACGCAAATGCCCGCGAAGAAATCAAGGAAGTGCGCGCTGGTGACATCGCGGCCTTGATCGGCATGAAGGACGTCACCACTGGTGAGACTCTGTGCAACGCTGACAAGCCAATCATCCTGGTTCGCATGGACTTCCCGGAGCCGGTTATTTCGGTTGCCGTAGAGCCTAAGACCAAGGACGACCAGGAAAAAATGGGTATCGCTCTGGGCAAGCTTGCTCAGGAAGATCCATCTTTCCGCGTTAAAACTGATGAAGAGACTGGTCAGACGATCATCTCCGGTATGGGTGAGTTGCACCTGGATATCCTGGTCGACCGCATGCGCCGCGAGTTCAACGTTGAAGCCAACATCGGTAAGCCTCAGGTTTCCTATCGTGAGCGCATCACGAAGAACTGCGAAATCGAAGGCAAGTTCGTGCGTCAGTCCGGTGGTCGTGGTCAGTTCGGTCACTGCTGGGTTCGCTTTGCACCTGCTGACGAAGGTCAGGAAGGTCTGCAGTTTGTGAACGAAGTGGTGGGCGGTGTGATCCCGAAGGAATACATCCCGGCGATCCAGAAGGGTATCGAAGAGCAGATGAAGAACGGCGTTGTTGCCGGTTATCCGCTGATCGGCCTGAAGGCTACCGTGTTCGATGGTTCCTACCACGACGTCGACTCTAACGAGATGGCGTTCAAGGTGGCTGCTTCCATGGCGACCAAGCAGCTGGCCCAGAAGGGCGGTGGTGAGTTGCTCGAGCCGATCATGGCGGTAGAGGTTGTTACCCCAGAAGACTACATGGGTGATGTGATGGGCGACCTTAACCGTCGTCGTGGCATGATCCTGGGTATGGAAGACACGATCTCCGGCAAGGTGATTCGTGCTGAAGTTCCGCTGGGTGAGATGTTCGGTTATGCGACCGACGTCCGTTCCATGTCTCAGGGTCGCGCAAGCTACTCCATGGAATTCAAAAAATATAATACGGCTCCGTCGCACATCGTCGAGTCGGTAACCAAAAAACAAGGCTGATTCAGCCCCTTTAAGCTAGGAGTTAATTGTCGTGGCTAAAGAAAAATTTGAACGTAACAAACCGCACGTCAACGTTGGCACTATCGGTCACGTTGACCACGGTAAAACCACTCTGACCGCTGCTCTGACCCGCGTCTGCTCCGAAGTATTCGGTTCGGCCAAGGTTGACTTCGACAAGATCGACAGCG
>NZ_CAXAOW010000026.1:0-16484 GCF_963970805.1 Pseudomonas sp. EA_35y_Pfl2_R5 | reverse complement strand
TCCCGAACTACCTGGGCTGGCGCCGCATGCTTGAACGCTATCAGCAGCGTATTCAGCCCGTTCACTGTATCCAGGAGGCGGTTGGTCGGACCATGCAACACGTAATTGGGACATAGCCATAAAAAAGCCCGCTGAATTCAGCGGGCTTTTTTGTTTTGCTCAACTCAGTACTGCGGGTTGCCGCGCAGCTGGGCTTCGGCAGCTTTGGCCAGGTCCGGCGGGAGGAAGTCTTCATCCGGGTTGTAGTCGGACTTCAGGTACTGCTCCAGGGCAGCCAGGTCGTCCGGGCTAAGGGTGCCGGCGGCCTGCTTCAAGCGCAGGTTGTTGAGGATATAGTCGTAACGCGCGTTGTTGTAGTTGCGCACCGAGCTGTACAGCTGGCGCTGGGCATCAAGCACGTCAACGATGTTGCGGGTGCCGACTTGGTAGCCGATTTCGGTGGCTTCCAGGGCGCTCTGGTTGGAGATGATCGACTGCTTGCGCGCCTGCACGGTTTCCACGTCGGTATTCACCGCGCGGTGCAGGTTACGGGTGTTCTGCACCACCTGACGGCGCAGGCTTTCACGCAGTTGCTCGGTCTGGTTCAGGCGCTGGTAGGACTCACGCACCTGGGAGCTGGTCAGGCCGCCGCTGTACAGCGGGATATTCAGTTGCAGGCCAATCGAGCGTTGCTCGACATCGCCGCTGAAACGCGCCTGGCCGGGCGTGCCCGAGTTGCTGAAGCCGAGACTGTCGTTATCGCCTTTCTGGTAGCTGGCAACTGCATCCAGGGTCGGTGCGTGGCCGGATTTGCGCTGGCGCAGGGTTTCTTCGGCGGCTTCAACGGCGTAGTTGCTGGCTTGCAGGTTGAGGTTCTGCGCCGCAGCGGTGTCGACCCAGGCCTTGGCGTCATTCGGCGTCGGCGCGAGGATCGGCAGGCTGTGTTCGATGCCTTCCAGGGCGGCGAAGTCGCGATTGGTCAGGGTGATCAGCGCCTCGAAGGCGTCTTCTACCTGTTGCTGGGCGATGATGCGGTTGGCGCGGGCGGTGTCGAAGCCGGCTTGGGCTTCCAGCACGTCGGTCTTGTCCGAGAGGCCGACATCGAAACGCTCGTTGGCTTGATCCAGCTGGCGCTTGAACGCCGCCTCTTCGGCTTTGGTCGAGGCGAGATTGTCCTGGGCGCGCAGTACCGCGAAGTAGGTTTCGGCGCTCTGCAGAATCAGGTTCTGCTCGGTGGCCGACAGTTCCAGCGCGGCTTGCTCGTTGGTCGCTTCGGCGGCCTGCAACTGGAACCAGCGGTCGGCGCGGAACAGCGGCTGGCTGAGGTTGGCCTGGTACACCGTGCCACTGCGCGAGATGGTGTTGGCAGGCGAGTCGACCTGGGTGCGGGTGTCGCTCAGGTTGGCCCCGGCAGACAGGTTGGGTAGCAGGCCCGCGCGGGCCTGGGGGACCACTTCGCTGCGCGCTTCATAATCTGCGCGGGCGGCGGCCAGGTCGGCATTGTTGGCGGCGGCTTCCTGGTAAACGGTGACCAGGTCAGTTTTGGTGGACAGTGGGGCTTGTTCAGCAGCCCAGGCCATTCCGTTGGACGCGGCGGCCACAGCGAGAGCCAGAGTGAGTCTGCGCAACATGGAGGTGATCCTGATTTTGGCGGTAATCGACAAGGCTATAGGGGCGCTGCCTAGAGGGTCAAGATTTGTCTGGAGCTGAGTGAGTGTAGATTGCAACAAGCCATGGCGTGTTCTGTGTGCCGGATATTTGTAGTGGCTGCCAGCGTCACTTTCCGACGCATGGGTCATAAGAAATTGACTCCCGAGTTGGTTTTATTGGCTGGGGTTGATTAGACTGGCCGCGTTCTTGTCGGGGTGCCCCAATTGCGGGGCTGAGATTGGCAGCTGCCGGATCCCGTTGAACCTGATCAGGTTAAGGCCTGCGTAGGGAACAAGATGTGCTCGCCTTTTCCCCTGGCGAGCCTCTGGCACCGCCCCTGGTGCGCCTTTCGCCGCTCATTTATCTCCAGGTTCGCTCCGACATATAGCCCTGGAGAGCCGCCGATGAGCACACAAGAAAAAAACCTCAATCCGATCCTGAGTGAGTCCGCCCAGGTCGACCAGCAGTCGATCCAACCCTTCCCGCGTTCGCAGAAAGTCTATGTGCAGGGCTCGCGCCCGGACATCCTGGTGCCGATGCGTGAAATCAGCCTGGACGTCACGCCAACCGACTTCGGTGGTGAGATCAACGCTCCAGTGGTGGTCTACGACACCTCCGGTCCCTACACGGACCCGAATGTGATCATTGACGTGCGCAAGGGCCTGGCCGATGTGCGTTCACCGTGGATCGAAGCGCGTGGCGACACCGAGCGCCTGCCAGGGCTGAGCTCCAATTTCGGCCAGCAGCGCCTCGCCGATGCCGAGCTGACCAAGCTGCGCTTCGCTCACGTGAATAATCCGCGCCGCGCCAAGGTCGGGGCTAACGTCAGCCAGATGCACTACGCGCGCAAAGGCATCATCACCGCCGAGATGGAATACGTCGCCATCCGCGAGAACATGAAGCTAGAAGTGGCGCGCGAAGCCGGCTTGCTCGACCAGCAACATCCTGGCCACAGCTTCGGCGCCAGTGTGCCGAAGATCATCACGCCCGAATTTGTTCGTGAAGAGATTGCCCGCGGTCGCGCGATCATCCCGGCCAACATCAACCACACCGAACTGGAGCCGATGATTATCGGCCGAAACTTCCTGGTGAAGATCAACGGCAATATCGGCAACTCGGCGCTGGGTTCTTCGATTGAAGAAGAAGTGGCCAAGCTCACCTGGGGTATTCGCTGGGGTTCCGACACGGTCATGGACCTGTCGACCGGCAAGCACATTCACGAAACCCGCGAGTGGATTATCCGTAACTCGCCAGTGCCAATCGGCACCGTACCGATCTACCAGGCCCTGGAAAAAGTTGGCGGCGCAGCCGAGGAGCTGACCTGGGAACTGTTCCGCGACACCCTGATCGAGCAGGCCGAACAGGGCGTGGATTACTTCACCATCCACGCCGGCGTGTTGCTGCGCTACGTGCCGATGACCGCCAAGCGGGTTACCGGCATCGTTTCCCGTGGCGGCTCGATCATGGCCAAGTGGTGCCTGGCGCACCATAAAGAGAACTTCCTCTACACCCATTTCGAAGACATCTGCGAAATCATGAAGGCCTACGACGTCAGCTTCTCGCTGGGCGATGGCCTGCGTCCGGGCTCGATTGCCGACGCCAACGACGAAGCGCAGTTCGGCGAGCTGGAAACCCTCGGCGAGCTGACCAAGATCGCCTGGAAGCACGATGTGCAGACCATGATCGAAGGCCCCGGTCACGTGCCGATGCAGTTGATCAAGGAGAACATGGACAAGCAGCTCGAATGCTGTGACGAGGCGCCGTTCTACACCCTCGGCCCGCTGACTACCGACATCGCGCCGGGTTACGACCACATCACCAGCGGCATCGGTGCGGCGATGATCGGCTGGTTCGGTTGCGCCATGCTCTGCTACGTCACGCCCAAGGAACACCTGGGCCTGCCGAACAAGGATGACGTGAAGACCGGGATCATTACCTACAAGATCGCCGCGCACGCTGCGGACTTGGCCAAGGGCCACCCCGGTGCGCAGATTCGCGACAACGCACTGAGCAAGGCGCGCTTCGAGTTCCGCTGGGAAGATCAGTTCAACCTTGGCCTGGACCCCGACACCGCCCGCAGTTATCACGACGAAACGCTGCCCAAGGACTCGGCCAAGGTGGCACACTTCTGCTCCATGTGCGGGCCGAAATTCTGCTCGATGAAGATCACCCAGGAAGTTCGCGTCTATGCTGAAGAGCAACGCATTGCCGCACTCGACCTGGATGCCGAGGCCGGCATGCAGGCCAAGGCAGCAGAGTTTAAGGCGCAGGGTGCGCAGCTCTACCACAAGGTCTGATAGGGCTTTTGCTGCGCCATGTTTCGGTGCAGCATAGGGTGTAACCAGGACGGGCCTTCGGGCCCGTTTCTGTTAATTAGGGGGGCGTTATGCAACGAGAAGATGTCGAAGTGATCGAGCGCGAGGCTTGCTTTAGCGGCTTCTACAAGCTCGATCGGCTGCGTTTGCGCCATCGCCAGTTTGCCGGCGGCATGGGGCCTGAATTGAGCCGCGAGCTTTTCGTGCGCCATGATGCCGTATGCGTGCTGCCCTACGACCCGCAGCGCGATTGCGTTGTGTTGATCGAGCAGTTCCGTGTCGGCGCGATGGAGAAAAGCACCAATCCCTGGCTGCTGGAGCTGGTCGCCGGATTGATTGATAAGGATGAAGAGCCCGAAGAGGTCGCGCGCCGCGAAGCCATCGAGGAGGCGAATCTACCGCTGACCTCTTTGTGGCCAATTACCCAGTACTACCCATCACCTGGCGGCTCGGATGAGCGTGTGCACCTGTTTGTTGGCCGCTGCGACAGCGAAGGTGCTGGCGGTGTGTATGGCCTGGCCGAAGAGGGCGAGGACATTCGCGTGCATGTCTGGCCGCTGGAAGATGCCCTGGATGCGGTCAAGGATGGGCGTATCGACAATGCCGCCAGCATCATCGCTTTGCAGTGGTTGGCGCTGAACCGCGCTGAAGTGCGGGGGCTGTGGTCGTGAACCTGCTGCGCGAGCGTTATCGGGTCGACCTGGTCGAGCTGCAGGCCGCTTGCGAGCTCAACTATGTGCGTCTGCTGCAGCTACTGCCGGGCATGCGTGAGGATACGGGCGAGCGTCAGCAGATTCGCCGTGTGGCCCTCAGTCAGGGCGAGCATCTGCTCGGCGTATTGGCCCTGGAGGTGCTGGAGACCTGTCCGTATACCTCGACCATCGAGGTGCGTCAGGAACACAGTCTGTCTTGGTTGCCGGTGCCGCATCTGGAGGTGCGTGTCTATCACGATGCGCGTATGGCCGAGGTGGTCGGGACGCAGAGTGCGCGGCGCTTCCACGGCATTTACCCCTATCCCAACGCTGCCATGCATCAGCCGGATGAGAAGACTCAGCTCAACCTGTTTCTGGGTGAGTGGCTAAGTCATTGTCTGGCCTGCGGTCACGAGCTGGCTCCGGTACGTTAGGTTTTTCACGTTCTGCCGATAATCAGGCGCAGGCGCATTATTCCGATACGCGCTAGCCTTAGGTTGGGCGCTGTATTTACAGCGGGCGTTCTGTGATCTATTCCCCTTTCGCGGGTTTACCGCCCGCAGGGCTAGCCAGCATAATTCATGCATTCCGCTCAAGGAGAAGGTCTTGCCGGGCGCGCCGATTAAAACCACTGCTGTTGATCGCTCGGTACTGCTGGTGCAGTTGTCCGATAGTCACTTGTTTGCCGATGGGGCAGGCAAGCTATTGGGCATGGATACCCAGGACAGCTTGCAGCGGGTGATTGAGCGTGTGCTGCAGGAGCAGCCGCAGATCGACCTGATCCTGGCCAGTGGCGACCTCTCGCAGGACGGCAGCACCGAGTCCTATCAGCGTTTCCGCGAGATGACCGCTGTCATCCCCGCGCCCGCGCGCTGGTTTCCCGGTAACCATGATGAAGTGCCTGCGATGCAGGCGGTTTGCGTTGGCAGTGATCTGCTGGAGCCGGTGATGGATCTCGGCAACTGGCGCGTAATTCTGCTCGACTCGTCGATCCCTGGTGCCGTGCCCGGTTACCTCAGCGAACAGCAGCTTGCCTTGCTGGAGCATGCTCTGAGTGAAGCCCCTGATCGTCATCACCTGATCTGTCTGCATCATCACCCGGTGTCCATTGGCTGCAAGTGGATGGAACCCATAGGTTTGCGCAACCCGGAGGCTTTGTTTGCCGTGCTGGAGCGTTTCAGCCAGGTGCGTGCAGTGCTCTGGGGGCATATCCATCAGGAGCTTGATCAGCAGCGCGGCCCGATTCGCCTGCTGGCCTCGCCTTCGACCTGCGTGCAGTTCGCTCCGGGCAGCGAAGAGTTTCAAGTCGATAAAACCGCGCCGGGCTATCGCTGGTTGCGTCTGTTCGACGACGGTCGCCTGGAAACCGGTGTGTCGCGGGTGACCGGGATCAAGTTCGAAATTGATTACACCATCAAAGGTTATTAAGACCTTTGCAGTGCTTGGCTAACCGGTTGCAGCCGGTCGCCGCAACCGGTTAGCCTCCCGCCCCATGACCACATCCATTCTCTATATTCACGGGCTTAATAGCTCGCCGGCCTCGATCAAAGCCAGCCAGTTGCAGCGCGCCATGGCGCAGCTGAGCCTGGATGCGCAGTTACGGGTGCCGGCGTTGCATCACCATCCGCGTCAGGCGATTACTCAGCTCGACGCACTGATTGCCGAACTGGGTCGGCCCGTGCTGGTTGGCAGCTCGCTGGGCGGCTACTATGCGACCCACTTGGCTGAGCGCCATGGGCTACCGGCATTGCTGATCAATCCCGCCGTGCGTCCGCATCTGCGTTTCGATGGTTATCTGGGCCCGCAGAAGAACTATTACAGCGATGAGACCTGGGACCTGACGGCCGATCATGTAACGGCCTTGGCCGAGCTTGATGTAGCCGTGCTGCAAGATCCGGCGCGCTATCAGGTATGGTTGCAGACCGCCGACGAAACCCTCGATTACCGCGATGCCCAGAGCTATTACCGCGCCTGCGCACTGCGTATCCAGGCTGGCGGCGATCACGGCTTTCAGGGTTTTGCCGAGCGTTTGCCGATGCTCTTCGCTTTCGCCGGTATTCCTCGCCATCTGTGGCAGGATATCGACTTTTCCGCTCTCAATTGACCAACAAGAGACCCCATGGCCCAGCAAGGTTCTAGCTCTTACAACGCCGATGCCATCGAAGTCCTTTCCGGCCTCGACCCGGTGCGCAAACGCCCGGGCATGTACACCGACACCAGCCGGCCCAACCACTTGGCCCAGGAAGTCATCGACAACAGCGTCGACGAAGCGCTGGCCGGGCATGCCAAATCGATTCAGGTGATCCTGCATGAGGACAACTCCCTGGAAGTGCTCGACGACGGTCGCGGCATGCCAGTGGACATTCACCCGGAAGAGGGCGTGCCAGGGGTCGAACTGATCCTCACCAAGCTGCATGCCGGTGGCAAGTTCAGTAACAAGAACTACCAGTTCTCCGGCGGCCTGCATGGCGTGGGTATCTCGGTGGTCAACGCGCTGTCGACCAGCGTGATCGTCAAGGTTAAACGCGACGGCAACGAGTACCAGATGAGTTTTGCCGACGGCTACAAGTCCAGCGACCTGGCGGTGGTCGGCACGGTGGGCAAGCGCAACACCGGCACCAGCGTGCATTTCTGGCCGGATGCCAAGTATTTCGACTCCTTCAAGTTCTCCGTCAGCCGCCTTAAACACGTACTGAAAGCCAAGGCTGTGCTGTGCCCAGGTCTTGCGGTCAGCTTTGAAGACAAGGCCAGCGGTGAGAAAGTCGAGTGGCTGTACGAAGACGGCCTGCGCTCCTATCTGGTGGATGCGGTCAGCGAGTTCGAGCGCCTACCCAATGAGCCGTTCTGCGGCAGCCTGGCGGGTAATAAAGAAGCCGTAGATTGGGCGCTGCTGTGGCTGCCGGAAGGCGGCGATGCGGTGCAGGAAAGCTACGTCAACCTGATCCCCACGGCCCAGGGCGGCACCCACGTCAACGGCCTGCGCCAGGGCCTGCTGGATGCCATGCGCGAGTTCTGCGAGTTCCGCAGCCTGCTGCCGCGCGGGGTCAAGCTGGCCCCGGAAGATATCTGGGAGCGCATCGCCTTCGTCCTGTCGATGAAGATGCAGGATGCGCAGTTCTCCGGGCAGACCAAGGAGCGTCTGTCGTCCCGCGAGGCGGCGGCATTTGTGTCGGGCGTTGTTAAAGATGCCTTCAGTCTGTGGCTTAACGGCCACCCGGAACTGGGGCAGCAGCTCGCCGAACTGGCGATCAGCAATGCCAACCGCCGCCTCAAGGCCGGCAAGAAGGTCGAGCGCAAGCGCATCACCCAGGGCCCGGCACTGCCTGGCAAGCTGGCCGATTGCGCGGGGCAAGACCCGATGCGCTCCGAGCTGTTTCTGGTGGAAGGTGATTCCGCCGGCGGCTCGGCCAAACAGGCGCGCGATAAAGAGTTCCAGGCGATCCTGCCGCTGCGTGGGAAGATTCTGAATACCTGGGAAGTTGACGGCAGCGAAGTGCTGGCCAGCCAGGAAGTGCACAACATTGCCGTGGCGGTCGGCCTCGATCCTGGCTCCAGCGACCTCTCACAGCTGCGCTACGGCAAGATCTGCATCCTCGCCGACGCCGACTCCGACGGCCTGCATATCGCGACTTTGCTCTGCGCACTGTTCGTTCAGCATTTCCGCCCGCTGGTGGATGCCGGCCACGTCTATGTCGCCATGCCGCCGCTGTACCGCATCGACCTGGGCAAGGAGATTTTCTACGCCCTGGATGAAGCCGAGCGTGACGGCATTCTCGACCGCCTGGTGGCCGAGAAACGCCGCGGCAAGCCGCAGGTCACCCGCTTTAAAGGCCTGGGTGAAATGAACCCGCCGCAGCTGCGTGAAACCACCATGGACCCCAATACCCGGCGTCTGGTGCAGCTGACCCTGGAAGACTACCCCGGCACCCAGGAAATCATGGACATGCTGCTGGCCAAAAAGCGCGCCGGCGACCGTAAGTCCTGGCTGGAGTCCAAGGGCAACCTGGCCGAGGTGTTGCTCTGATGCAGCGGCTGTTGGCCGTCTGCCTATTGCTCTGCTCACCACTGTTGGCGAGTGCGGCCGCGTTGGAAGAGCTGAAACTGCTCAACGAGCAAGCGGTCCGTGGCGTCAGTGGTGGCAACCTGTCCGGGCTGGCCTGGTGCGATGGCGCGCTGTGGGCGGTATCCGACCGCGATGATCAGCAGCTCTATCGCCTGGAATCCGATGAGTCGCAGTGGCAGGCCACGGCCGAGACCTTTGTTGCGCCGCCTGCGCCGGATACGCGCTTGCCCTGGGGGCTGCGCATGCGCAGCTGGGCGGCGGGTCTGGTACGTGGGGGCGAGCTGGATTTCGAGGGCATCAGTTGCGACGCTCTTGGTAACCGTTACCTAATCAGTGAGGCAAAAGCGGCTGTGCTGCAGTTGCCCGTGGTTGGCGAGCCGAACTGGCTGAAACTGCCTCGCGGGCTGGTTCGCCAGGCGCGCGCCAGCGGCATGTTGTTGCACTACAACTCGTTATTCGAAGGCATTGCTATCGATCCGGCAGGCGAGCGCCTGTATCTGGCCGCTGAGCGCATGCGTCGCGGTTTGCTGGTGGCGCATAAGCAAAATGCCCTCTGGCGTTGCACCGGTGGTTGCGTACTGTTCAGCGAGGCAGGCACGGAACCAGCACCGGAGCAGTTGGGCGCGAAAGAACAACCACGGGACTTCTCCGGTCTGGCCTTCCATAGCGAAAAGCTGTTTACCCTTGAACGCCAGGCACATCGCATTTGCCGGCGCAGCCCGAGCACTGGTCAGGTCGAGAAGTGCTGGTCGTTTGCCGCCGAAGCGCTGACTCCGGAACGCCTCTATCCGCCGTCCTATGGTCTGGCCGAGGCGTTGTGGGTGGATCAGGACGGTGCTTGGGTGGGTGTCGATAACGGCCGTTTTAGCCGCGCTGACGGTGAATCGCGGCCGATGATCTGGCGCTTTTCCGCTCCCAAAGGCGGCTGGGGTAGCAAGCCGTGAGCGAGCAGCCTGCGGGCAGGCGTGCCGGGCGAGTGATGCTGGTGCTGGCCTGGGGCGCTGCTTTGCTGCTGGCGACCAAGTTCTTCGGTGACTGGGAAGACGCTCAGCGCAACCCCAATCAGGCGCCCGAGTCGTTACATGGCAGCGGCTATGTCGAAGTGCACCTGGCCAGCAGTCGCCAGGGCCACTATATGGCCGGCGGCAAGATCAATGGCGAGGAGGTGACCTTCCTTCTCGACACCGGTGCGACGCAGGTCGCGGTGCCGACCGAGGTGGCGCAGCGCCTGGGTTTGCAGGCCGGTGCGGCAATCACCATCAGCACCGCCAATGGCCGCGCCACGGCCCATCGCACGCGGCTTGACCGCTTGCAGCTGGGCGATATTGTGCTGACCGACGTAGAGGCTTTGATCGCCCCCGGTATGGGCGGCGATGACGTATTGCTGGGCATGAGCGCCCTGAAACAACTCGAATTTACCCAGCGCGGCGGCACCTTGATGCTGCGCCAATCAACCTTGCAATGAGGCACGCATGAGCGAATCCCTCGATTTGAGCCTGGACGGTGTTGAACGCCGTTCCCTTGCCGATTTTACCGAGCAGGCTTACCTCAATTACTCCATGTACGTGATCATGGACCGTGCGCTGCCGCATATCGGCGACGGCTTGAAGCCCGTGCAACGGCGCATCGTCTACGCCATGAGCGAGTTGGGCCTGGACGCTGATTCCAAGCACAAGAAGTCGGCGCGTACCGTCGGTGACGTGCTCGGTAAGTTCCACCCACACGGCGACAGCGCCTGCTACGAGGCCATGGTGCTGATGGCGCAGCCGTTCAGCTACCGCTACACCCTGGTCGACGGCCAGGGCAACTGGGGTGCGCCAGACGATCCGAAATCCTTCGCCGCCATGCGTTATACCGAGGCGCGTCTGTCGCGTTACTCGGAAGTGCTGCTGACCGAACTGGGCCAGGGCACCGTGGATTGGGTGCCGAACTTCGATGGCACCATGAACGAGCCGGCGACCTTGCCGGCGCGCCTGCCAAACATTCTGCTCAACGGTACCACCGGTATTGCCGTGGGCATGGCCACCGACGTACCGCCGCATAACCTGCGTGAGGTTGCGACGGCTTGTATTCGCTTGCTGGACGAGCCGAACGCCACGGTCGAGCAGCTGTGTGAACATATCCTTGGTCCGGATTATCCGACCGAAGCGGAAATCATCACGCCGCGCAGCGATCTGCTGAAGATCTACGAAACCGGCAAGGGCTCGGTGCGTATGCGCGCCGTGTACCGTGTTGAGGATGGCGATGTTGTGGTCACGTCGCTGCCGCATCAGGTCTCCGGTGCCAAGGTGCTGGAGCAGATCGCCGCGCAGATGCAGGCGAAGAAGCTGCCGATGGTCGCCGACCTGCGCGATGAGTCGGACCACGAGCACCCGTGCCGCATCGTAATTATCCCGCGCTCCAACCGAGTGGATGCCGATGAGCTGATGCAGCACCTGTTCGCCACCACCGAGCTGGAGTCCAGCTACCGGGTCAACACCAACGTTATCGGCCTGGATGGCAAACCGTCGGTAAAAGACCTGCGCACTCTGCTCACCGAGTGGCTGCAGTACCGCGTCGGCACCGTGCGCCGCCGTTTGCAGTTCCGTCTGGACAAGGTCGAGCATCGCCTGCACCTGTTGGAGGGCCGTTTGATTGCCTTCCTCAACCTCGACGAAGTAATCCGCATCATCCGCACCGAGGATTCGCCCAAGCCGGTGCTGATGGAGCGCTTCGGCCTTACCGAGATCCAGGCCGAGTACATCCTTGAAACCCGCCTGCGTCAGCTCGCGCGGCTTGAGGAAATGCAAATACGTGGCGAGCAGGACGAGCTGGCCAAGGAGCGCGACAAGCTGCTGGCTCTGCTCGGCAGCGAAGCCAAGCTGAAGAAGCTGGTGCGCCAGGAAATTCTCGCTGACGCCGAGAAGTATGGCGACGACCGTCGTTCACCGATTGTTGCCCGCGCCGAAGCCAAGGCGCTGAGCGAAACCGAACTGATGCCGACCGAGCCGGTGACCGTGGTGATCTCGGAGAAAGGCTGGGTGCGCTGCGCCAAGGGGCACGATATCGACGCCACCGGCCTCTCATACAAGGCTGGCGATGGCTTCAAGACTGCCGCGCCGGGGCGCTCGAATCAATTCGCGGTGTTTATCGACTCGACTGGGCGTAGCTACTCGTTGGCCGCCCATTCGCTGCCGTCCGCCCGTGGCCAGGGCGAGCCACTAACTGGACGTCTGACGCCACCACCGGGAGCGACTTTCGAGTGCGTATTGCTGCCGGATGACAATGCGCTGTATGTGATCGCCTCCGATGCCGGCTACGGCTTTGTAGTCAAAGGTGAAGACCTGCAAGCCAAGAACAAGGCCGGTAAGGCCCTGCTCAGTCTGCCTGCAGGCGCCTTGGTGGTACCGCCGAAATCGCTGGTTAATCGTGACGAGGACTGGCTGGCGGCGGTGACCACCGAAGGCCGTTTGCTGCTGTTCAAGGTCGCGGATTTGCCGCAACTGGGCAAAGGCAAGGGCAACAAGATCATCGGTATCCCTGGTGAGCGAGTGGCCAGCCGCGAGGAGTACCTTACCGATCTGGCCGTGCTACCCGTCGGAGCGACCCTGGTGTTGCAGGCCGGTAAGCGTACCCTGTCGCTCAAGGCTGATGACCTGGAGCACTACAAAGGCGAGCGCGGGCGGCGTGGCAACAAGCTGCCCCGCGGTTTCCAGCGCGTCGATAGCCTATTGGTTGAAGCCTAGGGCTAGCCCTGGGCATAAGTCGCAACAAGTGCTGCGCTGGAGTAGCGGGCGGCTTTCAAGGATGATACTGGCCGCAAGGTGGGCTGACCCAAAGGTCCACTTGCACCTCTTTTGGTATACATGCTGGCAGCTTTGCCGGCTGGATGAGTGAGATGATCCCACTGCGTTTCCCCGGAACTCTGCTATTGGCTGGCGTTCTTGGCCTGGCTGGCTGTACGCACTTTCAACAAGCGCCGCTGTATCAGCTCGATAGCGGCGATATTCACGTACCTGCGACCGAGCAGGGTATTGCCGTGCTACTCGGCCCGGTCGCGGTTGCCGATTATCTGCAGCGCGAAGCCTTATTGCAGCGTCAAACTGACGGCAGCCTGACCGTTGCCGATGATGCCAGCTGGGCCGGCAGCCTAGCGGCTGATATCGATCAGCAACTCTTGCGTCAACTGGCTTCGCGACTAGACAGCCAGCGCCTGGTGCTGGCTCCGACCACCGCGGGCTTTGTGCCGCAGGTGCGTCTGGGGTTGGCCATCACGCGTTTGGATTCCGGTCCACAGCGTCCTGCTGTGCTGGAAGCCCAGTGGCGCTTGGCGGGTGGCGATGGCAAGTTGCTCGATGGGCGTCTGGTACGTCTTGAGGAAGCCCATAGCGGCACTATCGTTGATCAAGTGCGGGCGCAGAGTCTGCTGCTGCAGCAACTGGTTGAGCAGCTGGCGATCGCCATCGAAACCCATGGCACGCCAGTACCGCCAATTGCTGCCCCCGCGCCATTGCGTAAGCCTGCACCGGTAAAGCCTGTGCCCCCGGCGCCCCCTCGTATTCCGGTGGTTGAGCCAATGCGTGATGAGAGCGAGGTCTTCCGCTTCTAGCAGGCGCCCGCTTGTCTGAGGCGTGTCTTAATTGCTTTCGTGCATGCGCGCCAGCTGGCGTTCCAGCAGTGATGGATAGGGCTCTAGCAAGCGCTCCACGCAGCAGGCACCTTGTGGACTAGCAATGGCGCGAATGCGCGCACGCTGGCTGACCAGGGCGTCATCGGCAATGCTGCGCTCAACCAGCAGCAGGTTGCGGCTGTGTTGTGACAGCGCCAGGGCATTCTGCGCCGTCTCGCTGAGCAGCAGGTCGCCCTGGCTGAGGTCGCTGAGGTTTTCGCCCTGCGTCAAACCAAGTTGCAGTTGCAGAGTGATGCCGCTGTCGGCCACTTCGATCTGCAGGGCATGACCGAGCGCGCGCATCAGCTCGCCGCAGCAGATGGCGTGGGTCAGGTAGTCCTCACCAATATCCAGCTGGTGGAACAGCATCAGGCTGCTGCCGTCGCTCAATGTGTGCAGCTCGCCTTGATACAGGTTGGCAGCGCGGTCCAGGCAGTCGCGGTAACGCTGCAGTAACTCCATCAGGCGCGTGCGCGGCAGGCGGCGCAGCTGTTCCTGTGCGCCCAGCTGGATTGCCAGTACGGCGCTGGGCAGCGGCTGTTGTGCTATGGGCGCTGGGGCAGGCTCCTGCGTTGGCTGATCGCGTAGCTCGGAGAATGGATCATCCACTGCGTCATCAGCGTATGGTTGGTCTTCGCTATACAGCGGCTCGACTGACTCGTCTCGCTCATCGAAGCGCTCATCGTGCAGGTCACGCACTGCGAAGTCCGGCTCATCATCGAACGATTCAGGCAGGTAGTCATCATCGTCCTGGGCGGCCGGCTCGTCGTAGAACGGCTCTTCCTGTTCTTCTGGTAGCGCAGGCTCTTCTGGTACCAGGCGTGCTTGCAGCTGGCGCGCCAGGTCGCCGATTTCATCCTGGCGGCCGGCGCCTGGCGCAGGATCATCCGGGTCGCGCAGCCATACCCGCAGTTGCAGCAGTGGCGTGGAGATATGCCGCCCCAGACGCATGCTCAGGGACAGGGTCAATGCCAGCAAAATCAGGCTGAGAATGCCCATACTCTGCAGGCTGATGGTCATTGGCTGCTGGAATTGCTGCATGTCGAGGCTGATGCGCAGCTGTCCGGCGATCACCTCCTGGAAGGTGATCGGCGTCGAATACAACCCTTCGGTTTCGCCGAGCATGCTCTGGCTCGGGCGCGAGCCGGCTTCGGCGAGAATGCGGTTGTCCACGCTGTAGATGGCGGCATGGGCCACCAGCGGGTTTTTCACCAGATTATTGAGCAGTACGTTGAGACTGAGAATGTCGTTGGACACCAGCAGCTCGGTCGCCGATGCGGCCGTCTGGGTAATCAGGCTGGTACCCAGGGCTTCGGCCTGCTGCTGCATGGCATGCTTGAACTGCATGCCGATCACCCAGCCATAGATCACCAGGGCCAGGGCCACCAGCAACAGGCTATGGCTGACAATGCGGAGCGCCAGGGGGATACGCCGTTGGCGCAGGGCCTGGAACAGCAAGAGGAAGAAATTATCGGGTTTTACGGGGGCGGGCCGGTTCACAGAGCTCGGCTCATGTCGACTGTAGTTGGCGCGCAGTATAGCGGCGCCCCGGCAGTGGGCAAAGCGCTGTGCGTGGCTGTTTCCCGCTGAAAATGGGTAGAATGTGCGCCTTTTCTACGGCTTGTGACCCCGTTCAGCAAGCCGTTGCCCCTGACTGTACTGGAGACCGAGCCTTGCGCGAAATCGTCCTGATCAATATCACCGGCGAAGATCGCCCCGGTTTGACTGCCGCCATCACCGGCGTGTTGGCCCAAGGCGGGGTGAATATCCTCGATATCGGCCAGGCGGTGATTCACGACACCCTGTCGTTCGGCATCCTGGTCGAGATTCCCGATACCGAGCGCGGCTCGTCGGTGCTCAAGGACATTCTCTTTACCGCGTACAAGCTTGATCAGCAGGTGCGTTTTACCCCGGTGTCCGAGGCGGATTACCAGCAATGGGTCGATGGCCAGGGCAAGGCCCGGCACATCGTGACCCTGCTAACGCGAAAGGTCACCGCCGAGCAGCTGCAGCGCGTCAGTGCGATTACCGCGCGCTACGACCTGAATATCGATCATATCGACCGTCTCTCCGGGCGCATGCCGCTGGATATGCCGGCCGAGCAGGGCAAGGGCTGTATCGAGTTTTCCGTGCGCGGCGAGCCGGCCGATCCGGCCGCCTTGCGTGCCGAGTTCCTTAGCGTGGCACAGGAGCTGAATGTCGATATCGCCTTCCAGCGTGATTCGCTGTTCCGCCGCAATCGTCGGCTGGCAGTATTCGACATGGACTCGACGTTGATCGAGGCCGAGGTGATCGACGAGCTGGCCAAGGCCGCCGGCGTGGGTGAGCAGGTCTCGGAAATCACCGAGCGTGCGATGCGCGGCGAGCTGGATTTTGCCGCCAGCTTCCGCGAGCGCCTGGCGCTGCTCAAGGGCTTGCCGGAAACCGTGTTGGCGGATATCGGCGCTTCGCTAAGGTTGACCGAAGGTGCGGAGACGCTGTTTAGCGAACTGCGTCGTCTGGGCTATAAGACGGCGATCTTGTCCGGCGGCTTTACCTACTTTGCCAAGCAACTGCAGGCCAAGCTGGGCATCGATTATGTGTTTGCCAACGAATTGCAAATCGTCGATGGGCTGGTCACCGGTGTGGCGGTTGAGCCGATTGTCGATGCTCAGCGCAAGGCCGACTTGCTGCGCGAGCTGGCGGCCAAGGAAGGATTGCGTCTGGAGCAGACCATTGCCGTGGGCGATGGCGCCAATGACCTGCCGATGCTGGCGATTGCCGGTTTGGGTGTGGCGTTCCGCGCCAAGCCGCTGGTCAAACAGTCGGCCAAACAGGCGATTTCGACCTTAGGCCTGGACGGCATCCTCTATCTGTTGGGTTTTCGTGATCGAGACGGCTTGGAGTAAATATCGGACAAAGAAAAGGCTATGTCCCAATTACGTGTTGCATGGTCCGACCAACCGCCTCCTGGATACAGTGAACGGGCTGAATACGCTGCTGATAGCGCTCAAGCATACGGCGCCATCCTAGGTAGTTCGGGAGGTAGCGGCTGGCGACACCATGAAAGCGAGTCATCCAACTCTTCAGTCGGCTGTGGTAGGCATTAACATTCTGAATGTGGAAAGCACCCTGGCGTACCCGCTCGCCAGGGCGCG
>NZ_CAXAOW010000025.1:0-16957 GCF_963970805.1 Pseudomonas sp. EA_35y_Pfl2_R5 | reverse complement strand
TTGGCACTGAGCTGGCTCACCTGGGCCAACCAGCGCTGAAAGGCTTGAGTATCCATGGTGGGCTGACCTCACAAGCGGATGTCTGCCTTAAAGCTTAGTCCTTGCAACACGGTCTTGGGACATAGCCATAAAAAAGCCCGGACATGTCCGGGCTTTTTACGCCTGCACCTCTGCAAACCACGCTTTCAACACTTACTGTGCGGCGTCTTCGGCCTTGGCTTGCGCCGCTTTGGCCGCACGCTGCTTGCGCACCTCTTTCGGATCGGCAATTAATGGCCGGTAGATCTCCACCCGCTCACCGTCTTCCAGCACGCGCTCGTCGGGCTTGCTCACCGCCTTGCCGAAGATACCCAGCGGGCTGCTGTGCAGATCCACGTCGGGAAAATGCGCCTGCATGCCGGACTGCAGCGCCGCCTGACGTACCGTGGTGCCATAGGGCAGACTCAGGCGCAGTAGCTTTTGCTTGTCGGCCAGCGCGTACACCACTTCAACCACGATAATTGGCTTATCCATAGAGTTGCTTAGCCCTTTGGCAGAAGGCATCGACCAGGGTATTAGTGGCCTGATTGAACAGCGGCCCGAGGGTCGCACGTACCAACGGTCCAGCGTAGTCGAAGGTCAGATCCAGACTGATCTTACAGGCCTTGTCGCCCAGCGCTTTGAACTCCCAATGCCCATACAGCTGAGTGAACGGCCCCTCGACCAGGGTCAGCTTGATCAGCTCGCCCGGCACCAGCGTGTTGGCAGTGACAAAGCGCTGGCTCAAGCCGCCCTTGGCCACTGTCAGACTGGCCCGCATGTGCGTGTCGCTTGATTCAAGCACTTCGCTGGCCGAGCACCAGGGCAGAAATTGCGGATAACTGGCCACATCATTGACCAGATCAAACAGCGCCCTCGCCGGATAAGGCAACAGCGCCGAACGCTGAATATGAGTACTCATAACGCAACCACTTGGCTAAACAGAAGGCAGGCGATCATTTACTCAGCTCTGCGATAAACACGATCAGCACGCCAATCGGCGCAACCACACGAATCAACCAGTACACCACGTTGAACAGTAGCGGACTTTTCATCGCCAGCTCTTCGCGCACCGCCTCACGCTTGAGCACCCAGCCAGCGAATATGGCGAACGCCAAACCACCGAACGGCAGCAGAATGCGACTGGTCAGGTAATCGATGGTGTCGAAGAAGGTCCGCCCGCCCTCGGCGCCCCACTGGAATAAATGGAAACCATCTTCGCCGAAGACAAAGAACTTCGCTTCGGCCCCCAGGTTGAACGACAGCACTGTGCCCATACCGACCGCCCAGCAGAAGAATGCCAGCACACTGGTCACCAGCACCCGACTGCGCTTGCTGCGCTCGACCAGATAGGCCACCGCCGGCTCCAGCATGGAGATCGACGAGGTCCAGGCCGCAATCAGCACCAGAATAAAGAACAGCGTGCCCATCACCTGGCCAAAGGCGATGTTGCCGAACGCCACCGGCAAGGTCACAAACATCAGCCCCGGTCCTGCGCCTGGCTCCAGGCCACCGGCGAAAACGATGGGAAACAGCGCCATACCGGCCGTCAACGCCACCAGGGTATCGAGAATACCGACGGTGAGAATGGTGCCGCCAATTGAGGCGTTCTTCGGCATGTACGAGCCGTAGACCATGATCGCGCCTACACCTACGCTCAGGGTAAAGAAGGCATGGCCCATGGCGGCAAGCACGCCATCGAGTACGCGATCCGGCTGGAAGTCAAAAAGAAAGTGGAAGCCTTGCATAAAGTGCCCGGTGGTCATGCTGTACCCCAGCAGCACCAGCAGCAACACGAACAGCAGCGGCATCATGATGCGCAGGCTGCGCTCAAGACCGGCCACCACGCCACGGGCGATAACGGAACCGGTTAGCAGCATAAAAAGCGTATGCCACAGGGTTAGCCGCCACGGATCGGCCGTCAGCGCGCCAAACGCAGCACCAGCACCTTCGGCACTGACCCCAGCAAACTGGCCACCGCCCATGCTGAGGATGTAGTCCAGCGACCAGCCGGCCACCACGCTATAGAAAGACAGAATCAACAGAGCAGCAACCATCCCGACCAGCGCGGCCCAGGACCATTTCGGCGAGGCACCTGATTCAATGGCCAGGGTCTTGAGGGTATTCACCGGGCTCTGCCGGCCGCGCCGACCGATCAGGGTTTCCGCGAGCATGATCGGCAAACCGACCATAAAGATGCATACCAGGTACATCATCACAAAAGCCCCACCGCCATACATGCCGGTCATATAGGGGAACTTCCAGATGTTGCCCAGCCCGACGGCCGAACCGGTCGCCGCCAGAATAAACACCCAACGGCTGGCCCAGGCGCCGTGTATCGAAACCTTATCGTTCGCCATGCTCGGCTAGCCTGCTCTATTAAAAAAGATCGCGCATTGTCGAGGATTCACCAGGGCGGCTCAAGCGCAGCCGACGCCGCGCAGCACCAGGCGCCTAGCAAAGCTTATTTTGCCCTGCCGCACATAGCGCCCGCGCCAGTGACTCCCTATAATGCGCGCCCTATGGCTAAACAAAAGAAGCACCCGCAAGGCACCATCGCGCAAAACAAGAAGGCGATGCACGACTACTTCGTCGAATCCAGGTTCGAGGCAGGCTTGGTCCTGGCCGGCTGGGAAGTGAAAAGTCTGCGCGCCGGCAAGGCCCAGTTGGTCGACAGCTACGTGCTGCTGAAAAACGATGAAGCCTGGCTGATGGGTTGCCACATCACCCCATTAACAGCGGCCAGCACCCATGTGATTGCCGACCCAACGCGTACCCGCAAGTTGCTGCTGAATAAGCGCGAGTTGGACAAGTTGTTCGGCGCAGTGCAGCAGAAAGGCTATGCCTGCGTGGCCCTGTCGATTTACTGGAAGGCGCACCTGATCAAGTGCGAGATTGCCCTGGCCAAGGGCAAGAAGGACTTCGACAAACGCCACACAGAGAAAGAACGCGACGCCGACCGCGAAGTGCAACGAGCTATGCGCAGCAAAGGCAAAGACGAGTAAGAACCTATTTCAATCTGCTGCGCGCCGGCCCTACGGCGTTAAAAACAGGCTCGGTAAGCCGCTTGCGGCTAACGCGCTTTAGCGCGACCCGAAGGGCGAGTGAAGCGAGTAATGCTCATGTACAACAGTACACTCCGCTTCCTCGTCTGTTTTTGCCTTGCATGACTCTAGCTCGCGAGATTGAAAATAGGTTCTACGCCCTGCCTACAACGAAAACGCCCCGCCAATGTGGGGCGTTTTCGTTATGGCACTCGACTTAGCGCAGCTCGCTAAACGCCAGTTTGACGCCCAACCCCACAAGCACCGCCCCCATCAGCCGATCAAACCAGTGGCCCATTCGCGCAAAACCGGCGCGCACGCGCTGGTGGCTGAACAGTTGCGCGACCATGCAGAACCACAGCGCCGTGGCCACTGCCAGGTAAACGCCATAGCCGGCCTGAACTGACAGCGGCGTATGCGGGTTGATCACCACGGTAAACAGCGACAGGAAGAACAGCGTGGCCTTGGGGTTCAGGCCGTTGGTTACAAACCCGGCAACAAAGGCGGCACGCGGAGAGCGCTCGCCTTCATCCAGGCTCAACTCGGCGTCACTTGGGCTGGCCGGTTTGGCCCGCAATGCGCGAATGCCGATGTACAGCAGGTAAGCCGCTGCCAGCCACTTCAGAGCGTTGAACAGCACAATCGACTGGGACACGATCAAACCGATACCCAGCAGCGAATAGGCCACATGGATAAAAATCCCACAGCCCACGCCAATCGCACTGAAGATGCCGGCACGCCGCCCATGAGCCACACTTTCGCGCACCACAATCGCGAAGTCCGGGCCCGGGCTGGCCACTGCCAGCAAGTGAATGAGGGCCACAGCTAAAAACTCAGTCCAGTACATGGGGCGGCTCCGCGACGTTGAAATGATTCTGTTAGGCTCGCCACCTTACTCCCCGCCCAAACCTGCAGGATAGATACAGCTGATGAGTAACAGTCACCGCGCCGTCTTTCTCGACCATAGCTCACTCGACCTGGGCGACCTCGACCTATCCAACCTGAATGCCTGCTTTGCTGACCTGCAGCTGTATCCGCACAGCACCCAGGCGCAAACTATCGAGCGCTTACAGTGCGCACAGGTGGCGATCAGCAACAAGGTGGCGCTGAATGCCGAGGTATTCACTGCCTGCCCAGAACTGAAGCTGGTACTGGTGGCCGCCACCGGCACCAACCCAATTGACCTGACCGCCGCCCGTGCCCACGGCGTAACCGTGTGCAACTGCCAGGGTTACGGCACGCCATCGGTGGCCCAACACACTCTCATGCTGCTATTGGCGCTGGCCACCCGCCTGCCCGATTATCAGCAGGACGTTCGCGCCGGCCGCTGGCAACAGGCGCAGCAGTTCTGCCTGCTCGACCACCCAATTATCGAGCTGCACGGCAAGACTCTTGGCCTACTCGGCCATGGCGAGCTGGGCGGCGCAGTGGCCAAACTGGCCGAAGCCTTTGGCATGCGTGTACTGCTCGGCCAGTTGCCCGGCCGCCCACCGCGCACCGACCGTCTACCACTGGATGAGCTGCTACCCCAGGTCGATGCGCTTACCCTGCACTGCCCGCTGAACAACGACACCCTGAACCTGATCGGCGCTCGCGAACTCAACCTGATGAAGCCCACAGCCTTTCTGATCAACACCGCCCGCGGCGGCCTGATAAACGAGCAGGCCCTGGCTGACGCCCTGCGTGCAGGCCTCCTGGGCGGGGCGGCAACCGATGTGCTGACCCAGGAGCCGCCGAAAGACGGCAATCCCTTGCTTGCTGCCGATATTCCACGACTGATCATCACTCCGCATAGCGCCTGGGGCAGCCGCGAAGCGCGGCAACGCATCGTCGGCCAGCTCAGTGAAAACGCTTTGGCATTCCTCAACGGCACGCCTATGCGCGTTGTCAACTAGGGTCTGTCGCCGTTTCAACGCGACCACGCCGAAGCCTGTTTTAGCGCGAGGCCAGGCACGAGACGCGATGTTTGGTTTGCCAAATGAGTGTCGAGAAACGCAGCATCGCGCTAAAACAGGCCCGGCCCTGAGGGGTTGCGCGGAAAATCTCGCAATGCGTCGTTGCGGGACTTGGCAAGGGAGCACCATTACCTGCGTCCCACGCCTAGCCTGGCGAGATTTTTCGCAGCAACGCGGTTTGCGCTGAAACGGCAACAGCCCCTAATCTACGCGACTTTTTTCGAGGAGCGCTTATGGACCCGCGAAGCGAAGTACTGCTGCGCCAGGCCGATCTATTCACCGGCCCACTGCTGCTTGCCGGCTTGCCGGCCGATGACCTGCTCGGCCAATTCCCCGACGCACAAGGCTGGAGCTGGCATGCCGGCGAGCACGCATTGCTGGACGCCCGCTTCAGCAATCGCTGCCACTTTGGAACGCAACCGGGTGAGCGCGACTTCCAGGCAGCCGTGCTGTTTCTACCAAAGTCCCGCGAGCTGACCGAGTACCTGCTCAATGCCCTGGCGGCTCGCCTGGGCGGTCGCGAACTGTTTCTGGTTGGAGAAAAACGCGCAGGCATTGAACGCGCCGCCAAACAGCTGGCGACCTTCGGTCAGGCACGTAAGCTCGACAGCGCGCGGCACTGCCAGCTCTGGCAGGTACGGGTTGAGCACGCACCCGCCACACCGGATCTGCACAGCCTGGCGCAACGCTACGAACTGGACCTGGTCGATGGTCCACTGCAGGTACTCAGCCTGCCGGGCGTATTCAGCCATGGCCGACTGGACGTAGGCAGCGCGCTGTTGCTTGAACACCTCGGCGGTTTACCCAGCGGACATATCCTGGATTTCGGCTGCGGGGCCGGCGTACTCGGCGCGGCGCTGAAACGTCGCTACCCGGACAGCCAGGTCACCCTGTTGGATGTCGACGCCTTTGCCGTTGAAAGCAGCCGCCTGACCTTGGCCGCCAACGGCCTGCAGGCGGATGTCATCAATGCTGACGGCATCGATGCGGCGCCCACGGGCCTGAGTGCGATCCTCAGCAACCCGCCCTTTCACCAGGGCGTGCACACGCACTACCAGGCCACCGAACACCTGCTGCGCCAGGCCAGTCGGCACCTGGCCAGCAAAGGTGAATTGCGCCTGGTCGCCAACAGTTTTCTTAAATACCCGCCGCTGATCGAACAGCATCTCGGCCCCTGCCAGACCCTGGCCGACGCCAAAGGTTTTCGCATCTACCAAGCCTGCAAAGGCTAAACGGCGCTTGCCCTATCAGGGATGCGCGGGCAGAATGCGCGCGTCCTAGGGGAGTAGTCTCCCGCGAGCGCCAGCTCGCACGGCACACGTCAACATACTTGCTCGGCAGAGCATGGCGCGTGCGACCCAAGGCCCACTCAGAGGGGCCTGCGGTTTGACAAGACCTATGACACGCACACCTTACCCGGGGCGGGAAGGCTGTACGTGTCATAGCCGTGTCGACCCGCCCCTTTAGGAAAGCCTGATGCTCGAATCCCTGTTTGTTCCAACCTTTATCGTTGCCTTGGCCGAAATCGGCGACAAGACGCAGCTGCTCGCCTTGCTCTTGGCCGCACGCTTTCGCAAGCCATGGCCGATTATCTGGGGGATTGTGGTTGCCACTCTGACCAATCATTTCGCCGCCGGCGCGATTGGCAACTGGGTTGCCAGCTTCTTCTCCCCCGCCACCTTGAGTTGGATTCTTGCCGCCAGCTTTGTTGCCGTAGCCCTGTGGACGCTGATCCCGGATCAGCTGGATGACGACGAAAGCTCCAAATTCAAACGCTACGGCCCCTTCCTGACCACGCTGATCGCCTTCTTCCTCGCCGAAATGGGCGACAAAACCCAGATCGCCACGGTGATGCTGGCCGCGCAGTACCCGCACTTTATTTTGGTAGTGATCGGTACCACCCTGGGCATGCTGCTGGCCAACGTACCTGTGGTGCTGGCCAGCAATTTTGCCGCCGAGCGCCTACCACTGACCTTGATTCGCCGTCTCGCCGCCTGCGCCTTTGCGGCGTTGGCAGTGTACGCGGGGTATCAGTCACTGACATTCAGCGGGCTTATTTGACATCAAGTTGACGCCAGGGTGCTGGCGTTTCGGCCAATACTTCGGCTTCCCAGCGGCTGCTACAGTGCGCAACATCCTGCCCACTCAGCAGTCAGGGAGACTCCGATGTCACTGGATGATCGAAAAAAACTGGTCCGTCACCATATCGAGCTGTCGTGGAATAAAGGCCGCACCGCTCTGGCCGAGCAACTGCACAGCAAAGACTTTCTCTACAAAAGCTCGTTTATTGGTAGGCCGCTGAGCAGCCCGGCATTTGCCCAGATGGTGCTGGATATCCGCCACGCCATGCCGGACCTGCAGGTGGTGATCGAAGAATGCATCGCCGAGAATAATAAGGTCGTTACCTGGAGCACTCTGATTGGCACTATTCAGAAACCCGCACTCGGCTACCCTCCCAGCGACAAGATACTGAGCATCTCGGCCATGGCCTTCTGGACCATTACCCCAAGCAATGAAATTCAGGAAATTTGCACCATGTTCGACATGGAGAGTTTTCGCTCGCAACTGGGCCTGACGACCCAGCCTTTTGCTGCCAAGGCACTGCCTTGAACAACTAGCGCTCAACAAAAAGCCCCCATCTGGGGGCTTTTTGTTTAAAGGTCTTTAGCGTGCCTGTTCATACAACGGCATCACCTTGGGAATCGCCGCCTGCAGAGAAGCGATTCGACTGCTTGATGCGGGGTGCGTGCTCATAAATTCAGGCGGTGCACCTTCGCTGGCGGCGGCCATTTTCTGCCACAGACTGACCGCGGCATTGGGGTTGTAACCACCACGAGCTGCCAGTTCCAGACCGATCAGATCGGCCTCGTTCTCATTGCCACGGCTGTTGGGCAGCATCATGCCGTACTGCACCGCAGCATCGGCCAGTGCCAAGCTGTCGGAGCCAAGACCAAGCAAGGCACCTGCGCCCTGTTTGGCCATCTCGACACCATAGGCTTTGGACATCGCCTCGCGGCTATGCTCGCGCAGGGCATGGGCCATTTCGTGCCCCATAATCGCGGCGATCTCATCATCGGTGAGCTTGAGCTTCTCGATAATCCCGCTGTAGAAAATGATCTTGCCGCCTGGACCGCAGTTGGCGTTCAGCTCAGGACTCTTGATCAAGTTGACCTCCCATTGCCACTGCGCCGAATCCGGACGAAACAATGGGGCATGCTTGATCAGGCGATCGGCAATGGTGCGCAGGCGCTTGGCGTTATTGCTGGTCTTATCCAGAACACCCTTGCTGGACGCTTCGCTCAGAGTCTGCTGGTAAGACTGCGCATACATCTGATTGACCTCTTGGGTCGAGAGCATGCTGAACATGTATTGCTTGCGCTCAACACCTACGGCACCGCCACTGGTGGTGTTCACAGCCTGGCAGGCTGTCAGCAGGCTGCAAAGCGCCAGACTGGCCAGGCGAAATGGGATCTTCATGTCAGCTCTCCTTCACGACAGGGACCGTATGCTAGGCCGTGCACCTGGGCAAAACAACCCGCACAACTTGCACTAAGCAGCACAAGGCTCTTTGCTAGTGACAGGGGCGAGCTAATGCTTTGAAGCTACGCTGCCGATAAGCCAGGGACGGGTGCAACTAACACGTTGAGGAGTCCCTATGCGATTCAAGTCGATCCAGTCCTCCGTTGCACTTATGGCGGGGGCTAGCATCCTGGCTGTGGTCGTCGCCCTGGTGCTCTACGCCCTATTCGCCAGCGCGCGTACCCAGACCCACGTGCAAGAACGCACCCGGGGCCTATTAGAGGATGTGATCGAGCAACGCTTGAACGCTCTGGCCAAAGCTCAGGTCGGCCAGCTGCAGCGCCAGTTTGAGCACCCCATGACCGTGGCAAAATCCCTGGCCACTCTCAACAGTCAGATGGGCAGCATTGATGGCAGCCCGGGCATCAGCCTGACCCGCGAAGAACTAAGCAATCTGGTCGGCGTATACCTCAAGGCCAACCCGGAACTACTTGATCTCTACATCGGCTGGGAGGCCAACGCTTTCGATCAGGACGACGACCTCTACGTCAATCAGAAGGAAAGCGGCTACGACCACACCGGTCGCTTTATGCCGTGGTGGTACCGGGATGGCGACCAACTGAAGCTCGACGGCCTGACCGTGGAACAGATGGAAAGCGAGGAGGTTCAACCCACCGGCGTGCGCACAGGCGAGTACTACCTGTGCCCCAAGGAAACCGGCAAGCCCTGCGTGATTGACCCGGCCTCCTACGACTTTGGCGGCAAGCAGGTACTGGTCGCCGCCTTCAACGCGCCGATCATGGTCAATGGCCAGTTCCGCGGCATTGCCGGCAATGATCTGGCCTTGGACTTTATTCAAGAACTGCTCACAACCGCCAAAGCCGAGCTGTATGACGGCGCCGGGGAACTGGCCCTGATTGCCTCCAACGGCACCCTGATCGCCGCAACCCAGGACGCAGCATTGACTGGCCAGCCGGCGAGCAAGGCCATTGATGCCGAGCTGCTGAGTCAGCTCAAGCAGAGCAGTAACGACCAACCGATCAACAAACTCGACGAGCAGCGCCAGCTGCTGCAACTGCTGCTGCCGTTCCAGGTTGCCGGGACCTCGACACGCTGGACTCTGGCCATCGTATTGCCGACCAGTGCGGTATTCGCAGACCTGAATGCGCTGCAGACCGGCCTTACTGAGCAAGCTGAGGCTGACACCCTGGGCATGGCTTTGGTGGGCCTATTGGTTGCCGGTGTTGGCATGCTGGTGATCTGGTTTGTCGGCTACGGCATCGCCCGTCCGCTGCGGCAGATGGTGACCATGCTTGACGACATCGCCCAGGGCGATGGCGATTTGACCTGCCGCCTGGAGGTGAACCGCAGTGACGAACTGGGCGATATCGCCAAGGGCTTCAACACCTTTCTCGGCAAGCTGCAAAGCATGATTACCCAAGTCGTCAGCTCGGTACAGAAAGTCAGTGACTCCTCAGAGCACACAGCCGACATTGCCATCCGCACCAATACCGGGGTGCAGAAACAGCTGGCGGAGATCGAACTGGTCGCCACCGCCGTGCATGAAATGACCGCCACCGCCCAGGACGTGGCGCGCAACGCCACCCATGCGGCCGAAGCGGCCAGTCATGCGGACCGCGCGGCTAATCAGGGCAAGCAGACGGTGCAACACACCGCCGATGCAATTGCCGCTCTGGCGCAGGAAATCGGCCGCGCAGTCACCGTGGTGCAAACCCTGGCCAAAGACAGCGAGAACATCACCGCCATCCTGGTGGCAATTCGCGGGATTGCCGAGCAAACCAACCTGCTCGCACTCAACGCCGCCATTGAGGCGGCGCGCGCAGGCGAACAGGGCCGCGGCTTTGCCGTTGTGGCCGATGAGGTACGCAATCTGGCGCAAAAGACCCAGAAAGCCACCGAAGAAATCCAGACCATGATTCAACAGCTGCAACAGGGCACGCGCGACGTGGTCACGGTCATGGAAGACAGCCAGAGCAAGACCGAGATCAGTGTGCAACAGGCCAGCCAGGCCGCCGAGGCACTGGAATCTATCACCCAGGCGGTCTCGGTGATCAACGACATGAATACGCAGATCGCCAGCGCGGCCGAAGAACAAAGCGCGGTGGCCGAGGACATCAACCGCAACGTCACCAATATCGGCCAGGTGGCCAATGAAGTGGCCGGGGGCGCCGACGAAGCCAGCCAGGCCAGCGCCGAGCTGACCAAGCTGGCCGAACAGCAACGCCGGCTGATCAACCAGTTCAAGGTCTGATCAAGCAGCAAATAAAAAGGGCGGACGGCCATAACAGTCCGCCTTTTTTATACCGCTTTGGCTACGCCGGGGTCAGGCACTCAGGCGCATCCAGCTTGGGATCGTTGATCAGGTTGGCCAACACCCGCTCGCGCAGCGCCGGTTGCGGGCGCGCCAGCAAGGCCTGCAACTCGGCCGCTGGTGTATCGGCAGTCAACCAGGCTGCCTGGCCGGCCTCATCGAGAATCAGTGGGCGCCGCTGGCTGGCTGCAGCCTGAGTTACCACCGCCGCGCTCAGGTAGACACACCCCTCAACCGGATAGGCCTCCCACAACGCGGCGAAATACAGCGGCGTGGTTTCGCCAGTGAGCCAGTACGGACGTTTGCGCGCCGTGCCGCGCCACTCGTAAAACCCGTTGGCCGGCAACAGGCCGCGACGCAGGCGAAACGCCTCGCGAAACATCGGCTGCTCGGCCAGGGTTTCCGCACGGGCCTGGGCCGGGGTCTTGGTCAGGTCGGTCAACCAGGGCGGCGTCAGCCCCCAGCGTGCGCGCGTCAGCTGCCGCTCGCCCTCGACGTTGCGCAGCAGCAACACCTGGCTATTGGGCGAAATGCTCCAGTGCGGTAACTGATCGGCGGGGAACCCGGGAATAGCCGCAAATGCAGGCGTCCAACGGAACAGGGCATAACGTCCACACATGGGAAACTCGATAGCGTTCAGCAGTCAATATACCGACCTGGCGGCCAGCAAGAAGTACGTCAGGTGCGCCACCAGACTAGATTTAGCAGAGCAACGAACCTTGAAAACTTTCAGGCTCATCCGTCGGCAGCGGCAGCGCAGCATTGTACGCGGCGATCAGCTGTCGTGCGCTGTGCGCCTGGCCATCCTCAACCATCACCCCGAGCAAGCCGCAAGCGGGTAACTCACCCACCGCACCGGCCAAATGCTGCCCAGTGAGATAAGCCTCGATCCCTTCACTGGCCAGCATACCCAGCAGCAACTCGCCCTCCATCAGGTCCTGCGGCTCGTAAATTCGCTGCATCAGTCGTTCTCCCCGCGCACGTCCAGGCTCCAGTCCTCACCATCAGTCTGCAACGAGAATACGATAGGCCGGCAGCACACAGGGCAGTCTTCGATGTACTGCTGATCACCGCCCGACAGGTCGAGCAGCGCCTCAACCTGCTCGCCACAATAAGGGCATTGGTAATCCTGGCTTTCCAGCATCGCTGTCTCCTTGTGACTTGGCGTTATGATCGCTTGCGCCTAACAATCTCTAAAAATCCCTTATTTGTAGCGCCCTCCGGCCCCCTCCCTTCAATCCCTCACAATCTCTAACGAAAATTGGGCTTTGTAGTCATCTCACTCATAGTCGCCAGCACCACCATTTACACTACATGAACACCTGACGTTTCTAATGCAAATCGGGTACTGTTCCGGACTAACAGGGTTGGGCTGCTGAGGCTTCCCGCCAGCGGTGTATAACGTCCTTTAGATCCGAATCGCTATGGTAAGCCTCAGTCTAGACGTACCAACGTGCTCTGCCCGGAATGTTCTCCACCAATCCTTCCCATCAAGTTATGCACCAATTGGTGTCTATTTATCGTTAGCATTTAAGGGAAATATCGTGCTGGACGCCAACTCACTTCAAAGTATTAAAGAAAAAGCACACTCTGACCTTCCAAGAAAAATCACCATCATAAAGAGAGAACCAGTAACAACAATGGCATACATGATGGTGGCAGGAAAAAACCCACCCACACGCTACAAAAGTGTTCGCATCGAAGAAACACGAAATTCAAAATTAATTGGCATACTGTTCGCTCATCCAAAATCAAATTTAGCAAAAAGTGAAATCATTGGCCATTTAAATCATTTCCATATCCGTTCAGGTGAAGCCGTAGACTTTTTCTGCGCGGGCTACGGTGCGTACTGGCCAGAAAATCATTTCGCAGACCAAACCCCAGTCACGCAAATTGAAGGCATAAATTGGCTATTTAGTGACGAGGCCTTCTGCAACATGATTGATGACCTCGAAGCAGAAACTAACTGGCAATACAGCGGTGAAACTGAGCTTCTTCTTGTCTCAGCAGAAAAGCAAACTTCAGGCGACATAATTTTAAACTATAGCGATTCTATAGTATGCAACTTGGAGGCCATGGCTAAAGATAATGCTTTTACTTCAGTAAGATCTTTCTTTGCCGGCATATTCAGTTATGCGAAGAGTCATTCCGACTCAAATCCAACTTGGGCAATGAGTGATAAAAGCGGATTGGCCATAGGTAAATCCGCAATTAAAGATGCAATTCTTTCACTGCTTCCAAGCACATTAAAAGGAAGCTACTTAAAAGCAGAGCACTATGCAGTCCGCAACCTATCAAACAAATGCTAACAACTGGTTCAAATCGCTCGCTTCGCTCACTGGGACGGGCTAAAGCCCGCCCCTTAACCAAACGTTAAATGACAATGGCTTGCTCCGTGCCAAAACGCATAGAAGAACTAACAGTTACTGATCTAGAGAATAATCGTTGGTGTGTATACCATAACGACGAAGAGGGCTATGACAGCTTTGAATTCGTCATTCCTGACACTCACCCCGGCTTTTCTGAGCATATTATTGAAATCGAATTAGCGAATTTTATTTTTCCTGACGGCACCGTTCTAAAAGGTCTTTTTAACGGCTCAGAATCCTTTTCAGTCTTTCACAATGGCAATTGGTATGATTTCTGGTTCGGCGTTTCAAAACCAAGCGAGAGCATCATGGCCGAATTCAAAGCGTTCTTAACAAAAAATCGCTTAGCTATGCCCGTTAAGGCAATCGCGGTACATAGCGGCACATCAAGAACATACAATGGCTTGAAGTACATTGATGACACTAGGGCTATTTGTGAACTTGTCATTTAACAACTGGTTCAAACCGCTCGCTTCGCTCACTGGGACGGGCTAAAGCCCGCCCCTTAACCAAACGTTATGCACAAGGAAGTACCATGAAAAATATTATCCTCCTAATCGCCCTGTCTGCAGCCGCATACTACGCCTATAATAATTATTACTTAGATAATTCGAGTAAAGTCAGTCAATACAGCTTAAGTAACATTCAGAACAATCCGATTCCAAAAGACAATCTATTTGATCTGTGGCACGAAACCGCACTCAAAATGTGTAACGGAGCCACTGAGTCATTTAACATCAGCCAGAGTCAGTGCATAACTAAAATTGAAGCCCAAAAGGAAGCATGCAAATTATCGGAAGGGCGAGATGCTCCAGCAGTAATTGAAAGTGAATACGAGGCAAAAAAACTAGGTAAAGCCTATCTCCTTTGCGCAGTACCGGGATATCACTGCAATGGCACAGAGGTGAAATCAGAAGAAGAAGCCCGTCGATACTGTCAGTAGCGCATAACAACTGGTTCAAATCGTTCGCTTCGCTCACTGGGACGGGCTAAAGCCCGCCCCTTAACCAAAACGTTAGGCATTAATTGTGCTCATCAGATTTGCGGTGTTTGAAACTGACAATGATTCGGGGCATAGCGCTGGAGCCTTGGTGGCTGCTCATACACTAAGAGATGAGGGTGATCTTACCGTTTCAGAGCATAGAGAATTGCGCGTCGCTCTAAAATGGTTTAATGAGAACTTGCCAATACCTGAAGCCTTAAAAGACATTGAACACCGTCGGGCAATATCCTGGTTCAAGCCCGAGGCTGAAGAAGCAATTAAGCAGATGTGGCTCCTGAAAAACATACTTGAGCAGCACGGAATTTATATAAAAGTTCTTCGAACGGAAGATCCAGGCACTACGCTGTATGACGACTCATGGCAAGTTATTGCCAAGCCACATAAAGGACAGCGGTTTTGAATTGAAAACCGCATGCCTAACAAGTGGTTCAAATCGTTCGCTTCGCTCACTGGGACGGGCTAAAGCCCGCCCCTTAACCAAACGTTAGGCGGAAGAGCAAAGAATGAACAAGGAAGTTATGTGTTCGAATAACAATTGGCTTTATCAGACTGCAAGTTCACGGCGGCCATTGGAATCCGACCCGGAACATCTACGCCAACCCACTCAAATACGCAGCGCGGCAACAGGCTCATCTGCACGCGCTTGCGCCCATCGCTGCGCGCTTCTACCGGAAGGCCGGCGCGCGTATGCTCCAAGCCACATCCAGCAGCGAGTCGTGTCACCGCTCTGTGGCCGGCACAGCACCGCGTGGCCTAACAAGCGGTTCAAATCGTTCGCTTCGCTCACTGGGACGGGCTAAAGCCCGCCCCTTAACCAAACGTTATACGCACGAGGAAAAAATGGAATTCATACAAAGTATAGGTTTTTTTAAGGGGAAGCTGAAAATAACAGTTGGGAGTGACGACGTCCTGACTCTCAGCCAAGTAAAATTTCTCAATAAAGTAGAAAATAAATTCCTGCTAGATAACATAGACCCCCAATATGATGTGTACAAAAACTTTTCCATTGGCGCTTTTACCACATCAACAATTTCGCTTGTGCTTGCTATTTTAACAACTTGGTATGGAAGTACGTACTTTCAACCGCCTGATGATGGTCCATACCTTCTCACTTCAGGACTGTTATTCATGTCATTCTTCTTTTTTGGCGTAAACGCCTACAAGTCGAAAATAAGCGTTGTATGTTTTAATGGACACAATGGGCAAAGACTATTCTCAATACTTGGAAACAAACCGAACAGCGAGAAAGTCACAATGTTTTGCAACGAAATCAAAAACAGAATAGAGCGAATAAAATACAACGGTGAGATTTCAGCTGAAAGAATGGCCGGGATACTCGAAAAACATGTCGAGTTCCTATGTGAGCACCAGGTTCTTAGTTCTGAAGAAAAAGCGCAAGCTATTGCTAGGATAAACACTAGAAAAAAACCAACAGTTGTTAAATTGCATGAATCAAAAAGCGTATAACAATTGGTTCAAATCGTTCGCTGCGCTCACTGGGACGGGCTAAAGCCCGCCCCTTAACCAAACGTTATGCATTAAAAGGAAATAATGATGTCGTCTAGCAGCATATCCAAAATCAAGAATGGACTTCTAATTGGCGTCGGTCTCCTCTTGCCGATCACAGCAGGGGTCTGGGCAGGTAACATGCTAGTCAACTACGTGTCTAGCAGCGAAAGTTACGAAAGCGATGATTACTCCGGCTACTCTGAGCTAACAACCGACTACGCAGAATTAATTTCAGTAGAGAAATTTACAGACAAGAGCAAGGATGGAAAAGTCAACATCCTGGGCACCATAACCAACAAAGGGGAAGTATCCGTAGGATCAATAAAGCTTGAGGCTGAGTTCTTCAACAACGAAGGTGAATTTGTTCAAGAGCAATCTACATACATCAGCAAAAAGCTAGCTCCTAATGAGTCAGAAAACTTCCAAATTACTTGCACCTGCAAAGGCCAGAGTCTACCGGAGTACACAAAAATAACGGTGAGAACCGTAAGCGCCCATAGTTTTTAACGCATAACAATTGGTTCAAACCGTTCGCTTCGCTCACTGGGACGGGCTAAAGCCCGCCCCTTAACCAAACGTTAGGGAAGACATGGGAATCCTCGACAGATCCGCCGCAACACTGCGCATTTTCGGAGATGAGCTTATTCCCGAAGACGTAAGTAAGCTTCTTGGTGCGATGCCAAGCAAATCGTTTCACAAAGGCGAAGAAGAAGTCGGAGCGGTTACCGGCAAGGTTCGAATACACAAGACAGGAAGCTGGCGACTTAGTGTCGAACGCAGAAGCCCCGAAAATCTGGATGCACAAATTTTCGAAATATTAAATCAACTATCACAAGACCTTACAGCATGGAAGTTTCTTTGCTCACATTACAGGGTTGATCTTTTTTGCGGTATCTTTATGGCCAGCTTTAATGACGGATTAACGCTTTCCCCAGAGGCGCTGCTAGCACTTGGGGCTCGCGGAATAAGACTAGATATGGATATTTACAATGCATCTGAATAACCCGTGCAATTCCCTAACAAGTGGTTCAAATCGCTCGCTTCGCTCACTGGGACGGGCTAAAGCCCGCCCCTTAACCAAACGTTAGGCAACAGAGGTCCAGAATGTGGCAGCGAAGTGACATCAAGGAAGGAAAACTCTATCAAGTTGCACTCTGCCAAAGCCCGAGTGGCAGTCGGTCTTTTGCGCTTTATCTGCACGGCAGTAA
>NZ_CAXAOW010000024.1:0-18656 GCF_963970805.1 Pseudomonas sp. EA_35y_Pfl2_R5 | reverse complement strand
GCTGGCTCACCTGGGCCAACCAGCGCTGAAAGGCTTGAGTATCCATGGTGGGCTGACCTCACAAGCGGATGTCTGCCTTAAAGCTTAGTCCTTGCAACACGGTCTTGGGACATAGCCTTTTTATTGGTGCCGTCCGGTCCTGCGGGGCGCGCAGGATAGCAGCACCTCATGCCTAGCTATCGCGCAACCCAACAGCATGGGTATCGCTGCGCACAACCCATCCTACGCACTAGGCGAATCAGGCGTCTAATTCGCGTAGCGCTGCCTCGGCAGCCGGCAGTTCCTCTTCGCTAAACACCTGCACTCCAGCTCGGCGCAAGGCGGCTGCCGTAACGCCTTCACCGGCGACCTTGGTGCCGCTAAAGCTGCCGTCGTAGTTCTCCCGATTACCGCACGAGGGGCTGCGCGCTTTGAGCAGCGCTATGCGGATCCCATGCAGCGCCACCAGGGCCAGCGCCTGCTGTGCGCCGTCAATAAAAGCGGCGGTGACATCCTCGCCGTCCACCGTTAGCACCGGCAGCTGGCCGTCGAGTACCTGCGCACCCTGGCCACCAGCAATTTCAGCTGGGGCGCGAGGGGTCGGTAGGCCGCCGGCGACTTCCGGGCACAGCGGCACAATGCGCCCGTCCTGTTGCCAGCGCTCAAGCACAGTAAACGGGCCATGGGCGCCGCCGTCATAGCGCACGCGCTGGCCCAACAAGCAACGGCTCACCAAAATTTTCTGCATCGCTCACTCTCATTCAGTCACCCGCCGTAACACCACCAGGGTACTGCGCTTACTGGCCGCCGATCAAAGGGACGGGCTGGCGGCTAGATTGCCAAGCTCATCACCCAGACCAGGCCATTCGTGCCTAACGCCGACCTATCCTTCGGCGGGAAGGGCCCTGACCTAATGGCGCGTGCGCCAGGCCAGGTACAGACTCTCGGCACTCTCGTCGAGGACACCTCATGCATCGCCCACTTCGCACCGTCGCCCTATCACTCGTTGCAAGTCTTGCGGCCTATGCGCTGCCGAGCCAGGCCGCCCTTCTGCCGATGGACAATCAAAGCCTGAGCGAGATCAGCGGTCGGGCTGGCATCAGCATCCGCGCCGATGTGCTGGCGACGATCAACCGGGTCAGCTGGAATGACGACGGCGGCAGCGCCTCGCTGCGTAATGTCAAAATCGATAACGGCTGCATAACCCCGGCCAGTTGCCCGAACGGTTCCGGCGGCAGCTTTGCCTTTGGCGCGGCGCAACTGGGGCTGACCCTACCGATATTCGGCGTCAACCTGCCCACCCTGAAGATCGATATCGTCACCAACGCCAGCGGCAAACAACAATTGCAGCTGACCCTGCCTGACCTCACCACCATTAATGATCAACTGGTGGCCAGCGGCATCCCGGCGCAGCGCATTCGGGTACGGGTAGCGGCCGATATGTACGTTGGTGAAAGCCGTCTGGGGAGCATCGAGATGCGCGATATCACCGATCTGCGCGGGACCTTCAAAGTCTGGGGCCACTAAGAACGGGCTCTAACGGCACTACTACAGCGGCCCATTCCCCCGTCGGCGAAACCAGCCGGTCAACGACAGCCGGTCACGCGTTGCCGGCAGCACTTCGTGGGGCATATCGGCCGAGAGAAACAGCAGCAAACTGCCCGCCTGAGGTAGCACATCGCGAATCTCGCCATTCGGCAGATACAAACGCAGCGCGCCGCCCTGCTCGGCCTGCCAATCCTCATTGAGGTAAAACACCACCGACACGGCGCGGCGATCATCATCGCGAAAACGGTCCAGGTGTTTTTTGTAATAGGCGCCGGGTGGGTACAACGCGAAATGGCTTTCGAAATCCTCCAACCCCATAAACAGCGCTTGATTCAAGGCCTGGCGCAGCTCATCCATAACTGCCAAATACTGATCGCATGCGGCGTTCTGCCCAGCATCCAGCCACTGAATATGATCGCCGCGTAGCCCCTCACTCACCACCGTCAGAGCGCCACGGCCGATACCCGCCTGCACCAATAAGCCGGCAGCGGCACGCTTACGGCACTCTTCGCTCAGTTCGCAGGTCAGAGATGGAGCAATGAATTGTGTTTGCAGTGACCAGCCATGCTCGGCCAAGTCATCGATAATGCGCGCCACGCTGGCGCCCAGGGTGTTACTTGAGCAGGTGTTCAATGATGGCCCCGAAGGAATGAGAACCTGCATGGACGCAGGATCGCGATTCTAGCAGGCCGCTTACTGGCCTCGACAAGCCCCCTGCTGCCCACCGAAAATAGCCCCCCCTGAATGGAGTCCCTATGCGCGCCCTTACCGTTGTACTGACCCTGCTGCTCAGCCTGCCAGCCCTGGCGGACGATTACCTGCAGCTGTATCAGGCGGCCGGCTGGCCACAGCAGCGCATGCACTTCAGCGATGCCCTACAGGCCGCTCAGGAACGCTACCGCAGCAGCCTGCCGCCAGCGGTGCATCAAGCACTGGTGAATAACAGCAACCAACGCTTTGCCGCCGCCGCGGTGGATCAGCGCGCCCAGCAGGGCCTGCGTGACAACCTCGACAACCCAGCCAGTGCCTTGCAGTTCTTCCAGTCACCATTGGGCCGCAAGATTGTCGATGCCGAACTGCTCGCTACCCGCAGCGACCAACTGGCGCGTTACGCCAATGGCCTGCCGCGCAGTGAAGCCAGCGCCACCCGCCGCCTGCTGATCCGCCACCTGGCTCAAGCCCTGCCAGCCAAAGAAGCCGGTGCCGAAGTCAGCCTGGCGCTGGCCGGCGTAGCCGCCGACAGCCTCAGTCAGATGCTCCCCGGTCTGCTCGGTGGTGACAGCGCCCAGGCCATGCTCAACGGCCAGCGCCAGCGGCTGATGGAGCAGATCGGGGCGGATCTGGATAACACCCTGCTGCACGTTTACCGCGAGCTGAGCGATCCGGAGCTGGAAGAGTTTGTCAGCTTTGCCCAGTCAGACGCAGGCAAGGCCTACTACCAGGCCGCACTGGCCGCAATTCGCAGCGGCCTGGCGGTTGGCCAGAGCAACGCCAGCTTGGCTCCGGCGCCACGCGGTATCTGACAGGCAGCTGAAAAACTACCTGCGTTGGCAATACTGCGTTGAAAGCGGCCCAGGACGCGGCGTCTCAAAATGCTCATTTACAACAGTAAACTCCGCTTTTTCGGCCGCTTTCGCCTTGTCTTGCCTGCCTCGCCTACGTTTTTCAACGGCCTGCTAGCCAGCTCAGACGCTGGGTAAGAAACTCGAAATAGCGCTGGCGCAAGGCCGGCGCTTCATTGGCCAGGTGATGGCCAGCGCTGTCCAGCATCAGGATCGTCGGTTCGGCGAACTTGTCCTGCAACACCTTCAAGTTGTGCCGCCAGGCCACAGTCATGTCCGCGCCCCCCTGCACAATCAGTGGGCTGCGCAAGCTCCGCGGCGCAGCCTCAATACGCGGCACCCACTGGCTTAACGCACCCACCCAAGCGGTTGGCAGGCAGCGTGGCTGCAGCGGGTCGTGGTGATGGACGAAGTCGATAAACGCGGCGTCGCTTGAGTTGACGCTGAAACGCCGGGGAATCTCGCTCACAAAACTCTTCATAATTCGATAACTGAGCTGCGACCAGCCCCAGGCTCGCGGGCGCACCAAGGGGGCCAGCAGAATGATTTCGCCAATCGGCGCGACAGGCTCACCACGCAACACGTAATCAAGAATGATCGCACCGCCGGTGCTCTGCCCACACAGGTGCCAGGGCTGCGGTAGATCCAACACTGCGGCTTCAGCCAGCAGCGCCTGGAGCACCGTTTGGTACTCGGCAAAGTCACCGATGCTGGCACGCGCGCCGCTGGACAGGCCATGCCCCGGCAGATCGAAAGCCAGCACAGCAAAGCCCTGCCCCAGCGCCCACTCGATCACATGGCGATACAAGCCTACATGGTCGTAATAACCATGCAGCAACACCAACGTGGCGCGCGGCTGCTCTGGCCACCACGCCTGAACGGCAATCTGATAACCACCCGCCGGCAACAAGCCCATACGACTATGAACGGCCAGCGCATCGCTAAAACCATAGAACCGGCGATAAGCCTGTTCAGCAGACGACAGCACAACAGCTGCGGCCAAGGGTCGCAGACTGGCAATCAGATGTTCCGGCTGAAACGCATCAGGCATAAGGCTTCCATCAATCACTCGGGGTCGTCACAGGCCATCCGGGCCGGCGCGATGAAGAGGCGGATATTCTGCTGTCGCGCCAGACATGGCAAGCTGCGCGCCTGTTTGCCGAAAACTGCCCATGACTCGACCCACACGCAAGACCCTACTCGCCAGTCTATTGATTCTGCTCTGGGCCGCCGCCATGCTCGCCGCCTATTGGTGGTACGAAGCGCGCTATCTGCGCAGTTTCAGCGAGCAGACTGCGCTGTTCTATGGCGAACAGCTGCGCCTGCCGGATGAGCTGGCCGGCCCTGGGCCGATCCGCCTGGTGCACTTCTGGGACCCGGCCTGTCCGTGCAATGTCGGCAATCAGCAGCACCTGGCCGAACTGATCGAACGCTTTGGTCCCCAGGGTGTGAGCTTTTATGCCGTGCAAAAGCCCGGCAGCAGCGGCCAACTGCCCAGCACCCTCAGCGCCCTGCAACCGTTGGCTGAGTTGCCTGGCAGCACGCAGATCCCCGCCAGCCCGGCCGTGGCGATCTGGGACCGCAACGGCCAATTGGCCTACTTCGGCCCCTACAGCGAAGGCGCCGTATGCACCTCCAGCAACAGCTTTATCGAGCCGATTCTCGATGCGCTGATTGAGCAGCGCCCAGTCAATGCCAGCAATACCCTCGCCGTGGGCTGCTTCTGCGATTGGCAAAGCAACTGAGTATTTCAGGCCTATGTAGAAAGGCTAGATCAGTCTGACGCCGTTATTCCCACAAACGACGGTCGGCGAAAGCCCTGCGGCGTCTCGCCCTGCCAACGCTTGAACGCGCGGTAGAACGGCGACAACTCGGCAAAACCGCAGGCGCGGGCCACTTCGCGGATCGCCAGGCCGCTGTCGAGCAGGGCCTGGGCACGCAGGCGACGCACTTCATCGTGCAGCTGGCGAAAGCTCTGCTGCTGTTCGGCCAGCGCCCGCTGCAGGCCGCTGACGCTGTAACCGAGCGCAGTGGCGCAGCTGGGCAGATCACACAGCTGTACGCCGAGGTTAACTTCCAGCCAGTAGCGCACGCGGTTGAGCAGCTGGTTTTCCTCTAGTTCCGCCAGCTCCAGTTCGGCCTGGGCCCAAAGCACTGTGAACAGCCGCGGGTTGGCGCTGCGCGATGGCCGACCCAGCCAGGCGCGCGGAAAGATCAGCGCGTCATGCGCCTGGGCAAAGCGCGGCAACAGGCCAAATAGGCGGCGATGCTCACTCAGCCGGCGCGGTGCGGGGTGGCGGAAATCCAGCCCGGTCAGGCGGAAGCGGCCGTCGTTATTGATGCTGGCGAGCATCTTCTGCAGCAGCAGCGCCAAACATTCCATCTGCTGACGCAGCGAGCCGACGCCCCGGTAGTTGAGGTCGAAGATCAGTCTTGCCTGCTCGCCATCCAGCTCCAGGCGCGCGGCAAAGCCACCAGAAAGGATGTGCTGAAAACGCACAAAGCCCTCCAGCGCCTGGCCGAGGTCGCGGCTGGCCAGCAGCAGGTAACCGACCACATCCAGGGGCCGTGGCTGCATGGTTTCGCCGAGGTGCAGACCGATATCGGCATCACCGCTGATGGCTTCCAGTGCCTGCCAGAAGCGCGGCGCATTGTCGTGATCTTCACGGGCATTGAGCAGCGGCGGCGCCAGCATCACGCCCTGGTAGGCCTTACGATAGGTGTCAGTCGGGTCGAGTCCTAGATCAGCCAGTGCCTCGTACAGCAGGCGACGCAGGGTCGAGGAATGGGTCAGCGCGCTGGCGATGCTGTTATGTGGGTCCTGATTCATACAGCCCTCTTTGATTGACCAAAGACTTTCATCCTTGCTGTATTTGGTCAATGCCGCCGCGCCATTCCGCCCGCACAATGGCGGCGCTGATAAAACCTATAACAAGGAAAACCCATGAAACGCACCCTGACCGTCCTTGCCGTAATAGTCGCCGCCACTGCCGCCGGCGCTTACTGGTATATCGACAGCAAGCAACCGCAACGCGCGGGCGAGCTAAGCCTGAGTTCATTGCAGGCGCCGGTCACGGTGGATTACGACGAGCGTGGTGTGCCGCATATCCAGGCGCAGAATGAGGCCGATATGTACCGCGCCCTGGGCTATGTGCATGCGCAGGACCGGTTGTTCCAGATGGAAATCCTCCGCCGCCTGGCCCGTGGCGAGCTGGCGGAGATTCTCGGCAGCAAGCTGGTCGACACCGACCGCCTGTTCCGCACTCTGGGCATTCGCGAGCACGCCGACCGCTACGCGGCGAAGATGGACATGAATACCCCGGCGAGCCAGGCACTGCAGGCCTACCTCGACGGCATCAACCAATACCAGGCCAGCCGCCCGACACCAATCGAGTTCGATGTGCTGGGTATAGAGAAACGCCCTTTCACTACCGCCGACACCCTCAGCGTCGCCGGCTATATGGCCTACAGCTTTGCCGCGGCGTTTCGCACCGAACCGGTGCTGACGCATATCCGCGATCAGCTGGGCGCCGACTACCTCAAAGCCTTCGACCTCGACTGGCACCCGCAGGGCGTGGTCGGACAGAACCTCGCCGCCGGCGACTGGCAGGACCTTAACGCCATCGCCGAACTGAGCCACGCCGCGCTGCTGAATGCCGGTCTGCCGCAGTTCGAGGGCAGCAACGCCTGGGCCGTATCCGGCAGTCGCACCGCCAGCGGCAAACCGCTGCTGGCCGGCGACCCGCATATCCGCTTCGCCGTGCCGTCGGTGTGGTACGAGGCCAACCTGAGCTACCCCGGCTTCAGCCTGTACGGCCATCACCAGGCGCTCAACCCGGTGGCTTCGCTGGGCCACAATCGCGAGTTCGCCTGGAGCCTGACCATGTTCCAGAACGACGACCTCGACCTGATCGCCGAGAAAACCAACCCAAACAATCCCAACCAAGTCTGGTACCGCGGCCAGTGGGTCGAGCTGCAAAGCCGCGTCGAACAGATCAACGTCAAAGACGCCGCGCCGGTCAGCCTGACCATTCGCCGCTCACCCCACGGCCCGCTGATCAACAGCGCCCTCGGTGAAACGGTCGGCAGCACGCCGATTGCCATGTGGTGGGCGTTCCTGGAAACCGAGAATCCGATCCTCGATGGCTTCTACCAACTCAACCGCGCCGCCAGCCTGGATCAGGCCCGCTCCGCCGTCGAGCATATCGAGGCGCCGGGACTGAATGTGGTATGGGCCAATGCCACGGGCGATATCGGCTGGTGGGCGGCGGCGAAGCTGCCGCGCCGCCCGGCCGGCGTCAACCCGAGCTTTATCCTCGACGGCAGCAACGGCGAGGCGGAGAAAGACGGCTACTTCCCGTTCAGCGCCAACCCGCAGGAGGAGAACCCGGCGCGCGGCTATATCGTCTCGGCCAACTACCAGCCCGTTTCGCCGACCGGCATGGAAATACCCGGCTACTACAATCTGGCCGACCGCGGCCAGCGCCTGGATGATCGCCTGAGCGACAGCAGCGTGAAGTGGGACCTGAACAACAGCCAGGCCCTGCAACTCGACCCTGGCACCGGTTACCCGCAACGCCTGCTCGCACCGCTAGCGGCCGACCTGCGCGGCGCCGCCAACGGCAGCGAAGAGCAGGCGCTGGTCGAGCAACTGCTGAACTGGGATGGCCAACACACGCTCGACGCCACTGCTGCCACGCTGTTTAACCAGTTGGTCTATCAGCTGACGTTTGAGGCCATGGCTGATGAGCTGGGTGAAGCCTTCTTCACCAATCTGCTGCAAACCCGCGTGCTCGACAGCGCCCTGCCGCGCCTGGCTGCCGATGCCAACTCGCCGTGGTGGGACAAGCGCGGTAGCGACGCCGTCGAAAGCCGCGCCGATACCGTCAAAGCCGCCTGGCAGGCCAGCCTCGCCCACCTACGCAGCACACTCGGTGACGATGCCAATCAATGGACCTGGGGCAGCGTGCATACCCTGACCCACAGCCATCCGCTGGGCCAGCAGAAGCCACTGGATAAGCTGTTTAACGTCGGCCCATTCGCCGCGCCGGGTGGCCATGAAACGCCGAACAACCTGTCGCAACCGGTGGGCCCTGCGCCCTGGTCGGTGGTTTACGGCCCCTCGACCCGCCGCCTGATTGACATGGCCGACGCCAGCACCGCGCTTGGCATCAACCCTGTCGGGCAGAGTGGCGTGCTCTTCGATAAGCACTACAAGGATCAGGCCGACGCCTATATGCGCGGCGAGTACGTGCCGATGCACCTGGATGCCGAGGCGATCAAGGCCAACAGCCGCAGCCAGCTGATTCTTCACCCCTAAGCGCCCAGGAGCCTGCCATGAAACGCCTGTTATTGGTGGTATTGATTGCCCTGCTCGGCCTGATTGCCGTAGTCGTCGGCCGCACCCTTCTGCTGCCGCCCGCCGCCTTCAATAACGCGCCAGTCAGCCTGCCTGAGGGGTTGGATGCACAACGTGCAGCTGAGAGCTTGGCTGCGGCGATTCGCCTGCCAACCCTGTCGCATCAGGTCGGCACCCCGGCCAGCCAACAGGCCGCCAGCGATGCTGCGTTTGCCGGCCTGCGCGAGTGGCTGACGCAACGCTACCCGCGCCTGACGGCAACCACCGAGCCGTTGGCAACCGGCAGTCCGAGCATCCTGCTGCGCTGGCCGGGCAAAGACAGCCAGTTACCCGCCGTTTTGCTGATGGCGCACCAAGACGTAGTGCCCGTCGCGCCTGGCACCGAAGCGCTATGGACGCACCCGCCGTTCTCCGGGGCGATTGCCGATGGCTTTGTCTGGGGGCGTGGCGCCATCGACAGCAAAGGCTCGATGGTGGCGATTCTCGAAGCCGTGGAAACCCTGATCGCCCAAGGCTTCCAGCCGCAACGCGATGTGCTGCTGGCCTTCGGTCACGATGAAGAGATTGGCGGCCACCAAGGCAACCGGCGCATCGCCGCGCAATTGCAGGAGCAAGGCAAACGCCTGGTCTGGGTCAGCGATGAAGGCGGCTTTGTGGTGCGCGGGCAGATTCCCGGCGTCAGCCAGGATGTCGCCGTGGTTGGCATCGCGGAAAAGGGCTACGTCAGCCTGACCCTGCAAGCCAACGCCCAGGGTGGCCATTCCTCACAGCCGCCAGCTTTTGATGAAACCGCCATCGGCCGCTTGAGCCAGGCCCTGCAACGGGTAGGCGATGCGCCGTTTCAACGCGGCTTCGACGGCCCCACCGGCGACCTGCTGGCCAGCTTCACCCCGGCGCAATCCTTCGGCTATCGATTGATTTTCGCCAACCTCTGGCTGTTCGGTCCTCTAGTAGAACAGCAACTGGCCGCATCGCCAGCCGGCGCCGCACAGCTGCAAACCTCGCTATCACCGACCCTGCTGCGCGCCGGAATAAAGGAGAACGTGTTGCCACCCAGCGCCCGCGCCACCCTCAACCTGCGCATCCACCCACGCGACAGCATCGCCAGCGTTGCCGAACACGTACGCAACGCCGTGGCGGATGAACAGATCCAGGTCAAAGTCATGCCCGGCGGGCGCGAGCCTTCGGCGGTGTCCGACGTGAGCGGCGCAGCCTATCAACAGTTCGCCGAAGTGATCCGGCAGAGCTTCAGCAACACGCTGGTCAGCCCCAACCTCACCGTTGGTGGCACCGACTCGCGCTACTACGAACCGCTGACCGACAACATCTTCCGCTTCAGCCCGCTGCTGATGGAACGCGGCGACCTGCTACGTATGCACGGCACCAACGAGCGCGTGGCCATCGATACATTGGCCAATGCCGGCGGCTTTTATTACCGCCTGCTACAGAGCCTGACGGACTGATTTCAGCCACGCTAGCCGCTTAGCGTCATGGCGATGTATAGGGAAAGCCAGCGAGCAGCGGGGAGCAACCGTCCCAGTTGCTCAATCAAAATCTGAGGCTCAGCTCTTTTGCCAATTGCCCCGCATCAAACCCCGGGCGAAAGCGCCCGGTGAAATTGCCTTGCGGATCAACAATTGAAAAAGTCACCGAGTGAGCAACCGTATAACGGTCCGGAACAGGTGAAACTGCGAACTGAACACCCAGGTTTCCGGCAAGCCGAGCCAATTGCTCTTCGCTGCCCGTCACCCCGTGGAATGAGGCATCGAAGTGTCTGGCGAATTGGCCCACCTCAACCACCGAGTCGCGCCCTGGATCAACCGAGACGAAAACAAAGGCGATGTCGCTTTCGCCGGCATGCTCGGCCAGACGGGTAGCTAACGTCGCCATCTGCGCCAGCCCTGTCGGGCATATGTCTGGACAGTGCATAAAGCCAAACAACAGGATGGTCCAACGCCCTGCCAGAGACTGATTGGTAAAGACGTCCTGATCGGACTCAAGCCTGAACGCAGTCAGACTACGCGGTGTAGCCAGCCACTCTATCGCTTGCGGCATCACTGGCCGGGGTACGACAAAAGCTAACAGTGCGCCCAAAGCGACACCCAAACCGAGCAACAACAGCCCCAGCACGGACCTACTCACGCGCCCGGCTCTTGTTGCTCAAGTACAGTAGCCCCAACGCCAACAGGGCGGGCAGTGTCACGCCGGCGAAATCCTCAAGCAGCGACTCAGGCCCGCAAATGCCGATCAGCACCTCCCATATGTGAAAGAGCGCATGGGCAACTAGCCAGGCCGTCGGCATCGCCCACAGAGTCCGTCGATGACGGGGATATATCGCCCCATAGATGAACGCGACGCCGATCAGCAGGTAAATCATGCCGATATCACGCAAGAAGTGCTGATTGAAAGGCCCACGATCCGGTACCCCTGGCACCAGCCAGTACCAAGTTTCAGGGGCCAGCGTCATAAAGACACCATTGCCCAATGCGGCAAGGCCAAGCACTACGGCCATCACGGTAATGCATTTGTTAAACACCCTTTACCCCCTCAACCAAAGCAGACTCACGATTGGGGGTCAGGAAGGACTCATTGACCTGAATTCGACTGCAGGCTTTACCGTAGCCCAGGGCGTATTTCAGGGCGGGGTAAACCCGGTACGAGCTGATGGCAAAGCCTAGGGCAATAAGCCCTTTGTCCCCCCATAAGGCACGAATGTGCTCACGCAGGTCGTCCGCCTCGGGGTTATGCGCCAGGACCTGCTCAGTAAAGCGCACCACCAAGGCGATATCTGCGGGCAGGTTAGGCATGTCTCGATCAATCAGCGCTCGCACAAGCCCCGGCTCCAGCTTTGCCTCCAGTGCCATGTTGACCACCAGTTGCGTACATGGCCCACAATCATCCCAGATGATCGCGCGTATTCTCGCGGCGAACAGTGGTCCAACAGGCAGTTCACCCGAGTGCGCAGACATGGTTTGCAACCCCATAAACTTCAAAAACGCGCCCAAATCTGCCTTCAAAATATCCTGCTGATAACCCACGTCATAGTTATAACGATGCTTGAACGTCAGCAGCATCTTATTAAACGCATAGCGAATCATCTTACACATCCTCTTTGACATAACTACTCAAGCAGCAAACTAATTGCCCATAAATATGCATTTGGCCAGCAACTTTATAGGCTTGTTAATCCGGCGTAGGTGACAACATGCCAGAATTCGAAAGTTCCTGGGCACGCAACGGTTTAAGTAGAAGTAACCCGCTCATCAAAAAGATCACCGCACAGGTGTAAAGCATCAATGAAAAATCACTGTTATTCAGCAAGCCAGAAGCCAGCAATGGCCCTGTCGCCAAACCAACAAACGAAACAACTGCGGCAATCGTTGCCAGTTTGCCACTGCCATCCATCTCTGCAATCACAGCCAGTAAATAAGACTGCACCGCCGGCCAAGAGATAAACAGCAGGGTCATTGCAAATACATAAATAGTACTGTGCGTCGAAAAATTCAGCAGTAACGCAGCCAGTAGCGAGAGAGCGACACCTGCCAACAACCAGTTCAAACGGCCATAACGCTTGCCGTTAATCACCGGAACCATTGCACCCAGCAAACCCAGTAAACCAGTGACCGCGATATAGGTACTGACGGGCTCTGCGGCGATACCAGCAGTAAGGCCAATCAGCCCGACATAGGCCCAGATCGCACTGGCAGCAACTTGATAAAGCATGATCGCCAGCAACAACAGCCATGCATGACGATATTCACTGGGCAACAATGTTATGCGTTCGCGTGGATATTTATTCAATGGAATTCTTCTCAAAAAAATAACCAGCAACAAACTCACCAACGCCAAGCTGGCCATAACATAAAACACTGCATAGGCATTGATGGCGGCCTCAAGCGCGGGCAATAGATACACAACCAGAGCACCAATACTGAACTGTATAAACAACAAGTAGCCGAAAGCCCGATCAGGGTTGCCTAGACGGGCAAGCCCAGCAAACGCCACCCCAAGGCTAAACCCACCAAAGATTCCGGCCACAAATCGCCACGCAAGCATAGCTTCATAGGAGTCAATCCAGGCACTGCCAATATCCATCAATGCCAACAGTGCTAGACCTGCAATAACGGCAGCTCGCCAACGAATACGACGTACCAGAAAAATTGCCGCTGTAGTACCGAGTAATCCACCATAGCCGTTGAGCGAAACAATCTGTCCGGCCTCAACTTCGCTGAAACCAATTGCACCGGCTAACGCACTGACCACGCCCGGTAGAAAATTAATATAAGAAAGCCCAGACATGGTAATAAATGCCATGGCTAAGTAGGCAAACAAACTATTTGCGTTGTTTTTCTTATTCAACATAGCGCCTCATAAAGTGAGTGACTGTCGCTGCTGTTGAATTCTCATGCGGCACTAGCCATAAGAAAATATGGCCGCGCGCCCTATCAGTCGTGAATACTATTCACGAGTGGCCATGCTAGGCTCGCCCATAGACAAACTGCATGTGCCTGCCCAGTCATGGATAAACTGCGCTTATTAGAAATATTCCTGGCCACCTGTGATGGCGGCAGCTTCGCAGCAGCAGCAAAGGTTTGTGACACTGACCCGTCCACCGTCAGCAAAGCCATTTCTCGCCTGGAAGCCCAACTGCAGCTCACGCTCTTTCAACGCTCCACCCGCCACCTGCGCATTACCACAGCGGGAAAATACTACGCCGACACGACGCGTAAGCTGCTGCAAGACCTCAGTTCCTGCGAAGACGAATTGCGGCACTTGAACGACTCGCCCTGCGGCATCCTGCGCATCAACGCGGCTGCATGCTACGGCCATCTCTATGTACGCCCCTTGCTACACGCATTTTCTCAGCGTTACCCAGCGATAAAACTGGAGCTTGAGATCAACGACCTGCACCTGGATGTGATCGACAACGATATTGATATCGCACTCCGCACTGGCTACGTAAAAGACAGCCGCCTGGTGGCCCGACAGCTGAGCCCAATGGACTTTCTGGTTTGCGCTTCACCCCATTACTTAGAAGTACAGGGCACACCGCAACACGCCGATGATTTTCACAACCACCACTGGATTGGTTTCCGCATCAAGGAAACACAGCAGCTCCAACCAATATTTTTACCGAACCGCCACGGTGCATACCTTCCTCATGAACTAGAGCGGCGTCATGTCACCGATGACGGAGAGACCATGGCGTATATGTGCGCGGACGGTTTGGGCATTGCTCAGCTTCCGCACTTTCTGGCAAAGCCGGGTTTGGACAGCGGGGATTTAGTCTCGCTTTACCCCCACTACAGACCTCCACAGCCAGCTAATGGTGTATTTGCGATTTACCCCAAACGCGATTACTTACCGGCCAAGGTCAGGGTATTTATTGAGTTCATAACAGCAGCGTTGGACTCTATGGGGGAGAGCCCCCAGCACACATGGGCGGAACATCTGGCTCCTCTCGTTGACTTCCCTCATACCCCATCGCGAACGATACAAAGAACAGCTCCCTGAATCTTGTTTTGAATCGTCTCCGTCCGTTCAACCACGCTCCGGAATGATCGGGGGTGAGGCCCCGTTATACGCACCCATATCGAGCTTGAGCCGCCTCACAGATAAAGGCAGACTGCCAGCAGGACACCGCCACCAATGGTCACGATATGGACGTTGTGAAAAGCCTCAAGCCAGGCAAAAACGGCACAAAACGCTTTGTCGAGCGCTACGGAGACGACTTAATCGCCGTGCGCTACCGCCAAGACGCCGAACAACAGATTAGCTACACCACGGTAGAACTGATCGTCGAACGCAAACACAAACCGCCGAAAACCCGCGCCCTGCCGGCCGAACAATTGACGGCTTTGGTTTTTGTGCGAATCAGTTTCCACGAGAAGGACATGCAACTGGCGGCCAAACAGGCCGGCGGCAAGTGGCAACCAGATCAGAAGGCATGGCTACTGAGCTACAAAGCGGCAGTACAGCTGGGACTGCAAGAACGGATCATCAATAACTGATGGTCATATATGGATACGAGATGGCCAGATTTGGATACTTATTGCCAGCAGTGGTAATAGGGTCAGGTATGGAAATGTCGTCTAATAATAGTTATGTACCGCAGCAGGAATAAACCTTGAGCAAAATATTTATTTCACATAGCCATAAAGATAAAGGGCTTCATGATGCATTGAGAGGTGCTCTTAATGAGATAGGTCATGTTGTAATAGGTATAGAGTCCTTGCTGGTTGGTTCTTACCTATCAAAGGACTTGAATAAACTACTGAGCTCTGCTGACGCAGTCATTGCAATACTTACAGAAGAGTCTCTAAAGTCAAAACATGTTCTAAATGAAATTACAGTAGCACTCGCCCAGATGGATGCAACAGGCAACAAGCTTTTCCTCCCTGTTGTGGTTGGAGAAAATATCGAAATACCTGATTTCTTATTGAATCGCTTTGTTGAGATGGTTCCAAATTTCATGGACCTCCACTTAAATAAAGTCGTTTCAAGTATTCACCGCGCGATAGAGCTTAATAACGCAACACAGGAAGAAAGGAAGCGCGCGAAGAACAAGCAAGCAGAAAAACTAGAAGTCAGCAAGACTGAGTTTATCCGAGAGGCAGAGGAGCGCCTTAATAAAAAAGAAGCATCTCTTAAATTAAGTGCACATATTTGGTATGGCTTCGGATATGCCGCCCTGATTCTAGGGGTTCTAGCGGCCTTCTATCTTATTAAAGAAAGCCTAGGCAAAGACATAAATACGAGCGCCATAGTGCTTTTATCAATAAAAGGGCTTATTGGTGTAGGGCTTCTTGTGGCCTCGTCTAAATATGCGTTCACACTTGGCAAGTCCTACATGAACGAATCATTAAAGAACTCAGACCGTCTGCACGCCATTTCATTCGGTAAATTTTACCTGCAGGCGTACGGTGACATTGTCACCCCCGAAGATGTCAAAGTAGTATTTCAGCATTGGAACATAACTCAAGACTCCTCATTTAAAGATATAGGCTCTCAAAATTTCGATCCTAGAATCTTTGAGTCAGCAATTGAAATAGCGTCTCTGCTCACAAAAAATGATAAATCAAGCAAGAAAAGCACATAACAACTGGTTCAAATCGTTCGCTTCGCTCACTAGGACGGGCTAAAGCCCGCCCCTTAACCAAACGTTATATTCCATGGAGCAAGTACTGATGGAGCTGAAAGATTTTGTCGCTGAGTCACTACTTTCAATCGTCGAAGGAATCAAAGACGCCCAAAGTAAATTTTCAGAGCATGGCGCACATATAAATCCAGGAAACTTAATGCGCGGTACCTCGGCAGTGGCAGAAAATTCCGTTTGGGATAATACAAATAACAATTATGCGCAACTTGTATCTTTCGATATTGCAATAACTGCAGAAGACGCGGCTAAAGCCGGGGCTCGAGTAAAGGTATTGTCAGGGTTGTTAGGCGGAGATATAGGCGGCGAGAAAGGCACAAAAAATATACTTGCAAGCAGGGTTCAGTTTTCCGTACCGGTTCTATTTCCTACTAGCAATCTAGAAGACCCAGAAGCTCGTCAAACAAAACAGCCAACGCCGAAAATCCCTAAACCCATATCATCGCGCCGTCCATGAAATATAACAATGCGCTCAAATCGCTCACTTTGTTCGCTGGGACCGGCGAAGCCGGCCCCTTAGCTTAATCGTTATACACCTGGAGACGCACCGCATTGGCCATAGATGAACTTGAAACGATTGTCTCCAGGCTCGACGGATATATTGACGCATTATCATCAATTGGCTCAGACGCTCAACGCAATACAGCAGGTGCACGCAAGGTTACGCTAGACACTAATAATATTGATGAGTCTATAAACGCTTTATTTACCGGCTACTGCAAAGGCTTCCAAGAAGACTTTCCGGACATGGCGGTTTCAACTTTCTCCTTTCAAAAATCTATCTCCATAACAAACTGGATTAGAGTTTTGCACAATGAGCTAGAGAAATATTTACTACCAAAGGACTATGAAAACTCCATTGCCACCCCTGAAGCGCTGAAATCAATAAAATATTATCTAGCATGGCAGGTCATGGAAATGGTTCGCATGATTAGTTCTGATTTCGAGTCAGAGATAATTTTCAAATCTCACTACGTAACATCAGACTCAAGAATCGGCGTGTTATTTTTAATTCCAGTAGGAGATGCTTGCCTTACATTACGGTTCGATTCGGTGGCTGATGTATAACAACTGGTTCAAACCGTTCGCTTCGCTCACTGGGACGGGCTAAAGCCCGCCCCTTAACCAAACGTTAGGCAAATATGGATATCGAAGAAATCTACAATTTTCTTGAAAAAAGCCAGGGAGTAAGCAGGACTAAACTTTCTCCTAAAGCTGATCTATGCCGCGATCTAGGCATAGATGGAGATGATTTCTTTGAGTTGGCTGAAGATTTTGCGTCAAAATACAATGTTTCCATGAATACTTATTGCTGGTATTTTCATCACAACGAAGAAGGTTTTAATATCGGTGCTCTATTTTCACCAGCACCGTACCAGCAAGTGAAGCGCATACCAGTAACCCCAGAAATATTGCTCCTTGCGGCCACAGAAAAAACATGGCCTGTGATTTATCCCGCACACGAAATCAGCAAAAACCGCACCGACATCATAATAAATCAATTTATCTTAACTGCATTATTATGCTTTGTTGCCATATGCGTACTAATAGAATTCGCCTAACAAGTGGTTCAAATCGCTCGCTTTGCTCACTGGGACGGGCTAAAGCCCGCCCCTTAACCAAACGTTAGGCATTTTCCATGGAACTCAGTGAACTTGCATTTAAGCGACTTGATCGGAATACAAATGCTTCCGATTATATTGATTGGGCTGTGGGATTGCTTTACGAGGGGAGTGATTCACAGAGTGTCGCGATGCTGGCAAGTTTTGACTTAGAGAAAGAGCCAGACGCGGAGCAAGTTGAGTACTATTTTAAATTGTGCGTCTCAGATCTTGGCATCAAGCTGCCGTCTCAGGACGAGTGGTATGAAGCATTGCTTGAATACACCAGCGACATTTGTAAGAAAATGGTTTCTGGTTCGCTTGATCTAAAAGATGGGGCTTATGAACTGCTCAGTATTGCCGAAGACAACAACGATCCATACATGCTTACAATTTGGATAGATCTTTTACGTGATTTAAGCGAAGCAAGTCATCCATTGAAGGTGGATAATATATTTTTCAATTCTTCACTCAACCTAAACGACTACGACGCGTGTATTTGCTTAACTGCGCAGCAGTACATTTCTCTAAGCTCTATATCGCTTCCAGAAAAATTTCCGTGGGTTTGGATGTGCAGTAAATGTAATTACGTTACTGACCTAAACACTTGGACAACCTCGCTAACTGCTTGCTGCCCAAACTGCACTGGAGTATCTACTCTAAAAAACATGCGCTACTTCGAACATCGTGACCATTACTTGTCAAATATCCAGTTAAAAACGCCTAACTAGTGGTTCAAATCGTTCGCTTCGCTCACTGAGACGGGCTAAAGCCCGCCCCTTAACCAAACGTTATATGTCTTTCCTATGCACATGATCCTCACAAAATTTAAGGAAAAACTCCCAAAAGGTTTTTCTTATCCGATTGGTGCTGAAAAAATAAGCGCAAGTCTAGTCAGCGCTCCTCAGCTAGAAAGTTTGGTGCTTAACTTTTGGCATAAAGATGAATTCTGGGCCTCGTCCTATAACGAAAGAATCAAGCAGAAAAAGCCTATAAAGATAATTGAGATTCGCTACCAGAACCCAACAACTGGAATTTCATCACCGCAGCACATGATAGAAGCAGGCTATTACTCTCCATCGTGGTTAATATATGTTTACGCAGCACCAAAAGAATACTTACCAGATATAAAGGAACAACTGGCGAATGTAGCCTTGCCTGAAATGGAAATGTGGCTCAACCAAGTTGGACTTACGGAAGAGAAAGGCAGCATGGTCAAAAGCTATACTTACGACCCTTGTTCAAGAAAGCTAACAGAACGTGTATAGCCATATAACAACTGGTTCAAACCGTTCGCTTCGCTCACTGGGACGGGCTAAAGCCCGCCCCTTAACCAAACGTTAGGCCTGTGTGCATGAAAATATACGCAATGATATTTATCTGCTTTTTTATTACCGCCTGTGGCGGCCCCTTCAGCGCTGATGAATCTGAAGCAAGAAGGCAATTGCTTG
>NZ_CAXAOW010000023.1:0-25406 GCF_963970805.1 Pseudomonas sp. EA_35y_Pfl2_R5 | reverse complement strand
CTACCTCCCGAACTACCTGGGCTGGCGCCGCATGCTTGAACGCTATCAGCAGCGTATTCAGCCCGTTCACTGTATCCAGGAGGCGGTTGGTCGGACCATGCAACACGTAATTGGGACATAGCCTTTTGTGTCAGGGACTTTTGCGGGACTTTTCTCATCCTGCCTTCCTCCTCAGTATTGTCAGCGCCGGCCCACGTGAGTCAGTAGCCGATATTTTGTTTGCTTCATCAATCAGCTTGCCCAGTTCTGCGCCCGAGTAGTGGCTGGTGATGCTGCCGTTCTTGTGGCCTAACAGGGCCTTTCTGTCTTCCTCAGTGACCCCCCGCCCTCGCTCCTCAGTTGTCAGCCCCGAACGTACCCACTGGTCACGCTCCACCTGACGCACCCATTGCCGTGGGGTGTCCCCCTGTACAGCCGACTTTCGGGGATATTGACATGATAGTCATCCACTACCACTCGTACTGATGCTCCAGCACCAGGCGAAGCGCCCGCTCTTTCACTTCCGATGAATATTTAGATGTGCTTTTCATGACTCCATCCTCTCAAGAGTTGGAGCCTCCGGAGATCCCGGGGCGGTTTGGGTGCTCACCGGAGTCGATTTGCCGCAATTACTCACTTTGTAAGTCTGAGAACAGACATTTTTTGTCTGGCAAAATTTGCCGTTATGCCGTTTTTTAGGCCGTTATGTCACTTCGATAGACTGTTTTCGTCGGGTCGTCCCAGGTCAGATTGCGGACTTTTTGTGTCTAGAAAGCTGGCTGTACCTGTTTCGTATGTCATGCAAACCATACGGTCTTTTCTTGTGCTTGGGGCTGGGGGAGAGTGCGCCATGCGTCGAAACGGTCTGGTAGCAAACCACCACCCGACCGTGCGCGCCGAGCCTGCCCAACACAACTCGACCCCATCGGACGCCCAGTGGCTGGACGATGAAAGAGGTTGGACAGCTCAACGGGAGACGGATCGCTCGTTAAGGTTGCGAATCATTGAGCAGTGCGCAAGCGGGTGTCCGGATGCCCTCTATATGACCACGCTTCACAAAGGGTACGCAGCCAGGAGAAGAAACATGATCAATACAAGCTCAGGGGTGAAGGGAAAGGATGTCCAGATCACTAAGGAAGTAGCTGTCCCGCAAGACTTCGAAACGGCAGAAACCATTTCCAGGCGCAGCTCGGTCAGGCTCGCCAACATCCGCAAGTCCAGTGAGTCCAAGCGCACTGCAAACGACAGCCAGTTGGTCTGGTTCGACAGTGCCCAACTGGCCAGCAAGCGCCCCGACGACGGCATCTTCGTCCGCGTCATCAACTCGCTCTACACTGGCATTGTCCTCTACATGGACAACCTCGCCGAACTGCTCCCCGCCGTGCCCTCGCGCATGCACGTGGTGCTGCGTCTGCGCAACGCGGCCGAAATCAAGGCCTTCCGCGAGAGCTCCCCATCCCTGGTGGAGGACTTCCGCAAGGGTGCCGCCGCCCGCAACCGCTCCGTCGCTCTGAGCGACGCCGAGGCTCTGGCCGAACTGGGCCTGGACGGCCTGCTCACCTGCTTCACCAGCTATGTTGATGACCGTGACAGCCTATTGGGCGCCATCGACCAGGGGCTACGCTTCAACTACTTGTGGATTCTCTTCCGCGACCCCACCAACATCCCCTTGGAGCTGGTCATTGCCTCGCTGCAGTCCACCTCCACTGTATTGATGAAGGAGATCAAGGCGTCCACCGACGTTGACGATGCCATCGTCTCCTACGGCGTGATGGAGTACGGCGCCGAAGGGGTGATCTTCTCCCCCCGCGACCATGGCGTGATGAGCGAGTTCCTCGCTCGCATGTCTCAGGCGCAAAGCTACGCCAGCCTCAACATTCAGGTCGGCACCGTTATCGAAAGCCGCCCCGCGGGCATGGGCTACCGCGCTTGCATTGACGCCGCCACCCTGTTCGAGCCCGACGAAGGCATGCTGGTTGGCAGCACCTCCCAAGGCGGCGTGCTCTGCTGCCCCGAGGTCTACTTCCTGCCCTACATGGAGCTGAGGCCATTCCGCGTCAACGCCGGCGCCGTGCACTCCTATGTGTTCAACACCGACAACCGCACCGACTACATGAGCGAGCTCAAGGCCGGCTCGCCGATCATGCTCGTCAACTCCAAGGGGCGCGTGCGTCGGGCCGCCGTCGGCCGCATGAAGATCGAGCAGCGTCCGCTGCGGCTGATCGAGGTCGAGTTCTCCGGCAAGGAACGGGTCAACGTCCTCATGCAGGACGACTGGCACGTCCGCATCTTCTCCGACGCAGCCAAGCCCCTGAACATTTCGGAGCTCAAGCCCGGCGACAAGATCCTCGGCTACGTCACAGAGCCCGGTCGCCATGTTGGCATCAAGATCAACGAAACGATCATCGAGAAATAGAGGCCGCCATGAGCTACGTCAGCAGAGTTCTTAGGGAGCGGCGCTTGCTGTTTCCAGCATCGCGCCGCGGATTGATCGTCCCCATCGACCACGGCCTGACCCTCGGGCCAATCGCCGGCATGACCCAGACCGCCGACTTCGAGAAATGGATCGGCAGCGAGCACATCAGCGCCATCATTGCCCACAAGGGCCTGATCGAACGACTAATCCTGCGTGACATGTTGCATCCGGCCACCGGCGTGATCCTCCACCTCAACGGCATGGCCAGCATCGCCCCCGAGCCCGACACTAAGATTCCCGTCGCAAGTGTCGAGGCGGCGCTGGAACTGGGGGCAGATGCGGTGTCCCTGCAGGTCAACTTTACCGAGCACAACTTCCAGCACAACCTCGCCCAGCTCGGAGCCATGATCGACGCCGCTCACGCCGCCGGCCTTCCCATCCTCACCATGCTCTACGACAAGGCGCGCGGGCTCACCGCTCTGGAGCGCCAGCGGCGCCTCAGCCACTTGGTGCGGGTGGTCGCCGAGCTCGGCTCCGATGCGGTCAAGCTGGCCCTGCCAGAAACCAGCGCCGAATGCGCCGAACTGGTGGAGACCCACCGTCGCGACATTCACATTTTTTTCGCCGGCGGCGAGCGCACCGAAGACGAGCGCCTTCTGGCCATGACCCGCGCCATTCTGGCCAGCGGTGCCTCTGGGCTCTGCGTCGGGCGCAACGTCTTCCAGCACCCTCGGCCCCTCGACCTGCTTCGCCGCCTTGCGGACTGCATCCGGGGCGAAACGGAATACCTCAGCCGCGCCGTGTGAACGGTACACAACCTACGGCTGCCTGGCAGCCGTCAAGGAGAAGGTCAATGGAACACCTCGAAATGCGCGCTGATGGCCGCAACGACTACGTGCTGTCCCCCCTCTGGACGGATCTCTTCCCCGAGGGGCTGCTTGGCCAGCTCAGGGCTAACCCCTTCCTTGTGGCCTGTCGCAACGGCGCGGTCAGCGTCGACCAACTGCGTCACTTCCTCATCCAGCACCATTACTACTCCCAGTACTTCACCCGTTACCTGTGCGCACTCATGGGCAGCCTGGCTGACCAGGGCGAGTTCAAGGCCCTGTCCCACAACCTCACCGAAGAACTCTCCGGCGGCGACAGCGTCGACATCTCGCACGCCGAGCTGTACCGACGTGGCATGGACCTGATGGCCGCCGTCCCGCGCAGCCGCCCCCCGTTGGAGGGCACCCGCCAGCTCATCGACGCCATGTTCCGCCACTGTCGCAGCAGCGACCCGCTGGACGGCCTAGCCGCCCTCTGCCTTGGTGCCGAAGCCATCGTCCCGCTGATCTACGGCCCGGTGCTGGATGCCCTACGTAGTCACAACGCCCCCGCCGAGGCCGAGCACTTCTTCGTCCTGCACATCGAAGAGGACGAAGAGCACGCCATCGTCATGCGCGACATCATTGACCGCATGCTCGGCGAGCGGCCTTACCTGCGCAGCCGGGTAATCGCCATCGGCGAGGAAATGATCCACCTGCGCATGGACATGCTCGCTGAGCTGGTCGGCCAGGGCAGCGGCACCGGTGAGGCCCAGGGCACCCTCACCAGTCCCGAGGCCCTCCAGGCCCTGCGCGCTGACGCCAGCCTCGGCAGCGCCAACTTCCTCGACCGCTGCCTGGCCCTGAGCACCACCGCCGACCAGCCGTTCCTGTTTCTTGATCGGCCGCTGCAGCTCCTGCAGGGCGCCCCGGTCACCGCCCTTGGGCTCAACGATCTGCAGCGCCACCGCATGGCGCTTGCCGATTGGTACCTGCAACAGGGAGTGAAGCCCGGCGATGTGGTGGCAGTGAGCGTCGAGGACGGGCTCATGCCCATGCTCCACTACCTTGCCCTGACCAGCCTCGGCGCTGCCATCTCGCTGATGAACCCGGCAATGCCCGCCGAGTTCGGCCTCGCCTACATGGCCGAGAACGGCTTCGAGCGCCTGGTTACCGACAGCTCCACCCTCGCCACTAGCGCCTTCGCCCGTGAATGGTGCAACCAGGGCCCCCAGTCCGTGCTCGACGTCAGTCTGTCGCGCCTCGACCCAGCCCCAGAGCTGCCCACCTGGTGGCCGCTGGAACCTGAGGACTCAACCCTGGTCATGCTCAGCCACACCTCCGGCACCACCGGGCTGCCCAAGGCAGTGCGCTTCGAACATCGGCAATTTTTCATGGGCAAGCGCGCCCGCATCGGTCGCTTCGCCGAAGGGCCCGACGAGCGCCTGCTTACCGCTCTGCCGCAGTCCCACTCGGCGGCCATCAGCCACCTAGAGACGGCGGTCCTCCACGGCATCCCTACCTACGTGCTGGGCACCCAGGACGGTCATGCCTTGCGCGAAGCCATCCGCCACTTTCAGCCCACCACGGTGGTCGCCTTCCCACGCAGCTACGTGTTGCTGGTTGACGGCGGGATCCGCCCCGGCGAATTCCCCGGCGTGCGCCGCTGGTTCGCCATGGGCGACGCATCCCACCAGAGCCACGTGCGCGCTATCCTCGACGGCGCTCCACAGTCGCGCTTCATCGACGCCTTCGGCAGCTCCGAGTTGGGCATGGCCCTGTTCCGCAGCGAATCCACCCGCGAGGCTCTGGCGGACCAGCGCTCTATCGGCCGCCCGGTAGACATCGCCTTAGCCAAGGTCCTCGATCCCTGCAACGGCGAAGAGGTGAAGCCCGGCGAAGTCGGTCTGCTGGCCGTGCGCTCGCCCACCGTCACATCAGGCTATTGGAAGCAGTCGCAGAAGACCGCCGAAGCCTGGCGCGCCGGCTACTTCCTCACCGGAGACGTCGCCTACTGCCGTGATGGCGAATTCTTCCAGATCGACCGCGCCGTGGACGTCATCGACGCCCGCGACGGCGCCCTCTACACCCTGCTGCTGGAAGAAGCGGCGCAGCAGGTGGAAGGCGTTTGCGACGCCACCGTGGTCGGAGTCGACCCCAGCCACGCCGAGGGCACCCGCGTCCTCGCCTTGGTGCTGCCCGAACGCCAGGCCCTAGACCAGGCAGCAGCAATCGCCCCCCGCGTGCTAACCGCTCTGTACCAGGCCGCCACGCGCAGGGGTGTGCACTTGTCGGAGGGCGAGGTGGCGGTGGCGGTGGTCAGCGACCTCGCCTTTCTCCCCGCCGGTGCCACCGGCAAGATCCTCAAGCGCCGCCTGCGCGGCCTTGCCGAGACCCTCCTGGCCGGCCAGCACGAACAGGCCCTGCTGCACCTGCTGCGCCGCACCCCTGAAGCCGAACACTCGCTGGCCTCCAGCGGAACCGCGCGCTGAGCCCACGCCAACAGAACAAGGACCGTACTATGACCCAGCTCACCTCCCAACCCGATGTCCTCGCGTCGGTGCGCCAGAGGCTCGCCACCGCCCAGGCCGACCAGCAGGACGAATACGAATGCATGGGGCGCCGCTTCGTTGTGCATGGCGGCGTCTTCCCGCCCACCCACTTCCAGTCGACCGGCATTTTCACCCACCACCTACCATATCCCCGGGGCGGACGCTTCTTGGAGATCGGCTGTGGCGCAGGCGTTACTGCCGTCACTGCCGCCCTCGAAGGCTGCGCCTTGGTGGTGGCCAGCGACATTAGCGCTGATGCTGTGGCCAACACCCGCGCCAACGCCCATAGACACGGCGTCGCCGAGCGGATGTTCGTCCGCCAAGGCGACCTGTTCGACGTGCTGGAGGAGGGCGAGCACTTCGACGTCATCTTTTGGAACTCCAACTTCGTCTTCGTCGAAGCCGACCACGTGTTCGACGCCGACATCATGATGGCCTTCTGCGATCCTGGGTATGCCGCCCACCGGAGGTTCCTCGACGAAGCCCCGCGTCATCTCGCACTCGGCGGCATGCTGCTGATGGGTTTTAGCAGCCAGGGCGACGCCCAGGCCCTGGACGTCCTGCTGCGCGAGCACGGTTATGCCTCGCGGGTGATGTCCTCGGTCAGCGGCCAAGGCGACGGCGCGCCGCGCTACGACATCCTCCAGCTCCTGCCGGGTGCCCACGCACCGGCCGAGTCCTGAGCCCTACGGGAGCGATCACCATGCATGACACCCACGACCTCAAGGCCCCGGTGGCCATCGTCGGTGGCGGCCCGGTGGGGATGATGCTCGCCCTGTTCCTGGACCATCACGGCGTGCCTGTGGTGCTGTTCAACAGCGAGCGCACCACCCGCTGGCACCCAAAGGGTAACACCCACAACGCCCGCACCATGGAGCATTACCGGCGGCTCGGGTTGTCCGAAGGCATCCGCCGCCTCGGTTTGCCCGACGACCACCCCCGGGACGTCGCCTACTTCACTCGCCTCAACGGCTGGGAGCTAGCGCGCCTGGATATGCCCTCCGAGCGCCAGCGTCTGCGGGCGACGCATCAGGCACCGGACACCGATCAAGTGCCCGAGCCCCTGTTGCGGGCCAACCAGATGTACGTCGAGCGGTTCCTGCTGGAGCACCTGCGCACCCGCCCCGGCATCCAGCTGCGCTTCGGCTGGCGCGTCGAAGACTTCCAGCAGGATGCTAAGGGCGTCAGCCTCCACGTCATCGACAGCGCCGGGGAGGGCGCCGGCGAGCACTGGCGAGCCGACTACCTAGTGGGCTGCGACGGCGGCCACAGCTTCGTCCGCCGCCGCCTTGGCATCGGCTATATTGGCCCGGACGGCAGTACCGGCGGCTTTCTCAGCGGGCGCATGTTCTCCAGCCACGTGCGCATCCCCGACCTTCACCGGCGCCTGCTACCGGACCGCAAGGCCTGGATGTACAACGTCGTCGCCCCAGAAGGGCGCATGCTGCTGATCAGTCTGGACGGCGCCGACGAGTTCCTGTTCATGACTCAGGCCCGCAGCAGTGAAGAGATGCCCCAGGACGAGGCAGTGATCCGCGCCATCCAGCGCGGTATCGGCGAGCCCGTCGAGGTCAGCGTGTTGGCCCACGCCGTCTGGCACGGTGGCCTGGCCCTAGTGGCCGAGCGCTTCGCCGACCGCCGGGTATTACTCGCGGGCGACGCCACCCACCTGTTTTCGCCTACCGGCGGCTTCGGCATGAACACCGGCATTGACGGCGCCGCCAACCTGGCCTGGAAACTCGCCGCTGCCGTGCAGGGATGGGCCGGCGATGGGCTCTTGGCAACCTATGAGTTGGAGCGGCGCTCGGTCGCTTTACGCAATACCCACGCCGCCCGACTCCTAACCCTGCGCGTCGGGCAGCTGAGCGTGCCCGACGAGGTCGAGGACCCAGGGTCCGCAGGCCAACAGGCGCGTGAGTGTCTGGGCGAAGCGCTGCAGCAATTTCGCGGGCAGTTTGCCTCTCTAGGCGTCGAGTTGGGCGCCCGCTACGACGGCTCGCCGATCCTCTGGCCGGACGACGGCACGCCCCCCGAGGACGACCCGCTGCTCTACCGCCCCAGTACCTTGCCGGGCGGGCGCCTGCCGCACCTGTGGATCGGCGATGGCAGCACCGGCCGACACTCGGTGTTCGACCGGCTGGGCGTCGGCTTCACCCTCTTGCGCAATGGCCCGCAGGCCCCCGAGGCCACGCGCCTGGAGGACGCGGCCCGTGCCCGTGGTATTCCCCTGGAGGTGGTCGACCTGCCGGCCACCGCCTTCACATTCTACGCAGTGCAGCTGCTGCTGGTCCGGCCCGACCAGCACATCGGCTGGCGCGGCGACGCCCTGCCGGAGGATGCCGGCGCGTTGCTGGACTGCCTCGTCGGGCAGGGGGTGGCTGGCATCCAGGCCCCCGGCCCGGTGCTGGGCTGCGTATTCAGTGCAGTGGGCTGATCGACAAACTGATGGCATCAAGGAGGCGACATGAGTGTATTGGCAAGTGAACGGATACGGGACCAGGTCCTTGAGGTGAATGGGCTGGAGTCCGAGTACGCGGACGACGCCCAGGAGAACGCAGCGGCCTTCGCCCTGATCGAGGACGACCCCAACCCGCAGGTGGTCAACGGCGAGCCCGAAGGGGCCTCCATCCGATTCGTGAAGACTGGCGAGACCACCCGTGGCCGCTATCTCATGGCCAAGGTGGAAATCCCCCCGGGCTCAGGCCCGCCGCTGCATGTGCACACCCGTACGGACGAGTGGTTCTATGCCCCCGACGGCGGTGTGGTGATGTTCATGGGCACCCGCACCTACATCGATCTGGACAACCCGCCGGACGCGTCCGGACGCGACACCATCCGCATGATCCCGATGAAGAAGGGCGCCATGGTGTTCGGCCGGCGCAACCACATCCACGGCTTCGTCAACATCACCGACAAGACCGTAATGATGTGGCTGGTGTGGACCCCCGACACCCCCGAGGTGACCCTCAAGGACTACTTCGAAGCCATCGCCAAGCCGATCCTCCCCGGCGTGCGCGGTGCCCGCAACAACCCCATCGTCCAGCTCAAGGCCGTCAGCGAAGCGCGCGACTACGGAATGATGTTCAGCACCGACTTCTGGCAGTACGCCGAGAAGGTGGAGGAGGGCGAGCCGCCCTTCGGCAAGAACCTGGACGGACTGATCCGGCTCTTCGAGTCCGGTAAACGGGACTGATCCCTCAACACGACATGGAAGAAAAGGTGAACGCATGAAAACTCTGGTGAACAAGACCGCGATCGTCACCGGTGCCAGCTCCGGCATCGGCTACGAGACCGCCAAGCTCTTCGCGGCCCAAGGCGCCAAGGTGGTGGTCGTGGGCCGCCGCGCCGACTGCTTAGACCGCCTGCTGGGCGAGATCGATGCCCTGGGCGGCAAGGCCCTGATGCTGGTGGGCGACGTCAAGGAAGAGGCCTGCGCCCGCGAGGCTGTGGCCCTGGCTGTGGGCCAGTTCGGCGGCCTGGACATCGCCTTCAACAACGCCGGCAGCATGGGCGCCCTGGGCAGCGTGACCGACATCAGCCTGGAGGGCTGGCACGACACCCTCGACACCAACCTCACCGGCGCCTTCCTCGGCGCACGCCACCAGATCCCCGAGCTGCTAAAACGTCCTGGCAGCTCGCTGATTTTTACCTCCTCCTTCGTCGGCCACAGCATCGGCTTCCCCGGCATGGCCGCCTACGCCGCCAGCAAGGCCGGCCTGGTGGGCCTGACCCGTACTCTGGCCGCCGAATACGGCGCCCAGGGACTGCGGGTCAACGTGCTGATGCCCGGTGGCACCGATACCGAAATGGGCCGCGCCGCCGCCTCCACGGCGGAGCAGAAGGCCTTTGTCGAAAGCATCCATGCCCTCAAGCGCATGGCCCGCCCGGAGGAGATCGCCCAATCGGCGCTGTACCTCGCCTCCGATGCCTCCAGCTTCGTCACCGGCACCACGCTGTTCGTGGAAGGCGGCGTGACCATCACCCGCACCTGAGGCCACTCGGCCGATCTGGGCGCCGCGACCGCGGCGCCCGTCCTCCATCGCAATGGAATCCGCATCGACATGAAGACGCACAACGACATGCCCGGCGTTGCAGGCGAAGAAGCGACGGCCGATTTCGGCGCCTCCGGGCGACGGGACTTCCTCACCCGCCTGATGGCCCTGGGAGCCGGCGCCGCCGGCATGGGGCTGCTGCCCGCCGCCGCCCTGGCCGCCGCTGACGAACGCCGCCCCAGCCACCGCCGGGACTACGACTACATCATCGTCGGCGCCGGGTCCGCCGGTTGCCTGCTGGCCGACCGGCTCTCCGCCACCGGCGCCTCGGTGCTGCTGTTGGAGGCCGGCAGCCACCGCATCGACCAACCCAAGGTCCGCGAGGTTGCGCTGTGGCTGCAGAACCTCGGCAGTGACACCGATTGGGCCCGCACCAGCACCCCGCAGCCGCAGTTGGACCAACGTGCCCAGAACCTAGCTGCCGGGCGTATCGTCGGGGGCTCCGGCAGCATCAACGCGATGATCTGGTTGCGGGGTGATCCCCGCGATCTGCAGCGCTGGCAGCACCTGGTCGGCGCGCCCTGGACGGTGGCGGCGCTGCAGCGTGCCTACCTGGACATGGCGCAGCCCGTGGGCAGCCCCGCCGGCCACGGCGCGCCCCGCATCCGCCTCGGACGCTTCGCCGGGGAGCATCCGCTGACCGCCGCGTACCTCGCGGCCAGCAGTGCCACCGGGCTCGGCGTACAGACCCTCAACGACGGGCTGCCGCTGGAAGGCGCCGGCATCACCGAGGTTAACGCCAACGCTGAGGGCTACCGGATCGGCCCGGCCCAAGCGTTCCTGGTCCCGGCGCTGGCCCGGCCCAACCTCAGCGTGTTGAGCGAGGCGCTGATCACCAACCTGATCCTCCGGGGCTCGCGCTGCGAAGGCGTGCGGGTGCTGGTGGACAACCGCCTGATGTCGGTCCGCGCGCGCCGCGAGACGATCCTCTGCGCCGGTGCCTGCGAGTCACCCAAGCTGCTCATGCTCTCCGGCATCGGTCCGCAGCGGGCCCTGCGCGAGCAGGGCATCCCGGTGCGGCTGCACCTGCCGGCCGTGGGGCAGAACCTGCAGGACCACCTGCTGCTCAGCCTGCAGTACCGCTCGCGTCTGGCCATCCCGCCGCAGGTCTCCAACGGTGTGGCGACCATGGCCTACTATCACCACGGCAGTGGCCAGCAGGCGCCGGACATCCAGGTGGCCGGCATGCAGTACCCCTTCGGCCCGGTGCCCCTGCCCAGCGGCAGTTCCTACACCGTCATTCCCTTCCTCGCCAAGCCGCGCAGTCGGGGGCAAGTACGTCTGGTCAGCAGAGACCCGCGCGAATCCCTGCTGATCGACCCCAACTACTTGGGCGAGTCCATCGACCGCAACATCATGGTGGCTGCCCTGGACCATGGTCTTGCCATCGGCGCGGGGGTCACCGACTACTTCGGTGGGTTCTACCCCAGCGACCCGCTGGACACCCCTTCGCAAAAGCTCGCCTTCATCGCTCGCTACGCCGGGCCCGGCCTGCACTACACCGGCACCTGCAGCGCCGGGCGCGACCCGCGCAGCAGTGTGGTGGACGGGCGCTTCCGGGTCTGGGGCGTGTCCGGACTTCGGGTTGTGGACGCCTCGGTCATCCCCGAGATACCGACGGTGAACATCCACGCCTCGGTGCTCACCGTGGCTCAGTTGGCCGCGCAGGTACTGGTGGCCGAGCAGCGCATCGGACACCGCCTTGCCGAGCCCGCCTGAACTTCATACCACCCGGGGTGCACACGCCTGCGCCCCTGAGCTGAACCAAGGAGATCTATCATGCAGCATTCCCTGCTTTCCAAGAGCGCCCTAGTCACCGGGGCCTCCCGTGGCATCGGCAAGGCCACCGCCCTGGCCTTGGGGGCCGCCGGCGCCCATGTGCTGGTGCACTGCCACCGGGGCGTGGAGGAGGCCCGTGCCGTAGCGGCCGAGATCCACGAACGAGGCGGCCGCGCCGACGTGCTGGTGGCGGACCTGGCCAGCGTCGACGGGCCACGCATCCTCGCCGCCGAGGTCGGCGAGCGGGTCCGCCGGCTCGACGTGCTGGTGGCCTGCGCTGGCATCGCCCAGACGGCCCGCCTGGAGGACACTCGCGTGGAGGACTTCGATCGGCTGTTCGCGGTCAACGTGCGGGGGCCGTTCTTCCTAGTCCAGCAACTGCTGCCGCTGATGGGGGAGGGCAGCAGCGTGGTGATGGTGTCGTCCCTCGGGGCGCGCTCGGCGGTGGGCGAGATCCCGGCCTACGCCGCCACGAAGGGTGCACTAGACACACTGGTGCTGCACTTCGCCCAGGCCCTCGGTGAGCAAGGCATACGCGTCAACGGGCTGGCCCCGGGGGTTGTGGACACCGAAATGTCCAGCTTCGTGCGCAGCGACGAGGGGCGCGACTTCGTGCTTGGCATTCAGGCCCTGAAGCGCGTCGCACAGCCCGAGGACATTGCTGATGTTGCGTTGTTTCTGGCCTCCGACGCCTCGCGCTGGATCACCGGCGACATCCTCAGCGTCGACGGTGGCACCAAACTCTGACCGCTAGCCGCCTCCGGGGGTAGACCCATGAACATGAAGACCGAAGTGCCCGCCGCCGGCCTCGCCGCCCAGGGCAGCCCGTCGAGGAACCTCGAACTCGACCGCCTGCGCGCCATCGCCGTGCTGCTGACCTTCTACGTCCACCTGTACCAGGTGTTCTACCCCTGGACCTTCACCATGCAATACCCCAAGCCCGAGTCGGTGGCGGACCTGTTTGGCAACGCCTGGGGCGGGGTCGATCTGTTCTTCGTCATCTCCGGCTACATCATCTCGCGCACCCTGCTGGAACAACTGGACGGGCTGCGCAGTGGCCTGCACCGGGCGGCCTGCATCAAGGCGTTCTACGTGCGCCGGGTGTTCCGCATCCTACCGGTGGCCTGGGTAGTGGTGGCACTGGTGATGGCCTGCAGCCTGTTCTTCAATCAGGGCCAGTACTTCGCCCCGCCGGTGTACAACGCCCAGGCGGCGCTGAGCATCTTCACCTACACGTTCAACTTCTGGCTGCCGGACAACAAGATCGCCGGCGGGGTGCCGCTGGCGCCGTACTGGAGCCTGTCGGTAGAGGAGCAGTTCTACCTGTTCTACCCGCTTTTTCTGATCCTGCTGAAGAGCACCCACGCGCGGGTGCTGGCGCTAGTGGGGGCACTGCTGCTGGTGAGCCTGGTGCTGCGGCCCTTCAGCCTGTCCGACCCGATGAAGGTGTTCTTCTTCACCCAAACCCGTTGCGACGGGCTGATCTACGGCTGCCTGCTGTACCTGGCCACCACCCAACCCTGGTTCGCCGCCCTGCGTGTGCGGGCCGGCCGTCATCGCTACGCCGGTGCGCTGCTGGCCACGGTGCTAGCGTTGGTGCTGGCCAGCGTCACGGCCATCGGCTTCGGCAACGTACTGGCGGTGCCGGTGGTCTGCGCACTGTCCCTAGCGCTGGTGTTCATGGCGGTGTGCGAGGGCGGCCTGCTGGTATTCCCGCAGCCGCTGCAGGCACTGCTGGATTACCTGGGCAAGCGCTCCTACACCCTGTACCTGGTGCACATCCCGATGTTCTTCCTGACCCTGGAGCTGATGCACCGCTACACCCGCAGCGAAGGCATAGCCATCACCGACGCGCTCTGGCCGCAGTACACGGCGCTGATGCTGGTGCTGGTGTTCGGCGCCACCGAACTGATTCACCGTATCGTGGAGCGACCGATGATCGCCCTGGGTAAGCGCATCGCCGATCGCAGCCGCACCGCCGATGCCGCCACACCTCAGACCCTGGCACCCACTCCGACGCCCTAGAGCCCCGAGCCGACCCGTGTAAGAGCGAGCTCTGCTCGCGAACGGTTGCCCGGGCTACGAACGTATGACCGCTGGTGGGCTGAAGTCCACCCTACGGGTGATACCCCAACTCACCGGCCTGCCATGTCCGGTACCTCTCGGGCATGCACACGGCACAGGGCCGGTAGCCGGCGCTCAAGGCCGTGGCTTCGTCGAGGAAGAACACCCGTTGTGCCACGTAGCCGCCGCGGGCCAGGGCTTGCAGGGCACTGCGGCAATCCAGGCGGCCGTAGAGGCGGTTGCGGCGGTGCCCGCCGAGGGTGCCGGGCACAGGGCTGAGGCAGGGGCGGCCGTCGGCGCCGATCAGGCGCCAGGCCTTGGGTTCGCCCGTTTCAGTTGTCATGCCTGCCCTGGAAGCTCACTTCCAGGCCGACCCGCACGCCGCTGCGCACCCGGCCGATGCCGTGGCGCAACTGGGCACCGTAGAGCTGCCCTTGGCTGTTGCGCAGCGGCCGGCGCTGACTGCACAGCAGCACGCCGTCACCGCGTGACAGCGGCACCACCCAGAGCCGCGACTGCATGCGAGGCCGTTGCTCGGTGAGCACCAGCTCACCGCCGCTGAAGTCCTGCGGGTCGGAGAGCAGCACCAGCAGCCGTACCGGTAGCAGCTCCGGGTCGTCCACGCCCGGGAGCAGGGGCATGAAGTCGTCGGCGCCGAGGTGGGTCAGGTGGGCGCAGTGCACCTGGCCGTTCGGGGCGTGCAGGTTGGGCTGGCCGAAGGCCTGGCACCAGCGGTTGGCGATGGAGGCGAGTGGGGCGTGAAGGGCATCCCATTGGCCGTGGGACAGGTCGGCGCGTACGCCCTTACCACGCCCCAGGGAGATGGTTTCCAAGCGCTCCCGGGGGGGCTTGTCCAAGCACTCGCCCAACCGGCGCGCGGCCTCCGTGTCTAGCAAACCGGGCAACGGCGCGTGGCCGTGCTCGTCGAGGGCCCGTTCGATGGCGGTCCAGTCTTCCGGCAGGTTCAGAGCGTAGGCTGTTTCAGGCATGGGCCGCACTCGTCGGGTGGATGGCCTGACTTTCCCTCTGCAGCAGTTCGCGCTTGCGCTCGACGCCCCAGCGGTAGCCGGAAAGGTCACCGTTGCGGCGCACCACCCGGTGGCAAGGAATGGCTACGGCGATGTGGTTGGCGCCGCAGGCCTGGGCCACGGCCCGCACGGCCTTGGACGCGCCGATGCGTTCGGCGATCTCGGTGTAGCTGGCTGTGACCCCCGGCGGGATTTCCCGCAGGGCCTGCCAGACCCGTTGCTGAAAGGCGGTGCCGCGCACATCCAGGGGCAGGTCGAGGCCAAGCGACGGAGCCTCGACGAAGCCCACCACCTGGGCCACCAGGCGCTCGAAGTCTGCGTCGCCGCCCACCATCTGGGCCTTGGGAAATTGGTCCTGCAGGTTGCGCACCAGGGTATCAGGGTCGTCCCCCAGAAAGATGGCGCAGACCCCCCGCTGGCTCTGGGCGACGAGGATGGAACCAAGAGAGCAATGGCCGACGGCGAAGTGGATCGAGGCACCAGTGCCGCCGTCGCGGTATTCGCTGGCGCGCATGCCCAGCAACTGGTCGGCAGTCTCGTAGAAGCGACTGTTGGAGTTGAAGCCTGCGCCGTAGATGGCGTCGGTCACCGTGGTGCCGTGCTCGCTCAGTTCCCGGCGCAGGCGCCGGGCGCGGTAGGCCGAAGCGTAGGCCTTGGGAGTGAGCCCGGTCTCGTTTTTGAACAGCCGGTGGAAGTGCGAGGGACTCATGCCCGCGCACTCTGCCAGCTGATTCAGGTTGGACGGCGTGTCGGCGGTCTCGATGGCGCGGCAGGCCTCGGCGATCACGACGGCGCGGTGGGCCGCGGCAGCGGTGCGGTCGCTCACCTGGCGGCGGCTGGCGCGGTAGCCGGCGGCTTCGGCGGCCTCGGGGGTATCGAAAAATTCGACGTTGCGACGATTGGGCAGGCGCGCGGAGGAGCTGGGGCGGCAGTAGACGCCTGTGGTCCGTACGGCGTACACAAACTGGCCGTCGGCAGCGAGGTCGCGCTCGAGGACGGCGGCCCAGCGCTGGTCTTCCGTGAGGTAGCGCAGGGCGGTGGGAAGGGTTTTGCTCATGGCATTCATCCCAAAGGGTCTATTGACGGTCGAAGGCTAACAGAGTCGGTGCGGCCGTAAACTCCGGTTCTTGCGGTCGAACTCATGGGCTTGGCGGCATCCTCCAGAGGTACCAGGCGGCAACAGTGCGCCAGGGGCTCCAGGCCTGCCCGAACTGACGCATCAGGGCTGCGCTTGGGGTCTCTTCCAGACCCTTGAGACGGCGGTAGCCCTCGCGCACGCCGAAGTCGTCGCCGGGGAGGATGTCGCGGCGCTCCAGGGAATAGATCAGGAACATTTCCACCGTCCAGCGCCCGACGCCGCGCAGGGGTATGAGGCGCGCCATCAGGGCGTCGTCGTTCAAGGCCATTGCTACTTCGCGGCCGGGTACCTGACCGTCCAGGGTGGCCTGGGCGATGCCAAAAAGGGTCTGCAGCTTGCGCGCGGAGAAGCCGCAGCCGCGCAGCCGCTCCGGTTCGGTGATCAGCAGTTCGGCTGGGGTGGGGAAGCGTCCGCCGGGATAGAGCGCCATCAGCCGGGCGAGGATAGCATCGCCCGCCCGGGCGTGAAGCTGCTGGTAGGCCACGGCGCGGATCAAGGCTTCGTAGGGTTCGCGCTGGGGATGGGGCTGGTGCCGGCAGGGGCCGACAACCTCAATGTGTCGCGCCCAGTCGGGGTCCTGGGCAGCGAGGAAGCGACTGGCGTCGGCGAAGCCCGGCACGTCCTCCCAAACCTTTCGCTGGAAGGACGTGCCGTCGGGCACCAGTACCTGGAGCTTGGCCTGTTCCGTCGGGTCGCAGGCCGTTAGAGATTCGCCGGTGTGCGCGGTGGGAAGGTCGGTGAGATCGGACACGCAATGGCTCTCGTGGGTGATGGGGCGGTGTCAGTCGGCACGGCGGAAGGTGAAGTTCAGACGTTGCTCGCCTAGGGTCGGGTGTGGAGGGCCCTTGAGCGGCGCAACGCCGTGGTAGCGCAGCCGGTCTTGGCCGCCCCAGACGGCGACATCGCCGTGGTGCAGGAGGAAGCGCCGGACCGGGTCGCTGCGGCGCAGCCCGCCGAAGAGGAAGGTGGCGCTCATACCCAGGGAGACGGAGACCACGGGGGCGTCGAAGCCGCGTTCGTTGCGGTCCTGGTGCAGACTCAGGCGAGTGCCGGGTTGGTAGCGGTTGAGCAGGCAGGCGTCGGCTTCGAAGCCCGCGAAACCGGCGGCGTCGGCGGCCTGGCAGGCCAACTGGCGAAAACATTCCGGCATGGCGGGCCAGGGCGCGCCGCTGTTCGGGTCGGTGGTGCTGTAGCGGTAGCCTCGGCGGTCTGTGGTCCAGCCCAAGGCGCCGCAGTTGGTCAGTGCGACGGACATGCGGAAGCCTCCGGGGGTGAGCATGTGGCGGAAGGGCGCCTGGGCCTGCAGGGCGAAAATCTGGCGCAGCAGGTCGTCGGCCTGGTCCAGGGCGAAGCCGCGCAGGATCACGGCCTGCTCGGCCATGGATTCGCGCTGGTCACTGCCGTGGGTGGCGAAGAGGTCTGGGGTCATGCGCGCTCCTTCAGGTGGCGTCATGGAAAATCAGGCCGAGGGTGCGACGCTGGCCGCTGTGCACCAAGCTGACGCCGTGGCGCATGGCTGCGCGGCGAAAGCCGCTGCGTTTGCCGGGCACGGGGCGTAGGTTCACCGGAAAGATCACCGCGTCGCCCTGGCGCAGGGGCACCACTTCGGCACGCTGGGCGCCGGCCAGATGCTCGGTGAGCGCGAACTCCCCACCGGTGAAGTCGCGCCCGGGTTCGGAGAGCAGGACGGCGGCCTGCAGCGGAAAGTTGTGCTCGCCGTAGAGGTCTTGGTGCATGCAGTTGTAGTCGCCCGGTCCATAGCGCAACAGCAGCGGCGTGGGGCGGGTCTGCCCAGCGCGGTGGCAGCGCATGAGGAAGGCGTCCAGGGCCTCGGGGTAGCGGGTCTCCAGGCCGAGGCGCGCTTGCCAGCGATTGGCGATCCGCGCCAGCGGCGGGAACAGTCGATGGCGCAGCGTTGCGAGCAGGGTGGGCAGGGGGTATGCGAAGTACTTGTACTCGCCCTGGCCGAAGTTGTGCCGGGCCATGACGACGCGCGAGCGGAACGCTCCATCGTTCGAGTAGAGGCCGGCCAGGACGGCGCAGGTGTCGGCGTCCAGCAACCGTTCGATGCAGGCATGGCCGTGGTGCTCCAGTTGTTGTTCCAGCTGGGACCAATCTAGGGCGTCGAGCCGATCGAGAAGGGCTGTGTGGGAGACGTCCGGCACGGCCGGGCAGAAAAAGACGGTGCTCATAATACGGACAGACTGACGTTGGTCTGGGGTAAGTCTATGGGGCGCAGGCTGTCGAACAAGCCTTGGGGGCTTGCGTTCTCAGTGCGCTGGCAGGTCTGTTCGATCCACCCGAGGAAGCGCGACAGGTGGGCACTGGGCTCGCCCGTCGGGCGCAGCAGGTAGGTGGTCAGTTCGGCGTAGGGCAGCGAAAGGGGGCGGGTGACGATCTCGCCGCCGGCCAGGTCGCTGTGCTCGGTGGCGCTCACCAGCGCCACACCATAGCCGGCGGTGACCAAGGCCTGCATGGTATCGCGGGAGATGTACTGTTCGGCGATGTTGATTCTGGCGACCTCCTCTTCGTTGAGGTAGGAGCGCAGCAGCCGGCTGATCTGCTGGAACTGCCCTTCGTGGACTTCACTGTGGCTGAGGATGAGCGGGTAGCGGACCAGCTCCTGCAGCGGGATGCCCCGGTGCGATAGCAGCGGGTGTCGGGCCGGCATGGCGGCGACCAGCGGGTCGCTCCAGACAGGCTGGGCCTGCAGGCCGCTGCTGGCGGCGTCGATGCGGGCGAAGCCGAGGTCGTAATGGCGTTCGAGCAGCCCCTTCACCTGCTGGGCGTAGCTGACCTCGAACAGGCGGATACTCAGTTCCGGCTCCTCCTGCCGACAGCGGGCTAGCAGGTCGGCTAGGCGTTTCGGGGCGATGCCGTCGGACACGGCGATGCGCAAGGTGCCGCGAAAACCCAGGACGACGCCGCGCATGTCCATACGGGCCTGCTCCAGGGCGGCTAAGATGCGCTTGGCGCTATCGAGGAACACGCTACCTGCCCAGGTGAGCTGCGCGCCACGGGAGTTGCGTTCGAACAGCTGGATGCAGAGCTCGGATTCCAGCTCCTTGATGGCCCGGGACAGCGGGGATTGCTCGATATGTAGGCGGGCGGCGGCGCGGGTGAAGTTCGATTCCTCTGCCACAGCGAGAAAATAGCGAAGATGGCGTAGCTCCATGTGGTTTCTTCTCCTGTCCGTCATCGGCTCTGTGTTTTTCTAGGCTGGCGGTGGGACGTTTTTCCAAGTCACTACCCATGAAAGGTCACGCCGAGGCCAGGCGCTGCTTGTGGCGCACGTGCCGGCGCGTTTCACTATCGGGGGGCAGTGGAGCTTTGGCACTCCGTTTATTGCGCTTGAATTCGTGGGCGGGGATTGCCGGGCGTTGAGCACTAAGGATATTTCCACCAAACGGGAGAAGTTCAGCCGGAATTTGCGCTATCTGGACAAGCATTCCGCAAAGACGCTATTGGCAGCTTACGGAATGCGAATGGCCTCAACTGAGCGTACGTGATTGACGAGAGAGTTTGTTGAATAGCGCAGCGCAAAGACCTGAATGCCCGGGCTTTTGTAGGCACCCTGTGACCGCTTTTGCCCGATAGCAATCCGTAACAAGAGCGCCTTCTAAAAAATACCGATTTCTCTAGGGTCGATGAGAAGCGATGATGGCTATCAAGGTCTGACTTTAACGGTGACTACACAGCCTGTTTTTCTGAAACGCTCTGTTCAGGTGGGATCGATTCAAATGCAATTACTGCGGCGCTGAGTAATCGCTCGCTCTAAAGATAATGTCGGCGAATAACCTCTGCCATACCTAATGCCCCCTCACCAGCGGTTTTTGAGATGTGAAGTTCGATTGCAAAGTCCGGTAACGAAGGCAATCCGATATTCTCTTCTAGTATTCGAAAACCATCCGGCACGAGCGAGTGAAGCCAAGGCGTCAATGCGAGACCGCTCTGCACAGTCGCAAGGGTTGTGTCGACCGAGGCATTTTCGAATATCACACGCCAACTGATGTCTGCCTCCCCAAGCAGAGAAAATACCGTGTGGCGAAAGGTGCACGTTGGGGTTACGAAACATAATGGCAATGGCCTACGGGCAAACAAGTCATCTGAATTAGCTATCCAAACCAATCGCTCCAGCGAAAGGCGCTCACCCATTCCCTCGCACTCAGGGCACTGACGGATAGTCAAATCAATTAGTCCTTTGGAAAAGTCATTCATCAGGTCAACCGATGAACCGGACACAACTATTACCTCAACGTTTTCAGTTTGCTGGGAAAAGGTTTTTAGAACAGGAGCAAAATGTGAGCCTGCCATGTCATAAGGTATACCTACCCTTACAGTTTCATTGATCATCGGGCCAGACATCGCCCCGCAAACGCTATCGTTTAGATCAAGAAGCTGCCGCGCTCTGGGCAAGAAATCTACCCCACGGTTTGTTAGCCGCGCTCCACGCGGGTCTCGTTCCAGAAGCTGACAACCGAAAAAACTTTCTAGCCGCTTCACCTGCTGGCTTATGCCTCCTTGTGTCAGATGCAGTTGGCGTGCGGCGCCGCTGATGCTGCCCGTCTGGGCGACGGCGACGAAAGCGCGAAGAAGAACAAGATCGATGGTCCGAGATGGAGACATGCAAATGGCCATTACAGTTGCTAATAGCTCCAGTATAAACATTCGATATGCTGCATCACGCGGTCAACATAAAGTGAGCCTACTTTTTATGGAGCCTTCCTCATGATCATTAGCGGGAACAGCACGAACATTGAGGCAGCCTTAGCCAAGGTCACTCAGTATTGGTCACCCCAGGTAGTTGGCCAGGTCAACGACCAGTACATCAAGGTGGCGAAGCTCAAAGGCGAGCTGATGTGGCATTCTCATGCCGATGAGGATGAGATGTTTATGGTGGTGTATGGTGTGCTCAAAATTCAGCTAGAGGACAAGGACATCATCCTTCGGTCTGGCGAATTTTGCGTGATTCCCAAGGGCATCCGACACAACCCCGTGGCTTCTGAAGAATGCGGAATCGTCTTGATTGAAACCGTGACCACACTCCATACGGGGGATGAGGTCAGCGCTCGAACCGTACCTATCGAGATGCAACTGGGTTAAGAGTGAATCACCCCTGATTATGTAGTCATTCGATAACAGCTTTTAGCCGTCAGAAGCTTATCAACGCCTCCCGCTCAGAGCATCGCATCCTAATACAACTAAATTATTATTCGAGCACCGACAGATGTTATCCGCACAACAGGCCAGCGCTATCGCCCTCGACTTCCATAAAGGCTCGATCAGGGACGGCCGTCCGGAGCAATTTGTCATTCAGTCTTGCGAGCTTTCCGCGAATGGCGATTACTGGGTAATTCGCTGCAATACCGAGGACTGTGTAGTGCATGGAAAGACAGAATATTGCTACGTCGGCGTCAATGCCCATCTGGTCGAGGTCAGAAGCGGTGCGCTTGAGACGGTGGCTAGCTGCTTCAGCGTTGAGGAGTATCTGCAAGACAAGGATGACCTTCATGCTGCAGTGGGCAACAGTTATGTATTGGGGCCGTCATTTTCTAGTGAGAACAAAGCGGCGGTGATCAACCTGCGACATAAACTAGCGTGCTCCTACCAGGACAGTCTTGCCCTTCTGTCGGGGGCTGGCAGACAGTGGCTTACAGGAAAACGCAGGTACCTTGAGGATGTACAGCGATTACTCACCATCGAAGGCATCGCGACAGACATCGAGCTACAGGTACACCCGAAAGACGCTATTACTATCGGGCCGGAAACCTGGCACATCGATGCGGTACTGAAGGCAATTCACAGAAGTCGACTCCACCCAGGCGAATCAGATTACTAGCGGTGAGCGCCGTCAATTTTTTCCGCTTTAGGCTTATACGTTCAGCCGAAAGCTGCGTTGGCGAGAGGCCGCTTCTGGCCGGTTGTAGCCTGTCCAAGGAATACCTCCCGACCAAAAGAAGTCTTTATCCTTGATCATGCCGACCCTTGATTAAGCTGTGTCAAAAGGCTGCATGGGATAACCTTGCACCACATTTCAACCATGAAGCTGCGAACTGAACAATGGGTTTTGAACAACTAGCTGAGTTACGCGACCGTCTGCGGGCCGAAAAAGTGCAGGTAAAACCTGAGAATACGAAGCTGCCTAAGCGGAAGCCTTCTCCGCAGGCGAAGCTCCGCGAGCAAGATCCTGCAGTAGAAGCGATCTGGCTATTGCAGAAGCACTTTCCATTGGCCTTTCCTGTCAGTCCCGCCCCCAAAGTTCCGCTTAAGGAAGGCATTCTCAAAGATGCTGAGCAGCACCTGGAGCTGCTCGGAATAACCAGCGAACAACTCAAACTGGGCATCGCTACCTGGTGCCGAGGAAGTCGATACTGGGCAAGCATGACGGAGAATGCGCCACGCTTGGACTTAAGCGGCCAGGCAGTTGGCATTGTGACGGCGGCTCAGGCTCTGCATGCGAAACATCAGGCTACGCGGCAGCGCGGACAAGCTCGACGGAATCAGGCAAAGCCGAAAGCGCTTATAGAGGACAAGGCTGTCGAGACCGCTGTGGAAGAGATCGTGGATTAAGGGATCACTCGCGCTCGGCATCGGGTCGCTCAATCACCTACCCGGCGGGCAAAGGTTGTCCGCTCCGCCTTTTACAGTTTTCGAACTCGTTAAATGCGCTTGTGCCGGCGAATCAGTGCTTAAAGCCGAGGCTGATGGTTTTCACGCCGCAGCGTGAATCTTGGCGTTATGCTCATCAAGCATGGCGCTCGTCTGAAAACTGGCCAAAATTTTTCAGCATCAGTCGCATGGCTGGAAGTCATGATTAATAAGGCTTATAGTCGGTTTATGTGTCAGAAACTGTCCACTATTTTTCTGACGTGCTTGGAGCCAGCCATGTCTGTCGCAGAGTCTATATCGAACCGTATCAAACACATGCCTAAAGGTAAGCCCTTTGCTGGCGCGGTTTTCGCGAAGGCTGGCTCTCGCGCATCGGTAGATAAGGCGCTGTCTCGGATGGTGCATAGCGGCTCCTTGGAACGCGTTGCTCGCGGCGTCTACATGCGCCCCAAGCTGAGCGAGTACACAGGTAGAAAGGTTCGAGCTAACCCGATTGCGGTTATGGAAGCGGTCGCCAGGGCAAGAGGCGAGACTATCCAAGTCCATGGCGCGGAAGCTGTTCGCCGGCTGGGGCTCAGCACGCAGATGCAGGTTCTACCGACTTACTACACCAGCGGATCGACGCGTGAAATTAAGATTGGCAACGCGGTGGTGCGGTTACGACATGCGTCCCGACAACGTCTCCAGCAGGCTGGCACGAAGGTTGGCATGGCACTCATTGCCATGCTTTACCTTGGTAAAGAGGGGCTGACAGAGCATGCGGCTCGAAAGATTGCCTGCTCCCTCAGCTTCGAGGAACTTAATAAGCTCATGGCGTGCAAGATGCCTGAGTGGATGCGGTCGGCATTGGCCGGGACCGCTAAGGAATATGCGTGCCAAAGTCGTACTTCGAACTCCCCCAGGTTGGTCAACGCGAAATCCTAGATGAGGCTTTCAGCGAGACTGGTCGCTCGCCCAGCGTCATCGAGAAGGATATTTGGTTGACGCTGGTTCTTCAGCTTTTGTTTGCTATGCCCGGTCGAAAGGCCATGGCTTTTAAGGGAGGCACGAGCCTTTCAAAAGTACATGGCGTAATCAAGCGCTTCTCCGAGGACGTGGACATTACTGTGGATTTCAGGGGGCTGGGCTGCGAGCACAGCGTTCCTGAGCTGCTAGAACTGTCCGGTGCTAAGCGCCGAAAGGTAAGCGATGCCCTCATTGCAGAGGTGGGCAGGTACACTCGTGAGACTGTATTGCCCTATCTGAGTAGCCAGCTTCACAGCTACGGATGTGCATCGCAATGCCAACTGTCTGTGAGCGATGACGGTGAGTCGATACATGTTTACTACCCGGCCGTGGCTACCGATGCAAAGGGGTATTTGCGTGATCACGTCCTAGTGGAGTTCGGAGGTCGAAATATCATCGATCCGAACGAGGTTCACTCCATCCAGCCAGATATTGCCGACCTATTCGAAAGCATTGAATTTCCAAAGGCCGAGCAGGTAGTGGTTCTCTCGCCGGCCAGGACCTTCTGGGAGAAGGTCACGCTGATTCATGCGCAGTGCAACAAGCCAATTTCAGAAGGCAAGGATCGTATCTCACGCCACTGGTATGACCTATTCATGTTGTTACAGCATGACGTGGGTGTGGTCGCGAAGAACGATCTCGAATTACTCGATGACGTGATAGCGCTCAAGTCCGTCTTCTACAACAGCGGCACATCACACTATGGAGGTGCGTTGCTGGTGAGCTGAACCTGATTCTCGATGGCGAAAACTTAGCCCGGCTGGAGAACGACTATTCCGCAATGGAGCGCTCAGGCATGTTGAACGGACATTTCTATCCGCTGAGTAGCATCATGGATGATCTCACCGCGCTCCAAAATCATGTCAACCAGCTGGCGCTGAGCCGGAAGGTGGCCGTCTAGGGTCGCGTGGTGGTGAAGCCGGCAGCTGATCCGCTTGGGTGGTATAGCTCATGGTTTGGTGTGGGCTTCTGGGCGCTAGGCATAATCCCAGCCCTTGCCCTTCTTATATAGAGTTGCAAAGGGCGGTCACGATATGAGTGGGCGTGCGGGGCGGGTGAGGAGGGCGTAGAGGTCCAAAATGCTTCAGGGACTTTTGCGGGGAAACGTTGAAAATCGTTAGATTGTGTTGGGCATCGGTTGCAGCGAGCGCCCTAGATGATGTTTAAGTAGTCAGTCGTTTGCCGCTAGTCCGCCTGCATGGGGTGCTAGGGGTCGAGTGTTCGAATCACTCCGTCCCGACCATATAATTCAAGCATTAGAGCCTGGTCAGTGATGGCCAGGCTTTTTTGTGTCAGGGACTTTTTTCATCCTGCCTTCCTCCTCAGTATTGTCAGCGCCGCCCCGCGTGAGTAGGTAGCCGATAACTTGTTGGTTTCATCAATCAGCTTACCCAGTTTTGCTAGTGGCTAGTGATACTGTCGTTCTTGTGGCCTAACAGGGTCGCTCCTATATATAAGGTAGGTGCTGTGCACGTCTGCCAAGCTGGCAAGAAAGCGTTTGCGCGTATCACGCTCAAGCTCGGGTCGTGATGCGTTAGGTGTGGTTGGTTCGACAAAGCCGTTGAGGCGTCAGCTTCAACGGCTTTGTCGTTTCTGCAGGCGGTGCGGTTTCGGGGCTGGCGACCTGGGTATAGGTGGCTATTGAAACAAAAGCACAACAATCGATTGACCTGTGTTTCATTGTCCCTATAATGCGCAGCTCTTCAGGCGTGTGCAGCTCTTTAAACCTCTTATAAAACAAGAGGTTATATTTAAAGGAGGGGTTGCAAAGCAGCGAAAGCTGCGTAGAATGTGCCGGGCTGACAGGGTGGTGGTTTAGTTCTGTTGGTGCTTCGGTCGAGATGGTCGAAAGCGGTAAAAGAGGCGGTTGACAGCGATTTGAAACGCTGTAGAATTCGCCTCCCGCTGACGAGAAGCTAGGTGTTGATCGAAAGCGCAAGTGGTTGAGATTGAAAAGAAATTTTCGAAATCGCTTGAC
>NZ_CAXAOW010000022.1:0-31118 GCF_963970805.1 Pseudomonas sp. EA_35y_Pfl2_R5 | reverse complement strand
GAGCTGGCTCACCTGGGCCAACCAGCGCTGAAAGGCTTGAGTATCCATGGTGGGCTGACCTCACAAGCGGATGTCTGCCTTAAAGCGTAGTCCTTGCAACACGGTCTTGGGACATAGCCATAAAAAACCCGCCACATGGGCGGGCTTTTGTCTGTCGCGGCAAGTCTTAGTGCGTGCGGGCTACGGCAAAGCGGCTGAGCTCGATCAGCGCGTCGCGGTATTCACTGGGTGGCAGTGCATCCAGGCAGGCGATGGCGCGCTCGGCATAGTCGCGGGCTTGTTGCGCGGTGTAGTCCAGCGCGCCGGCAGCTTCCACGGCATCACGGATGCTTTCCAGGTTCTCGATGCCACCTTTCTGGATTGCTTGGCGCACCAGAGCCGCCTGCTCGGGCGTGCCTTCGCGCATGGTGTAGATCAGCGGCAGAGTCGGCTTGCCTTCGGCCAGGTCGTCACCGACGTTCTTGCCTAAAGTGCTGGCGTCGCCACGGTAGTCGAGCAGGTCGTCGACCAGCTGGAAGGCTACGCCGAGGTGGTCGCCAAAGGTGCGCAAGGCTTCGGTCTGTTCGGTGTTGGCGCCGGCCAGTGCGGCGGCGCTATGGGTCGAAGCCTCGAAGAGCATCGCGGTCTTGCCGCGGATGACTTCCATATAGGTTTCTTCGCTGGTGCTGGCGTCGCGAATCTTCGACAGCTGCAGCACTTCGCCTTCGGCGATCACCCGGGTGGCCTTGGACAGGATCTTCATCACCGGCATGGAGCCTAGCTCGACCATCATTTCGAACGAGCGCGAATAAAGGAAGTCGCCGACCAGCACGCTCGGTGCGTTGCCCCACTGGGCATTGGCGGTGCTGCGGCCGCGGCGCATGTCAGACATGTCGACCACGTCGTCGTGCAGCAGGGTGGCGGTGTGCAGAAATTCGATGGTGGCGGCCAGCAGGCGCAGGTTGTCGCCTTCAATACCCAAGGCCTTGCCACTGAGCAGAACCAGCAGCGGGCGCAGGCGTTTGCCGCCAGCGGAGATAATATAATCGCCGATCTTTTCGACCAGAGGGACTCGCGACACCAGTTGCGCGCGGATGATGCCGTCGACGGCGGTAAAGTCATCCGCCACCACGCGGTAGAAAGCCTGGGGTTGCATCGCTTGCACCTGCTACTCATGGGTTGCGCGGCATGCTATGGGGCAGGGTAGGGGCTGTCAAGGCAAGCGCTTGGCGCACTTGCATGGTGTCGATTGCTTGCGTATAATCGCGCACCCTGAACTTCCCCCTGGGTATTTCCCTGCCTTACGCAATTGCAAGGGTGTCCTTAAGGCCCCAAGCAGCCATGCCAGCCGACACTTATTCCTATAAAGCGCTGGGTGAGCAGGATTAACGGAGATTTACCATGTACGCAGTAATTGTTACTGGTGGCAAGCAATACAAAGTCACCGAAGGCGAATTCCTCAAGGTCGAAAAAATCGAGCTGGCCACTGGCGAAGCTGTGACTTTTGACCGTGTTCTGCTGATCGGCAATGGCGACGACGTTCAAATCGGCGCTCCGGTTGTTGAAGGTGCCAAAGTTGTTGCTGAAGTGATCGCTCAAGGTCGTCACGACAAGGTCACCATCATCAAGTTCCGTCGTCGTAAGCACCACATGAAGCGCCAGGGCCACCGTCAGTGGTACACCGAGATCAAAATCACCGGTATCCAGGCCTGATTCGTTTCGGTCTGATCCCTTTATAGGAGTATTGAACTCATGGCACACAAAAAAGCTGGCGGTAGTACCCGCAACGGTCGCGACTCAGAAGCCAAACGCCTTGGCGTGAAGATGTATGGCGGCCAGGCTATCAAAGCAGGCAACATCATCGTGCGTCAGCGCGGCACCCAGTTCCACGCTGGTTACGGCGTTGGTATGGGTAAAGATCACACACTCTTCGCGAAAATCGAAGGCGTGATCAAGTTTGAAGTAAAAGGCGCGTTCAACCGCCGTTACGTGAGCGTCGTTGCGGCTTAATAGCGCGACTGCTGGGAAAGCCCCGTCCTTGCGACGGGGCTTTTTTGTTTCTTGAGGTTCTTGCCAAACTGTCCTGGGTGTTGGCGTTCGATTTGAATGCAGGTCAATTTTGCAAGAACCTAGTGTTTCTCGGTTTAGATGACCCGCGTGATTGCGGGAGGCGTAAAGATGAAATTCGTCGATGAAGTATCGATTTTTGTAAAAGCCGGCGACGGCGGTAACGGCATGATGGCTTTTCGTCGTGAAAAGTTCATCGAAAAAGGCGGCCCCAACGGTGGTGATGGTGGTGATGGTGGCTCGGTGTATATCGAGGCCGTCGAGAACTTCAATACCCTGGTGGACTACCGCTATACCCGTCGTTTCCAGGCGCAGAATGGCGAGAAGGGTGGCAGCACCGACTGTACCGGTGCCAAGGGTGAGGACCTGATCCTGCCGGTGCCGATTGGTACCACGGTGATCGATGCTGGTACTCAGGAAGTGATTGGCGACTTGGTCCGCTCTGGTCAGCGCTTGATGGTGGCTCAGGGTGGTTGGCACGGTCTGGGTAACACCCGCTTCAAGTCCAGTACCAACCGTGCACCGCGACAGACCACGCCGGGCAAGCCAGGCGAGGCACGCGATCTCAAGCTGGAATTGAAGGTGTTGGCCGATGTCGGCCTGCTAGGTTTGCCGAATGCCGGTAAGAGCACCTTTATCCGCTCGGTGTCGGCCGCCAAGCCGAAAGTCGCCGACTATCCCTTCACCACCCTGGTGCCAAACTTGGGTGTGGTCAGTGTCGATCGCTACAAAAACTTCGTGGTTGCCGATATTCCGGGGCTGATCGAGGGCGCTTCTCACGGTGCTGGCTTGGGTATCCGCTTCCTCAAGCATTTGTCGCGTACCCGTCTGCTGCTGCATCTCGTCGATATGGCGCCGCTAGATCTGACCGATCCGGCTGAGTCGGCAGCCACCATTATTGATGAGCTGACCAAGTTCAGTCCGTCGCTGGCTGAGCGCGAGCGCTGGCTGGTGCTGAACAAGGCTGACCAGATACTCGATGAGGAGCAGGAGGCGCGGATTGCTGAAATCGTCGCGCGGATCGAGTGGGCTGGACCGGTTTATGTGATTTCTGCCTTGGCGCGCCAGGGCACTGAGAAGCTCTGTTATGACATCATGGACTTCCTTGAGGCGCGCGCTGAGCGCATTCAGGAAAACCCAGAGTACGCAGCCGAGCTGGCTGAGCTGGATACGCGCATCGAAGATGAGGCGCGCGCTCAGCTGCAGGCGCTGGACGACAAGCGTGCGCTGCGTCGCTCTGGTGTCAAGGCGGTCGGTGAAGTCGATGAAGACGACAGCTTCTGGGATGAAGAAGACGAAGATGATGGCCCGGAAATTATTTACGTCCGGGATTAAGCAACTACAAAACGCCGCTTAATTGCGGCGTTTTTGTAATCACAGGTCGCGGCTAAGGTTGGAAGATCATGCGTGACAAGGTAACCGGTGCGCAGCGCTGGGTGGTGAAGATTGGCAGTGCGCTACTGACCGCCGATGGGCGTGGTCTGGATCGCGCGGCGATGGCGGTTTGGGTTGAGCAGATGGTTGCGCTGCGTGAGCAGGGTGTCGAGCTGGTGTTGGTGTCCTCCGGTGCGGTGGCGGCTGGTATGAGCAAGCTGGGCTGGAGCGCACGGCCGAGCGCCATGCATGAGTTGCAGGCGGCCGCGGCGATTGGCCAGATGGTGCTGATACAGGCGTGGGAGTCGAGCTTTGCCGAGCATGGCCGGCGCACGGCGCAGATATTGCTGACCCATGACGACCTGTCTGATCGCAAGCGCTACCTGAATGCGCGCAGTACGCTGCGTACGCTGGTGGATCTTGATGTGGTGCCGGTGATCAATGAGAACGACACTGTGGTCACCGATGAAATCCGCTTTGGTGATAACGACACCCTGGCTGCGCTGGTGGCCAATCTGGTTGAGGCTGATCTGCTGGTGATCCTCACCGATCGCGACGGTATGTATAACGCCGACCCGCGTCACAACCCCAATGCCGAGCTGATTTTCGAAGCGCGCGCCGATGATCCCGCGCTGGATGCAGTCGCTGGCGGTGTGGGTGGTGCGCTGGGGCGTGGTGGTATGCAGACCAAGCTGCGTGCGGCGCGCCTGGCTGCTCGCTCCGGTGCGCATACGGTGATTGTCGGTGGGGCGATTGAGCAGGTGCTGGCGCGGCTCAAGACGGGCGAGCGCTTGGGTACGCTGCTGGCGCCTGAGCGCGGCATGCTGGCGGCGCGCAAGCAGTGGTTGGCCGGGCATCTGCAGACCCGTGGCACCCTGGTGCTGGACGATGGTGCGGTCAAGGCGTTGGCGACCGGCACCAAGAGCTTGTTGCCAGTTGGCGTGAAGGCCGTGCAGGGTAGCTTTCGCCGCGGTGAGATGGTGGTCTGCGTCGCGGCGGATGGTCGCGAGATTGCCCGTGGCCTGGCTAACTACAGCGCGCTTGAGGCGCAAAAAATCATCGGTAAGTCCTCGGATGCTATCGAGAAGTTGCTGGGGTATGTTGATGAGCCCGAGTTAGTGCATCGGGATAACTTGATCCTGATTTGAGGGAAGGCTAATGCGAGTGGTAAACGGGTTGCTGGGTGCGCTGGCGTTGCTTCCTGGCTTGGCGGCGGCCGAGCAGGTCGGCGAAGTCTCGACGGTGTTCAAGCTGATGGGGCCGAATGACAAGATCGTGGTCGAAGCCTTCGATGACCCTAAAGTCGAGGGTGTGACCTGTTATCTGTCGCGGGCCAAGACGGGTGGCGTCAAGGGCGGCCTGGGTTTGGCTGAGGATCGGGCTGAGGCCTCGATTGCCTGTCGCCAGGTTGGGCCGGTCAGTTTCTTAGGCAAGCTCAAGGAGGGTGAAGAGGTATTTCGTGAGCGCACCTCGCTGGTATTCAAGACTATGCAGGTGGTGCGGTTCTTCGATCAGAAGCGCAATACCCTGGTTTATCTGGTCTACAGCGATCGGGTAATCGAGGGTAGTCCGCAGAATGCGGTGACAGCCATTCCGATTCTGCCCTGGCCACAAAAGCCCTAAACAAAAAGCCCGAAGCGATTCGGGCTTTTTGTTGATGGCCATTTTGTAGGCAATAAAAAACCGGCGATTAAGCCGGTTTTTTAAGAACAATCAGCGTGTCGCTAACAGCTTAGGCAGCTGCAGCTTCGCCCAGGGCCTTGATGTGGCCATTCAGGCGGCTCTTATGACGAGCAGCTTTGTTCTTGTGGATGATGCCTTTATCGGCCATGCGGTCGATAACTGGCACAGCCAGGGTGTAAGCAGTGGTGGCAAGAGCTACGTCTTTGGCTTCGATAGCCTTGACGACGTTCTTGATGTAGGTACGGACCATCGAGCGCTGGCTGGCGTTATGGCTACGACGCTTCTCAGCCTGTTTTGCGCGTTTTTTGGCAGAAGGTGTATTGGCCACCGTCAAGCTCCTCGAAAAAATTCTGGGGGTTACAAACAAATAAGGCCGCGAATCATGCCGATATGAGGGAGTGCTGTCAAGCCTGATGGCTTTTCCCTGTGCTGGCCTGACCAGTGGCAGACCGCTACACTCGTCGCTTTTGCGCGCCAGTGCTTGTTTGCGGAGCCGGGATACTACATGAATTTGCTCAAGTCGTTGGCCGCCGTCAGCTCCATGACCATGCTTTCGCGTGTATTGGGCTTTGTGCGCGACACCATCATTGCTCGCACCTTTGGTGCTGGCGTGGCTTCAGACGCCTTTGTGGTGGCGTTCAAACTGCCCAATCTGCTGCGCCGGATTTTTGCCGAGGGCGCGTTTTCTCAGGCCTTTGTGCCGATCTTGGCCGAATATAAAACCCAGCAGGGTGATGAGGCGGCGCGCACGTTTCTGGCGTATGTGACGGGGCTGCTGACTCTGGTGCTGGCGCTGGTTACCTTTATTGGTATTCTCGCCGCGCCGTGGATTGTCTGGGCGTCCGCCCCAGGCTTTGCCGATGAGGCGGAGCGCTTTGAGCTGACCACCGATCTGCTGCGGGTGACCTTTCCTTATATCTTGCTGATATCCCTGTCGTCCCTTGCGGGGGCGGTGCTCAACACCTGGAACAGGTTCTCGGTGCCGGCTTTTGTGCCGACGCTGCTGAACGTCAGCATGATCGTTTTCGCCCTGTTTCTGACGCCCTATTTCGATCCGCCGATCATGGCCCTCGGCTGGGCGGTGCTGGTGGGTGGCCTGGCGCAGTTGCTGTTTCAGCTACCGCACCTACACAAGATCGGCATGCTGGTGCTGCCTCGCCTGAATCTCAAGGACACTGGCGTGTGGCGTGTGATCAAGCAGATGGGGCCGGCGATCTTTGGCGTGTCGGTCAGCCAGATTTCGCTGATCATTAACACCATCTTCGCCTCCTTTCTAATCGCAGGTTCGGTGTCTTGGATGTATTACGCCGACCGCTTGATGGAGCTGCCAGCCGGTGTGCTCGGCGTGGCGTTGGGCACCATTTTGTTGCCAGCTCTGTCGAAAACCCATGCGGGCGCCAGCCGCGCGGACTATTCCAAGTTGCTCGACTGGGGCTTGCGTCTCTGTCTGGTGTTAGCGCTGCCCAGTGCAGTGGCGTTGGCGGTTATCTCTGAGCCGCTGATCGCTTCACTGTTCCAGTATGGCAAGTTCACTGCCGGCGACACCTTGATGACCCAGCGTGCATTGATTGCTTACTCGCTCGGGCTGGTCGGGATTATTCTGGTGAAAATTCTTGCTCCAGCCTTCTACGCCCAACAGAACATCAAGACACCGGTGCGTATCGGGCTGGTGACGCTACTGGCGACCCAGGCGATGAATGTGCTGTTTGTCTTTGTAATTCCCCTGGCCCATGCCGGCTTGGCGCTGGCTATTGGTCTAGCCGCCTGTTTGAATGCTGGGTTGTTGTACTGGCAGCTGCGCAAGCGCGACATGTTCCAGCCGCAGCCGGGTTGGGCGCTGTTTTTTGGTAAATTGCTGCTTGCGCTGCTGGCGATGGTGGCGGTACTGCTGCTAACCATGCAGCAACTGCCGGCCTGGTCGGGGGGCACCATGTTTTGGCGCTTGTTGCGTCTGGGCGGGCTGGTTGGTGTGGGTATGCTGGCCTATCTAGTCGTGCTGGCGCTGCTGGGTTTTCGTTTGCGGGACTTTGCGCGGCGCAGCTCAGTCTGATTGAGGCTTATTTGCTGCCTGTTGTCCGCTGCCCGGTGTGCGTATAATCGGCCACTTTATGAGCAAGAAGCGCGTTATGCAGCTGGTTCGAGGCCTACACAATTTGCGGCCCCAGCATCGGGGCTGTGTCGCCACTATCGGTAATTTCGACGGCGTCCATCGTGGTCATCAGGCCATTTTGGCGCGTTTGCGTGAGCGCTCCGCCGAGCTCGGTGTGCCCAGCTGCGTATTGATTTTCGAGCCGCAGCCGCGTGAGTTTTTTGCTCCCGATACCGCACCGGCGCGCTTGGCGCGGCTGCGCGACAAGCTGGCCTTGCTGGAGGCCGAGGGCGTTGATCGGGTGTTGTGCCTGAGCTTCAACCGCCGCTTGCGTGAGCTGAGTGCTGCTGAGTTCGTGCATCGCGTGCTGGTGGAAGGCCTGGGTGTGCAGCATCTGGAAGTGGGTGATGACTTCCGTTTCGGCTGCGACCGCGCTGGCGACTTTGCCTTCTTGGCCGAGGCCGGCGAGCGTGAAGGCTTCAGTGTTGAGGCCGCGACCACGGTCGAGCTGGATGGCATCCGGGTCAGCAGTACGCGGGTGCGTGAAGCCCTTGATGCCGGTGACTTCGCCTTGGCGCAGCACTTGCTCGGGCGGCCTTTCAAGATCGCCGGACGGGTGTTGCACGGGCAGAAACTGGGTCGTCAGCTGAATGCGCCGACCGCCAATGTGCAGCTCAAGCGCAAGCGGGTGCCGCTCAAGGGTGTGTACCTGGTCAGCACTGAGATCGACGGCCAAACCTGGCCGGGTGTCGCCAACATAGGTGTGCGCCCGAGCGTGGCCGGTGATGGCCGCGCTCACTTGGAAGTGCATTTGCTGGACTTTGCCGGTGATTTATATGGCCGGCGTTTGACGGTGGCTTTCCACCACAAGCTGCGCGATGAGCAGCGTTTCGCCTCCCTTGAGGCATTGAAGACGGCTATTGCTGCCGATATTGCTGCCGCCCGTGCCCATTGGCGCGTTTAAGCCCCCGGCTTCAACTGCTGGGTGCCAATCGCTTACGAAGAGCCTGAAATGACCGATTACAAAGCCACGCTGAATCTGCCTGATACCCAATTTCCGATGAAAGCCGGCCTGCCGCAGCGCGAGCCGCAGATCCTGCAGCGTTGGAACGAGATTGGCCTGTATCAGAAGCTGCGCGCTCAAGGCGAAGGCCGGCCGAAGTTCGTCCTGCACGACGGCCCGCCCTATGCCAACGGCAGCATTCACATCGGTCATGCGGTCAACAAGATTCTCAAGGACATCATCACCCGTTCCAAGACCCTGGCCGGCTTCGACGCCCCTTATGTGCCGGGTTGGGACTGTCATGGCCTGCCGATCGAGCACAAGGTCGAGACCACCTTCGGCAAGAATCAGCCGTCCGACCTGACCCGCGAGCGCTGCCGTATCTACGCAGGCGAGCAGATCGAAGGGCAGAAGGCCGACTTTATCCGCTTGGGCGTGCTCGGCGACTGGGATAACCCCTACAAGACCATGGCGTTCGCCAACGAGGCCGGGGAGATTCGTGCCCTGGCCGAGATGGTCAAGCAAGGTTTTGTGTTCAAGGGCCTGAAGCCGGTCAATTGGTGCTTCGATTGCGGTTCGGCACTGGCTGAGGCCGAGGTCGAGTACCAGGACAAAAAATCCGATGCCATCGATGTGGCCTTTGTCGTTGAAGATGCCGACAAACTGGCCGCCGCCTTTGGCCTGGCCAGCTTGCCGAAACCGGCGTCCATCGTGATCTGGACCACCACGCCGTGGACCATTCCGGCTAACCAGGCGCTGAACGTTCACCCTGAATTCACCTACGCGCTGGTCGACACCGGCGAGCGCTTGCTGCTGCTGGCCGAAGAACTAGTAGAAGGCTGCCTGACCCGTTATGGCCTGCAGGGCGAAGTGATCGCCACCACGCCAGGCGCGGCGCTGGAGCTGATCCGTTTCCGTCATCCGTTCTATGAGCGCTTTGCCCCTGTATACCTGGCCGATTACGTCGAGCTGGGCGCTGGTACTGGCGTCGTGCACTCGGCCCCAGCCTATGGCGAGGACGACTTCCGTTCCTGCAAAGGCTACGGCATGAGCAACGACGACATCCTCAGCCCGGTGCAGAGCAACGGTGTGTATGTTAGCGAGCTGCCGTTCTTCGGCGGCCAGTTTATCTGGAAGGCCAACCCGGCCATCGTTGCCAAGTTGGAAGAAGTCGGCGCTCTGCTCAAGCACGAAGCCATCCAGCATAGCTATATGCACTGCTGGCGGCACAAGACCCCGCTGATCTACCGCGCCACCGCGCAGTGGTTCGTCGGCATGGACAAGCAGCCTAACGAGGGCGACACCCTGCGCGAACGTGCACTGGCTGCCATCGAGCAGACTGCATTTGTTCCGGCCTGGGGCCAAGCGCGCCTGCACAGCATGATTGCCGGGCGTCCGGACTGGTGCATCTCGCGTCAGCGCAACTGGGGCGTACCGATCCCGTTCTTTCTGCATAAGGCGACGGGCGAGTTGCACCCGCGCAGCGCCGAGCTGATGGAAGAAGTGGCCAAGCGGGTCGAGCAGCAAGGCATCGAAGCTTGGTTCAAGCTGGACGCCGCCGAGCTGTTGGGTGATGAAGCCGCCGACTACGACAAGATCAGCGACACCCTCGATGTCTGGTTTGACTCCGGCACTACTCACTGGCACGTGCTGCGCGGCTCGCACAACCTCGGCCATGCCAGCGGCCCGCGTGCCGATCTGTACCTGGAAGGCTCCGACCAGCACCGTGGCTGGTTCCACTCGTCCTTGCTAACTGGCGCGGCCATCGACGGCCACGCACCGTACAAAGAGCTGCTGACTCACGGTTTCGTGGTCGACGAGAACGGTCGCAAGATGTCCAAGTCGCTGGGCAACGTAGTTGCTCCGCAGGAAGTGAATGACAGTCTGGGCGCCGATATCCTGCGCCTGTGGGTTTCGTCCACCGACTACTCGGGTGAGATGGCCGTGTCCAAGGTCATCCTGCAGCGCAGTGCCGACTCCTACCGGCGCATCCGTAACACCGCGCGCTTCCTGCTCTCCAACCTCAGCGGCTTCGACCCTGCGCAGCACCTGCTGCCGGCGGAGGACATGCTGGCGCTGGATCGCTGGGCGGTAGACCGCGCCTTGTTGTTGCAGCGCGAAATCGAAGAGGCTTACGACAGCTACCGCTTCTGGAACGTTTACCAGAAAGTGCACAACTTCTGCGTGCAGGAGCTGGGCGGCTTCTACCTCGACATCATCAAGGATCGTCAGTACACCACTGCGGCTGACAGCGTGGCGCGACGTTCCTGTCAAACCGCGCTGTTCCATATCGCCGAAGCCCTGGTGCGGTGGATCGCTCCGGTGCTGTCGTTCACCGCCGATGAGTTGTGGGAATACCTGCCGGGTGCGCGTAACGAGTCGGTGATGCTCAATGGTTGGTATCAAGGCCTGAGTGAACTGCCAGAAGGCTTCGAGCTGAATCGTGCGTTCTGGGAGCGCGTTATGGCGGTTAAGGTCGCGGTGAACAAGGAAATGGAAAACCTGCGCGCAGCCAAGGCCATTGGCGGCAACCTGCAGGCTGAAGTGACCCTGTACGCTGAAGACAGCCTGATCGCCGATCTGAACAAGCTCGGTAACGAACTGCGCTTTGTGCTGATCACCTCTACCGCCAGCCTGGCGCCGCTCGCCAGCGCGCCGAGCGATGCTGTGGAAACCGAAGTGGCGGGGCTCAAGCTGAAAGTGCTGAAGTCCGGCCACGCCAAGTGCGCCCGTTGCTGGCACCACCGTGAGGACGTTGGGGTGAACCCGGCGCATCCGGAAATCTGTGGTCGTTGCGTGGACAACATCGAAGGCGCGGGTGAGGTTCGTCACTATGCGTGATAACGGCATGCCTAACGCCAGTCGTTTCGGCCGTTTGGCCTGGCTGTGGCTGAGCCTGCTGGTGTTTGTGGTCGATCAGGCGAGCAAGTTCTGGTTCGACAACAACCTAAGCATGTACCAGCAGATCGTGATCATTCCGGATTACTTCAGCTGGACCCTGGCCTACAACACCGGCGCCGCATTCAGCTTTCTGGCCGATGCCGCCGGCTGGCAGCGCTGGTTCTTCGCCGCGATTGCGGTGGTGGTCAGTGCGGTGTTGGTGGTGTGGCTCAAGCGCCTCAGTCCAGGCGAAACCTGGCTGGCAGTGGCTTTGGCCTTGGTGCTGGGTGGCGCGCTGGGTAATTTGGTTGATCGCGTGGTGTTTGGCCACGTGGTCGACTTTATCCTGCTGCACTGGCATCAGCAGTGGTACTTCCCAGCCTTTAACGTGGCCGATATGGCGATTACCGGCGGTGCCATCCTGCTGGCGCTGGATATGTTCAAAAGTGAAAAGTCCGGAGAAACAGGCAAATGACTGATGTGCGTATTGGCCCGGATAAGCAGGTGACCCTGCATTTCGCCCTCAAGCTGGACAATGGCGATGTGGTGGATAGCACCTTCGATAAAAAGCCCGCCACTTTCAAGGTCGGCGACGGCAATCTGCTGCCAGGCTTTGAACAGGCCATCTATGGCTTGAAATCGGGCGATAAGCGCAGTCTGTCGATCAGTCCGGAGCAGGGCTTTGGTCAAGGCAATCCGCAGAATATCCAGGTCATGCCGCGCAGCCAGTTTCAGGATATGGAGCTGTCCGAAGGCCTACTGGTGATCTTCAACGATGCCGCGAATGCCGAGCTGCCCGGTGTTGTCAAAACTTTCGACGATAACCAGGTGACTATTGACTTCAATCATCCACTGGCCGGCAAGGCGCTTAGCTTTGATGTGGAAATTATTGAGGTCAAAGCGCTCTGATCAGCGCAATAATTTTGTAGGGTGGGTTTGCCGCACAGGCGCAGCTTGAGCTTGCAGCATGTTGCTTGGCGCGGCGTAACCCACCATGGTTCATATGTCGGGCGCCGTGCTGCTGGGCTAGATGGCGTCGTGGCTTACGCTGCAATGTGCCGCTAACCCAGCCGACGGCAACTTTCGTTTACGCGCGCCGAGATAACCAGCATGTATATCAAACTCGCCAATCCCCGTGGCTTCTGTGCCGGCGTCGACCGCGCCATTGAAATCGTCAACCGCGCACTGAAAGTGTTTGGTCCGCCGATCTACGTGCGCCATGAAGTGGTGCACAACAAGTTTGTGGTCGAGGACCTGCGTTCACGTGGCGCAATCTTCGTTGAAGAGCTGGATCAGATTCCTGACGACGTTATCGTCATCTTCAGCGCTCATGGTGTATCCCAGGCTGTACGCAACGAGGCTGAGCGGCGTGGGCTGAAGATCTTTGACGCCACCTGCCCATTGGTGACCAAGGTGCATATGGAAGTGGTGCGCTACAGTCGCGAGGGACGCGAATGCATCCTGATCGGTCACGAAGGCCACCCTGAAGTTGAAGGCACAATGGGCCAGTACGACGTCAGCAACGGCGGCGCCATCTACTTGGTAGAAGACGAAGCAGACGTCGCCGAACTGCAGGTACGCAATCCAGAAGCGCTCGCCTTCGTCACCCAGACCACCTTGTCGATGGACGACACCAGCAAAGTCATCGACGCCCTTCGCAGCAAGTTCCCCGCTATTGGCGGTCCACGCAAGGACGACATCTGCTACGCCACCCAGAACCGCCAGGACGCCGTCAAACAGCTCGCCGCTGAGTGCGATGTGCTACTGGTTGTCGGTAGTCCCAATAGCTCCAACTCCAACCGCCTGCGTGAGCTTGCTGAGCGCATGGGCACCCCTGCCTACCTGATTGATGGGGCTGAGGACCTCAAGCAGGAGTGGTTTGCGGGCGTTGCAGGTATTGGTATTACAGCCGGTGCATCAGCTCCAGAGGTATTGGTGCAGGGCGTGATTCAACAGCTGAGTAGGTGGGGTGCAACTGGTGCGCATGAATTGCTGGGGCGGCCAGAGAATGTGACGTTTTCGATGCCGAAGGAGTTGCGCCCCAAGGCTTTGTAGTATGTGCTCTATTTTTTGAAGCGGTGGATGCAATTGGGTTATTCGGTATAAATAAAAAGGCCGGCTGAGTTAGCCGGCCTTTTTACATCCAGATCAGCGCCAGCAGTCACTTATGCTTTTGTCGCTTCCGGTACGGTCTTTTTTCCCCAGAGCGTCCAACTTCAGGTTGCCGCACTTAGCATCATTGAATGCTTGTTCCGCGGTGAGGGTGTAGCCCCCATCCCCATCGACCTTGGTTACAGTCAGTGTGTATTTGTTGGTTTCTGATTTGTTACCGTTTTTCAGGCCAAGTTTGGCAATATCGCCGTCTGTGGTGATGTAAGCATTGTTTTGCGCAAAGTAACGTTCTTGGCGAGCTGAAGCATCGCTAAGCAATGCTTGCCCCTCTGCACGATTACCACGCTTTACGTACTCGTCATAGCTAGGGTAAGCGATAGCCGCAAGAACGCCGATGATTAGAACAACGATCATTATTTCAATTAGCGTGAAGCCACTTTGCGTCAGTTTCATATGGTGCTCCGTGAAGATGGCACGAGTTTAGATTGCATATCATTCCGCCTCTTCAACTCTGCGCCAGGACTGACGACCCAAGCTTGAGGGGTCTGGATAGACGTTGACGCATTCTTGTCCGGTGCACAGCTGGAACTTGCCATCGGAGTTTTGCGATATTGTTGTCCCTCCTTCGCCATCTTGGCGAATCCCCGAGACATTTGAACTGCCAATATCCGATGTAGGTACGTAATCAAATGCATTCTGAGGTGTTTTACCACCAGTGAACGGATTAATTGCATAGGTCCAGTTGCTGGCGCCGTCGCCACAGGGGTCGTCGTTCGGGATAAGCGACTGGAAGAATATAGTTCGACCAAGTTGCGACATATTTTCCACGACCATTTCGCCATCGGACTGCTTGAGGTTCAAATACCAGCCATTTTGTGCCGGTTGTCCATTTTCAGCTTGCCAGCGCACAGCGTTGTCGCTAATCACGCGACCTTGGCGTGTATCGGTACCATTCGAGACGGACGTTTGCGTTACAAAGGTCTGCCGCTGCAAACTGCTGCGGCTTATGTTTGGGTTGCCACTATTTTGGCCAAGAGTTTCTTCATCCCAGACGCCGTAGACCGTTTGCGCCATGCTTTTGTCACCGTCTTTGTCTCCGGTTTCATAGAACCGGCCTGTGCCAAAAATTACCAGGTAACCAGTGCCAGTTGGGTGGCGGACAAGGCTTGGGGCAGAGGTAATTGTTTGCCGGCTAGTGCCATTATCCGCAACAGCGCGGAACAAAGGATTACCACCATAAGATACTTCGAAGTTGCTGATCGCAGTTTCACTATCGTCAGATGTAATGAATGGATTGTCTTTGTCACGACCGTTACGAAGCAGGTCGAAGCGCCAAACGTTGCCCTGCAGGTCGCCAGCATATGCATAGTCTGCCACACCGTCTGCGTTAAAGTCGCCGAGCTTGGGTGTTGAAAGACCATTGGCTACACCCGTTACGCCTTGCACCTCAAGGCTCGTGAGCAAAGTACCTTCCATTGCATCGAGAATAAACAGCGCTGCCTTGCCGTTGGTACTGCCCGCGCTTTCATATCCGTTTCCAAACACTACTGCCCACTTCCCAGTGTGTAAGCGCGCGATCGTTGGCTGGGAAAAACTAAAGCCCATTTTTACTGCATCTGCTGCAATGATACTGTTTTCATCAAACTGCCAGAGCAGTTTTTCTTGCCCTGGAGTTGTAACGTCCAGGGCGAAAATTGACTTTCCACCCGCCTTCAGAGTTCCCACGAGGATAGTCCGCCACTCGGTTCCGTCATACACATCGGCTACTACCGGAGTGCCTTCTACATAGTATTCGTGGCTGTAGTTTGTACCGGTGAGCTTGTTCAATTTCGGGAAAACTGCGCTTGGAACAAACGCGAACTCTTCGACGCCCGTGTTGGCATTGAAACCGTGCAGCATACCGGCGTTACCGCCGACGTAAACACGTGGTGTACGATCAGCTATCGCGCTGACGAATGTGGAGTACGCGGTATTACCTTCAAGGCGATTAGAGAAATTAACCAGATTGCGCGGGCCTGATACTACCGCCGGGCTAGATGAGTAAAAATCACCTAAAACCGTACTGCGCTGGCGAAAGGTTGTGCCCTCACCGCTGCGGTTGCCGCGTAAAAATTCAAGGCGTGCCTGGCCTCTGGTATCAGTCGCATTGCCATTTTCAGGGTCTTTACTTAATAGATTAGCCAGCGTTCCCGCAGTAGTGGTTGCGCCAGCGTTTGCCCAAGAAAAGTCAGTAAGGCCGGTATTGCCGCCTCCGGCAATTTTGATCGCGCGCGTTTGCCAGCCTGGCACGTTGCTTTTGGCGCTCCAGATTTCAGACGATTCAATTGTATTGGTCTGGGGGTTCCACTTTTTCTCGAAGCGCTTCACATCGCCCGACCAGTTGTCGTCACTGGCGTATGAGGTTTGATAGGAGACAGTTTTGATAGTCCCCAAGTCGTTTACGTCCTCACTGACTTGGCCTGAGTTGATTGCAGGCTTGGCTGCAGTGGATTTACGGTCGGCAATGCGCGAGAGAATATCGTCGAACGCTTGCACCATGGCTTCAGGGCTGTCGACGCTGAAGAATTCGCCACGGGAGTTAATTGCAGCATGCCATAGGTCGTAAATATTATTGTCCCCCCCCGTAGCAGTTGCGGCTGGCCAGTTTGCCGTTCCTGCTTTCAAGGCGTTATAACCAGTACCTTTGTGAGTGCTGCCTTCCCAGGGGATCGTAGGCTTGTTCAGCGCTTCGGATAGTCCCAGCCCCATCATAAAGTTAACCATGTGCTGCCAAGTTGCCGGGTCGTTGCGAGGATCCCAATAGTCGGTGGCGGCATCACCGCTTTTGAACGGTATGAACGCGGGCAATTCATTGCCGAGGCTAGTGTTTAGGTCGGTCGCCCAGTAGTGCATAGCGAGATCGGCCAGGGTGTTGTTTTGACTATCTGCATACGGGGCTATACCGGAGTAAGTACGCAGGCCATCTGGTAGGGCAAAACTAGAGCCGTCGTCACGAAAGCTACTCGGTGCCGCTACGTTGCTCGTCCAAATACCATCAGTCATCATGATGTGGTAGCTACCACGACATGCATAAGTGTTCTGTGTGGTATTGCCCGAGCCGCCAGGGTTTTTCTGCCATGCTTCAGCGGTTTTGAAAAACTCACCGGCGCGTTTGAATGCGGTTGGTAAAGGTGTGCCTGAATTGAAGTTGATGTTCTGCAGCCAGGAATAGAGCTGACCCTTGTGTTCGGGAGAGTAGGCCTTCAGTGCGTTGTCTTGGCAATCACCGCCATTACCACTAAAGGTGGTGCAGTTAGTCAAACTTTGCCAAGTTAGGCGTACGGCAGGTGACAAGTCATAGAACGCTAGGGCGGCAGCGGAAATAGTCGCAAGACCACGGTTGCGATAGAAGGAATACCAGTTGGCAAAGTTCTGCTGCTGATCCGCAGGAACAAAAGTCAGTGCATAGCAGTTATCGTTATCAGTGGTGCAACCCGGGGCTTTGGTTGCATCGTAAGCATAATAATATGCAGGCACACCCGTGCGGGCGAGTGTGGCTGTGTATGTGTTGGCAGCTGGTCTGCTGCAGTCTGCAGGCCGATTGGTGAATACACCTGTTAGGTTGGCAACGGCCGTACAGCTATTGCTGCCCGTGCGGGTGATCGAGAATTTTATCCCCCCGGGCGTGGTCACAGTTGATGTGCCGTTACTTGTCCGTGTAACTGTAGCGCTGAAATCTGTTAGGGGGTTTTCCGCAAGGCGGTTGCTGGTGTTGCTGTAACCGTAGCTGGTGTTCAGCCCCTCCTCAAGCACGTAAGTCCACGAGACTTTATAGTTGTCTGAAAGGTTTAGGTTTCCCCTAGCACTGTTGTAGCCGTTTACTTTCGCGTTCGTGAAGGTGGTCGATAATTGATTTTCATTACCTGCCGTGTCGAAAACAATCGGGGCGCGGTAGCTCGCTTTAGGGTTGTAATAGAGCGGGTTAAAGACGTTCGATTTTGCTTTACGTGTTGCGGATTCACCATTTTTGTTGTCGGGTGCAAATGCCCAGCGCATACTGCCAGAGTCATCAATAGTCAACAGCATGTTCGGCGGTACACCAACTGTCAGGCTTAATGGGCTTTGAGATACTGTCGCGTAAGCATTGGCAGAGCTAAGTACAATAATACCTATAAGCGAGCTGATTAATGTTTTGCTGCAGGTGTTGATAAGTCTTTTGTTCATGGCATCAGCTCTCAATTGTTAAGGCCGAGGTAAATATTGGCGTTAGTTGATTGTAAGTACAGGTTGTTGCCTGCCTTGCCGTTATTTAAATAGAAATATGTGCCCTGGCCTTCGGCTACCATGCCGTATTCTGCGTTAATTGCAGCGTTGCTGTTTTCTGTGGCCAAAATGCTATTCCATTGGGCGTTATATACATCGCTAGCCTCAGTGGAGTCTTTAGGATCTAATCCGGTGTAGGGCATCCAGGCAAGACCGTTATTTGATATTGAAGACAAGACGGTAGATTTATTGCTTTCTGTTAATGTGTAAGGTTCGTTAACAAACGAAAGTCGGGTGGGCGCATTAACAATATCGAGCAGGCAGGGTTTATTGTTGCCAGTAACTACGAGCTTGTTGGTTGTTGCGCAGTTCGATGCGTTAGGCTCTAGCTTGTCGGCGAGATTGCTGGGGCCGTAGAAACGAAACTCAGCTTCGCGAATTGCCGCATCGGCTACGTTGCGGGCTTGTGCTTCATGTGCGCGGTTCGCGGTGATGCGGGACTCAAGTGTTACGCCCCGCATGTTGCTTACGGCGAGCAGGGTGATTATAAGCAGCATTACGAGGGCAACTAAAAGTACTGCGCCGCGTTGCGATTTTTTTGGGGGCGCTATCATGGCATGAGATTCCTAAGTGTCTGGGTGTTGCCCGCTACTTGATAAATTCGTTTTTTATCATTGGTATTAATAATGGTTTGTTCTGCGGCGGTTGAGTTTTCTAGCCAATCGGTAAGGATTTTCGAGTCATCGCTGTCGCGCTGGTTTTCACGGCTGGCCAGAAGCATTTGGTAGCGTACGCTGCGGATAGCCCCGCTGGTGGCGGTCCAGTCTTTTTGAGGGATAAATGTGCTGACCTGTTTTTCCAGTAGGTCTGTTTTCCCTACGCCGAAGTCCAAGCGTAAACTGGCCACTCCCTTAATGAGCTCCACATATTGAGGTGCGGTTGCATTCAGGCTTTTGCAGCGAAGACTACCCTCATGGAGTTTATTGCTATCGCCGGGTAAATATTTAATTGCCAGCACGATCATGCTGGTGACGGGGGGGGGGATAAAGGCTTTGCTGTCGTCAAATGTACTGTTTGCTTCGCCCTGACAGTCCAGCTCCCCGTTAATCACGGGTTGGTAACGTATACAGAATCCGGTATCTGTTTTTAGCCCAGTTATCGCGCTGCCAGCGGTGAACTGCAGGCAGTCACCATCCTCAGGTCGTTGTGGAAATGCCGTTTCAAGTAGCTCAGAGGGGGAGCGGCGATAACCGGCTTTGCCGAGATAATCATTGAGCATCAATGCAGCAAAGCGACCGCTTTCAAGATTTGATGCCTGCATTTGCTGGAATACATAGTTGCGTTTGTTATCAACAAAAATTTGAGTGATGCCGAGAATCAAAAAGCTACTGATGGCAAGCGCAATCAATAGTTCTATCATGGATAAACCGATTTGTTTCTTTATCGAATTCATAGTTCCACCCGTATGGAGTAGGTGCACACGCTGGCGTCAGTGTCGGCGGAATCTAAGCAGCCTCCTTCTTGCGTTTGCCATGCCAGCTGCACCTCAAGCATTGATCCCTTGTTATCGCATGCTCCTGGAGTTGAGCTGCGGCATACGTATACGTTACTTTCAAAAATTTCTTCGCCGCCGGGAAGTTTGGCTTCTACATTTTCGGCCCAGCAATCCCTGAGCTCTTTAGCTGTTTTGGGAATAGTATTGGCATTGAGAACACAGTCCTCACGGTTGTCGAGCGCCTCTCCTTTAGCCTTGAAAAAAATGGAGTTTTCTTTTATGCCACTGTTCATTGGGAACTGTGGGGGGGCCATGTTGAAGAGTTCATTCGGATTGGCTCGCATTACTTCTATCAAATCATTGGTGAGTTCAACTGCTGTGTTGCGTTGCACTGAGTCCTGAGTGTACTGAATGCTTCGCCCTTGCAGGGCAACCATGCCAAGTATGCCAATAGTGGTAAGCAGCAGTGCCACTAGGACCTCTATCAGGCTAAAGCCTTTGTTATTGATCATGTGTACTTACTCACAGTGTGCAATTGTCTAGGGCGGTGGAGCCAGTGGCGTCTTTTTTTCCTCTCGCGAATAGGTTTATTGCGCCGCTCGCTTGTATTTCCAAGAAGTAACCGTTTTCATTGTCGGTACCTTCACATACCGTGAAAGAGGCAGTTGTCGCGGTGCCGTTACCTCTAAATTTGACCTCGCCGGCCGCTGTACGCGCAAGTACAGTGCCAGCGCTGTATTCGAACTGCCGTATAGCTTCATTTCTGTGCTCAAGAAGCCAAGGATCATCGTCCCTGATGGTGAGGGTAATTACGGCGTTTTTATTGACTGCTTCGCTGCGTGCGTATAGTAGGAAAGCTTTAAGCTCGTCGGCTTGTGCTTGAATCCTGTTTTGGTTGATTAGGTTGGTGAAATTGGGTACCGCAATAGCGACAAGGATTGCTAGCAGCACCAGCGTGATCATCAGTTCTATCAGGGTGAATCCGCGCATGCCTGTTGTGCGTGACATGATTTACTCCATTAAAAATCTACTCATATCATGACTCAGCGCGCGAGGAGAGTCCTGTGCTTGATGACAATCGGCTAGCGTGGGTGGATGATCGGTTGTGTGGTTCTCTATGACGTCGATTGGTCCACGGTTCTTGGTGTTAACCAAGGTTCTAGCGGGCTGAAAAGCTTTGATTTCCGAGAGTCTTCTGGCAAATACGGCACTGCTGGCTTGAGAGAGCCGAAATTCTCTCAAGACTTCCTTAGATGCACCGTTTCTGTTCGGCATGGTTTTCGTCGCGAGAGCCATGCCGAATGCGGCCCTGCCGGTTAACAATCAGTTGGCCAATAACATCGTTGTGCCTGCATACAACCAGTCGCCCGTTGCTCGTTGGGCTACTGCCGTTTGAACGGAAGCGTATTGTTTTGCTGTAGCCGCTCCAGTGCATTGAGCCTTCTGTGTGCGATGTTGTGTTGATGCGAAGGATTTCTTTTGTGCCTACGGTCCGTAAAATCCACCCGCCACTCCAGTCCGCACCACATACTGTGCCTTGTTTGTAGGCGCAAACTTCGATCGTTCTGGCTTGTGTGACGGCCTGAGTGCGTGCTTCTTGTAAGGTGTTATGCAGCTCATCAAGCAAAGCAATGAGGCGGTTTTTCTCGACGAGAGCAACAAAGCTTGGCAATCCTATTGTTGCCAATAGCGCCAAAAGAGAAAGCACTGTGAGCAATTCAAGCAGGGTTGTACCCCGCTGAAATAAATTGAGCATTAAGTCATCCTTGTATGGTGTGATTAAAGCCTTCCAGGCACTGACTGTGTTTAGACGCTGGCCTCCCGCGAGGCAAGTTTTGGGGGTGAAGTTGAGCGATTTTCAGGTTGTAGGTGGCGGGGTAGCTGGTCTCTTAACCGGCCTGCAACTATCTCGTTCAGGGTTGAGTGTGGAGTTGTTTGATTCGGGTGGTTTTGGGGGAGAGTCCTCCTGGGCTGGTGGCGGTATCGTTTCGCCGCTTTACCCTTGGCGTTATAGCCCCGCAGTGACCGCGTTAGCACATTGGTCGCAGGATTTTTATCCTCGTTTGGGTAAGCAGTTGCTGGCGCAGACGCAGATTGATCCAGAGGTATATGTCACGGGCCTGTACTGGCTGGATCTTGATGACGAGGCTGAGGCGCTTGCCTGGGCGGAGCGAGAGGGTCGGCCGTTGCAGCGTGTGGATGTTGCGGCGGTAGAGCGGGCGGTTCCGGCGCTGTCTGGAGGCTTCGGGCGGGCGGTGCGGGTGGCTGATGTGGCGAATGTGCGTAACCCGCGCTTGGTCAAGGCGCTACGTGCGGCGTTGCAGCAGATGCCTAATGTGACCTTGCATGAGCATTGTGCTGTCAGCGGTTTTATTCGTGAGGGTGGGCGTGTCGCAGGTGTGCATACGGCCCGCGGAGACATGCACGCAGATCAGGTGGTGCTCGCAGCGGGGGCCTGGAGCGGTGAGTTGATGAAAACCCTCGGCATCAAGTTGCCGGTGGTGCCGGTCAAGGGGCAAATGATTCTGTACAAGTGCGCCGAAGACTTTCTGCCTGCCATCGTGTTGGCCAAAGGGCGTTATGCGATTCCGCGACGTGATGGACATGTTCTGATAGGCAGCACGCTTGAACATGCCGGTTTCGACAAGACACCAACTGATGAGGCGCTGTCCAGCTTAAAAGCCTCCGCTATCGAGTTGTTGCCGGCGCTGGCTGGTGCGGAGGTCGTGGGTCACTGGGCGGGGCTGCGGCCTGGTTCACCTGAGGGCATTCCGTTTATTGGGCCGGTGCCAGGGCATGATGGGCTGTGGCTGAACTGCGGGCATTACCGCAATGGGCTGGTACTGGCACCAGCGTCATGCCAGCTGCTAGCGGACCTGATGCTCGGGCGTGAGCCGATTATGGACCCATCGCCCTATGCGCCGGCTAGGCGGTTGCGTGCGGTTGTTTGAGTCGACTGGTTGTGAGAGGAGTTTCGCGGTGAACGCTCCTCCCGTACTTACTGTGTTGTGACGAAAGTTAGTCGATGCCAAGCTTCTTTAACCGATAGCGCATGGAGCGGAAGCTCAGGCCTAGGCGCTGCGCTGCAGCGGTGCGGTTCCAGCGGGTTTCTTCCAGCGCTTGCATAATCAGTTTGCGCTCGATGGCTTCGAGGTAGTCTTCCAGATTATCGATTTGCGCGAGGTTGGCTTCGCCGTTTTCGCTGAGCGGCACGCTGTCGGCCAGGCGCAGGTCGCTGGTGGTGATGCGGTCGTCCTCGCACAGGGTGTAGGCGCGTTCGAGCATGTTCTCAAGTTCGCGCACGTTGCCTGGGAAGCGGTAGCTCTTGAGTTTCTCCAGCGCGTCGTCATCCAGTATGGCCGGGCTGAGACCGGTGCCGTCGGCCAGGCGCTTGAGCATGATGTCGGCCAGCAGGGCGATGTCTTCGCGGCGCTCGCGCAGGGCGGGCACGCGTAGTTCGATGACGTTGAGGCGGTAGTACAAATCCTGGCGGAAGCGCCCCGCCGCGACTTCACCGGCCAGATCCTTGTGGGTGGCGCAGAGGATGCGCACATCGACAATCAGCTCCTGTTGGCCGCCGACGGCGCGTACAGCTTTTTCCTGAATCGCGCGTAGCAATTTAACTTGCATCGGCAATGGCAGGTCGGCGACCTCATCAAGGAACAGGGTGCCACCGTTGGCCGCTTGAAACAGGCCTTGCTTGTCTTCGATAGCGCCCGTAAAGCTGCCCTTCTTGTGGCCGAAGAACTCGCTTTCCATCAGCTCGGTGGGGATGGCGCCGCAGTTAACGGGAATAAAGGGTTGTTCGCCACGTGAGCCTTGTTCGTGGATCAGGCGGGCGACCAGCTCCTTGCCGCTGCCGGATTCGCCGCTGATATACACCGGTGCTTGGCTGCGCGCCAGCTTGAGGATTTGTTTGCGCATCGCCTTCATCGGCGGTGAGTCGCCGAGCAGGCGGCTGTCCACTGGCAGCTCTTCACCATCGGCACTGCGCAGGCGCAAGGCGGCGGCAACCAGTTCACGCAGGCGGCCGAGGTCCACCGGCTTGGTCAGAAAGTCGAATGCGCCGGCTTTCAGGGCGTTGATCGCGGTATCCAGGCTGCCGTAGGCGGTGATCATCGCCACCGGCACTTGTGGGTGACGCAGCAGAATATGTTGCACCAGCTCCAGTCCGGTTCCGTCAGGCAGGCGCATATCGGTCAGGCACAGGTCGAAGGGCTCTTTGGCTAGCCATTCGCGAGCTTCCTTGACGTTGCGCGCGCTGCGGGTGTCGAGCTTCATGCGCCCCAAAGTGATTTCCAGGAGTTCACGAATATCGGGTTCGTCATCGACGATCAGGGCTCTCTGGCGGGTCATGGTCAGCTCAGTTTGCGCGGGTGGGCGAAGGTGATACGCAGGCAGCTTCCGCCACCTTCACGGAGTTTATAGTCGAGGCGAGCCTGATTGCTTTCGCATAGCTCGCGGGAAATATACAGGCCCAGGCCGGTGCCCTTGTTTTCCGTGGTGTAGAACGGCTCGAATAGGTGGTGCAGTTGCTCTTCGGCAACGCCGGGGCCGTCGTCCAGCACCTCAAGTACCGGCAGCTCGCTCTCTGGGTCGCGGAATAGCTTTAGCCAGACTTGGCCGTGTTTATTCTTTTGCGCGCTGTAGCGCAGGCCGTTTTCCACTAGGTTGCTGAGCACCTGGGTGAGCTGATGCGGATCCATGCGGGTTTGAATGCTGCCGCTGCTGGTTTCCAGATGCAGAGTCTGGCCTGGCGCGGCACTGTTACGAAACTCGCTGGCGAAGCGGTGTAGCCAGTATTTCAGGTCCAGCAATTGTGGTTCGGCCTGTCGGCGTCGCGACAATTGCAGGACGTTCTCGATTACTAGGTTCATCCGCCGCGAGTGGTCCTGAATGATCTGCGCCAGGCGTAGGTCCGGACCTTCCAGCTCTTCCGACTCCTGCAGCAGCTGTGCGGCGTGGCTGATTGCCCCCAGTGGGTTGCGAATCTCGTGGGCAATACCGGCAGTCAGTCGGCCCAGCGAGGCGAGCTTGAGTTGTTGCGCCTGCTGGGCGATCTGCGAGATGTCATCAAGAAAGATCAGCGTGTGTTTGTGCGCGCCGCGCTGCAGGGCAATAAAACTCGGCTGCAGCACGCGAGCATCGGGCGCTGCTTGCAGGCTGGCAGGGCGCAGGCTTGGGTTGTGAGACCATTGCTGCATGCGTTTGATCAGTTCGGGGCAATGCGGGTCGAGAATCTTGCCTGTCAGGTCGGCATGCCCAAGCAGGTGGTTGGCACCCTGATTGGCCAGCAGTACGCGATGCAACTCATCCAGCACTAGGATGCCGGTGCGCATGCGCTGCAGGATCAGTGCGTTCAGAGCCTCCAGGTTGGCCACGTCGGCAGCGCGCTGCTCGGCTAGGTTTTCGCTGACTTGCAGGCGACGTGTCAGCCCCTGCACAAACAGTGCTGCGGTAAAGCACAGTGCGCCAAGTGCGCCGGCTTGAACGTACTGCGCTGCAGCAGCTGGCCGGCTAAGACTGAGGTAGAACGTCAGGTAGATCATGCCTGTAGCGGCGACTGCGGCAATCAGCAGGCCGATACGTCCACGCAAGAGAATATTGGCGATCGCTACAGCGACAATCAGCAGGTTGCCAATGCCGCTAGGTGTGCCGCCGGCGGCATAGAACAGGCCGGAGAGCAGAATCACATCGACCAGGGCCAGGCTGAATACCTGTGCTAGGCGCTTGGGGCGGCGCACGGTAGCGATGACAAGGACGTTGAGTATCAGATACAGCCAGCTGCCATTGCGAAACAGCGCTGGGTGCATCATGTCGAGCAGTTGTGCGTCGAACTCGCTGGAAATCAGCAGTGCCAGGGTGATGCCGATAACCAGGCGGTAAAGGTGATAGAGCCGCAGGATTCGCCAGCTTTGCTCTCCGCTCAGCGATAAATCAGCGCTCACCGGATTGTGGGCCTTGTTCTAGGTGCGCCTGGCTGCAGAACCACTGCTCACCCTTTGCCAGTGCATGCTCGCGTGGTACATGGGTGCCGCAATGCTCGCAGCGCACCATAGGGGTCGGAGCTGCGCTGGTATCGTGCTCTTCGGTGCGTGGGGCTGCTGGTCGGGTAACGCGTCGCCACAGCCAAAACGCGGCCGCAATGATGGCAATCCAGAACAATAAGCGGAACAAGCCCATGGCGCTCTCTTTACTATCGGTAAGCGGGCAGTTTAGCTAACCCGTCTGTGTGCGCCCAGCGCTGAAACAGTGTGCGGGCGTTGTTTTCGATGCTTTGAGCGATAAGCAGCGTTTGGTGGTTAGCTGCTAGGTTGCGGGCAGCCCGGTATCGGCACTTGGTCAATAAAAAGGGAGGCCTTTGGCCTCCCTTTCTCAGTGCTTTGCCGGCTTAGTCGAACAGGCCAAAGGTCAGGTAGCTGAACCAGGAACGGCTAGGCTGTTCTTCGCCGGAGCCGGTCTTGAGTTCGTCTGGAATCTGCTCTTCGGCATCTTCGTACTGGCGAATCACGTCTTGGCTGGCGCGGGTTTCGCCCGGTGGTAGCGGTGTATCTGTTTCGATCAGGCCCAGGGTGGCCTTGGCCAGCCAGGAGCGGCTGTCGGCTTCCTCTTCACGCGGGACGAACTGGCCGTCGACCAGGCTTGGGTGATCCGGATAGTTGAGTTTGAGGGTTTCCAGGCTGGTGGCAGCCAGGTCATCCAGGGTCAGGCGTTGGTAGGCTTCGGTCATCACCGCCAGGCCGTCACCGACTGCTGGGGTTTCCTGGAAGTTCTCCACCACATAGCGGCCACGGTTGGCGGCTGCCACGTAGGCGTTGCGGGTCAGGTAGTAGTGCGCCACATGAATCTCATAGGCGGCCAGCAGGTTGCGCAGGTAGATCATGCGCTGCTTGGCATCCGGCGCGTATCGGCTGGTGGGGAACCGGCTGGTAAGCTGAGCAAACTCGTTATAGGAGTCGCGGGCGGCGCCTGGGTCGCGCTTGGTCATGTCCAGCGGGACGAAGCGGGCAATCAGGCCACGATCCTGGTCGAACGAGGCGAGACCTTTGAGGTAGTAGGCGTAATCAACATTGGCGTGCTGCGGGTGCAGGCGGATAAAACGGTCCGCTGCGGATTTGGCAGCTTCCGGCTCCACGTTCTTGTAGTAGGCGTAGATCAGCTCCAGCTGGGCTTGTTCGGCATACCGTCCGAATGGATAGCGCGACTCAAGAGCCTTGAGCTTGGCCACCGCTGCGGTGTAGCTACTATTGTCCAGGTCGGCTTGTGCCTGCTGGTAGAGCTCGGCCTCGCTGAGGTTTTCGTCGACCACCTGTTTCGATGAGCAGGCGGCAGTGAGGGCGAGGATTGCGATCAGCAGCAGGTGTTTCACTTGCATGGCGGCTTGCGTCCCTGTGACGGCGGCTGTCTTGAGCAAAGCCGTCCTGTTATGATGAGCGCCCCCGGTACCCCTGGGGCAAAGACGCCGTATTTAACCACAAGCGTGTAGCCGAAACCAAAGGCTAGACCCCCTCTGTTGCCGAGCATGTCCTCTATTAATAAGCAGATCATTGAACTGAACGCCGAGGTGCCCTATGAAATGGGCGGTCAACGCCTCGATCAAATCGCCGCACTCCTGTTCGCCGAGCACTCGCGTTCGCGTCTGTCTGCCTGGATCAAAGAGGGTCTGCTGACCGTTGATGGTGAGGTATTGCGTCCGCGCGATATCGTCCATGGTGGTGCGCTGCTGGCGCTGAAGGCCGAGCAGGAAGCCCAGGGCGAGTGGATTGCCCAGGACATTGCGCTAAACATTGTCTATGAAGACGAGCAGATCCTGGTCATCGACAAACCGGCCGGTCTGGTTGTGCATCCAGCTGCGGGGCATGCCGATGGCACCTTGCTCAACGCTTTGCTGCACCACGTGCCGGATATTATCAACGTGCCGCGCGCGGGCATCGTCCATCGACTGGATAAAGACACCACCGGCCTGATGGTGGTGGCCAAGACCATCGAAGCGCAGACCCGTCTGGTCGATCAGTTGCAGAAGCGCTCGGTCAGCCGCATCTACGAATGCATCGTAATTGGCGTGATCACCTCCGGCGGCAAGATCAATGCGCCGATCGGTCGCAGTTCCTCGCAGCGCCAGCGCATGGCGGTGAGTGATGGCGGCAAGCCTGCTGTCAGTCATTACCGGGTGTTGGAGCGCTATCGCTCGCATACCCATGCGCGGGTCAAGCTGGAAACCGGTCGCACCCATCAGATTCGCGTGCACATGAGCCATATCGGCTATCCATTGGTGGGCGACCCGGTCTACGGCGGGCGTTTCCGAATTCCGCCGGCGGCCAATCCGAGCATGGTACAGACCCTCAAGGAGTTCCCGCGTCAGGCCTTGCATGCGCGTTTTCTTGAATTGGACCACCCGATTACCGGGGAGCGGATGAAATGGCAGTCGCCATTGCCGGATGATTTTGTCTGGTTGTTGACGTTGTTGCGCCAGGATCGTGAAGCCTTTATCGGCTGATAACGGTCCGGCTAACACGAGTAGGTAACAGGGAGCAGGGTGACAGGATGCATGACTGGCTAACGCCACAATGGCCCGCACCGGCCAGAGTAAAGACGTGCGTCACCACCCGCAGTGGTGGGGTCAGCGTTGCGCCGTTCGACAATTGCAACCTGGGCGGGCATGTGGGTGATGACCCGAAGGCCGTGCTGAAAAACCGTCAGCGGCTGGTCAGTCTGCTCGGTTGCAGACCAGCCTGGTTGCAGCAGGTGCATGGTGTCGCGGTGGTTGAGGCCAATCCTGCTCTGGTGCTTGAAGCCGACGCCAGTTGGACGAGCAAGCCAGGTATCGCCTGCACGGTAATGACCGCCGACTGCCTGCCCGCGCTGTTCTGTGACCGTGCCGGAACCCGTGTTGCGGCTGCCCATGCCGGCTGGCGCGGCCTGGCTGCTGGGGTGCTTGAAGCCACCCTGGATCAATTGGCGGTGCCGGCAGATCAGGTACTGGTCTGGATGGGGCCGGCAATTGGGCCGCAGGCCTTTGAGGTGGGCGCGGAAGTGCGTGAAGCCTTTGTCGCCCGGCATGCGCAGGCCGCCGCGGCATTTCAGCTCAGCGTCAATTCGGGCAAATTTATGGCTGATATCTATCAGCTAGCGCGCATTCGTCTGGCCGCCTGTGGTGTCGAGGCGGTGTACGGCGGCGATTTCTGCACGTTCAACGATCCACGTTTCTTCTCCTACCGCCGCTCGGCGCAAACCGGGCGCTTTGCCAGCCTGATCTGGCTGGGCAACTGACCCTCATGTGCCGCCTCTGCGGCACTGCTGCGGCAAATGACCCAGGTCAACGCCGCTCGGCTTGAAACCCGCACAATCGTCCTCATCTACTCTTCATCTCGCAGGCTTTCTGTTTGGGTGCGATTCAGTGCGCCGGCCTGCCACCACCACGAGGGTTGATTGTTTATGCGTATTGATCGTTTAACCAGCAAGTTGCAACTCGCGCTATCCGATGCGCAGTCCCTGGCTGTTGGCCTTGATCACGCAGCCATTGAGCCGCTGCACCTGATGCAGGCCTTGCTTGAACAGCAAGGCGGCTCGATCAAACCGCTGCTGATGCAGGTCGGTTTTGATGTCAACAGCCTGCGCCTGGCCCTGGGTAAGGAGCTCGATCAGCTGGGGAAAATTCAGAACCCGTCCGGTGACGTCAATCTCTCGCAGGATTTGGCGCGCCTGCTCAACCAGGCCGATCGCCTGTCGCAGCAGAAGGGCGACCAGTTTATCTCCAGCGAGCTGGTGCTGCTGGCTGCGATGGATGACAGCACCAAGCTGGGCAAGCTGCTGCTCGGTCAAGGCGTCAGCCGCAAGGCGCTGGAAAACGCGGTGACCAACCTGCGCGGTGGCGATGCGGTCAATGACCCGAACGTCGAGGAAAATCGCCAAGCCTTGGATAAATACACCGTCGATCTGACCAAGCGCGCCGAAGAAGGCAAGCTCGATCCGGTGATCGGCCGTGATGACGAAATCCGCCGCACCATCCAGGTATTGCAGCGCCGCACCAAGAACAACCCGGTGTTGATCGGCGAGCCGGGCGTGGGCAAGACGGCGATTGCCGAAGGCCTGGCCCAGCGCATCGTCAATGGCGAAGTGCCGGATGGCTTGAAGGACAAGCGCCTGCTGTCGCTGGATATGGGGGCGTTGATCGCGGGGGCTAAGTTCCGCGGCGAGTTTGAGGAACGCCTGAAGTCGGTGCTTAATGAGCTGAGCAAGCAGGAAGGCAAGATCATCCTGTTTATCGACGAGCTGCACACCATGGTTGGTGCCGGCAAAGGTGAAGGCTCGATGGATGCTGGCAATATGCTCAAGCCTTCCCTGGCGCGCGGTGAGCTGCACTGTGTCGGCGCCACCACGCTAAACGAATACCGCCAGTACATCGAAAAAGACGCCGCCCTTGAGCGGCGCTTCCAGAAAGTGCTGGTCGATGAGCCGAGCGAAGAGGACACCATCGCCATCCTGCGTGGCCTCAAGGAGCGTTACGAAGTGCATCACAAGGTGGCCATCACCGATGGTGCGATCATCGCTGCGGCCAAGCTGTCGCACCGCTATATCACCGATCGCCAGTTGCCGGACAAGGCCATCGACCTGATCGACGAAGCAGCCAGTCGCATTCGCATGGAAATCGACTCCAAGCCTGAGGTGCTCGATCGCCTTGAACGCCGCTTGATTCAGCTCAAGGTCGAAGCCCAGGCACTGAAGAAGGAGGACGACGAGGCGGCTATCAAGCGCCTGGCCAAGCTCAACGAAGATATTGCGCGGTTGGAGCGCGAGTATGCCGACTTAGAGGATATCTGGAAGTCGGAAAAGGCCGAGGTGCAAGGCTCTGCGCAGATTCAGCAAAAAATCGAGCAGTCCCGGCAGGAGCTTGAGGCTGCGCGGCGCAAGGGCGATCTCAACCGCATGGCCGAGTTGCAGTACGGCATTATTCCCGATCTGGAGCGTAGCCTGCAGATGGTCGATCAACACGGTAAAAGCGAGAACCAGCTACTGCGCAGCAAGGTCACCGAGGAAGAAATTGCCGAAGTGGTATCGAAGTGGACCGGTATTCCGGTGAGCAAGATGCTGGAAGGTGAGCGCGATAAGTTGTTGAAGATGGAAGGCTTACTGCATCAGCGGGTGATCGGTCAGGACGAGGCCGTGGTCGCGGTGGCCAATGCGGTGCGGCGTTCCCGTGCGGGGCTGTCCGATCCCAATCGGCCGAGCGGCTCGTTCCTCTTTCTCGGCCCAACCGGGGTTGGCAAGACTGAGCTGTGTAAGGCGTTGGCTGAGTTCCTCTTCGACACCGAGGAGGCGTTGGTGCGCATCGATATGTCTGAATTTATGGAGAAGCACTCCGTGGCGCGGCTGATCGGTGCGCCGCCGGGCTATGTTGGCTACGAGGAGGGCGGCTATCTGACCGAGGCTGTGCGTCGCAAACCTTACTCGGTGATTCTGCTCGATGAGGTGGAGAAGGCTCATCCGGATGTGTTCAATGTGCTGTTGCAGGTGCTGGAAGATGGCCGTCTGACCGATAGCCATGGACGCACTGTGGACTTCAAGAACACGGTAATCGTAATGACCTCCAATCTCGGCTCTGCTCAGATTCAGGAGCTGGTCGGTGACCGCGAGGCGCAGCGGGCAGCGGTTATGGATGCGGTGGGCACACATTTCCGTCCAGAATTTATCAACCGGATCGATGAAGTGGTGATCTTCGAGCCGCTGGCCCGCGATCAGATTGCCGGTATTGCGCAAATCCAATTGAGCCGTTTGCGTCAGCGTCTGGCTGAGCGTGAGCTGAGTCTGGAGCTGTCCGGTGAGGCTTTGGACAAGCTGATAGCCGTTGGTTACGACCCGGTCTACGGTGCGCGCCCGCTCAAGCGTGCGGTGCAGCGCTGGATTGAGAATCCCTTGGCGCAGCTGATTCTGGCCGGCAAGTTCGCTCCCGGCAGCAGCGTGACGGGCACGGTTGAGGGTGATGAAATCGTCTTCGGTTAAACTCTGCCGGTCTCAATAAGGTTGCACAATAAAAAACACCCCAGGTCAGTTCGTGCTGGCCGGGGTGTTTTTTATGGCTATGTCCCAATTACGTGTTGCATGGTCCGACCAACCGCCTCCTGGATACAGTGAACGGGCTGAATACGCTGCTGATAGCGTTCAAGCATGCGGCGCCAGCCCAGGTAGTTCGGGAG
>NZ_CAXAOW010000021.1:0-48878 GCF_963970805.1 Pseudomonas sp. EA_35y_Pfl2_R5 | reverse complement strand
CTGAGCTGGCTCACCTGGGCCAACCAGCGCTGAAAGGCTTGAGTATCCATGGTGGGCTGACCTCACAAGCGGATGTCTGCCTTAAAGCTTAGTCCTTGCAACACGGTCTTGGGACATAGCCTAAAAAATGCCCGCAGATCGCGGGCATTTTTGTTTAGCCATCTACTTAGTAGTAGGCGTTTTCTTTGTTGGAGTGGTCGGTCACATCACGCACGCCTTTAAGCTCGGGAATGCGCTCAAGCAGGGTTTTCTCAATGCCTTCCTTGAGCGTCAGGTCAACCTGACCGCAGCCCTGACAGCCGCCGCCGAACTTCAATACGGCGATACCGTCGTCGACCACGTCGATCAGGCTGACTTCACCGCCATGGCTGGCCAGACCGGGGTTGATCTCGGTCTGCAGGTAGTAGCTGATGCGCTCGTTGATCGGGCTGTCTTCGTTGACCATCGGCACTTTGGCGTTCGGCGCCTTGATGGTCAGCTGGCCACCCATGCGGTCGGTGGCGTAGTCGACAACGGCGTCGTCAAGAAAAGGCTCGCTGACGGCATCAATCCAGGCAGTGAAGCTGGCCAGGCCCAGCGCGGTGTCTTCGGCCTTCTGCTCGCCCGGCTTGCAGTAGGCAATGCAGGTTTCGGCGTACTGGGTGCCCGGCTGGGTGATAAACACGCGAATGCCGATGCCCGGGGTGTTCTGCTTGCTCAGCAGGTCAGCCAGATAATCGTGGGCAGCGTCGGTAATGGTAATGGTGCTCATGGCAACTCCTCGCAAACATGGGCGCAGTGTACGCCACTCGCCAGCGCCGGCAAAGTCCTAGTGTTTTAGTAGGAATAACACTTATTCACTAAACGCCCGCCTTCGTCGACTTATGCGCAGAGGAACTGCGCAATCGCATCGGCTGCCGCCTGCATGTGCTGCTGATGACTGAAGCCCGAGCTTTTCAGCGGTTTGAGGTCGTGATCCCCAGCGGTCAGCCAGTGCAGCGTGATCGCCTCAGAAAGCGCGTAGCGCGCCACCGCCTGACGATCCCCCAGGGCATCGCGCTCACCCTGAATGATCAACGTCGGCGTGCGCAGTTCGGCCAGGTGTGCGACGCGCGGCTTTTCCGGTTTGCCGACGGCATAAAAGGGATAACCCAGGCACACCAGCGCATCGACGCCCAACTCATCGGCCAGCATGCTGGCCATGCGTCCGCCCATGGACTTGCCGCCGATGGCCAGCGGCCCTGCGACCTGTTGGCGCACCTGCCGTACCTGGGCGTAGACCTCGCGCCACTGTTCGAGCAGCTGCGCCTGGGGGTTGGGTGGGCGCTTTTTGCCGTCAATACGCCGCGCGGCCATATAGGCGAACTCGAAGCGCAGCACGGCAACCCCGCGTGCAGCAAGGTTTTGCGCCATCTGCTGCATAAAGTCGCTGTCCATCGGCGCACCGGCGCCGTGGGCCAGAATCAGGGTGGCGCGCACCTCGCCAAGCGGGCGATCCCACAGCCAACTGCTATCACCCTGCCACTGCGCGCATTGATCCTCGTCAATACCCGCAACCTGCCCTTTGCTCATGCTTGCCTCGCTTAAAGAATCCGTTGGACTGCGGCGCAGATCGTACAGGCCCGCAGCCATGGATTTTCGATGATCTGCCTATAACCGTGGATGGAAGCCCCCTGAAATGAACATAAACGGGAACACAACCAGCAGTTCCGCCTACAACTACAAGGTGGTTCGCCAATTCGCCATCATGACGGTGGTGTGGGGCATTGTCGGGATGGGGCTCGGCGTGTTTATCGCCGCGCAACTGGCCTGGCCCGAGCTCAACTTCAACCTGCCGTGGACCAGCTTCGGCCGTCTGCGCCCGCTGCACACTAACGCGGTGATTTTCGCCTTCGGTGGTTGCGCGCTGTTCGCTACCAGCTACTACGCGGTGCAACGCACCTCGCAGGCCACCCTGTTCGCACCCAAGCTTGCCGCCTTTACCTTCTGGGGCTGGCAACTGGTGATCGTTCTGGCGGCCATCAGTTTGCCTATGGGCTGGACCAGCTCCAAGGAATACGCCGAACTGGAATGGCCGATCGACATTCTGATCACCATTGTCTGGGTCAGCTACGCCGTGGTGTTCTTCGGCACGGTGGTCAAGCGTAACGTTAGCCATATCTATGTGGGCAACTGGTTCTTCGGTGGTTTTATCCTCACCGTGGCGCTGCTGCATCTGGTCAACAACCTGGAAGTTCCGGTCACCCTGACCAAATCCTACTCGGCCTACGCCGGGGCCACCGATGCGATGATCCAGTGGTGGTACGGCCACAACGCCGTAGGTTTTTTCCTCACTGCGGGCTTTCTGGGGATGATGTATTACTTCGTGCCCAAGCAGGCCGGGCGTCCGGTGTACTCCTACCGACTGTCCATCGTGCACTTCTGGGCGCTGATTGCCGTGTACATCTGGGCTGGTCCGCACCACCTGCACTACACCGCGCTGCCAGATTGGGCGCAGAGCCTGGGCATGGTGATGTCGCTGATCCTCCTGGCACCGAGCTGGGGCGGCATGATCAACGGCATGATGACCCTCTCCGGGGCCTGGCATAAGCTGCGCACCGACCCGATCCTGCGCTTTCTGGTCGTCTCCCTGGCGTTCTACGGCATGTCGACCTTCGAAGGTCCGATGATGGCGATCAAGACCGTCAACGCCCTGTCCCACTACACCGACTGGACCATCGGCCACGTACACGCCGGCGCACTCGGCTGGGTCGCCATGGTGTCGATCGGCTCGCTGTATCACATGCTGCCGAAAGTCTTCGGCCGCGAGGACATGCACAGCATCGCCCTGATCAACGTGCACTTCTGGCTCGCCACCATCGGCACCGTGCTCTATATCGCCTCGATGTGGGTCAACGGCATCGCCCAGGGCCTGATGTGGCGAGCAGTAAACGAAGACGGCACCCTCACCTACTCCTTCGTCGAAGCGCTGGAGGCCAGTCACCCCGGCTTTGTAGTGCGGGTGATCGGCGGCGCGATCTTCTTCGTCGGCATGCTGGTGATGGCTTGGAACGTCTGGCAGACCGTGCGTCATACCAAGGCAGCAGAGATGGACGCCGCCGCGCAGTTTTCGCTTGAGGGAGCCCACTGATGAGACACGAAATACTCGAAAAAAACATTGGCCTGATGGCGCTGATGATGGTGCTGGCGGTGAGCATCGGTGGCCTGACGCAGATTGTTCCGCTGTTCTTCCAGGACGTTACCAATGAACCGGTGGCCGGCCTCAAGCCGTATACCGCGCTGCAACTGGAAGGCCGCGATATCTATATCCGTGAAGGCTGCGTCGGCTGTCATTCGCAGATGATCCGCCCGTTCCGCGCCGAAACCGAGCGCTACGGCCACTACTCGGTAGCCGGCGAAAGTGTCTACGACCACCCCTTCCTCTGGGGCTCCAAACGTACCGGGCCGGACCTGGCTCGGGTTGGCGGGCGCTACTCGGATGAATGGCACCGAGCGCACCTGTACAACCCGCGCAACGTGGTACCGGAGTCAAAAATGCCAGCTTACCCATGGCTAGTGGAAAGCACCCTGGATGGCCAGGACACCGCCAAGAAGATGCAGGCCCTGCGCTTTCTCGGCGTGCCGTACAGCGAGGAAGACATTGCCGGCGCCAGCGCTGCCGTAAAAGGCAAGAGTGAGATGGACGCAATGGTCGCCTACCTGCAAGTGCTCGGCATTGCCGTGAAGAACAAGAGGTAGCGCCATGTCATTCGAATTTATTGATACAGGAACCCTGCGTGGCATCGGCACAGCACTGGTTCTGCTGTCGTTTGTCTGCGTCACGCTATGGGCTTACGGCGGCAAGCGCCGCCCGGCGTTTGATGAAGCCGCCCTTCTGCCCTTTGCCGATGAACCCAAGCTGGCTGCCCCAAGGAGCAAGACCCCATGAGCACGTTTTGGAGCTGGTACATCACACTGCTGACCGTCGGCACCTTGCTCGCCCTGTTCTGGCTGATTTTCGCCACCCGCAAAAGCGAAGTTCACAAGAACCCTACCGAGCAGACCATGGGACATGCCTTCGACGGCATCGAGGAATATGACAACCCGCTGCCCAAATGGTGGTTCATCCTGTTTATCGGCACCATCGTCTTCTCGATTGGCTACCTGGTGCTGTACCCCGGCCTGGGCAATTGGAAAGGCGTACTGCCGGGCTATGAAAACGGCTGGACCCAGGTCAAGCAGTGGCAGCGCGAAGTCGACAAGGCTGACGAGCTGTATGGACCGATCTTCGCCAAATACGCGGCCATGCCCCTGGAAGAAGTCGCCAAAGACGAACAGGCGCTGAAAATGGGCGGCCGCATGTTTGCCACCTACTGCTCGGTCTGCCACGGTTCCGACGCCAAGGGTGCGGTGGGCTTCCCCAACCTGACCGACAGTCACTGGCGCTGGGGCGGCGAGCCTAATGTGATCAAGACCAGCATCCTCAATGGTCGCATGGGCGCGATGCCGGCCTGGGTTGCTGTCATTGGTGAAGACGGCGTGCAACAGGTTGCAGCTTATGTACGCAAGGACCTAGCCGGCCTGCCACTGCCCGCCGACAAGAGCGTCGACCTGCAACAAGGCGCCGCCATATTTGCCGCCAACTGCCAAGCTTGCCACGGCGCGGAAGGCAAAGGCCTGGCCATGCTCGGCGCGCCCGACCTGACCAGCCCAGCTGGCTGGATCTACGGCAGCAGCCTGGTGCAGTTGCAGCAAACCATCCGCCATGGCCGTAACGGCCAGATGCCCGCGCAAGAGCAGTATCTGGGCAACGACAAGGTGCATCTGCTGGCCGCTTATGTACTGAGCCTGAGCCAGCAACAACAGAAAGCCGCCGCACAGTAACCGCTAAAACCGTAGCACCCGGCTGGCGACCGCAGGTCGCCAGCCACTCAACCAAGCCTCTCCCGCGGCCGGACAGCCGTCCGAGCCGTGCGACCCAAGGTCGCACCCTTCCGACCAAGTGCATGCGCGACCTTCGACTTGAGCTAATCTTGTCGACAGTCGCCACCTGTCATAACTCCAAGGCGATTCCCATCTTTGCGCTACGCCTATTTAAGGCGTTTTATGCTTGCGGCAATGCCCTGCATAAGCGGCCGTGCATGCTTGCCAACAGCCCTGAAAGCCTCATCGCGCCGGCTTGTGTCGTTGCAATGAGAATCTGCTTTCTCCATACTTGCCGCCGATTTTTGCCCCTAAAAAATCCATTAACCGTGGAACCCATAATGAGCACTGCAATCAGTCCGACTGCTTATAACTACAAGGTGGTTCGCCAGTTCGCCGTAATGACGGTGATTTGGGGAGTCATTGGCATGAGCCTGGGTGTTTTCATTGCCGCACAGCTGGTGTGGCCTGAACTCAACCTGGGTATGGAATGGACGAGCTTCGGCCGTCTGCGTCCGCTGCACACCAACGCGGTGATCTTCGCCTTCGGCGGCTGCGCGCTGATGGCAACCTCGTTCTACGTGGTGCAACGCACCAGCCAGGTACGCCTGATCTCCGATGGCCTTGCCGCATTCGTATTCTGGGGCTGGCAAGCCGTGATCGTCGCTGCGGTGATCACCCTGCCAATGGGTTTCACTGGTTCCAAGGAATACGCTGAGCTTGAGTGGCCAATCGATATCCTCCTGGGCATCGTTTGGGTTGCTTATGCGGTGGTGTTCTTCGGTACTATCGTCAAGCGCCAGACCAAGCACATCTATGTCGGTAACTGGTTCTACGGTGCTTTCATTCTGGTTACTGCGATGCTGCACATCGTTAACAGCGCGGCCGTTCCGGTCAGCCTGTTCAAGTCCTACTCGGCCTACGCCGGTGCGACTGATGCGATGATCCAGTGGTGGTACGGCCACAACGCCGTAGGCTTCTTCCTGACCACCGGCTTCCTGGGGATGATGTACTACTTCGTACCCAAGCAGGCCGAGCGTCCGATCTATTCCTATCGCCTGTCCATCGTGCATTTCTGGGCGCTGATCACCCTGTACATCTGGGCCGGTCCGCACCACCTGCACTACACCGCATTGCCAGACTGGGCTCAGTCCCTGGGTATGGCGATGTCGATCATTCTCCTGGCTCCAAGCTGGGGCGGCATGATCAACGGCATGATGAGCCTGTCCGGCGCCTGGCATAAGCTGCGCACCGACCCAATCCTGCGCTTTTTGGTGGTATCGCTGGCGTTCTACGGCATGTCGACCTTCGAAGGTCCGATGATGGCGATCAAGACCGTCAACGCCTTGTCCCACTACACCGACTGGACTATCGGCCACGTACATGCCGGCGCTCTCGGCTGGGTAGCGATGATCTCCATCGGCGCGCTGTATCACCTGCTGCCTAAGGTATTTGGTCGCCCGCAGATGCACAGCATCGGCCTGATCAACGCGCACTTCTGGCTCGCCACCATCGGCACCGTGCTGTACATCGCCTCGATGTGGGTTAACGGCATCACCCAGGGCCTGATGTGGCGTGCAGTCAACGAAGACGGCACCCTCACCTATTCCTTCGTTGAAGCGCTGGAAGCCAGCCACCCAGGTTACGTGGTGCGTATGATTGGTGGCGCCTTCTTCGTCGCCGGCATGCTGCTGATGGCTTACAACACCTACCGCACCGTGCGTGCCGCCAAGGCTTCGGAATACGAAGCGGCTGCACAGATTCCTGCCGGAGTAGCGCACTGATGAAACACGAAATCATTGAGAAGAATATTGGCCTGATGGCGCTGCTGATGGTTCTGGCCGTCAGCGTCGGCGGCCTGACTCAAATCGTTCCGCTGTTTTTCCAGGACGTGACCAACGAACCGGTTGAAGGCCTCAAGCCCTACACCGCGCTGCAACTGGAAGGCCGCGATGTATACATCGCCAACGGCTGTGTCGGCTGCCACTCGCAAATGATCCGTCCGTTCCGTGCTGAAACCGAGCGTTACGGTCACTATTCGGTTGCCGGCGAAAGCGTCTGGGATCACCCGTTCCTGTGGGGTTCCAAGCGTACCGGTCCGGACCTTGCTCGGGTTGGCGGTCGTTACTCGGATGAATGGCAGCGTGCGCACCTGTACAACCCGCGCAACGTCGTGCCTGAGTCGAAGATGCCAGCCTACCCGTGGTTGGTTGAGCACAAGCTCGACGGCAAGGACACCGCCAAGAAGATGGAAGTCATGCGTGGCTTTGGCATCCCCTACACCGATGAAGACATCGCTGGGGCCAAGGACGCTGTAAAAGGCAAGACCGAAATGGACGCACTGGTTGCGTACCTGCAGGTTCTCGGCACATCCATCAAGAACAAACGGTAACGCACTATGGATATCGGGATGATTCGCGGCATAGGCACAGCAGTGGTGTTCATCGCTTTTATTAGCGTGGTGCTCTGGGCCTACAGCAGCAAGCGTAAATCCAGCTTCGACGAGGCCGCCAACCTGCCCTTCGCCGATGATCCCAAACCCAATGAGCGTGACGAGCAATCTTCCAGGAGCAATAACCAATGACCACGTTCTGGAGTTGGTACGTAACCATTCTGTCTCTGGGCACCATCTTTGCCCTGACTTGGCTGATCTTCGGCACCCGTAAGGGCCAGCGCGAAGAAACCACCGAAGAAACCGTCGGGCATGAATTTGACGGTATCGAAGAGTTTGACAACCCGCTGCCCAAGTGGTGGTTCATGCTGTTTGTCGGCACCATTATCTTTGCCCTCGGCTACTTGGTGCTCTATCCGGGCCTGGGTAACTGGAAAGGTCTGCTGCCAGGCTACGACTACCTCGACACTGAGGCCAAAACGCCCTTCGCCACCAATATCCAAATTGCCGGTGGTGTAGAGCGCAATGCGGGCTGGACCGGCGTCCACCAGTGGGAAAAGGAAATGGCTAAGGCGGAAGGCCAATACGGGCCGATCTTCGCCAAATATGCAGCCATGCCGATCGAACAAGTAGCCCAGGACGAGCAGGCGCTGAAAATGGGCGGTCGCCTGTTTGCCTCCAACTGCTCGGTCTGCCATGGCTCCGATGCCAAGGGTGCCTACGGCTTCCCGAACTTGACCGACAACGACTGGCTGTACGGCGGCGAGCCGGAAACCATCAAGACCACCATCATGGGCGGCCGTCAGGCAGCCATGCCTGCGTGGAAAGACAACATCGGCGAAGAAGGCATCCGCAACGTTGCCGGCTACATCCGTACGCTGTCTGGCTTGAAGAATCCGGAAGGTATCGAGGTTGACCTTGCCGCAGGTCAAGACATCTTCGCGGCTAATTGTGCAGTCTGTCATGGCGCTGAAGGTAAGGGCCAAGAGGCCATGGGCGCCCCTAACCTGACCGACAAAATCTGGCTCTACGGTTCCAGTTTCGCTCAGGTGCAACAAACTCTGCGCTATGGCCGTAACGGCAAGATGCCAGCCCAGGAAGACTTCCTCGGCAACGATAAAGTGCATCTGCTGGCGGCTTACGTGTACAGCCTGTCGCAAGCAAAAACCGAGAAGTAATTCTCCAGCCTGACAGGCGCGACTGCTGGTCGCACCTGTCAGGCAATCGTCAGGCGTACCATAGCGCAAGAGCCCGTATGACCCCGGCCGGCACGTATCGACCAGGGCAGCCAATCAACCGCCGTGGTACGAACTGATGAGTGCACAGATCCCCGTTAAAGATGTCACCCCTGCCCCGGCCAAGGTCGAAGTTGTTGACCTGTACGCCAACCGCGAAAAAATCTACACCCGCTCCTTCACCGGCATTTTCCGCAACCTACGCATGCTCGGTGGCGCAGCCCTCTTTCTGCTGTACTTCGGCACCGTATGGTTAACTTGGAATGGCCGTCAGGCCGTCTGGTGGAACCTGCCGGAGCGCAAATTCTATATTTTCGGCGCCACCTACTGGCCGCAGGATTTCGTCCTGCTCTCGGCGCTGTTGATCATCGCCGCCTTCGGCCTGTTCTTTATTACCGTATTCGCTGGCCGCGTGTGGTGCGGCTACACCTGCCCGCAGAGCGTATTCACGTGGGTGTTTATGTGGGCGGAAAAGGTCACCGAAGGTGATCGCAACCAGCGCATGAAGCTCGACAAGGCGCCGATGACCACGCAGAAGTTTCTGCGCAAATTGGCCAAGCACAGTATCTGGGTCGGTGTGTCGCTGGTCACCGCGATTACCTTTGTCGGCTACTTCACACCGATTCGCGAACTGATCCCGGAGCTGTTTACCCTACAAGCAGGCGGCTGGGCGCTGTTCTGGGTTGGTTTCTTTACCCTCGCCACCTACGGCAACGCCGGTTATTTGCGCGAGCAGGTGTGCATCTACATGTGCCCCTATGCGCGCTTCCAAAGCGTGATGTTCGACCAGGACACCCTGATCGTCTCCTACGACCCGCGCCGCGGCGAACAACGTGGCCCGCGCAAGCGCGATGCCGACTACAAGGCAGAGGGCCTGGGTGACTGCATCGACTGCAAGATGTGCGTGCACGTCTGCCCTACCGGCATCGATATCCGCGACGGCCTGCAAATTGAGTGCATCGGCTGCGCAGCCTGTATTGATGCCTGCGACAGCATCATGGACAAAATGAACTACCCCAAAGGGCTGATCAGCTACACCACCGAGCACAACCTGTCTGGGCAGAAAACCCATCTGCTTCGCCCGCGCCTGATTGGTTACGCTGTGGCGCTGGTGGCCATGTTCTGCGTATTCGCCTGGGCCATCGCCGACCGCTCGCTGGTGGAACTGGATGTACTGAAAGACCGCGTGCTCTACCGTGAGAACGAAGAAGGACGGATCGAGAACGTCTACACCCTGAAGATCATGAACAAGGCCCAGCATGAGGTCACGTACCTGATCGAAGCCGATGGCCTCGACGGCCTGGTGTACGAAGGCAAGCGCGAGATCAAGGCAATCGCTGGTGAGGTGCTGTCACTGCCGGTCGAACTGTCCATCGACCCGGAAAAACTACCTTCAAGCGCCAATGAAATCACCTTCCGCCTGCACTCGGCGGATGACCCAAGCATCAAAACCGACGCCGCCAGCCGCTTTATCGGCCCCAGCGTGCGCTGAACAGAGAAGACCATGTCTGAGCCCATGCCTGAAAAGAACGCCGAGATCATCAAACCCTGGTACAAGCAATTCTGGCCCTGGTTCCTGATTGGCTTGCTGGCCTATTCAGTAGTCCAGGGGCTGACCCTGCTGACCATCGCCACGAAGAACCCGCCGGGGCTGATTTCCGATGACTATTACGACGTCGGCAAAGGCATCAACCAGTCCCTGGAGCGGGAAAACCACGCCATTCGTCTCAAGCTGCACGCCAGCCTGTTGCTCAACGATGACAACGGCACCGCCACCCTGCAGCTGAGCGGCAACAGCCGGCCGCAGCAACTGGTGCTTAATCTGATCTCGCCGACCCAGCCCGAGCGCGATCGCCGGGTGATTCTGCAACCGCAGGCTGATGGCAGTTACAGCGGGCAGATGATCGATGCCGTGGAAGGCCGGCGCTTTGTCGAGCTGATCGGCCAAGAAGGCGGCAAGGACTGGCGCCTGTTCGAAGAAGAAAATGTGCAGAGCGGACAGAACATCCTCCTCGGGGATGCTCAGTAAGCGCACCGATGACCAGCCCGACTCTTTGCTATCACTGTGGTCTGCCGGTTCCTGCCGGCAGCCGTTTCCAGGCTCAGGTACTGGGCACCACCCACAAAATGTGCTGCCCGGGCTGCCAGGCAGTGGCCGAGGCTATCGTCAGTGGCGGCCTGGAACACTATTACAAACACCGCAGCGAAAGCGCCGCCAACCCGCAAAGCCTACCCCAGTCGCTGCCCGATGAACTGGCGCTGTATGACCGCAGCGACGTGCAGCAACCCTTTGTCGAACACGACGGCGAACTCAGCGAAACCTGTTTGCTGATCGAAGGCATCAGCTGCGCGGCTTGTGGATGGTTGATCGAGAAACACCTGCGCGACCTGCCGGGCGTCAGCGAGGCGCACCTCAACTTATCCAACCACCGGCTGCAGGTGCGCTGGGCCGACAGCCAACTGCCGCTCAGCAGCCTGCTCAAGGCGCTACGCAAGATCGGCTACGCTGCCCACCCCTGGCAGGCCGATGCTGCCGCCGAACAGCTACAGCGCGAGAACCGCCGCGCCATGCGCGAACTCGGCGTGGCCGGCATGCTGTGGATGCAGGTGATGATGGCGACCATGGCCACCTGGCCAGAATTCAACATCGACCTCAGCCCCGAGCTGGACAAGATCCTGCGCTGGGTCAGCCTGTTTCTTACCACGCCGATTGTCTTCTATTGCTGCGGTCAGTTCTTCCGTGGCGCGCTGCGCGATCTGCGCACCCGCCACCTGACCATGGATGTGTCGGTGTCGCTGGCGATTGGCGGCGCCTATATTGCCGGCATATGGTCGACAGTGACCGGCCAGGGTGAGCTGTATTTCGATGCGGTGGGCATGTTCGCGCTGTTTTTGCTGGCTGGCCGCTATCTTGAACGCCGCGCCCGCGAGCGTACGGCCGCCGCCACTGCACAGTTGGTCAACCTGCTGCCGGCCTCTTGTCTACGCCTGGGTGCGGACGGCCAGAGTCAACGCATCTTGCTCAGCGAACTGTACGTCGGCGATCAGGTACTGGTGCCGCCAGGGGCCCTGCTACCTGCGGACGGGCGCATTGTTCAGGGCCAATCGAGCGTCGATGAATCACTGATCACCGGCGAATACCTGCCACAACCGCGTAAGGTCGGCGATGCCGTCACCGCCGGCACCCTCAATGTCGAAGGACCGTTGAGCGTCGAAGTGCAGGCCCTCGGCGATGCCACGCGGCTGTCAGCCATCGTCCGCCTGCTGGAACGCGCACAGAGCGATAAACCGCGCCTAGCGGTATTGGCCGATCAGGTCGCGCAGTGGTTCCTACTGATCGTACTGGTGGTGGCCGCCATCGTCGGCCTGGTCTGGTGGCAGCTCGATCCCTCGCGCGCGTTCTGGATCGTTCTGGCCCTGCTAGTTGCCACCTGCCCCTGCGCCCTGGCCCTGGCCACACCCACGGCACTGACCGCTGCGACCGGCTCACTGCACAAGCTGGGTATGCTGCTAACCCGTGGCCACGTGCTGGAAGGGCTGAACCAGATCGACACCCTGGTGCTGGACAAAACCGGCACCCTCACCGAAGGCCGTCTGACCCTCAGCGCCATTCATCCCCTGCGCGAGCTGGATGCCGACACCTGCCTGGCCCTGGCCGCGGCGCTGGAAAACCGCTCCGAACACCCGATTGCCCGCGCCTTCGGCCAGGCCCCTAAGGCCGCCAAAGCGGTCGACAGCCATCCAGGTTTGGGCCTACAAGGGCGCGTTAGCGGCCGAATGCTGCGCATCGGCGAGGCCAATTTTGTCTGCGCGCTGAGTGCGCAGACCGCGCCAGCGATCAGCGGCGAGCACGGCCAATGGCTGCTGCTGGGCGATGAGCAAGGGCCTCTGGCCTGGTTCGTCCTAGATGACCGCCTGCGCGACGACGCGCCGCAACTGATCCACATGGCCAAAACCAAGGGCTGGCAGATCATGCTGCTGTCCGGCGACAGCTCACCGATGGTCGGCGAAGTGGCGCGTCAACTGGGCATCATCGACGCCCGTGGTGGCCTCACCCCGGATGCCAAGCTGGACGTGCTCAAGCAGCTGCACAGCCAGGGCCGTCGGGTGCTGATGCTGGGTGACGGGGTTAACGATGTGCCGGTATTGGCCGCCGCCGATATCAGCGTGGCCATGGGCAGCGCCACCGACCTGGCGAAAACCAGTGCCGATGCCGTGCTGCTGTCCAACCGCCTGAGCAGCCTGGTGCAGGCGCTACACATGGCGCAACGAACCCGTCGCATCATCATCGAGAACCTTACCTGGGCCAGCCTGTACAATGGCTTAGTGCTGCCCTTCGCCGCCATCGGCTGGATTACCCCTATCTGGGCCGCGCTGGGCATGTCGGTCAGCTCATTGCTGGTGGTGATCAACGCTCTGCGACTGACTCGAACGTAGGTGGATCACGCTTCACCGATCCACCACAGCGTTACTCCGGTGGATGTAAAAGGCGACAGCTACGCGCCCCGCCCCACCCTGCGCCCAAGCCGTACTCGGAGACTTTATGCCCGCGCTTTATATTTTGATTCCGGTGGCCATTGTTCTGGTCGGCTTCTGCATCTGGTTGTTCTTCTGGGCGGTGGACAGCGGTCAGTACGACGACCTCGACGGTCCGGCCCATAGCATTCTGTTCGACGACGAAGATCCCAAGCACCAGGCGGCGGTCAGTCAGGTGCAACAAGAGGAACAGGCCAAGGAATCAGGGGCCAAACCCGGTGCTTGAGCTACTGCCGCTGCTGATCTCGGCACTGATCCTCGGCCTGCTCGGCGGCGGACACTGCCTGGGTATGTGCGGCGGCCTGATGGGCGCGCTGACCCTGGCCATCCCACCCGAGCAGCGCGCACAACGCTTTCAGCTGCTGCTGGCCTACAACCTGGGACGCATTCTCAGTTACAGCCTGGCAGGCCTGCTGCTGGGCCTGGCGGGCTGGGCAGTAGCCAATAGCCCGTTGGTCATGGGTCTGCGCGTGGTTGCAGCGCTGTTGCTGATTGCCATGGGTCTGTACCTGGCCGGCTGGTGGAGCGGCCTGACCCGCATCGAAGCCCTGGGTCGCGGCCTGTGGCGGTATATCCAGCCGCTGACTCGACGCTTTATGCCCGTCACCAGCCTGCCGCGCGCCTTAGTGCTCGGCAGCCTGTGGGGCTGGCTGCCCTGCGGCCTGGTCTACAGCACGCTGCTGTGGGCGGCGAGCCAGGGCGATGCGCTCAGCAGCGCAGCACTGATGCTTGCCTTCGGCCTCGGCACCCTGCCAGTGCTGCTGGCCACCGGTATGGCCGCCGAACGCTTGACCGCTTTGCTGCGCAAACAGGGTGTGCGCACGGCCGGCGGTATTCTGGTAATCCTCTTCGGCCTGTGGACCCTGCCCGGCCCGCACCAGCACTGGCTGATGGGTCACTAACAGGCTGTTGAAAAACTACCTGCGTTGGCAAGGCTGCGTTAAAAGCGGCCTCAAAATGTTCATTTACAACTCGTAAACTCCGCTTTTTCGGCCACTTTTTCCTTGTCTTGCCTGCCTCGCCTATGTTTTTCAACGGACTGCTAAGCGATACGAGGCCGCTTGATACAAGTCAAAACACCCCAGGCGCAGCGCTCTTAGACTTCCTGGTATTGAAAGCCAAACCGGGAATACCCGCATGCTCAACGCCATCCAGTGGGACAGCTCTCTCATCCGCCGCTACGACCAGGCCGGCCCGCGCTACACCTCCTATCCGACCGCCGTGCAGTTCCATGAGCGCATCAGCCAGTTCGATCTGCTGCACGCCCTGCGCGAAAGCCGCAAGGCGCTGCGGCCGCTGTCGCTGTATGTGCATATCCCGTTCTGCGCGCATATCTGCTACTACTGCGCCTGCAACAAGGTGATCACCAAGGATCGCGGCCGCGCCCAGCCCTACCTGGAAAAGCTCGAACGCGAAATCGAGATCATCAGCCGTCACCTCGACCCGCAGCAGAAAGTCGAGCAACTGCACTTCGGCGGCGGCACCCCGACCTTTCTCAGCCACGATGAACTGCGCCACCTGATGGGCCACCTGCGCCAGCACTTCAATCTGCTGGATGACGACAGCGGCGACTACAGCATCGAGATCGACCCACGCGAAGCCGATTGGTCGACCATGGGCTTGCTCCGCGAGCTGGGTTTCAACCGCGTCAGCCTGGGTGTGCAAGACCTCGACCCGGCCGTGCAACGGGCGGTCAATCGCCTGCAAACCCTGGAAGAAACCCGCGCCATCGTCGAAGCGGCGCGCACCCTGCAGTTCCGCTCGGTAAACATCGACCTGATCTACGGCCTGCCGCTGCAAACCCCGGAGCGTTTTGCCCGTACCGTGGCCGAAGTGATTGCCCTACAGCCGGATCGCCTGTCGCTGTTCAATTACGCCCACCTGCCGGAGCGCTTTATGCCACAGCGGCGGATCAACACCAGCGACTTGCCCAGCCCAGGCGACAAGCTGGCCATGCTGCAGGCCAGCATCGAGCAGCTGAGCGCCGCCGGTTACCGCTATATCGGCATGGATCACTTCGCCCTGCCCGACGATGAACTGGCCAGCGCCCAGGAGGATGGCAGCCTGCAACGCAACTTCCAGGGCTACACCACCCACGGCCATTGCGACCTGATCGGTCTGGGGGTGTCATCGATCAGCCAGATCGGCGATCTGTACTGCCAGAACAACAGCGACCTGAGCAAATACCAGGACAGCCTCGATCACAGTGAACTGGCTACCCGACGCGGCCTGCACTGCGACCCCGACGACCGCTTACGGCGCGCAGTGATTCAACAGCTGATCTGCCATTTCCAGCTGCGCTTTGCCGATATCGAACAGGCTTATGCCATCGATTTTCGCAGTTACTTTGCCGATATCTGGCCGCAACTGCAGCAGATGGCCAGTGATGGATTGATCGAGCTGAATGCCCAGGGCATCGAAGTACGGCCAGCGGGACGCCTGCTGGTGCGCTCGCTGTGCATGCTGTTTGATCGCTACCTGAATGAACTGAGTCGGCAGCGTTTTTCTCGGGTGATCTAGCAGACGGCTGACTGTATGGGCCGGGGTTATTTCATAACCAGACTGGCTACTTCCTGCATCTGCTGATCGCTCAGGTCCTGCTCACGCATGGTCTTGATCAGCGTCGCGTTGGCGCTGCTCAGGGCGCCCTGCAGCGAGGCCAGCTCGCCCTGCAGCATTTCGATCTTTATGCGCTTGGCCTCGGGATCGAGGCTCTGGTCCTGCATGACCTCTTTCAGCTCGTCTTTCTTCGCCTCGATCTGCGCCTTGAGCTCACGGATTCTCTTGAGCAGATCCTTGAGCACATCCGGCAGGCTGCTCTCATCAATGTCCTTATTCTTCTGAGCGGCGGCAGAGCGCGCCTTGCCCAGTTCCGACAGGCTCACTCGCAGGCTGTCGCGCAGCGCCTGCTCATCCCCTTCGCTGCTCGCCACAACGCCCTCGGCCGCAACACTCTTGCGCTCCAGCGCGAGGTTCATGCGGGTGCTCAACTGAGTCGATTCCAGACGCATAGCGATGCTCCTTGCAGATATTGAAAGCCGCCTGGGTTATCGGCCAGCCAGGATAAAACTTGAACATTCGATCAGACTTGCGTCTTAGTGGCTCTGCTCTGCGCCCTGCTGTAACCTTACGGCTATTGTGTGTTTAGCCAGGATCGCCAGCGATGTCCGAAAGCATCAAGTTGCATACCCCACATCAAGCCCATTGCAAGGATTGCAGCCTGGCGAGCTTGTGCCTACCGCTGTCCCTGAACCTGGAGGACATGGACGCGCTCGACGAAATCGTCAAACGCGGGCGCCCGCTGAAAAAGGGCGAATTCCTGTTTCGCCAGGGCGATGCCTTTAATTCGGTATTTGCCGTACGCTCCGGCGCGCTGAAAACCTTCAGCCTGAGCGATAGCGGTGATGAGCAGATCACCGGCTTCCACCTGCCCAGCGAGCTGGTCGGCCTGTCCGGCATGGACAGTGACGCGTACCCGGTGTCAGCCATGGCATTGGAAACCACCTCGGTGTGTGAAATTCCCTTCGAGCGCCTTGATGAGCTGTCGGTGCAGCTGCCGCAACTGCGCCGCCAGCTGATGCGCATCATGAGCCGGGAGATCCGCGACGATCAGCAGATGATGCTGCTGCTCTCGAAGAAAACCGCCGACGAACGCATTGCCACCTTTCTGGTAAACCTCTCGGCACGCTTCCGCGCACGCGGCTTCTCAGCCAATCAGTTCCGCCTGGCCATGTCGCGCAACGAAATTGGTAACTATTTGGGCCTTGCGGTGGAGACCGTATCGCGGGTATTTACCCGCTTCCAACAGAACAAGCTGCTCGAAGCCGAAGGCAAGGAAGTGCATATCCTCGACCCCATCGAGCTGTGCGCCCTGGCCGGCGGTAACCTCGAGGGCTGATCGACCCGCCCTGAGGAGCTAGCCGATGATCTTCGACGAATTCGCTATCAAAACCCTGATCCGCCCGGTGGTTGACTTCCCCAAGCCGGGGGTGATCTTTCGCGATATCACCCCACTGTTCCAGTCGCCACGTGCCCTGCGCATGGTCGCCGACAGCTTTATCCAGCGTTACGTCGAAGCCGATTTCAGCCATATCGGCGCCATGGATGCACGCGGGTTTCTGATCGGCTCGATCATCGCCTATGAACTGAACAAGCCGCTGATTCTGTTCCGCAAGCAGGGCAAACTGCCTGCCGATGTGCTCAGCGAGAGCTACCAGACCGAGTACGGCGAAGCCAAACTGGAAGTGCACGCCGACAGCCTCTGCGAAGGCGACAAGGTGCTGATTTTCGATGACCTGATCGCCACTGGCGGCACCCTGCTGGCCGCCGCACAATTGGTACGGCGTATGGGCGCGAGCATCATCGAAGCCGCCGCAATCATCGACCTGCCCGAACTGGGCGGCTCGCAGAAGCTACAGGACAGCGGCATTCCCACCTTCGCCCTGACCCGCTTCGCCCTCACCGACCAATAACTCTGCTTCACGGCCCTGACGGCAACGCTGCATGTCCGGGCCTGGCTGCCCCTCGCCAACTCACTCGCCCACTGCTTACTCAAGTACCCACAGACCATGAATGAAATACCCATGAATCCGACAGCCAGCCACTGGCGTCTGCGCCTCGGCGCGTTGATGGAAAGCAAAGCCATCACGCGCCTGGTCACCACCCTGATCGTGCTCAACGCGGCCATTCTCGGTATCCAGACCTACCCTGGGCTGATGGCCGACTGGGGCGAGCTGCTGCTGACGCTGGATCAGCTGATTCTCGCGGTATTTATCCTGGAGCTGGCGCTGCGCTTTGTTGCCCGCGGCCTGGGCCTGCTGCGTGACCCCTGGGCGGTATTCGACTGCCTGGTGGTGGGCGTGGCGCTGGTGCCATCCAGCGGTCCATTCGCCGTGCTGCGTGCGCTGCGCGTGTTGCGCGTACTGCGGCTGATTTCGATCAACCCGAACATGCGCCGAGTGGTCGAAGCACTGCTGTCCTCGCTGCCGGGCATGGGCAGCATCGCCATGTTGCTGGGTTTGGTGTTCTACGTGGCGGCGGTGATGGCCACGCAACTGTTCGGCGAAGCCTTCCCTGAATGGTTCGGCAGCCTCGGTGCCAGCCTCTATACCCTGTTCCAGGTGATGACGCTGGAAAGCTGGTCGATGGGCATCGTGCGCCCGGTGATGGAAACCTTCCCGCTGGCGTGGATGTATTTCCTGCCGTTTATCCTGATTGCCACCTTTATGATGCTCAACCTGTTTATCGCCGTGGTGGTCAATGCCATGCAGACCACCCATGAACAGGAAGCCAAACTCGCTCCGCCCTCGCCCACCGAGCAATTGCTGCTCGATGAACTGCGCGCCCTTCGTGCGGAAGTCGCCGAGCTGCGCCAACAGCGCTGAGGCCAACAGCTGCCAAGCCGTAAGTATCAGTACTGCATCGCTCCGCCCTGGCGCGATGCAGTACTGGCATTCCCGCCACGCCCACTCGCTGCTAGCTCGCGTCCTTAAAGCGCCAAGTCTGAAGAACTGTCCGACAACTATCCATAAGTTGGCGCAATTCCGGCTGCTCTGGCCAGGAATGACCTCGCGCCTAAAACGCCCTCGGCTAAAGATAAATCACGGCCCAAGACAGCCCAGCCTGTCGCCCCAAGCCCCATAACAAGAGCGGTCGCGAACGCGATCAAGATGCCGAGGAGTCGCCCTTATGACAGCCAAAACCAGCACCCCAACCGCCAGCTTTCCCGTGCGTCGCATGGACTTCAGCTTCGATGAAAGCCAGAAGTTCTGGTTTGCCGGCGACCCCTTTATGAGCCACTTTATGAACAACCTGTCGTCGTTGTTCCCCTATGGCGAGAAGTTCTTCGTCGACAGCGTGCGCGCCGTGCGCGAACAGGTGAGCGAGCCGCAGCTGAAGAAGGACATCAGCGCCTTTATCGGCCAGGAAGCCATGCATTCCAAAGAGCATGCGGCCTACAACGACTACGCCGCCGAGCACAATATCGACCTGGAGTTGCTGGAGCTGCGCATCAAGGTGCTGCTGGAGTGGGTTACCAAGATCACCACCAAGAAGCAGCGCCTGGCTGCCACCTGCGCCCTGGAGCATTTCACCGCAACCATGGCCGAGCAACTGCTGCAGCGCGAAGACCTGACCACCCAGATGAACGACCCCAAGCTGTATCAACTGTGGATGTGGCACGCGATTGAAGAGAACGAGCATAAGGCAGTCTGCTACGACGTGTACCAGAAGGTCTACGGCGGCTACTTCACCCGCGTTGGCATGATGGCGATTTCCACCGTGATCTTCTTCGGCGTGATCGGCTGGTTCCAGCTACACCTGCTGCGCAAGGACGGCCAACTGTTCAACTGGCGCAGCTGGGGCAAAGGCCTGAAGACCCTGTTCGGCCCACGCAACGGCTTCCTGACCAAGCTGATCCTGCCGTATCTGGACTATTACCGCCCTGGTTTCCATCCGCTGGACCACGACAGCAAGGCGCTGGAAAAACGCTGGCGCCAGCGTCTGGGCTTCGGCTAAGCACAGCCTGCCTAGGCTGAGCGCTAATTCGCGCAGCCTAGGCACGGCTTTTCAGCGTGCGCAACACATGCTCGGCCAGGCCGGCACCCGCCTCACTCATCGTCAGATAAGTACGGTCGGCCCCGGCCTGCTGGATACGCATGGCGATATCCTCGTACAGCGCATGGGACACCACCAAACCGTTAAAACCGCGCTCGCGCAGCTTCTGGGTAGCAATCACCTTGGCCTCTTCATCGTTGAGCGCAAGGATCACCGCGTCGATATTGGGCATTTGCAGGTGCTGCCAGAACATCGGATCCTCACCGTCGGCAAACAGCACGCTACGTCCCACCTTGTTGCTCTGCTCGATTACCACCGGGTCGGAATCCAAGCCCACCACCTGATAGCCCTTCTCCCGCAAGTAGTCATAAGCTGCACGCCCGGTACGCCCCATGCCCATTACCAGCACCTGGGAAAAGCCGAGAGAAACCGGCTGCTCATCCGGATGACGAATATTGCGTTCAAGGGTCGTCAGAGGTTTAGCCAGACGCTCGTATAGCGGGTGAACAACCCGGTTGAGCGGCGCGGAAATCACAAAAGACAGGGCCACGGTAATGGCCAGGGGAATCATCCACTCCGGCAGCACCACGCTGGCCATGATCAGGCCGAACTCGCTGTAGTTGGTCAGGGTTACGCTGCTGAGAAAGGCACTGCGCGCGCGCAAGCGGAACAGTAGAAAGAGGAAGAAGAACAGCACGCCCTTGAGCGGCAGCAGCACCGCCATGACTAGGGCGAACCTCAAGGCAGCGGCATCCGGTAGCCCACCAATGCCGATCTGCAGAAAGAAGCCGACCAGAAAGATTTCCTTGATACCCCACAGCGAGTTGGCCAGCTCGGTGGCGCGCTTGTGCTTGGCCAGCATGGCACCGAAGGCCAACGCGCCCAGCTCGGAACTCAGGCCCAATTGCTCGAAGCCGTAACCGCCCAGCACCAGCGCCAACAGCAAGCCAAGCAGCACCATCAGCTCCTCGTGACCGCTGACATCGAGCAGCTTAAACAGCAACGGGCGCAGCAGTGGCAAACCGAACAGCAACAATGCCCAGGCCGAAGGCACCTTGCCACTGGCCAGGCTCATCACCACCAGGGCAATTAGGTCCTGGATGATCAACACGCCAATCGCCACGCGCCCGTGGAAGGCGCGCAGCTCGCGCTTACCCTCCAGTACCTTGGCCGCCAGCACCGTGCTGGAAAACGACAGGGCAATGGCCAACAGCAGCCCCTGCTGCCAGGGTAGTTCCAACAGCAACAGAATCGCCGGGAGGAAGATCAGACTGGAAATAGCGAAATGCAGTAGGCCGCCGCCGATCACTTCACGCCGCACCAGGTTGCCGATTTTCAGCTTGAGGCCCACGGTAAACAGCAACAGCAGCACACCCAGATGGGCGACGTGATCCAACACCACACTGTCACGCGGGCCAACCCCGATATGCTCGCCAAAACCGGCCAGAGCAAAGCCAGCCGCCAGGTAGCCCACCAGCGGCGGCAGACCAATACCCCGCGCCACCAGCCCCATGACAAAGGCAAAAGCAATCCAGGTGGCTTCAATCATAGGGGATCCTTAATGGGCAAACGTCGGAACAGCACGGTAGCACTATGCCGATCTAGCATAACGCCCGCAGATGGCACCGACATTGATTCGCCTCAGTTGTAGCCGCGTTTATTCGGCGGGCAACTTCAACTGCCCCAGACTTTGCAACACGCTGGCCCCGGTAAAAAGCATAACGATCTGCTCTTCGGCCAGTGCACAGATCGCCGCCTGCCGTTCAGGCTGCTCGATATAGTCCAGCGACAGCTGGAACAGGTTGCGGCTGATCAGGTTCGACACCTGCCGTACCACCGCCGGGTTGACCATCTCCGGCAGCAGCTTGAAGGCAATGATGTCCTCAGCCATGTCCGCGCCAAATTCATCCATAACCTCCTGCAACGCCGCCCTTAGCACGGCAGACGCGCCATGCAGCTCACGCACGCCGATGATAAAAGCCGCCGGATGCTGCGCGACGAAATCAAAGAACAGCTGCACGGTTTCATGGCACACCCGCCGTCCGCGATCCAGGTCGATGCCAAACAGCAAGGCCACGCTTTTACTGGGCGACTGCACGGCCCGCTCGGCCGCCTCACGGCGCAGGTCGCGCAGCGGCTGACGCAGCTGGGTGGAGATTTGCCGGATCACCGTCAGCCCCAGGTCATCGACATCCTTGAAGTGCCTATAGAAGGTATTGGGATTTAGCCCCGCCTCACGCGCCAACTCGCGTAGGCCCAGGTTGCTCAGGCTGCGGCTGGTTGAGGTGAGACGTAACGCGGCCTCCAGTAACAGGGTCTTGCCCGGGGCCTCGGTGGCTTTTTCCGCAGCGGGTGGCTGCTCGCTGGCGTCTGCCTGCATGACGAACCCTACCTAAAAGTTGGCTTGTGAGAATGGCACTTGCTGGTGAGTATACATTTGTCTACCTTGGTATACAGCTGTATACGCCAGCAATAAACATAACAGGAGCTTGGCCATGAATGCACCCGTCTCACCCCCTTCTGCCACCCGCCACTGCAAGGTCGCCATTATCGGCACGGGCTTCTCCGGCCTGGGTATGGCCATCCGCCTGAAGCAGGCCGGCGAACATGACTTCCTACTGTTCGAAAAAGAAGCCGGCGTCGGCGGCACCTGGCGGGTGAACAATTACCCGGGCTGCGGCTGCGATGTGCAATCACACCTGTATTCCTTTTCGTTTGAGCAGAACCCCAACTGGACGCGGATGTTCGCCAAGCAGCCGGAAATCCAGGGTTATCTGGAAGGCTGTTGGAGCAAGTACCGCCTGCAAAACCACACCCAGCTAAACACCGAGATCACCCGCCTGGCCTGGGATGAACAGCAAGAGCGGTGGCAGATCAGTGACAGCGCCGGCAACAGCTACACCGCACAGTTTGTGGTGTCCGGGATGGGGGCGCTGTCCACCCCATCGATTCCGGCGCTCAAGGGTCTGGGCGACTTCACCGGCAAGATCTTTCACTCGCAGCAGTGGGATCACAGCTATGACCTCACCGGCAAACGCATCGCGGTGATCGGCACCGGCGCCTCCTCGATCCAGTTTGTGCCGCAGATTCAGAAGCAGGTCAGCCAGCTCGATCTGTACCAGCGCACCGCGCCATGGATCATGCCCAAGCCGGACCGCGCCATCAGCGAGCGTGAGCGCAACCGCTTCAAGCGCTTCCCGCTGCTGCAAAAACTCTGGCGCGGCGCCATCTACGCCCTGCTGGAAAGCCGAGTAATTGGCTTTGCCATGCTGCCCAAAGTGATGACCCTCGCCCAAAAAGTCGGCAAGTGGTACATCAACAAGCAGATCAAGGACCCGGTCCTGCGCGCCAAGGTCACCCCGGATTACCTGATGGGCTGCAAGCGCGTGCTGATCTCCAACGATTACTTCCCGGCGCTGACCCAGCCCAACGTCGACCTGATCACCGACGGCATTGAGGAAATTCGCAGCGGCAGCATCCGCACCGTGGACGGTAAAGAGCGCGAGATCGACGCGATCATCTTCGGTACCGGCTTCACTCCAAGCGACCCACTGCCGCGCGGCGTGGTATTCGGCCGTGGCGGCGTCGACCTGCTCGACACCTGGCCGGAAGGCCCGCAGGCCTACAAAGGCACGCTGACTGCCGGCTTCCCCAACCTGTTCTTCCTGATGGGGCCGAACACCGGTCTGGGCCACAACTCGATGGTCTATATGATCGAGTCGCAGATCCATTACGTGCTTGGCGCGCTCAAGCTGGTTGGTGAGCAAGAGCTGCAGAGCCTGGAAGTCAAGCAGGCCGTGCAGGACAAATTCAACGGCAAGCTGCAAGGCAGCCTGGGCAACACAGTATGGAATGCCGGCGGCTGCACCAGCTGGTACCTCCACCCGGTCAGCGGTCGCAACTGTACCGTGTGGCCCGGTTTTACCTGGCGCTTCCGCTTGCTGACGCGCAACTTTGACCCAGCGGCCTATCATTTCAGCCGTAAACACGCGGCACACCCGGCGCAGAACAGCGCTATCCAGTTGACTGCTCAGGAGGCCAGCGCATGAAGTCGTTTGAATACAAGGTAGCCGCCATCACCGGCGCGGGTTCCGGCATTGGCCGTGCACTGGCTTTCGGCCTGGCTCGTCAGGGTTGCCAGCTGGCGCTCTCCGATGTGAATGCCGAAGGGCTGGCGGAAACTGCCGCCCAGGCGCGCAAGCTCGGTGTGCAGGTCAGCGAAACCCTGGTCAACGTCGCCGACCGTGAGGCCGTGCATGCCTGGGCCGATCAGGTGGTGGCCGAGTTCGGCCGGGTCAACGCGATCTTCAACAACGCAGGCGTAGCCCAGGGTGGCACCGTGGAAGGCAATGACTACGCCGACTACGAGTGGATCATGAACATCAACTTCTGGGGCGTGGTTAACGGCACCAAGGCCTTCTTGCCGCATATCAAGGCCAGCGGCCAGGGCCATATCGTCAACGTCTCCAGCGTCTTCGGGCTGTTTTCCCAGCCGGGTATGAGCGCCTATAACGCCAGCAAGTTCGCCGTGCGCGGCTTTACCGAGTCGTTACGCCAGGAGCTGGACATGGCCGATTGCGGCGTATCGGCCAGCTGCGTGCACCCCGGCGGGATCAAGACCAATATCGCCAAGACCGCGCGGATGAACGCCAGCCTAAGCAGCGTCACCGGCCAGGATGCCGACAAGGCGCGTCAGCAGTTCAACGACCAGTTGCTGCGCACCACGCCGGAGAAAGCCGCCCAGGTGATCATCAACGGTGCGCTGGCGAACAAGCGGCGTATCCTGATCGGCCCGGACGCCTACGCCCTGGATGGCATGCAGCGCCTGTGGCCGGCGTTCTACCAGCGCCTGGTGACCGCCTCCATGCGCCTGGCCGCGCGTTTTGCACCGAAAGGCTCAAGCAAGAAAGCCCAGGCTGCCGTGGAGTAATCGGCTAGCGCCCAAGCCCCAGCACCGTAGGTGTCTGGGGCTTTTTTAGGTCTAACGTTTGTCTGCACGAGATGAACGCTGCGAGCATTCAATTGGCATAACAGTAGTTAGCGCGATAAATTGTCGGCAACTGTCCTACGCCGCTGGAGAACGCTATGACCACGCAAGACCCTTGCGCCGAACTGCTGCTCGATAACCAGCTGTGCTTTGCCCTGTATTCGACCTCGCTGCTGCTGACCAAGGTCTACAAGCCGCTGTTACAGGAGCTGGGCCTGACCTACCCGCAGTACCTGGCGATGATGGTGCTCTGGGAAGGCGATGGCATCACCGTGGGCGATATCAGTAGCCGCCTGCTCACCGACCCAGGCTCCGTTACCCCGCTGCTCAAACGCCTGGAAGCCGAAGGCCTGCTCAAGCGTACCCGCAGCAATGTCGACGAGCGTGTGGTCGAGCTGTTCCTCACCGACAAAGGCCGCGACCTGCGTGAACAGGCCAAAAGCGTTCCCAGCTGCATCCTTACCGCCACCCAGCAGTCCACCGCGGAGCTCGGCGCCCTGAGGGCTGAGCTGGTCGCCCTGCGCAGCAGCCTGCAACAGGCCGTTTAGGGACCTAGGCGACAGACCTGTCGCCCGCCCCAGCGGGAAATCGCGTCACGCTCCTCGTAGTTCCGTACAACAATTTCACCCGGCACCACTCTCGTACATCACGCAACAGCCCGCCAACCCTCGCTTATGCCCGAACAAAGCAGTGCTTATCGCCAAATGCTTAAAAATATATATTGCGCGCAAAATTAACGCGCACTAGAGTTCGCCTCATGAAACTGATTAGCGCACAAAACATTAGCGCGAAAATACCACGAAGACCTGCAGCTGTCTTCATCCAACCCAACAACCCTGACATTCATGGAGCACCGTTATGAAAACCCTGATCGCTTTCTCCGCCCTGCTCGCTCTTTCCGCCCCGGTTCTGGCTGACGACAGCCGGGCAGATGGCAAAGGCCTTTACCCAAGCTGGCTGATCAACCACGAAGGTTGATCGCCACCTGACACCGCAACGCTTTAAACAAACCAACCCAAACAGCTCCAGAGGATTACCACCATGTCGATTCAAACCATTGCTTACCGTGCCTATGCAGAAGCCACCGGCGGCCGTGACGGCCGTGCCATCTCCTCCGACGGCGTACTCGACGTCGCCCTGACCACCCCGAAAGAACTCGGCGGTGCTGGCGGTGCGGGCACTAACCCCGAGCAGCTGTTCGCTGCGGGCTACTCGGCCTGCTTTATCGGCGCGATGAAGTTCGTCGCTGGCCGCGACAAGCTGGCAATGCCCGCAGACGCATCGATTGAAGGTGTAGTGGGCATCGGCGCGATCCCCAACGGTTTCGGCATCGAAGTCGAATTGCGCATTAGCCTGCCAGGTATGGACCGCGAGCAAGCGCAAAATCTGATCGACCGTGCGCACCTCGTTTGCCCTTACTCCAACGCCACCCGCGGCAATATCGACGTCACCCTGACGCTGCTCGACTAACCCCACCACTCATCCGGCCGCTGCCAGTCAGCGGCCCACCCAGGAGGCTGCACATGAACATCAAACACAGTTTGTCGATCGCCGTACTCGCCCTTGCCGTCAACAGCGCGTTTGCCGCTGGTAGCCCCGGGGTGGAACGCAATACCCAAGACTTCCTCAATGCCCTAGCAGCTGGCGGTGGCAAGCCCCTCGAACAGCTGAGTCCGAAAGAGGCCCGCGCCGTATTGGTCGGCGCGCAGGCCGGGGTCAAGGTCGATGTGTCGGGCATCGAAGTGGTCGACAAGACCATCGAGGTCGATGGCCAGTCGATCCAGCTCAAAGTCGTGCGCCCGACCGATGCGAGCGGCACGCTGCCGGTGTTTATGTTCTTCCACGGTGGCGGCTGGGTACTGGGCGACTACCCGACCCACGAACGCCTGATTCATGACCTGGTGGTAGGCTCTGGCGCGGCAGCGGTGTATGTCGATTACACCCCGTCACCGGAAGCCAAATACCCGACCGCGATCAACCAGGCCTATGCCGCAACCCAGTGGGTGGCGCAGAACGGCGCGCAAATCGGTGTCGACGGCAAACGCCTGGCAGTGGCCGGCAACAGCGTGGGCGGCAATATGGCCGCCGTGGTCAGCCTGATGGCCAAGGACAAAGGCACCCCGGCGATCAAGTTCCAGCTGCTGATGTGGCCGGTAACCGACGCCAACTTCAACAACGCTTCCTATAACCAGTTCGCCGACGGTCACTTCCTCAGCAAAAGCCTGATGCAGTGGTTCTGGGATAACTACACCACCGACCCAAAACAGCGCGCCGAAATCTACGCCTCGCCACTGCAGGCATCGGTAGAACAGCTGCAAGGCTTACCGTCAACCCTGGTGCAAACCGCCGAGTTCGACGTGCTGCGTGACGAAGGCGAAGCCTATGCGCGCAAGCTGGACGCGGCGGGAGTCAACGTGACCGCCGTGCGCTACAACGGCATGATCCATGACTTCGGCCTGCTTAACGTGATCAGTCAGATCCCTGGTACGCAAAGCGCCATGCAGCAAGCTGCCGCCGCGCTGAAAGCCAACCTCAAGTAACCCCGCGTTACAACAAAACGCCCCGACACGCTCAGCGTGCCGGGGCGCACTGCGGTTCAAGCGGCCTGGCATTGCAGGCGTTGCAGCAAACCTTGCTGCAACGCTTGGTCGAGCACCTGCTGCAACAGCGGCGCGGCGAAAAATGCCTGCAACGCCGCCGTCGATTGCCAGCGACTTTGCAGCAGCCACTGCGCCGCATCATCCGGCAGCTGCTGCACCTCAACGCCTATACAACCGGGAAGAATTTGCATGGATTCGCGCAAACCATACAGACACGCCCCCAACTGCTCGGCGCTTCCCGCCCTAGCATGCAGCACTGCGCTATGACTTAGCATCGGCTTGCTCTCCAGAGATACAGGCTCAATAAGGGCTGGCAGTCGGCCGCACGATCAGCTCGCTGACGTCGACATCCGCCGGCTGCTCGACCGCATAGGCAATGGCACGGGCAATCGCATCCGGGGTGATGGCGACCTTGCGAAACGCCTTCATCACTTCACGGCTCGACTCATCGGAAATGCTCTCGGCCAGCTCCGACTCGACCACGCCTGGCGATACCAGGGTCACGCGAATATCGCCGCCCACTTCCTGGCGCAAACCTTCGGAGATGGCGCGCACCGCATACTTTGTTGCGCAATACACCGCACCGGTCGGCACCACGCTGTAGGCGCCAATGGAGGCGATATTGACGAACTGACCGCTGCGCTGACGCTGCATGACCGGTAGCGCGGCAGCAATGCCGTGTAGCACGCCACGGATATTCACGTCGATCATGCGGTTCCACTCATCAACCTTCAGCACATCCAGGCGCGACAGTGGCATAACCCCGGCGTTATTGATCAGCACATCAATGCGGCCGTACTGCGCCAGGGCGGCATCGGCAAACGCCTGAGTGTCGGCCTGACTGGTCACATCCAGGCGGTGGTAATCGGCGTTGCCACCTGCCTCGCGGATCTCGCCAACCAACTGTTCCAGACGCTCGGTACGCCGTGCACCGAGCAAGACATGCGCGCCCTTCTCGGCCAGCAAACGCGCACAGGCCTCACCGATACCGCTACTTGCGCCGGTGATCAGAATGACTTTGTCTTGGATATTCAACATGGCCAAATCCTCTGCTTATAAGCGGCAAGGGCTGCCGCGACAGCAACAGATTCAGCGAGATGACGCACTTAGGGTTAGACGATTTCTGGCGAATTATTGCCTAAACCTGCAACTATCAAATTCGGAACAGCTCACTAGACGCAATCCATAAACAGCCCAGCATTACGCTGAAAGCCCAAAAATATTAGCCGTTTGCCTATTACTGGCGAATCATTGCCTGATCCTGCAACGCATTCTGAGCAGCGCTGACTTGCCTGAAAAACCGGGATAATCTGCAAGCCAGCAGCAGGAGCCTCCATGACATCATCTATCAGCCCCTTAGTCCTCGACGACAACCTGGCGCTGCGCCAAGCCGAACTGGCCGCGCTGATCCAACGTCAGTGCCCGGCTGATGGCCTGCATAACAGCGCCATTGCCGGCCTCGATCTGGCCTGCGCAACACAGCCCAGCCTACCCGTACCGACGCTGTACCGACCATGCCTGTGTATCATTGCCCAAGGCCGCAAGGATGTGCGCCTAGGTGATGAGCAGTACACCTATGACCCGCTCAACTATTTAGTGGCATCCGTCACTCTGCCGGTGACAGGCCAAGTGATCGGCGCAACCCCCGAGCAGCCCTACCTGAGCCTGCGCTTGGAGATTGATCCGGCGCTAATCACTAGCCTGATCGCCGATATCGGCCCGATTGGTGTACCCAATCCCGGGCCACGTCGGGCGCTTTACCTCGATCGCCTCGATACTCAGTTGCTCGACGCTGTGCTGCGCCTGCTACGCCTGTTGGAAACCCCGCGCGATATCGCCATGCTTGCGCCGCTGGCCCAGCGCGAGATTTTCTACCGGCTGCTACACAGTCCGCAGGGCCATCGCCTGCACGAAATCGCCATCGCTGACAGCCAAGGCCAGCGCATCAACCGCGCAATCGAATGGCTGAATCTGCATTTCGACCAACCCCTGCGCATTGAGGACCTGGCCCGCGAGGTCAATCTAAGCACCTCAACCCTGCACCACCGTTTCAAAGCCGTCACCGCTCTCAGTCCGCTGCAGTACCAGAAGCAGCTACGTCTGCAGGAGGCGCGGCGCCTGATGCTCTGCGAAGGGCTGGAAGCGGCTTCAGCCAGTTACCGAGTCGGCTACGAAAGCCCGTCACAGTTCAGCCGCGAATACAGCCGCCTGTTCGGTGCGCCGCCGTTGCGCGATCTGGCCCGCCTTCGCAGTTCGGCATAACACGGTTAAAGCAGACTGAAAAACGCCCCGACACTTTTCGAGAGCAACAGGGAGTTCTACTTGGGTCAAATTACCGCTCAGCAGGAAAAACTGGCCAGAACCCGTGACCGGCAACAGCAATTAACAGATGTTTAATCGCCCTGCAGCCCATATAAATAGGGCCTTGGCGGATTATCAGCAGAGAAAATTATGAATAATTAACGTTAAACCCAACACTTCCCGTAAAAACGGCCTATTATGGCTGAGCTGACTTGTAGTTATCAGCAAAACCGCATAGGTGCTATGAGCACTCTGGCACCGCACTTCGTATCGATTTAAGAGACACACCATGGCAAATCGCGAAACTGGCACCGTCAAATGGTTCAACGATGAGAAAGGCTTCGGCTTCATTACCCCGACTAACGGCGGCGATGACCTCTTCGTTCACTTTAAAGCCATCCAAAGCGACGGTTTCAAAAGCCTGAAAGAAGGCCAGACTGTTACCTACGTGGCCGCTCGCGGTCAGAAAGGTATGCAAGCTGAAGAGGTACAGGTGGCTTAATTAAGCCCCTGTCCTGCTTTAAAACAAACCCCGCGCTCGCGGGGTTTGTTTTATCTGGCGTTTGTAAAACCTGCCTTTTCTATAAGCCCATCTGCTTGCTGATGATCTCGTTCATGATTTCACGCGAGCCACCACCAATCGACAGAATGCGGTTATCACGGTACAGCCGCTCCACCAGGCTCTCACGCATATAACCCATGCCGCCCATGATCTGCACGGCGTCGTAGGTCAGTCGATCGGCAATATCAGTGGCAAAGTTCTTGGCCATGGATATTTCCTTGATCACGCTTTTACCCGCAGCCATCTTCGCCGCCTGCCGATAGGTGAAGTCGCGCGACACTTCAAGCTGGGTTGCCATCTCCGCAAGACGATGCTTGAGCACCTGGAACTTGCCGATCGGCTTGCCAAACGCTTCGCGCTCTTTGGCCCATTTCAGCGCCTCCTCAAGCGCTAACTGCGCCGTCATATTGGCCATGATCGCCAGCGACAAACGCTCACTCTGGAAATTCGCCATGATGCAGGCAAAGCCCATGTTCTCGGCGCCGATCAAGTTGCCTACCGGCACCCTGCAATCATCAAAGAACAGTTCTGCCGTATCCGACGCCCACCAGCCCATCTTTTTCAATTTACGCCCCACGCTGAAACCCGGAGTACCCTTCTCCACCAGCAACAGGCTGACACCGCCAAAACCATCGCCACCGGTACGCACGGCAACGGTGTAATAATCGGCGCGCACGCCACTGGTGATAAAGGTTTTGCTGCCGCTGACGCGATAGAAGTCGCCGTCTCGTATTGCGCGGGCTCTCAGATTGGCCACATCCGAACCACCGGACGGCTCGGTCACCGCCAGCGCCATTATTTTCTCACCCGCCAGCACCTGCGGCACGATGCGCTCGCGCAGCTCCGGCTTGCCCCACTTCACCACGGGCGGCAAACCGATATCCAGCGAGCCGAGCCCGGCCACCAGGCCACCAGAACCTGAGCGCATCAACTCCTCAGTGGCCGCGACCTTGGCAAACACATCACCTTCATGACTGCCGCCAAAAACTTCCGGGTAACCAATCCCGAGAATCCCCGCAGCACCAGCCTTGAGATAGAGTTCGCGAGGAAACTCTTCAGCCTCCTCCCAATCATTGATGTGCGGCAGAATTTCGCGCTCGACAAAACGCCTGACCGAATCGCGCACCAACTGATGGGATTCATCGAAATATTCTTGGAAGACAGGCATAGGGTATTTCCACTGAGGTTTCAGGGAAATTACCAAGCGCTTGCTTGGTTTACAAGAAGAGGATTACGCCATGCATCAGGGCGATCAAGCCGCCGACCACTCGCGAGTCTAGAGCTGGATAGGCCGGCGCCCAGCAATCGAATGCGCCAGAGTGCCACCGTCCACCAACTCCAGCTCGCCACCCAGCGGCATGCCATGGGCAATGCGCGAGGCAATCAGGCCTTTGCCCGCCAGCAGCTGAGCGATGTAATGCGCGGTGGCCTCGCCCTCCACCGTCGGGTTCGTGGCCAGAATCACCTCAGTAAAACTGCCTGCAGCGATGCGCGCTAACAGCTCGGGAATCCCAATCGCTTCCGGGCCGAGGCCGTCGAGCGGCGACAAATGCCCCTTGAGCACAAAGTAGCGGCCGCGAAACCCGGTGTGCTCGACTGCATACACATCCATAGGCCCCTCAACAACGCACAACAGGTTGTCATCACGCCGCGGATCCAGGCACAACTGACACACCTCGTCCTCGCTCAGACTGCGGCATTGTTTGCAGTGGCCAACCCCCTCCATAGCCTGAGTCAGCGCTTGGGCCAGGCGCAAGGCACCGGAGCGATCCCGCTCAAGCATTTGCAAAGCCATACGCTGAGCAGTCTTCTGCCCAACACCGGGAAGAATGCGCAGTGAATCGATCAGGTGGCGGATCAGCGGACTGAAACTCATGGGGGAGGTACTCGACGGCTACAACTCTTACCAATAAAACCCTATCGGGCTATTGAATCCCGACAAAGCAAGGCACAGCCGGTATGGGCTGAGGATACCCACACTGGCTCCCAGCGCTGCAATGCAGCGCCGGAGGATGACCGCTTAGAACGGCATTTTGAAGCCTGGAGGCAGCTGCATGCCGGCAGTCATACCGGACATCTTGTCCTGGCTATTCTGCTCAACCTTGCGCACGGCATCGTTTACCGCAGCGGCGATCAGGTCTTCGAGGATCTCCTTGTCTTCCTGCATCAGACTGTCATCCAGGCTGACACGCTTGACGTCGTGACGCCCAGTCATGACCACGCTGACCAGCCCAGCACCGGATTGGCCGGTTACTTCGGCGTTCGCCAGCTCTTCCTGCATCTTCTGCATTTTTTCCTGCATCTGCTGGGCCTGCTTCATCAGGCCGGCCATGCCACCTTTCATCATGGTGTAAGTCCTCAGTAATTAGGGGTAAACGGGAGTATCCAGGGGTTCAATGCTGTCCGCGCGGATAACCGCGGCGAACTGCTGAATCATTTGTTGAATAACCGGGTCTTGATGGATCGAGGCCTCGGCCTCGCGCTGGCGATTGGCTCGCTTACTCGCCGCCGCCTGCGCCGGCGTCTCTTGCTCAGGCTTGCACAACTCGATCAATACTTTGAGCTCGCGCCCATGAAATTGATTGAGCGCATCATTCAGACGTCGCTGCTGGGTGGGGTTGAACAGCGCTGAATGCGCCGGATCCAAGTGCAGCAGCCAATTATCGCCCTCAGCGCTGATCAACGTGCAGTTAGCCCCGATACTGCCGGTCATACCGGACAAGCCAAGCTTCGGGAACAACTCCAGCCAATCAGCCGCCAGCCCGGTCGCCGGCTGCGCCGCCGGCAAGACTTCCGGCTCTGCAGATGCGGTGCGCTCGACTGCATCAAAATCATAATCAAAGGATTCGGCGTCCATTTCGACATAGTCGTAGTCGCCCAGCGGCGGTTCATCGTCATCCGTATCGGCAGACGGAGCCGGCTGCTCAATCAGTTGCGGCTCAGGCACTGCAGCTTTCGGCGTCTCGGTAGCTAGCTTGACGGGCTCTGCCAGAGCAACGACAGGCTCTGCGACTTCTGTAACAGACTCAGCCGTTTGAGCAACAACCTGCTCTTCCCAGGGCAGATCCACCACAGGTGCGGATACTACAGGGGCAGCAGTCGCTTCAACCGGCGAAGGCTGCGCAGCGGGCTCGTTGACCACTTCCGGTGCGGGCGGCAGGACTGCCACAACCGCTTCAGGCGCTGCTACCGGCACTACAGGTGCAACTTCAGCTACAGGAGTCGGCGGCGCAGGCGGAACCGCAACAGGAATGCTCACCGGTGACGGGATAGCCGCACCGGCCACTGGGTTAGTCGCGGGATCAGCAGTGGCCTGGCTAATCCCCAGCGGCTTTAGCGCCACCCTCGGCGCATCGTGGGTATCCGCCGGGCGGAAGGCCAACATACGCAACAGCACCATCTCGAAGCCGCTGCGCGGGTCTGGCGACAACGGCAGATCGCGGCGGCCGATCAAACCCATCTGATAATAGAACTGCACGTCCTCGCTGGGCAGAACCCGAGCCAGCTCGAGCACCCGCTCACGATCACCCTGGCCGTTATCCACCGCCTCGGGCAGCGCCTGAGCAACCGCAACACGGTGCAGCACATTGAGCATCTCGGACAACACGCCACTCCAGTCCGGCCCCTGCTCTGCCAGATGTCGCACCGCCTCAATCAAAGCGCGCGCATCGCCCTCCAGCAGGGCGTGCAGCACACCGTAGACCTGACCATGGTCTAGCGTACCGAGCATGGCGCGCACATCGGCGGCCAGCACCTTACCCTCACCAAAGGCAATCGCCTGATCGGTCAAACTCATGGCATCGCGCATCGAGCCGTCCGCTGCACGGCCGAGCAACCAGAGCGCATCATTTTCGAACGGAATATTTTCCGCCGCCAGCACATGTGTGAGGTGATCAACCACCCGCTCCGGCGGCATGTTCTTCAGTGAGAACTGCAGGCAGCGTGACAACACGGTGACCGGAAGCTTTTGTGGGTCGGTGGTCGCCAGGAGGAATTTGACGTGGGGCGGCGGCTCCTCCAGAGTCTTCAGCAACGCGTTGAAGGAGCTGGTGGAAAGCATGTGCACTTCGTCGATCAGGTAGACCTTGAAACGTCCACGGCTCGGCGAGTACTGCACGTTATCGAGCAATTCGCGAGTGTCTTCAACCTTGGTTCGGCTGGCAGCATCCACCTCGATTAGATCAATAAAGCGACCTTCATCAATCTCTTTGCAAATCGAACAAACGCCGCAAGGCGTCGAGCTGATGCCCGTCTCGCAATTCAGGCACTTGGCAATAATCCGTGCAATCGTGGTTTTGCCCACACCACGGGTACCCGTGAACAAATAGGCATGGTGCAGGCGCTGGCTATCGAGCGCATTGATCAGCGCCTTGAGCACATGCGTCTGGCCAACCATTTCGTTGAACGAGCGCGGACGCCACTTGCGTGCAAGAACCTGATAGCTCATCGAAACCCGTCACGAGAGGAAAGCAAAAGTGGGGCTAATCCTAACGGAGCATGGGGCAAATTGCATCCGATGCGCAGCCCACTAATGGCCAGCCTGCAGCATTGCTTGCAAATTAACTGGCGAAAAATTAACCAGACGGGTATCATCCACCCCGTTCGTACCACGCTGTAAGTCAATCAGGCCTTTTTGGCCCCCTCGATGGTTTCCAGGTAAGAGCGCATCCCTTAAGGGTAATGCCGCACAGCTCTAACCCATATCCCAACCTGCTGACTGATCTGGCCGTCCCGCGCAAGCGCCGACTCAAGCCCGCCTCCGAAGTACCGACCCGTACAGCGTAACCATTATGGGAACTTGTGCGCGCAGTCCAGCTCCTATCTGTACACGCAATCGACCAATGACGTCGACAGCTGGAGCTCTATTTAGCGCAATGACGCGCCTGCTGCTTTAGGAAATACCAAAAAAATGAATACTCAACACCAAATTCAGGATGCTATTCGCACCCTCTCTAGTGCATTTGCACCGTTTGATTGCCGCATCCTAGCCGCCCGCAAAGGCAGCTTCAGCTTCACTATCGTCAACGATGCCGGCATCGCCAAGCACAGCCAGCGCCTGTATCCCGGCCAGTACAGCGGAGCCCATCTGGAACAGGTCATCGAGCGCGCCCGACTATCACTGACTGCCTGATTCACGAGGTTCGAGAACCATCGAGCATCTTTGAGGTCTGAAATTATCACCCTCAGGATGGAGCATGGTCATGGATAGCATCAACCGCGAACTCGTTGAACAACTGTTTTCCCCATTGCGCGCCACATTCAGCTCACCCCGCCCCGATGGCGGGGTTGTTCTCTCTCTGCTGGATGCCAGCGACGCCACCGCTTACAGTCGCGTACTCAGCACAGCGGAGCGCATCGACCCACAAGCCTTCGCCCAAAGCCTGGAAGACATCCGCCTAGAACTTGCCATGCGCGCTGGCAGTATCCCTGCGGACATGCGCAAAGCACTGAAAGAACAGGACAGCGTGCTTAACTACCATACAAGCTAAGACCACTCAGCGCCCTGCCCGTCAGCAGGGCCAGCCACTCAATTTATCGCCCAGATCAGCGGCATTCGAACAACCGCCAAACCGATCTATCGACAGCGGCCAATCAACTCAGGAAAGCAATAGACCGCACTAACGCCAAGCACGATATGCGCGCAACAAATTGATTTTTAACGAGGACGTGAGCCGGCCAGGAAGGATAAGCCGATGCACAAAGATATTGGAGGCAGCCCCACCAGCCACACCTCGGCACACAATGTCACCGCTGCGGCTGCTCCCTTCCAGGCCTGACCGGGTTCACGGCTGATCGTTGCGAGGGGACCGGCAGGGCCACCATAACGAAGCTCACCTCCTCTATATAGAGGGTTTCAGGCTGAAGCTACGTCCTGATTCGGTTCTTCACCAACCACACAAAATTGAATTCGACGCCATTGTAGGCCAACTACCAGGTAGGCCAGCAAGCCCTGTTTGTACCACCAACATGCCTCACTTTTGTACCACTTGGCGGACGGCGCAACACCAGCGGGATATGATCCGGTAGAGCAGCATCAACCCCGCCACCTGGTTTGGCATTACATGTGCCACCAGATCCTGTGCATGCCAAGGATACCCAAGCAAATATGGCCAAGAATGCCCCCCGAAAATGGTACGTCGTTTGGGCAGGACGCAGCCCTGGCATCTATCAGGATTGGTCGAGCTGCAAGTTACAGACTGATGGTTTCCCCGGAGCACGCTTCAAAAGCTTCCTTTCGCAAGCAGAGGCTGAGACAGCTTTCGGGTCGAAGGCAGCTGCCAGCACGTCTACCCGCCCTGCTGCTCCCCCTGCAACTCTAGCCCAGGCCAAGTCCGGCCTGACCACGCTATCGAAGCTCCAAATTGGAAAAGTAGCGGCCAACGTCAAAATTTTCGTCGACGGCGGGTGCAACCCGAACCCTGGTGAAGCCGGCTCCGGTGTGGCCGTTTACAAGCATGATGTGCTGTCGAGTCTTTGGTACGGCAGGTACCAGCCGAGCGGGACAAACAATACCGCTGAACTGGCGGCTCTTCACTACGGACTGATTCTGGCCGGTGAGGCAATCAAGGAAGGACTCAGCTCAGCTGTGTTCGCCGACTCAGGCTACGCCATCCAGTGCATTACCCAGTGGGCTGTAGGCTGGGAGAAAAAGGGCTGGAAGCGCAAGGATGGGGAAATCCGGAATCTAGAGCAGATCCAAGAAATCTACGCCGTCTACCTGCAGATGAAAGACAAGGTCGAAGTCCATCACGTTAACGGACACATCGGTATCGAAGGCAATGAGCTCGCCGACCGCATGTCTTTGTTAGCCATTGACGAGTTTGAGGTCGGCTGGCGCCGCTACCCTGAGCCAATCATCATTGATGATGTCTTAGCATTGCGAGCGGATGCAGCTAAAAGCGGGAGTTACAAAGCAGGGCCTACTTCAAATGCAAGCAGCCTCAGCTAGGTGGCCTTGCTCTTTCGTAAGGGCTCATCTTGAGCGCCAGGCTGGGTCGACTAGTCAGGCAAGGACAGGCATAGCGAATAGCTGATTCTGCCCGGCCGTACGCTTTAAACCAAAGAGGGCTGACGGCGGGCATTACGGTGCGGCATCAGGATCGGGTAAACTCTCGCCTAATGCGAGATAGTTAAAACCTAATTTTGCCTTAACTAGCACTGTTATTGAAGTTTACAAAGGGATTGCAATGAGTGATTTGCTGTTATCTGAAAAGGACGTGGAAGTTAAGGTGGTAACTCCACTTTTTCGTGAAATCCTGGGTTACGTTGATGCAGAAATGTTTTGGGCCGTGCCGGTAAAGATGAATCTTGGGCGGGAGGTCAAAACTAAGCAAGCTGACCTCGTCGTTAGACGGCAAAACGAAACGCTCATTGTTATTGAAGCAAAAAAAACGACGGAACCGATTTCCGGCGCCACCGGCCAAACCGACTCTTATGCCTTCGCATTGCAGGCACCATTCAGCTTCATCACAAACGGCAAAGAATATCGCCTTCGTGCTTATTATCACGGAAATAAACGGGTCGATTTGCTTACGGGTGTAATTGGAAAAATGGAGAAGAAGAACTTCTCCAAGCTAATGCGCCTAATCGGGTCTAAAGAAATTCAAGGTGCTGTCTCAGAGTCAGCAGTGACAGCAAAAGAACCCGACTACGAGAAAATTAGAGACTACCGTAGGTTCTTTAAAGGGCTTCACAATACTATCAGAGATGGAGACAAGCTCGATCCGGCGGCTGCATTTGACGAACTTAGTAAAACGTTGCTGATGAGTGCGGCGGACGAAGCTCTAGCTGCCGTGAATCCTAAGCATAAACGCTTAACTGCAAGCGACGTAAACGCTTATGCGGAAACTTCAAATAAAAAGGCTGTACAATCTGTAAACCTCCACTTCCAAGAAGTTGTTCGGGCTGCGTTTCCACTATTGTCCGACGAGGCTTCTGAAATAAACTTAACCCCCGAAACCATTTCTGAGATTCTTCGAAAACTTCAACCCTTTAGCTTGAAGAGCGAAGACATTGATGTCAAAGGGCGTGCATTCGAAGAGTTTTTACCTTCGCAACTTCGAGGTAAAGGCCTCGGCCAATATTTCACACCACGACCTATCGTGAATTTTATGTGTGATCTAGCAGATATTTCGTTGAACGATGTGGTTGTGGACTTTGCATGCGGGTCGGGTGGGTTCCTCATTAAAGCCTATGAAAAGATGCGTGGCGAGGTAGAAGTCTTGCCGGCAGGCACCATAAAAAGATTGGGTACCACACGCGAACAGTTGGTCGAGGATATCAAAAGCTCTCAGATTTTTGGTATTGATGCTGAACCCAGAGCTGCACGTACCGCTCGGATGAATATGCTGTTATGGGGGGATGGGAAATGTGTCGTCCGAGGTAACGCCTTGGATGTAAACGACTTTTCGGGAAATCCGTACCAAGTCGAAGAGTATGATCCGAATATTGACGGCTCGGGTTGTTCGTTAATTCTCGCCAACCCTCCTTTTGGCGCTCGTGAGAAGGAGAGCGGCATTCTTGATAGATATGACTTCGGCTCAAGATTGAAAGCGCGTAAATCTCAGAAAACCGAGGTTCTTTTTGTAGAAAAGGCACTACGTCTTCTCAAGCCGGAGGGGCGTCTACTGATTGTTCTTCCTACGGGGCTGCTTAGCGCAGACTCTTATGAAGATCTTCGTATGCACATACTCAAAAACGCTTGGGTTCGCGGCATTGTAAATCTACCCACTCACACATTTGTGCAGTCTGGAGTTCCTACTGTAAATACAGTGGTTTTGTATCTCCAGAAATACACTGACGCCGTGAGAGAGTTCTTTGACGAAAACTTGCAAGGAGCTGACTTTGCTGCATATAAGTCATTTCTTTCCGAGAACCCACAGTACGACTATGAAATTTTCATGGCAGACTGCGAGGACGTTGGCTTCGAACCGAGCGGAAAATCCACTAAAAAAGACGATGAGCCTAGCGACCTAGATCTAATTTTAAGTGATTTTTCAGTTCCTACGGACGAGGACTTGGAGAATTTAGATATTTTCGATTTTGCCGAGCGTTTATACGGTCAAAAAAGTTTCCGCAGAAGAGATCAATCCATTCGCGGTGCTCGAAAAGCAGGCAAGGTTTCTTTTAGAATTCGCGCAAGCGAGTTGAGAGGAAGGATGGACCCTTCGTATTATCTGTTCACTGAAAAGACACGCTTTTTTGCGGCCGACATGGAGCCAATCGGACAAAGGATTTCGGTGGTATCTAGCCGCTTTCGCCCCAAAACCCCCGAGGAACTTGATGACGAATTCTCGCTTCTCTCAGTTTCGAGTGATGGCAAGGTTACCGTTCGGGAAGTGACAAAAGGTGAGGATATCTCAACTGCGCAGAAGCGCGTCGAAGTTGGGGACATCGTTTACAATCCGATGCGGGCAAATATCGGAAGCATAGGAATTGTAGAATCAGATTCTGCTGGCGGCTTAGTAAGTCCAGATTATCACGTTGTGCGGACTAACGGCTTAGATGCGGAGTATTTGATCGGACTGCTGAGAACTCCATTCTACAAGTTTTACATCGACATCATTACTACCGGTTCAATTCGAGATCGGCTTTACCCTCAAGACTTACAAAGAATGCTGATTCCCAAGACGGATAGTTCTAATCGCAAGCGAATCAAGGACCTCCAGTCGGCAATTGGAAAAGAAGTTGAAGCATCCAAGGCCAAACTCTCGCGACTGTCCATTGATCTTAACGAGACAATACGGCAGATGCTGCCTAGCGCGCCTGAGGCCTAAACCGTATTTGCTTTAGCTTAGCATTTTCTCAGCGCCTATCAGGACGGGCGGTTACGTTAGTTTTTGAATTGACATAATCGCCTTGTCCCATGGCTACCGCGAGTTAGCTAATCACAGAAGGTTAGCGGACTATTTTTCGGTTAAATATTTGAGTGTCCTTTGTAAGTAACGTAGTGGTTGAATCCCCCCCCCCTGCCCCCGCCCGCCCTGCCTCTGCGCCGCCGCGCCTTTATCCGTCCTTCTTTTTGCCCGCAGCTCTGCCAAGAAAGCATCGAACTACACTTCGTGACAGCGCCTGGCTCATAAAGTACACCCTGTGACCCAGGTCAGACGCCTATCACTACCTGCAAAGGAATGCGGCCTTCAGCATGGCTCACAACTGTTGACAACCAATGAGCCAACCACCATCATTCTGAGCCAACACAATGAGCCAGCCTGGAGTAGCCGCTATGTCCGTCAATCTTGCTTATACCCGCGTCAGCACCGACGGCCAGACCATCGAGGCACAGCGCCACGCCATCGCCCAGCGCCACAACATCAGTGAGGACGGATGGTTCACGGACGAAGCCATCAGCGGCACTACAAAAGCCCTAGAGCGGAAGGGCTTCACGGCCCTGTTCAACTACGCCAGAAAGGGAGACACCGTTATCGTCGCAGCCATCGACCGCTTGGGGCGTAACACCATCGACGTCCTGGAGACAGTCAAGGCGCTGGAGACCAAGGGCGTCACCGTCGTATCAATGCGTGAGGGCTTCGACCTCTCCGGCCCACACGGGAAGATGGTGCTGACCATGCTGGCCGCTGTTGCGGAACTGGAGCGGGAAAACATCAAGGCACGGCAGATGGCGGGCATCGAGAAGGCCAAGGCGGACGGTCGCAAACTGGGCGCACCGAAGCAGCATGACGACGCAGCCATCGCTGCCTGGAGGAAGGACACCGGCTCTAGCATCGCCACCACTGCCAACCACTGGGGCGTCTCCCTGGCCACCGTCAAGCGGGCCTGCAGAGCCATACAGGACAGCGCCTAACCACTTGCCAAGCCCTATCGCATAACGCCCAAGGACCATGGAACCCCAAGCCCCCAGCCAATAGGGCCCTACCTTGTATAACCGCTCAGCCCACCTCTGACGCCGGCCAACCGCAAGCACCACACCTAGGAGAATTTGCGGCCAGTCCTTGTATAAATGGGGATCAACTCTCCATTTGCCCCCAGTCTTCAGACAAACCACACCCACCACACCTGACGACACGACCACGACACCCTGCCCGAACACCTCCAGGCGGGGCGCTTGCGTTCGTCTATCACACCCCAAGGAATACTCATCCATGCGACACCCAATCCCATCCAACTTGGTGCGCTTCAACCTTCACATGCGCCGCGACCACGTCCAACGTCTAAGCCAACTAGCCCAGCTCTTGGCGAAGAAGAAAGGCCGCGACGTCCGCTTAGCCGAAGCCATCGAACTGGCCCTGGTCGCCGGTCTTCACTGGAAGGACTCCGACCTCCTGGACTTGTCCCTCCCCGACCGCACTGCTCCCTACTGGCTACAGGTCGGCCCTATTGACCGCACCAAGTGGAAGGCGCTCACCCCATCTGCCCTGGGGGCTCAGCAATGAACGTCTCCGACAGCCAGAAGCACCAGGTACTCAATCTCCTGAAAGAAAATGCCTCCGAGCGCGCAATTGCCGACGCAACGGGGCTCTCCCGACGGCAGGTTCGGACCATCAAGCAACAAGCGCCTAGTGGGGAGGACCAAAACCCATTGGCCTCCGACCACCAACCGACCATGACTCGCCCCGCCGCTATCACCGAGCTAGTCAAACTCAGCACACGTCCGGGCGGCGTCCGTCATTCGGAAATGTGGCCGGTACTCAGGGCATTGTTCGGATTGCGCTTCAACGGCAAGACTGGGGCAATGGAGTTAGACATGACCGACAACCAACTCCGCTATTTGAAGGAGAAGACCATGGAAGCAGCGGCATCCAAAGGAAAAGAAGCGCTGTTCATCCCAGAGTGGCTCCCTCGGCGGGCACCTGCTGCTGCTAACGACATGCTAATCAACATGGCCGGATGGCTTCACGACCGAGCCCAGGAGTATGTCTCCGAATTCATGTCCGCCCACCCCGATGCATCGAGAGCGGCCGTCTTCCGGGAACTGACGTGCCTCAGCTTCCCCCTGGCCAGCCCGGAGCCAATTCAGACCAGATGCAAACGGAACACGGACAACGCCGACAAACTTCAACGGCGACTTGGAGACCTTGCTGGCAAGCCCGCTGCCAATGAACCATTCCCACCAGACGTCGAACTGAACAGGCTTTGCATCTAACCGAGATGGCCATTATTTAGGGGAAGGCGTGTGCCGGGCATTCGCGCAGCGGATGTCTGGATACGGAAGCCTGACACCCAAAAACTAAGGAGGGGGACGGAGGACGATTCCATCATTCTTCCTCCTCCTTGGTCTTCCATCCATGGTCGGCCTCACGGGAAAGCCGACAACCGCTGCGCGACTGCCGTCTTCCACGACCGCCCCTGTCCTAGGAACCCCCAAAGCTTTAATTGCTCGGCAACCATAGTGGACCACCTATATCTATGTCGGGAAATGGTCCGCTCTGGTCCAGCAGACCTATCACGCATCCCGCACCCGTCCCTATTGGCGGTCATGGGTCTGACCTCCTGCCATTTTGGTCTCCTGGTCGACCTCACCAAACGGGGCCTTGAAGCCCACCTCCAGCGCGTCGTCCTCGACGTCCTGGTCCACGAACAACTCCAAGCCTTCGAGCGCACCCTTCGCCAGCGCCTGGAGCAGCACGTCAAAGGCATCACCATCGGCCACGTCAGCCATGTGAAGGACGTCCTCAACATCCGCGATGAAATCCTGGTCAAGGTCGAGTGTGAGTTCCACGACGTACCCCAGGAGGCCGCTGTATGAGCCGCGTAGACGCCATTCTGGCGGTATTCACAAAGACCATCGCCCAACTGGAGAAGGTAGCCCGCAACAACCGCACCGAAGCCGGCTTCAAGATGGCCAGCGCCGATGCCCTGGAACTGCAGGCTGAAGGTTTGCTGGATGAAGCGCAGAAGGCCGACAAGGTAGCGGCACGCCTGAAGGACTTGCTGGAGGGCGACGAATGAGCCAAGTCCAGCAATTCCACTTCGGCCTAATGGACCTCCGCGTACTGGAGCGCGAAGGCCAGCCCTGGTTTGTCGCCGTCGATGTCTGCACAGCACTGGGCCTTCAAGGCTTCGCATCTAAGCACACGGCCCGCCTGCTGAGCGACAACGCCTAGTATTCAAGAAGGCCGCACTGAGGTCTATCATCGAAAATGGCAGACCCCTGGTAAGCGGCCCCACCCCCAGCATCACCTTTATCTCCGAATCCGGCCTCTACAAGCTGGTCATGCGCTCCGACAAACCCGACGCCCGCGCCTTCCAGGACTGGGTAACACGAGTGGTCCTGCCTGCCATCCGTAAGGACGGCTCCTACGTCCTGGGCGAGGAGAAGGTAGTCACCGGGGAAATGTCGGACGACGAACTGTTCGCCAAGGCTGTACTGGCGGCGCAGAAGAAGGTCGAGCGCCTGACCCTGGAACGCGACCGCATAGCCGAGCAGAACCGCATCCTGGAGTGCGAGAAGAACCACCTGGAGCAACAGAACCAGCGAATCCTTCCCGCCGCCCAGGTAGGGCACGCTTTGGCCAAACGTAAGGCCCTGGGCGTGGTGGACTTCTGCCGCAAGCTCCCAGGCGTAAGCGTGAATGCCGTCCAGACCCGCCTGTATGACATGCAGTATTTCCACAAGAAGCATGGCCACTGGTCCGTCTACGCCAAGTTCAAAGGCGTCCTGTTTGACGAGACGTTCAACGCCGAGGGCTATTCCAAGGTAATCGTCCTGGAAGCCGGCCAGCGCAAGCTGGTGGACATGTACCACAACGGCCTCCTGCCCATGCTCAAAGGGCGTACCCCTGAGCGACACCTGGAGCTGGACGTTTGAACCGCTTCGGCCTGGGCGAAAGGGGAGCCCCACAACCCCTGATTGAACACGACGAACGCCGCCCTGCAGTACTCACCCAAGCCTACCTCCACTACTGGGATAAGGGCATGCGTGTGCCTGCAGACATGGCAGCGCGACTCATCGAGGAGGGCTACGACGTTGAAGCCCTCTAGGACGCCGGAGTGTTTCGGCGAAGAAGTTTATCTACGATATTGGAGTACGAGCTTTCAACCTCATACATACCTTTAAATAAGTTCTCATACTGAAATGACGCCTCCGCCGCAATAGTCGGAAATGAAAAACTATCCCCTTCACCAACCAACATACCGCCAAAGGAATCCAGATCCACTTCATTAACAAAGTAACGAACAACCAGCCCATCAAAATAAACTCTAAAAACCTGGTAGTTCACAGGGGCTGCTTGATCCGGGTATTCGACTGGCATTTCGACTCGAATAGGTGCCATGTTATGAGGACTACCGCGAGTAGCCATTTGAGTGAGGGTGATGCCATAGAAGCCAGAGCAACCGCTATCCCCGGACAAAATCATGTCACGAAGTCGATATTCATGTTCAACAGGAATGGAAACTTCCTTTGCTGCTTTAAGACCTGAAACTGCCCAGCGCCAGAGTATAGAAAGTAGGAAAATTCGTAGCTTCTTGGAGTCCCCCGTCACGACCTGGCGAACCCCATGGGTATCACTTACCTTAATAAAATGTTCTTGAGGCAACGCCAGCTCATCCCCCCAGCCACTCCACACAAGCTTATGCTGTCTAAGAAACTTAACTCCCCAGTCGTCCATCCCAGCTAGAAACTTTTCCCCTTTAAGAGTCAATATTCCCTTGTCATACCAACTAGTGAACGTTCTCTTGGGAATGCTCCCTTCTCCAGCCTCAATAAAATATGCACCGGAAATATCAGGCGCAGTGAAAGCTTGAGGTGTTAGATGAGACTTAGCAAAAGTCCCCGTCGCCCCCGTTAACCGGCATTTACCGATAGCCACCGTGCCCTCCTAGACTCAAGCGTGTCTTTTCTGGCATCAAATCATGACTCACCCATAAAATCTAAGACTATCAGCTCAACCACAGGCGCAAGCACCTCCGGCCTGAAGTCCTTTCCATACCGGTTGAAGGTTATTCCCCCGGTCTGGTGCCCCAGGATGCCGCCAACCAAGGCCTCCGATACCCCCTTCTGCTTCAGGTGGTCGGCCAGGGTATGCCGGAAACTGTGAAAGTCCTTCTTCCCCTCGAAGCCCAGCTGCGCCCTCACCCGAGCGAACCACTTGGACGGTATTGAGCTGTAGCCATGTTTCTTATGAAGTGTCAGCTCGGAGAAAACACGTTGCTGCCCCAGCCCTCGCTGCACCTCAACAAACTCAAGGAAGCCCAGCTCAAGAAGTTTGGAGTGGATCGGAACCAAGCGCTCAGATGAGTCCGTTTTCAGCTTCTGGTCAGGCCTCGTTTCCCGGAAATGGATGCACGGGATGCCACTCATGGTGACGACGTCGTCCAGATAGAGCTGGCAAAGCTCGTTCAACCTGGCCCCGGTGTAAAGACCGAGCAGAGGCAGCCAGTACTGGTGTGGTTTGGACGTATTCGCGGGAGCGTAGACAGCTTTATTGAACAGCAGCTTGAGGTCGTCACCGGTGAAGACACTGCGCTCTTCGCTGACCTTTCTCCGCTGCCGAACCCGCAGACCATCGAATGGATTACGTGAGCAGTAGCCCTCCCGAACTGCGTAGTTAAAGAAGGTGGTCAGGTTCTTCACGTAGTTGTTGAACGTGGTCAGGCTGATGGTTGCCTTGGCCTCAGCGATGATTTTCTCCAGCGGCTGCACAGGTAACTGATGCATACGTGGCGGCAGCTTCAGAGCTGTCTCTTTGAACTGGTGGGCGTGTTTGCGGGTTATCTGGTCGACAGGCAAGTCGCCAATAATGCGAGCGCACAACGTCGCCACGGCGCGCTTGTCATCCAGGGTTTTGATAGGTAGCCCTTCACGCAGCTGGTTTTTCAGATGCTCTTCAGCCACCTGTAACAACGTTGGAGACGCGCTTGGGGCTTCCCGCTGCACTGCCATCGGCTTAACCGGAGCAATCACCTGCGGGGGCTCTATGGGCCTCTCCGGCAATGCCGGCAGCACGTTGGAGGACAGCGATTCAAGTTGCTGCTGCCTCAGCCATAGCGCCCAACTAGCGACCCTTTTGCCACCCGATTCCCATGCACCACGTAAACGGTCAACCGACGGCTTGATACCTTGAAAAGCCTCGGTGAATAGCCGCTGAACCTGCAGCAATAGCTCACGCCCACGTATCAGGGCTTCACGTCTGCAGCGGGTCTGAAGAGAGCGCCGTATCTCCCTGCGATGAAACAACGGGCGAATGACGTCAGGCACCACGATTCGGAAGTAATAGACCGAGTGGCGAGATAACAGGAGGTAGGTTGGGACGGTCGACACGGTTGTATCACTCCTTGTACCACCGCGTGGCTTGGAGTGAAAAAACCTTCATAAATCAACCAGATAAAAGACTGGAGGCAACCCCACCAGCCACACCTCGGCACACAATGTCACCGCTGCGGCTGCTCCCTTCCAGGCCTGACCGGGTTCACGGCTGATCGTTGCGAGGGGACCGGCAGGGCCACCATAACGAAGCTCGCAGGAAGCGAGCCGCGCTATTGTACCGGCTTGAGTCGAAGTTACAACCGTTTCAAACACTTAGCCCTTTCGAAACACACATCAGACACGAAACCGCCCCACCAGCGCACTCAAACCATGCGATAACTCGGATAGTTTCTGGCTGGCTTGGGCACTCTGTTCGGAGGTTTGCGCCGCCTCATTGGACAGGTCACGGATGTCGCTGATATTGCGCGCGATTTCTTCGGTTACGCTACTCTGCTCCTCACAGGCCGTTGCGATCTGCGCCGTCATATCGTTGATGCGCTGCACCGAGTCACTAGTGTCAGTGAGCGCCTGATCCACCCCGGCTGCCTGCTCAACACTTTGCCTTGCCTTGCTGCTCCCAGAATGGGTGGCTTTAACAGCATTCTGCACACCGATCTGCAGGCGTTCGATCATTACTTGGATGTCCTTAGTCGACTCCTGAGTACGCGCAGCTAGTGCACGCACCTCATCAGCCACAACCGCAAAGCCGCGCCCCTGCTCGCCGGCACGCGCCGCCTCAATAGCCGCATTGAGTGCGAGCAAATTGGTTTGCTCTGCAATGCCCCTGATAACAGCCAATACCGCGCCGATGTTAGCGGCCTCTTGCTCAAGGGTTTGAATGGTTGCCGATGCACTCTCAACTTCTTGCGCTAACTGGCGAATCGAGTTGATCGTAGCGCCCACGACTTGCGCGCCTTCTCGTGACTGGGCCTCAGCACTACGAGCAGCATCGGCTGCATTTTGCGCATTTCGCGCCACTTCATGCACAGCCGAACTCATCTCTGTTGCTGCGGTGCTGACCTGATCGACTGCCGCATGCTCACTGCTAATCAACCTATCATTGGCTGCAGCCATCCCAGCCAGACTTTGCGCAGAGCTTTCAACCTCTCCGGTAACCCGCCCGACCTCTTTGATTAACGGCTGCAATTTATCGAGAAACCGGTTGAACGCATGACTGAGCTTGCCCAATTCATCATTAGACAATACGTCCAGACGCACTCGCAGATCGCCATCACCATCAGCAATCTGCTCGATACGATTAAGCAAATTATGCAAAGGCCCAGTGACAAGAATTGGAAAGCCAACCACTAACACCAAACAAACGCCCAAGCCAATCGCAATAATCACGCCCTGCTGCCAACTCAAGGCTTCACCCAGCTTAATAGCTGCCAACCCTTCAGCATTAGCGGCTGCGTCGTCCATCTCACCCAACTTGTCGATGGCTGTGCGCATAAGCTCGAACTGCTCTTCACTACCACCAAAACTTAACAGACTGGCTGCCTGAGGATCACTAGAAGCCAACTGCAAAACCTTTTGCGAAGTGGCTTTCCACCGCTCAAACCCCGTATCGAACTGGGTGACCAACTGCATTGCTTCACTGCCAGGCTGCATGTCAGCAAATTTATGCACGCGATCATAAGCTTGTTGTAGGTTCTCTGTATGCGCGGCAGTTAGAGCCTCCGCATGCGCCCCCACACCCTCGTCAAGTAAGCTGCGCTCAGCAACAAAAGCTTGGTAAAGATCCCGATCAGCATTAAGCAGCAAACTGATACCAGGTAAGAAACGATTAGTCAGCTTGGTGCTTGAATCTGCAACCTGCGTAATACCCCGCATTCCCAAAAAACCCATAGAAACCATCAATACCGCCAGCAACAAAATCGGCAGAGCAATCTTCCAACGAAACCCTAGATCAGCGAAGGCGCGCAGCATGGCTGGATGCTCCAAGAGAATGGCCAAGTAGCATCAGCATAGACTACCGCTTGCCGCGCGAAACAAAGCTAAAACATCCCACCACGCCTCATCACTAGGGTTATGGCACACTCACCGCACGACCTCTCTCAGGTCAATACCCAAACCAGGAGCAACACCATGGCGATGACCAAAGACCAACTGATCAGCGATATTGCAGAGGCCATAGATACCCCAAAAAGCACCGTGCGCGCCGCACTCGAGCAGCTGAGTGAAATTGTCAGCGACGCGCTCGAAAACAGTGACGAAATCACTCTACCGGGGATTGGAAAGTTCAAAGTAAGCGAACGCCCTGCTCGCGCCGGTCGCAATCCTCAAACGGGTCAAGCCTTGCAAATTGCAGCAAAGAAAGTCATTAAATATGTGCCGGCAAAAGCGCTGAGCGATGCGATCAACTGATTATCTGGCGCGCTCGGAAGAGCGCGCCTTGACGCCGCCCTTTAGGATTAAGGCTGCACCCTCAGCGCGTTATTTTTTGCGACGCAAATTAAAACCCCCGACCGTTTTCACGATCGGGGGTTTTGGTATAGGTGCTTGACGATGACCTACTCTCACATGGGGAAACCCCACACTACCATCGGCGATGCATCGTTTCACTACTGAGTTCGGGATGGGATCAGGTGGTTCCAATGCTCTATGGTCGTCAAGCGATTC
>NZ_CAXAOW010000020.1:0-57629 GCF_963970805.1 Pseudomonas sp. EA_35y_Pfl2_R5 | reverse complement strand
CGCTACCTCCCGAACTACCTGGGCTGGCGCCGCATGCTTGAACGCTATCAGCAGCGTATTCAGCCCGTTCACTGTATCCAGGAGGCGGTTGGTCGGACCATGCAACACGCGATTGGGACATAGCCTTCTGGAAAGCCGAACTGGGCCGCCCGCAAGACAACCTCACCGACAACGCCACCAACCTGCGTTATGGCTGCACCATCCTCAGCTTCTATCTGCGCAAGGAAAACGGCGACCTTAACCGCGCACTGGCGCGTTACAACGGCAGCCTGGGCAAACACACCTACTCGGCCAAGGTGGTCGGTTTCTGGCACGACTTCTGGTATGTCAAACCGTAATTGATAATCGAACCTGTATTACGATCTCGCGAGCTAGAGGCCTGCTAGGCGCTACGTCCGTAACAGCCTTCGGCTGGTCAAAGCGGCGAGGAAGCGGACTGGACTGCATCCGAGCCTGTTTTTAACGCAGCAGGGCCGACGCGCAACAGGTCGTAAACAGGTTCTCAGCGCCGCACGATAAATCCGGCAACACCCTGCAACGCCTGATCCTGCAGCTCCAGCGCATTCACCTCAGCAGCTGGTGGCCCCTGCTCTAACCAGCTCGCCAACTCGGTCACCGCAGCCTCATCGCCCTCGAACAGCACCTCGACCCGACCATCGACTAGGTTACGTACCCAACCATCAAGATCCAAACGCTCAGCCTGCTCTGCAGTCGCTTGGCGAAAACTGACGCCCTGAACGCGACCGCTGACGTAACCATGCTTGCAGATACGCGCCATGGTTCTAACCCTCTGCCTTGAGCGCCACCAGGCGAGCGGTCAGACCAGCCGCCGTCTGCTCACCCAACAGACGCTCACGCATGCGCCCCTGATCGTCGACGATATAGGTCACCGGCAGCACCTCGGCACGCGGCAACTGATAGCGCTCGGCCGGGTCCTGCGCCAGCACGGTAAAGGTAATACCCATGTCTTGCGCCGCTTGGTTCAACTTCTCACCCTGCAGCGCATCGAAATTCACTCCGAGCACCTGCACGGGTTGCTCCTTGAGCTGTTTTTCTAAGGCATTGAGTTCGGGAATCTCGGTGCGGCAGGGCGCACACCACTGCGCCCAGTAATTAATCACTAACCACTGGCCTTCCAGACGCTCAACCGCTACCTTTCGTCCATATTGATCGACGCCTATGTCTTCAGCGCAACCGGCCAGAATCAGACCTATGCCTACGCCCGCAACAGCACGAATGATCGCCTGGAAACGCATTCCCATGCATTCGCTCCCTGATTCCATAAGGTTGATATGACTTTAGATGCCTTGCGCCTGGAAGTGCCAGACATCCTCGAAACCGAGGTCGCGCCACTGGCTGACCTCAACGAGCAACTGGCCCAGGCCCGTCTGCAAGCGCCGGAACTGGCCTTGCAACAGGCGCTCGGCCTGCTCTTCAGGCTGAACCGCAGCGCCATGACCTTACTCGAAAGGCAGCGCGCACTGCAAAGCTTCAGCGATCAGTACCAGCATTACAGCAAAGCCTACCAAGGGGAGAATCCCCCGACGGCCTTGTTTGTCCATCTGTGCAGTGAACTGGCCATCGGCTTCAAACGTCTGCTGCTGCAAATCCTCCAAGGCCGCCAGCCCTCACGTCCGCATCTGGCCTGGTGCCTGTATATGGCTCAACATTTTCTCGCCCAGAGCCTGCTGCGCCACTATCAGCTATATCAGGAGCCGCCGCCCAGCCTGTGGCGCGACAGCCATCTGCTGTACTGGATCGGCGAACACCAAGACTGCCTGGACGAGCCAGTGGCTGCGGCGTTTACCCCACAACCGGCAAACACCATGCGCGGCATCTACCAGCAGATGCTGCTGTTGGCGTTGAGTAACCCATTCCACCTCGCCGACGGCGAATGTGCACTGCTGTTCGGTGCGCTCTCTCCGCTGGCCGGGCTGGCGCGATTGCTGCCTTGGGATGAGGACGAGGAAATCGAAGGGCCGACTATCGACCTCACCGAGGCACAACCCTGCCTAAGTTATGCCCAGACGCCCGAAGGCAGTGCTGACTGTTTACGCCGCTTCGAGCTGGGCGCCCTGCTGGTGGCCCTGCATGAGCCCGCGCCACTGCAGAGCAAGGCGGAACGCCAGTTGCTGGAACGCGTGCAACAACATTGGCTGGGGCGCCAGCAACGTCGGCATACGCGCGCCGACCATAGCTCGGAATGCAACCTAGTGGTCGGTCTACCTGCCATTCATGCCCAGCTGCTGGAACAACGACCGCCGCGCACCAGCGCGCAGATGCTCGACGCCAGCGCGGGCGGCGCACGCTTGCTGTGTAATGCTGATCAGGCTGTGCAACTGTCAGTTGGCCAGCTTGTGCTATTGATTACCGGCAGCGATACGCCGACCCTGGCTCTGGTGCGTTGGCGGCATCTGAACAGCGAAGGCCTGCACCTAGGTCTGCGCTACCTGAAAGGCTTGCCGCGCCCGGTCTGGCTGCGGCGCGCGCCCAGCGCCCAGACTCACCCCGGGGTGCTGCAAAGTACCCCTGCGCCTGGTAACGGCTGGCACCACGGCTTATGGCTGCCTAATGGGCAGTTTGTAGAAGGGGAAAATGTCTGGCTGCAACTGGCCAGCGCACACAACCAGGCGATCCTGCCATTGCCGACCGCCAACCTAATCACCACCTCCGTCACCCGCTACCCGATGCAGCTGGCTTAGGTGCTGTTGCCGATACGCTAAAACTGCGAGAAAGGTCACGCCGAACGTCGGCCGAGTGCACAGTTTCATCGCTCGGGCCAGGCTTATAATCATCGCACTCACGCTTGATGCGATCCGTTATTAGCCTGGAATACCACCATGACCCAAGCCCTCGATAAGTTGGTCGGCCCTGTGCCATCTGCCATCGTCAATCTCGCCCGCTTACAGGTCACCCCTTACGAAGGGCGCGTCGCTGAGTTCAATATAGCCGCCTGGTTGCATTTGCCTGGCCTGGCCAATCTGCCTGTATCCCTGTTGATCAGCTACCGTGACGGCACCGCTCGCCGTGAAGTAATGGTCGACCACGGCAAGGTTAACCAGCACAGCAAGATCCTGCTTTCCAGCGTGGCCCGCCTGCCGGTAAAGCTAAAGATCGAAGAAATGCAGGTGCGCCTGCGCTCTGCCGTGCCGGCGACTAGTCTGGTGGTCGAAGAGCTGTTTGTGCAAGCGGTCGAATTGCCACAAACCGATAGCCGCCAAGCACTCGCCTGATAGCACCCCGCAGCACACAAACCCCGCTCACTGACGCGGGGTTTTGCGTTTAGCGCGAGAGCATTCCTGCAGGCCCGCACTGGGTGTCAGAATCAGGTCGCGTAACAGTTTCAGAAGAGTCGGGCTGCTCAGTCGGGTTGGAGTTGACCAAGGACTGTGGCCAGCTGCTGAAGCGCAGGCCGGTGATGCGATTAAGGCGCTCGAGGGCCTCTTGCGGATCACGTTGATACAGATGAATCACTTTGCCTTTATTGGCTGTCATAACGCCTTCACACTCCGCCAATCCCTGCCCTGCTGGCAAGCTGATCGCTATCTGCAAGACAGATAGCCAGAAGCGTGCCAGCTTCCTTTTAACCGCATTTGGCGACCTCCATGGTCGCCAGTGCCATCATGCGCCATCAGCACAACGCCGCAAACTGACGTTTTACGTCACTTTGCCAGCTCAGCCTCTGGCTGCAACCACTTCGCAAGGTCTTCACCAAAGAGCGCAGCCTGCTCTTCCTGCAATTTCGTCAAGCCGCTGCGCAGCGCTGGGTACCAGACCTCATCGAGTTCCTCGGGCAAATTCTCCGCCCTTGGCATCGGCCAGGGACTGTGGCTAAGCAGTTGCTGCAACGAATAATGACCCAGATCGCGGCTTAACACCCAGGTGCCGGAACCGGTAGGTGCAATCAGTTTCTGCTGCTCGAGAAACACCAGAATCTCTTCCCACTCATGCTCAGCCAGCAACCAGCCCTGACGCTGCACATCCCGCAAACGCACTTTCAAACCCAGTTGCTGACGTTCGTAGAACACCCGCAACACACCAAGCACCATCAACAATCGCGGTACTGCACGTTGGCGCCATTGCTGGGAAAATCCCAGGTTGCAGACCAGCTCCGCACCAAATAGCACAATCAACCAGGACACGTAGATCCACAACAGAAACAGCGGCACCGTAGCAAATGCGCCATAAATCAGCTGATAACCGGGGAACAGGCGCACATACAGGCCGAACAGCATTTTCGCCACTTCGAACAAAATCGCTGTAAATAAACCGCCTAGAAGCGCATGTCTCACCGGCACCTGAGCATTCGGCACCGTGGCATACAACAGAGTGAATGCAGCCACGCTGAACAACAGCGGCATGAATTTCAGCAAAACCTGGGCCCCGAGCAGGGCATCCGGTCCGGAAATCAGCGACAGCGAGGTAAAGTAGGTGCTGATGGCAAAGCCACCGCCCAGCAGCAAAGGCCCCAGACTGAGAATCGCCCAGTACAGCAGAAAGCTCGATACGCCACGACGCGGCTGACGCACGCGCCAGATGGTGTTGAAGGTCTTCTCGATGGTCACCAGCATCCAGAACGCCGTCGCGGCCAATACCGCCACACCAATCCAGGTCAGTTGACGCGCCTGACTCGTGAAATCGCGCAGGTACTGCTGCAATGTTTCACCAGCAGAGGGCACGAAGTTGCGGAAGATAAAGCTCTGGATCTGCTCGCCGGTATCCTGAAATGCAGGAATGGCTGAGAGCATGGAAAAGGTTACCGTCATCATCGGCACCACCGCAAACAGCGTGGTGTAGGTCAAGGCCGCGGCATTGCTGGTGCCTCGGTCGGCAATAAAGCGCTGCAATAAAAAACGCCAGAATTCCAACAGGTTGTTAACACGCTGCCACATGCCCTTTCCTTAGCCATTTACCTGCCGTAACCCGCCTGAGAGGCAGGCGTAGATACCGTTAGCGGTTAGAATAGCCGCCACCGAAGGTAACCGGCGACCCGAACATGACCGCTATGACGCTCTACCATAACCCGCGCTGCTCAAAATCGCGCAGTGCATTGCAGTTGCTGGAAGACCGCGGGCTGAGCCCAACCATCGTGCGCTACCTGGAAACACCGCTGAATGCCGAGCAGCTGCAAGAGTTGCTGGACAGGCTCGGCATCCCCGCGCGGCAACTGCTGCGCACCGGCGAAGATGAATACAAATCACTGGGCTTGAATGACCCGCAATTGACTAACGCACAGCTGATCGACGCCATGGTCGGCCAGCCCAAATTGATTGAGCGCCCCATTCTGGTCGTTGGTGACAAGGCCGTCATCGGTCGCCCACCTGAAAATATTCTGGAGATTCTGCCGTGAGCGCACCCTATATTCTGGTGCTGTATTACAGCCGCCATGGCGCCACTGCGAAAATGGCCCGGCAAATCGCCCGCGGTGTTGAGATCGGTGGCCTGGAAGCGCGCCTGCGCACAGTGCCTGCGGTATCAAATGAGTGCGAAGCAGTGGCTGCAGATATCCCGGCAGAAGGCGCGCTGTATGCCAGCCTAGATGACCTGAAAAACTGCGCCGGCCTGGCACTCGGCAGCCCGACCCGCTTCGGCAATATGGCCGCGCCGCTCAAATACTTTATCGATGGCACCAGTGGCCTGTGGCTGACCGGCGGCCTGGTCGGCAAGCCCGCCGGCGTATTCACCTCAACAGCAAGCCTGCACGGCGGCCAGGAAACCACCCTGCTGTCGATGCTATTGCCGCTGCTGCACCACGGCATGCTGATCACCGGCCTGCCCTATAGCGAAGCCGCGTTACTGGAAACCCGTGGCGGCGGCACGCCGTATGGTGCAAGCCACCACGCCGGCGCGGATGGCAAACGCGCCCTCGATGAACAGGAAATCGCCCTGTGCCGCGCACTCGGCCAGCGCCTGGCGCAAACCGCGGCAAAGCTGGAGAGTGCCCGTGGCTAAAACCGCTAAACCGCTGCCATCCCTAGAATGGTTGCAACCACGCCTGAACATCAGCCGCGCGGTCAGCCTGCTGAGCTTTTTTAGCCTCGCGGCATTGTTACTGGCGTGGAACCTGTGGTTCGCCAACGTGCCCAGCAAACTGCTCTGGGTGATACTCGGCGTACAACTCGCCCCCCTACTATTGCTGGCACCAGGCCTGATCCTCGGCAACGCCCGAGCCCACGCCTGGGCCTGCTTTGTGGTCAACCTGTACTTTATCCAGGGCGTACTCGCCGCCTTCGATCCAAGCAAGACGCTGTACGGCTGGCTACTGACGGGGCTGAGCTTCAGCCTGTTCTGCGCCGCATTGATGTTTACCCGTTGGCGATTTCAGTACGAGCGCAAGTTGGCGGGCGAAGCCTGATGCGTTTGGTGTTGCTGCCGGGCCTGAACGGCAGCCATCGCCTGTTCGCCCCCTTGCTGCCCTTTCTCAGTGAGCGACAGGTAACAACCCTGGAGCTGCCGCAGCAGGGTCCACAGGACCCTGATAGCCTGGCTACAGCGCTGGCAGGGCAACTGGGCGATAGCCCTTTCGTCCTGCTCGGCGAATCCTTTTCCGGCCCCGTGGCCTATCGCCTGGCCCTGCGCCAACCGCAGGGGCTACACGGGGTGATCTTCGCCGCTTCGTTCCTGCGCTGCCCGCATCCACTGCTGCCATTGACGCGCTACCTGCCATTGCCCGGCAGCCTGCTAAACAGTGGCGCGCTATTGAAGCTATTCTGTCTTGACCAAAGGGCCAGTCCCGCGTTGCTCAAGCTGCTGCGCGAGGAAATCCGCCAACTCCCACACGTCCTACTGCGCGCGTGCCTGCGCAGCCTAAGTGACCTGCAGGAACCGACCCAGCCACTGGAACTGCCTTGCTTGCACCTGTTGCCACGCCAGGATCGCCTGATCAGCCGCTGCGCTGCAGCTCTGCAACAGTACTGCCTGAATTTGCAACAGCTGGCACTGGACGGCCCGCACTTCCTCCTGCAAAGCCAACCCGCTGCCTGCGCCCAGGCGATTAACGACTTTATCCAACGCCTGCCCCAGGAGCAGCTGATGCCCAAAGCGGGCACAACGCACTGATCTAGCAGTTCAGTCTTGCTATGCTGCGCGGCGCCCAAGGACAAGGAAGCCCACATGCCTAGCACTCGCCATCGACTGGCTCAGACCACCCTGCTCGCGCTTACCTGCGGCGCCTACAGCCTGTTTACCAGCGCCCACTCGATCAACTTCGACCCTGCCTGGCTGCGCATCGAACGCCGCGCCGTGCTCAACCAGCCCGAACGACCGGTCAGTGCCATGAGCCTGCTACGCCGCGAACAGGCCGATAGCCCGCCGCAATCATTCAAGAGCCTGCTCAGCGAACACAACGGTCTGTTCTTTCTCAACCTGTACCACGATCAGGCGTATCAGCAGCGCGCCTTCAAGTTGGGCCCACTGCCACTACTCAGCAGCGCCGAACTAAGCCAGTGTCGCCACTTCAGCGGAGTCGCCAATGCCGAAAAATGGGCAGGAGAAAGAACGCTTTCGCCCGAACTGAATCTCTACGAAATACGTTTCGACTGCGCGCAAGGTGAGTATTGGCAGAACACTGCTCTATTGCTGGTGGACAACGCCGTGGCCGGCACCCCGCGAATTGCCATCGGCCGCGCCAAGAACAAGCACAATGTCGAGTTCAGCGCCTGGCAAGCCGTTGCGCCGGAGCATACCCAGCGCTGGAGCGCGGCCCTGGAAGCCAGGCGTTTCGATTTCCAGAACTGGCTGCCACAGCCGCAGAGCGCACTGCACTTCAGCAGTGCAGAAGAAAGCAGTGAAAGTCCGATGCAGCAATTGCGTCGCCTGCATCAGGCAGCCTTCGACAGCAGTGACAAAGGCCCTCATCTGGAGCCCCTGAACAACTTTTTGCAGCGCCACGACTATCGCCAGCTGGGCCTGGAGGATACAAAGTATCCTCGCCTGCTGAACGATATCGGCCACTGGTTAACCCAGGCCGGGCAGCTGGAAGCAGCCCGGCCATTGCTGCTAGAAGTCCTGCGCCGCGAGCCACAGCGCATGCCAACGCACCTAAACCTGGCCGACCTCGACTGGCAACTGTTCCAAACTCATTCCGCCCCCTTCTATGCCGAGCGCGCTCGCGAGTACTACCGCATCTACTGCGGCATGCGCCTGACGAAAGAACTGCACATACCGCTGCGGGTAGCCGAACGCCTGCAAACCAAGCAGCTCAATGCGTCGCGGTGCCGAGCGCACTGGCCGCTGATATGGGCAATCGATACCGGCGACCTGGCCACAGTCCGCAGCCTGCTCGACAGTGGTATACCCGCGACAACGCTAGCCGAAGACGGCCGCAGCGCCCTGCTGCATGCGCTGGACAAACCCGAACTGACTCTGGCCGCCCTGTTGGTAGAACGTGGAGCCGAATTGCAGGGCCTTCACAACAACCTGCCGCTGGTCACCCATGCACTGCGCATGGATCTCAAACAACACAAGAACCTGTTGTATGCCGAACGCCTGCAGTTTCTTCTCGATAACGGCGCTGCAATTGATGAGGTCGATTACCAGGGGGGAACTCTGCTAATGCAGTTCTCTCGGGAAAAGCACGGATTGGAAACACTCTTTACTCTGCTCGAATATCCACAGAACCTGGATATCCGCGACCACCAGGGCAATACCGCGCTGTACTGGGCACTGCAATGGCAGAATCCGCAAGCAGTGGAGATGCTGATTGCCAAGGGTGCCGACCTCAACCTTCTCTACACAAAAGGCCGCTGCAGCAATGGTCGCGATATCCAGCACAGCGCTCTGCTGACACTGGCCGGCGACCTCGACACACAGCTCTCCAGCCCACAGCTGTTCGCCAGCATGCTCGCCTTGGGCGCAAACCCTGCACTGGGTCAAAGTTGCGAAATGTCAGGCTATGACCTGCTGCTGCAGGAACTGGTGACCAAACAACGGGCTGATCTACTCGGCATCCTCGCGCAAATGCATATGCAGCGTCCGCCACTGCACCCCAAGATCAGTGCAGAGGCGCACAAGCGCCTGCAGAACAGCCAGGGGGAAAAGCGCCAGCACGCGCAGCAGGTACTCGACGCCCTGCTCGCCTTGGGCACCAGCTAATCGACAGCCCCACACGAGGGCAGACAACATGTATGTGGTGAGGCCTGTCGAGCCGACTCAGGCCTACCAGCCCAGCGTTTCCTTAAGGAAAGGAATGGTCAGCTTGCGTTGGGCTTGCAACGACGCCTGATCCAGACGCTCAAGCAAATCGAACAGAGCGCTCATACTGCGCTCGCCGCGAGTCAGAATAAAACGCCCGACTTCATCACTCAAATGCAGGCCGCGCCTCGATGCACGCAACTGCAGGGCACGCAGCTTGTCTTCGTCGGACAGCGATTGCAGCTGAAACACCAGCGCCAATGTCAGGCGCGACTGCAGATCAGCCAGTTGCACCGGCAACTCGCGCGGCGAGCTGCTGGCGGCCAGTAACAGCCGCCGACCACTGTCGCGCAGGCGATTAAACAGATGAAACAACGCCTCTTCCCAATCACTACGCCCCGCCACCGCATCCAGATCATCTAGACAAACCAGCTCGCACTGTTCCAGATTGTCCAGCAGCGCCGGGCCATACTCGACCACCTCGGCCAGCGGCAGATAAACCGCCAACTCGCCGCGCTGTTCAAAACGCAGGCAGGCCGCCTGCAGCAAATGACTGCGCCCAACGCCCTCGCCGCCCCACAGATAGATCAGGCTTTCCGTCCAGCCGGCATCGGCTTCACACAGACGCTCGACATAGCCCAGCGCCGCAGCATTGGCGCCGGGGTAGTAATTGGCAAAGGTGGCATCATCGCGCAGACGCACACCTAGAGGCAGTTGTATGGGTGTCATGCTGGGTTAGGCGGCTCGTCGGAACCGCTGGCTGGCTCACCGTAAAGATCGGAAAGTTTATAGAAATCATGCAGATGACGCACTAACACCATAATCACTGCAGCCACTGGCAAGGCCAGTAGAACGCCAGTGAAGCCGAAAAGTTGGCCGCCGGCCATGATCGCGAAAATCACTGCTACTGGGTGCAGACCGATGCGGTCGCCTACCAGCAGAGGCGTCAGTAGCATGCCTTCGAGCATTTGCCCGACGATAAAGACTGCAGCGATACCCATCAGCGGGTAGAAATCCGGGCCGAACTGGAACAGGCCGGCTGTCAGGGCAGCGCCAATGCCTACAAACACGCCCAAGTACGGCACGATGCTGGCCAAGCCAGCCAGCACACCAATCAGCAACCCAAGTTCGAGGCCGATTGCCATCAGCCCGGTGGCATACATAACCCCCAGCGCCAGCATTACCAGTAGCTGGCCGCGTAGGAAGGCCCCGAGCACTTCATGGCACTCGCCGAACAACTGCACAACCAACCCTTCACGGCCACGCGGCAGCAAACTGCGCAGCTTGGCAACCATCAGGTCCCAGTCGCGCATCAGGTAGAAGCTCACCACTGGAATCAGCACCAAGTTAGCCAACCAGGCCAGCAGCGCCATACCTGAAGCAGTTGCCGTGGACAGCAGCATGCCGACGATATCGGTAGTCTTGTCCATCTGCCCACTAAAGGCGGCCTTCAGCTGGTCGAAACGCCAGAAGCCATCGCTCAATCCCAGCTTGAGCTGAATCCATGGCAGAGCCTGGTTCTGCACCCAATCGAGCATTTGCGGAGCCAGTTCGTACAGCCGCACCAGCTGCTTGCCCAGCATGGGCACCAGCACCAGCAGCAAAATGACCAACACCAAAGTGAACAGTGCAAAAACCACCACCACACCCCAGGTCCGCGACAACTTCCAGCGCTCCAGGCGATCAACCAACGGATCACCCAGATAGGCCAGCAGAATACCGATCAGAAATGGCGAGAGAATCGGCGCCAGCAAATACAACAACCCGCCCAGCAACAGCGCCCCGACTATCCAGATCCAACGATGCGAATCGATCATGCCCAGTGCTCCATACACCAACGTTTATCCAAAACTCCTTAACCCCACAGCCCGCTATATAAGAAAACCGCAGCTCTAAGCTGCGGTTTTCAAGTCAGGACACGGGGCAATCAGCGCAGTCTACCAGCGAAACCTCAGTACATTGTCACGCAACGCGGCCTGTCCCTCTGGATCAGCAGCAGTGGCAGGCGGCATCAGCGCCTGATCGGCATCAAGCACCGGTGCCCCTGCCGGTACTTCCTGCAAACGCGCCAGGCCCAGTTGCGCACGCAACTGCTCGGCATTGGCATTGATGGCAAAGGTCAGCGTGTCGCCCTGCACCTTGAGCAGTTGCGCGCCGAACGGCTCAAGAATGCGCTGCAACTCGGCATAGCGCGTCAGGTCGACGCCCTGCACTTCCACAGTCAAGCCAGTAGCGGCACCGGCAGCCACGATAAACCGTGGCGCCAGGCGCTGGTTGACTGCCAGCAGGATGGTATCGGCCAGAGCGGCCTGATCGGCGCCCTGCGCAGTGCCCTGCTCACGCTCGTCGCCCAGCCACAGGCGCCACTCAGCCTGCCACTGACCATTTGCTTCGCGCGCCACAACGGCCAGCAAGGCGTCAGCGGCGTAACGCTCGGAGGCTTCACGCAGGGCGACTGGATCATTCGCCGTGAGGTTTTCCGGCACCGCCACCAGTTGCTCGGCCAAGTCAGCCAATGGCAGACGCAGCGGCAGACCACGGTGCTGCGCTGCCTGATTGAGTGGTGCCGCAGCGGCTTGACCGTCGCCTAGCAGACGGCTGCCATCGCTGGCATCACTCAGCCACCACAGCAGAATGCTTGGACGATTCGCGCTCCACAGCGCCAAGCCTGCCTGACGCAGGCTGCGCTCGGTGCTCTGCGGGTCAAAGTCGACCAGCAGCTGCTCGCCCTCATAGCCATATTGGCTGACGATCTGTTGCGGGTCCTTGCGCAGCGCAGCCAGTGCCGGGTTCTGCGCCGCATCGGCCTTGCCGGTAAGGCGCAACACCAGGGTATCCAGCGCACGACCCAGGGCGGCAGCGCGCTCTTCCGGCTGCTGGCTGCTGACCGGCTCGCGGACTTGGTACAGATCACTCACCGGCGCGGCCAGAGCAGACAGGCAGGACAGCGACAAACAGGCTAGAAGCAGGCGAGCGGTTAAACGCATGGATGGATTCTCGACGGACGGAAACGGCGCACGGGCCAGGTTTAACAACAGTTGCGGCCAAGCCACGCCACATAAGGCAGGCCGCGGCGGCTCAAGCGTGCGAGTTTAGGTGCTGCTAAGGTGCATGCCAAAGCCCTTTTCAGCCCAAGACTGCCAACGACAGCCAGATTCCGAGCTTAAACAGCCATCCCAACAGCCGCAACCTTAGCGGGTGGCCGCTGCCGGGTAAGCCTGATAAAATCGCGCGCCTTCGCAGACCGCCGCCACAAGCGCCGGTGCCAATCCGAATTTCCCCTAAAGGCCTGGATCTATGAGCAAGCAACCCTCCATCAGCTACAAGGACGCAGGTGTAGATATCGACGCGGGTGAAGCCCTGGTCGAACGCATCAAAGGCGTGGCCAAGCGCACCGCGCGTCCGGAAGTCATGGGTGGGCTGGGCGGCTTCGGCGCGCTGTGCGAGATCCCTGCTGGCTACAAGCAACCGGTGTTGGTCTCCGGCACCGATGGCGTGGGCACCAAGCTGCGCCTGGCGCTGAACCTGAACAAACACGACAGCATCGGCCAGGATCTGGTCGCCATGTGCGTTAACGACCTGGTGGTCTGTGGTGCCGAGCCGCTGTTCTTCCTCGACTACTACGCCACCGGCAAGCTCAATGTCGACGTGGCTGCCACCGTGGTCACCGGCATCGGCGCCGGCTGCGAACTCGCGGGTTGCTCCCTGGTTGGCGGTGAGACTGCTGAAATGCCAGGTATGTACGAAGGTGAAGACTACGACCTGGCCGGTTTCTGCGTTGGCGTAGTGGAAAAAGCCGAGATCATCGACGGTTCCAAGGTCGCTGCTGGCGACGCCTTGATCGCCCTGCCGTCCTCCGGACCGCACTCCAACGGCTACTCGCTGATCCGCAAGATCATCGAAGTCTCCGGCACCGAGATTGAAGCCACCCAGGTTGACGGCAAGCCGCTGACCGACCTGCTGATGGCACCAACCCGTATCTACGTCAAACCGCTGCTCAAGCTGATCAAGGACACTGGCGCAGTCAAGGCCATGGCCCACATCACCGGCGGCGGCCTGCTCGACAATATCCCGCGCGTGCTGCCAAAAGGCGCGCAGGCCGTAGTCGACGTGGCTAGCTGGACTCGTCCAGCTGTCTTTGACTGGCTGCAAGAACAAGGTAACGTCGATGAGCACGAGATGCACCGCGTACTCAACTGCGGCGTCGGCATGGTCATCTGCGTGGCTCAGGATCAGGTCGAAATCACTCTGCAAACCCTGAGCGCCGCTGGCGAACAGCCATGGGTGATCGGCCAGATCGGTGAAGCGGCGGAAGGTGCCGCCCAGGTCGTACTGAATAACCTGAAACAGCACTAATGCCGGCACCGATGCCAACAGACTGCAATGTAGTGGTGCTGATCTCCGGCTCCGGCAGCAACCTGCAGGCGCTGATCGACAGCATCGCCCATGACGGCAATCCGGCACGCATCGCCGCGGTAATTTCCAACCGCGCCGATGCCTATGGTCTTCTGCGCGCACAACAGGCTGGTATCGCCACCGCCGTACTCGACCACAAGCAATTCGACGGCCGTGAAGCCTTTGATGCCGCGCTGGTCGAGACCATCGATGCGTTTGATCCGCAGCTTGTGGTGCTCGCTGGTTTTATGCGCATCCTCACGCCGGGCTTTGTTCGTCACTACGCTGGCCGCCTGTTGAATATCCACCCCTCGCTGCTGCCGAAATACAAAGGCCTGCACACCCACCAACGGGCGCTGGACGCCGGTGACAGCGAGCATGGCTGCAGCGTGCACTTTGTCAGCGAGGAACTCGATGGCGGACCACTGGTCGTACAGGCAGTGGTACCGGTACAGTCGGATGACTCGCCGACCAGCCTGGCGCAGCGCGTGCACGAGCAGGAACATGTTATTTACCCGCTGGCCGTACGCTGGTTTGCCGAAGGCCGTTTGCAGCTGACAACGCACGGGGCCATGTTGGACGAGCAACTGTTACCAAGTACTGGACACCTTATTCGAACTTAGGAGACACCATGGGTCGCGCCTTACTGTTCGCACTAACGCTTCTGAGCCTGCCGGCATTGGCTGTCGAGCTGAAACCCTTCTCTGCCAGCTACACCGCCGACTGGAAGCAACTGCCCGTCAGCGGTAGCGCCGAACGCAGCCTTGAAGCCCTGGATAACGGCCTATGGCAGCTGAATTTCGAAGCCTCCATGCTGGTTGCTAGCCTGACCGAACAAAGCACCCTACGCGTCGATAATGAAGCATTTCTACCGCAGACCTACCTGTACGAACGCAGCGGGCTGGGCAAAGGTAAGAAGATTGAGCATGACTTTGACTGGGATGCCAAACAGGTAATCGGCAGCGACCGCGACACTCCAGTGCGCCTACCGCTGAACCGCGGCCTGCTGGACAAGTCGACTTACCAGTTGGCCCTGCAGTACGACGTGGCCGCCGGCACTAAGACCATGAGCTACCAGGTGGTCGATGGTGATGAAGTGGAAACTTACGATTTCCGCGTGCTCGGCGAAGAAGCCGTGCGTACCAAGGCCGGTCTGATTGATGCAATCAAGGTCGAGCGCGTGCGCGATCCGACACAAAGCAGCCGCAAGACCATCCTCTGGTTCGCCAAGGATTGGGAGTTCCTGCTGGTGCGCCTGCATCAGGTCGAAAAAGACGGCAAGGAATACCAGATCATGCTCAAGGAAGGCACAGTCGATGGCAAGACTGTCGCAGGCCGTCAGGACTAAGGCGATTGCCACAAAAAAGCCGAGCTACTAGCTCGGCTTTTTTGTGGCGCTGATTTCTCCACGCTCGGCCTAGGCCATTACCACATCAAGTCATCCGGCACTTGATAGGCCGCATACGGGTCATCGGCATCCGGCACTCCAGTCGGGGTATTGAGCAACACCACACGCCGGGCGTCACGCTCCTGAATCTTCAGCGCGGCTTCACGCGGGATCACTTCGTAGCCGCCGCCGTGGCGCACAATCGCCAGCGAACCACTGCTGAGCTTGTTGCGCATCAGGGTGTTGACCGAGAAGCGCTTGACCTTCTTGTCGTCGACGAAGTTGTAATAATCCTCGGTGGTCAACTTGGGCAAGCGCGACACCTCGATCAGCTGCTTGATCTGCGCGGCACGGGCCTTCTGCTCAATTTTTTCCTGCTGCTGACGGTTCAGCTCTTGGTCGCGGGCGGCCTTCTCGGCTTGGGCCTGCTGAGCGGCGAGCTTTTGCGACTCGTCCTTCTCGATATGACCTTTCTGCTCCAGACGCTGCTGCCTCTGTTTTTCCTTGCCGGCCTGCTTGGCCTGCTTTTCGTTGACCAGCCCGGCTTTAAGCAACTGATCGCGTAGTGAGAGAGCCATAACCTACCTTTCCAACCATCAATTTAAAGCGGGCGTACCCACCACCAACAGGCAGACCGCCCTGCACATTCAACAACTCGGGGTCTGCTTCTCCAGCTTCTTGGCTTCGCCCCAGAGCGCGTCCAATTCTTCTAGGGGGCAATCTTCCATGTTGCGCCCCGCTTCGCGCAATGCCTGCTCGATAAAACGAAAACGGCGCTCGAACTTGGCATTGGCCGCGCGCAGGGCAGTTTCCGGGTCGACCTTGAGATGTCGCGCCAGGTTGCTAACCACAAACAGCAAATCGCCAATTTCATCGCTAATCGCCTCGGGGTCGTTTTCGCTCATGGCTTCGAGCACTTCATCCAGCTCTTCACGCACCTTGTCCACCACCGGCAGCGCCTCGGGCCAATCGAAGCCGACCTGGGCCGCGCGCTTCTGCAGTTTGATTGCACGGCTTAGCGACGGCAGCGCTGCGGGCACGTCGTCGAGCAGTGAGAGCTGCTCAGGAAGTGCGGCCTTTTCGGCGCGCTCTTCGGCTTTGATTTCTTCCCAGCGCTGTTTAACAGCGGCCTCTTCTAGCTTGGCCACATCCACTGCGCCATACAGATCACCATCGGGGAACACATGAGGATGACGGCGAACCAGCTTGGTGGTGATGCCATCGATCACCTGGGCAAACCCGAAGCGCCCTTCTTCACGCGCCAGCTGGCTGTAATACACCACCTGAAACAGCAGATCGCCCAGCTCACCGGGTAGATGATCGAAATCGCCGCGTTCGATGGCATCGGCCACCTCGTAGGCTTCCTCGATGGTATGCGGCACGATGGTCGCGTAGCTCTGCTTAAGGTCCCACGGGCAGCCATGCTGAGGGTCGCGCAGGCGAGCCATCAGGTGCAGCAGGTCGTCGAGTTGGTACATAGGACTCCTTCGTAAACGTCTCCCCCGGATTTCATCCGGGCTACGGCCTGAGCATCGCCAGCGAAGCTCAGACAAGGCGAAGGGGACGTGAAAAAGCGGAGTTGGCTTTTGCCAATGAGCATTTTTTCACTTCCCCTTCAACGCAGTATCACGCGCGCAGCCCGCAGCAGCTCAGGAAACCCGATGGCGACGCGCCTCAATAATGTTGGGCAACTGGGAAATGCGCCCAAGCAGTCGGCCCAGTGCATCCAAACCGGGAATCTCCACAGTGATCGATATAGACGCCGTGTTGTCGTCCTTGTTCGAGCGGGTATTCACCGCCAGCATGTTGAGCTTCTCGTTGAGCAGCACCTGGGTCACATCGCGCAATAGACCGGAACGGTCATAGGCCCGAATGATGACATCCACCGGGTAGGTCTGTACCGGTACCGGCCCCCAACTGACCTGAATGATCCGCTCTGGCTCACGCCCAGTTAATTGCAGCACCGAGGCGCAGTCCTGACGGTGAATGCTGACGCCTCGACCTTGAGTGATGTAACCCACAATCGGATCACCCGGCAGCGGCTGGCAGCAACCGGCCATTTGCGTCAACAGGTTGCCCACGCCCTGAATCTGGATATCGCCGCGCTTGCCCGGCTTGAAGCCCAGCGCTTTACGCGGGATTAACTCAAGCTGCTCGTTGGCCCTATCCGGTTCGACCAGCTGCTGCGCCAGATTGACCAGCTGCGCCAGGCGCAAATCGCCAGCGCCCAACGAAGCAAACATGTCCTCGCTGGTTTTCATGTTGGCCTTCTCGGCCAGCTTTTCGAAGTCCACATGAGGCAGCGCCAGGCGCTGAAACTCACGTTCAAGCTGGGTTTTACCCGCGGCAACGTTTTGATCGCGGTCCTGCAATTTGAACCAGTGAACGATCTTAGCCCGCGCCCGCGAAGTAGTGACGTAGCCCAGGTTGGAATTCAACCAGTCACGGCTCGGAGTGCCGTGCTTACTGGTGATGATCTCCACCTGCTCGCCGGTCTGCAGGCTGTAAGTGAGCGGGACAATACGCCCGTTGATCTTGGCGCCACGGCAGTTGTGGCCGATCTCGGTGTGCACACGATAGGCAAAATCCAGCGGTGTCGCGCCCTTGGGCAGATCGATGGCGTGGCCGTCCGGGGTGAACACATAAACCCGGTCCGGCTCGATGTCCACGCGCAGCTGCTCGGCCAGGCCGCCGATATCGCCCAATTCTTCGTGCCATTCGAGTACCTGACGCAGCCAGGAAATTTTCTCTTCGTAATGGTTGGAGCTGGCTTTGACGTCAGTACCCTTGTAGCGCCAGTGCGCGCACACGCCTAGCTCAGCCTCCTCGTGCATTGACTGGGTACGAATCTGCACCTCCAGCACCTTGCCTTCCGGGCCAAGTACCGCGGTATGCAGCGAGCGGTAGCCGTTTTCCTTAGGGTTGGCGATGTAATCGTCAAACTCCTTGGGAATGTGCCGCCACAAGGTGTGCACGATACCGAGGGCGGTGTAGCAATCACGCACCTGCGGCACCAGCACGCGCACCGCGCGCACGTCATAGATCTGGCTGAACTGCAGGCCCTTGCGCTGCATTTTGCGCCAGATCGAATAGATGTGCTTGGCCCGACCGCTGATATCAGCCTTGATCCCGGTGGCCTCCAGCTCCTCGCGCAGCTGGCCCATCACTTCATTGATGTAGTGTTCGCGGTCGAGACGACGCTCATGCAGCAGCTTGGCAATTTGCTTGTACTGTTCGGGTTCCAAGTAGCGAAAGGACAGATCTTCCAGTTCCCACTTGATATGGCCGATGCCCAAACGGTGGGCCAACGGAGCGTAGATGTCGAACACCTCGCGCGCCACGCGCTGACGCTTCTCGTCATCGGCTTCCTTCACCGCACGGATCGCGCAAGTGCGCTCGGCCAGTTTGATCAGCGCCACACGTACGTCATCGACCATGGCCACGAGCATTTTGCGCAGGTTCTCCACCTGTGCTTGGGAGCCAAGCACCAGGGAATCGCGCGGGTTCAGCGAAGCGCTGATCGCCGCCATACGCAGCACACCTTCCACCAGCTTGGCCACCACCGGGCCGAAGCGCTGATGCACCAGCGCCAACGGCACCTTGCCTTCGCGCACGCAGCGGTAGATCACGGCGGCGACCAGGGAGTCCTGATCGAGCTTGAGGTCGGCGAGAATTTCGGCGATTTCCAGACCGGAGCGGAAGCTCGACGCGCCCTCGGTCCATAGATTCTTCGCGGCATTGGCTTGCTGCTCGGCCTCGCGGGCGAACTCGCAAGCCTCGCGCAGGGCTTCGCGATCCAGCGCTGGATCAACACTCAGTACATGCTCGAGCCAGGCCTCGAGGTTGATGCTGCCGTCATCGTTGATCGGCTGATGCGCTCTAACCTGAACCATCTTGCTTACCTTCCCTACGGTGCGCGGTATACACACCGAACAGTCGCCACCTTCTATGAGGTGGTCGGTTTAACCACTTAAGGCGCACTCCCTGTGCGCCCCTGCAGCGCGGAGATAGGGCCGCGCCGGATAAAACCAAGCACCTGCCCTTCTACCCCAACGCTTCTATCTACTGCCTGACAAACAGCGCCATCGCTTCAACGTGCGCGGTTTGCGGAAACATATCGAGGATACCGGCACGTTCCAACCGGTAGCCTTGCACCTGTAACTCGACGCTGTCGCGGGCCAGGGTCGTCGGGTTGCACGACACATACAGCACCCGTTTGACGCCCAGCGCCGTCATTTGCTTGACCACCTGAAACGCGCCATCACGCGGCGGGTCCAACAACACCGCGGCGAAACCGCCCTGAGCCCAGCTCGCATCGACCAGCGGGTTGGACAGGTCGGCCTGGAAAAAGTGCGCATTGCCCAGACCATTGCTCACGGCATTCTCAGCGGCGCGCGCGACCATGGTCTGCACGCCCTCAACCGCCACCAGTTCGCGCACTCGCTGGGCCAGCGGCAGAGCAAAATTGCCCAGGCCGCAGAACAGATCCAGCACCCGCTCATCGGCCTGCGGCGCCAGCCAGTCCAGCGCCTGCGCGACCATGGCGTCATTCACTGGCTGGTTGACCTGGACAAAATCACCGGGCCGATAAGCCAGGTTGAGATCAAACGTATCCAGGCGGTAACTCAGCTGCTGCGCTGGCTCAAACGGTTGCGGCTCGGCCGTGCCGTGCAACCACAACTGCGCGTTCTGCGCCGTGCAGAATGCCTGTAAACGGGCCAGGTCCGCCTCACTCAATGCAGCGGTATGCCTTATCAGCACAGCACTTGAGCTGCCGCTGAACAACTCGACATGACCAATGGCCTGAGGTTTATCCAGCTCGCGTAACACCTGTGGTAACGCGCGCAGGATCGGTTGCAAGGCTTGTACCAGCACCGGGCAATCGTTGATGGCGATGATGTCCTGGCTGGCCGCTGCGCGAAAGCCAACATCCAGGTGCTTTGCTTTGTTGTCCCAGCGCACGGCAATGCGCGCGCGGCGACGGTAGCCCAGCTCCGGGCCGACCAGCGGTGCGGCCCATTCCTGCGGTTCAAGATTGGCCAGGCGGCTGAGCTGCTCGGCGAGCATGCGCTGTTTCAGGGCAAGCTGATCGACATGGGGCATATGTTGCAGGCTGCAGCCGCCACAGACCTTGGCATGCGCGCAAGCCTCGGCGCGCCGCTCGGCGCTGGCGGCGAGAATCCGCTCGACCCGCGCCTCGACCACCTTGCCGTGCGCCCCAAGCACCCGCGCCTCAATCTGCTCGCCGGCCAGTGCGCCGCTGACAAACCAGGTACGCCCCTCGCTGAAAGCGATGCCGCGGCCATCGTTGGCCAGACGCTCGATGGTGAGCTTCTGCTTCTTGCCCACCGGCACCTGGGGTGCACGGGAACCACCGCTGGGTTGAAAGCGCAGACCGCCGTCTTTCTTGGCCATCAGTTGCTCTGGCCATCAGTGCTCGGGGCGTCGTAAACGCCGCTGGACAGGTAACGGTCTCCACGGTCGCAGATGATCGCCACCATCACCGCGTTCTCGACTTCCTGGGACAGGCGCAGCATCGCTGCAACCGAACCTCCAGAGGACACCCCGCAAAAGATGCCTTCTTCACGGGCCAGGCGGCGCATTACGTCTTCGGCTTCCTGCTGGCCCATATCAATGATGCGATCAACCCGCTCGGCCTGATAAATCTTCGGCAGGTACTCCTGCGGCCAACGGCGAATGCCAGGAATCGCCGCGCCTTCCATCGGCTGCAGACCGACGATCTGCACCTCAGGCTTCTGCTCTTTGAGGAAACGCGACACGCCCATGATGGTCCCGGTGGTGCCCATCGAGCTGATGAAATGGGTGATCTGCCCGCCCGTCTGCCGCCAGATTTCCGGAGCGGTGCTGGTGTAGTGAGCAATCGGGTTGTCGCCGTTGGCGAATTGATCGAGCACCTTGCCCTTGCCATCGGCTTGCATCTGCAACGCCAGATCACGCGCCTCTTCCATACCGCCAACCAGAATCAGCTGCGCACCGTAGGCAGTCATCGCCGCCTTGCGCTCAGCCGTGGAGTTGTCGGGCATGATCAGCACCATGCGATAACCCTTGATCGCCGCAGCCATGGCCAGGGCGATGCCGGTGTTGCCACTGGTGGCTTCGATCAACACATCACCAGGCTGGATGTCACCGCGCTGCTCGGCGCGGGTGATCATCGACAACGCAGGGCGGTCCTTAACCGAACCGGCCGGATTATTGCCTTCCAGTTTCAGCAGCAAGGTGTTGCTGGTCTTACCCGGCAGGCGCTGCAAACGCACCAGCGGGGTGTTGCCGATGCAATCGGCGATGGTTGGGTAATGCGGGCTCATGGCGAACGAGATGATCCAAAAGCAAAGAAGGTCGCCATGATAACGGCAAACCGACGGCAGCCATAACTGCCATGCTGGACCCGTACTACAGGACCACAGCTGGAAAAACGCGAAGGTCTCGGCAATGCCATGCAGGTATGCGGAAGTTCAACGTAGCTGGCGGTTACCATAACTGCCAAACAACGTGCAGGACTCCTCCGGTATGGTCCGTAAATCCATTCGTCTCTGGGCTTGGTTGCTGATTCTAAGCGGCCTGTATCTGGGCCATAGCGGCTTCAACGAAGTCAGCAGCACCCTAGGCTCCTGGCTATTCGAGGAAAGCGTCGGGGGCAAGGTAATCGGTCATTCCAGCAGCCGGGTAGGTAACAGCCTGAGGAGAAAAACCCTGATCGCGCCCGTCGTGCAGTTCACCACCAAACAGGGCCAGACCCTGACCTTCACCGACCGGGTTCAGCATACCGGCGGCGGTCACAACGTCGGCGAACGGGTAAAGGTGCACTATGACCCCGATCACCCCGAGCAGGCAGCCATTGCCACCTCAACACTGTGGACTGGTACGGCCGGGATCCTCGGCATCCTGTTCGCTGTCGTGCTTAACATAGTTGGGTTGCTTATATTGCTGGCGGCAAAACTGCCCTGGCAGCTCGATAAATCGAGCTGATTCGAGCCAGCGCACGCCCCAAAGCACTGATACAACGCCGCACTGGGCACCTCGACCACTTGGCTAAAGCTTCTGCCTGGCCGAGCCGCTACACTGCGCCAACGTCAACACAGGAGGCAACAAGGTGTTAAAGGATTTAGGCATCAAAGGCCGTGTGCTCATGCTCACCCTGTTGCCCACCAGCCTGTTGGCACTGGTGCTGGGCGGTTATTTCACCTGGGTACAATTGTCCGGTTTACAGGGGCAATTGCTGCAGCGTGGCCAGATGATCATCGAGCAGCTCGCGCCGCTGGCCGCCCCCGCCCTGTATACCGGTGATGGCGAGGTGTTGCAGCGCATTGCCAGTCAGGCACTCGAACAGCCGGATGTGCGCGCCGTGAGCTTTCTCGCCGCCGAGCGCGACACCTTGGCGCACGCGGGACCGAGCATGCTCAACCCGTCGCCAGTAGCAGGCGAGCCACAGCCCGCGCAGAACAGCAACCAGAACGCCACACGCTTTCTGTTGCCGGTGTATCAGCAGCACCTGAGCCTGACCGGCAAGGCTACTGACGAGCCAGACACGCGGCTGCTCGGCTGGATCGAACTGGAGCTGTCGCACCACAGCACCTTACTCAGCGGTTACCGCAGCCTGCTGACCAGCCTGCTGCTGATCGCCACCGGGCTGATGGTCACCGCCCTACTCGCCGTGCGCATGAGCCGCACGATCAACGACCCGCTACGACAGATCAAACATGGTGTCGCCCAGCTCAAAGACGGACACCTGGAAACCCGCCTGCCACCACTCGGCAGCCATGAGCTGGATGAACTGGCCTCGGGCATCAACCGCATGGCCGAATCCCTGCAGAACGCTCAGGAAGAACTGCAACACAGCGTTGACCAGGCCACCGAAGACGTACGGCAGAACCTGGAAACCATCGAAATCCAGAACATCGAGCTGGATCTGGCGCGCAAGGAGGCCCTAGAGGCCAGCCGGATCAAATCCGAATTCCTCGCCAATATGAGCCATGAAATCCGTACTCCGCTCAACGGCATTCTCGGCTTCACCAACCTGCTGCAGAAAAGCGAACTGACCCCGCGCCAGCAGGATTACCTGGGCACCATCGAAAAATCCGCCGATAGCCTACTGGCGATCATCAATGAGATTCTCGATTTCTCGAAGATCGAAGCCGGCAAACTGGTCCTGGAAAATATTCCGTTCAACCTGCGCGATCTGCTGCAGGACACCCTAACCATCCTCGCCCCCGCCGCCCACGCCAAACAGTTGGAATTACTCAGCCTGGTCTACCGCGACACGCCGCTGTCACTGATCGGCGACCCGCTACGGCTTAAGCAGGTGCTGACTAACCTCGTGAGCAACGCGATCAAGTTCACCCGTGCTGGCTCCATCGTGATTCGCGCCATGCTCGAGGACGAAAGCGTCGACCGCGCACAGCTGCGCATTAGTGTGCAGGACACCGGCATTGGCCTGTCCGATGAAGACCTGCGCGAGTTGTTCCAGGCCTTCAGTCAGGCCGACAATTCGCTCAGCCGCCAGGCCGGGGGCACCGGCCTGGGCCTGGTGATTTCCAAGCGCCTGATTGAGCAGATGGGTGGCGAAATCGGCGTCGACAGCACGCCCGAAGAAGGCTCGGAGTTCTGGATTACCCTGAGCCTGCCCAAAGCCCGCGATGATGCCGAGGACCTGCCGCGCCCACCGCTGCTCGGCCGTCGTGCAGCCGCCCTGGAATATCACGACCTGGCCCGCCAGGCGCTGCAGCACCAGTTAGAAGACTGCGGCCTGCAGGTCAGCGGCTTTGACGATCTCGATAGCCTGCTCAGCGCCGTGGCCGAAGCGCGGCGCAGCGCCCAACCTTTTGAGCTGGCGGTGCTGGGCGTAAGCACCCAGACCCTGCCACCGGAACGCCTCGATCAGCGCATCTGGGAGCTCGAACGCCTGGACTGTAAAACTCTGCTGTTGTGCCCCACCACAGAACAGTCGCTCTACCACAGCCTGTTGCCGAATGCATACAGCCAGTTGCAGGCCAAGCCTGCCTGCACGCGCAAGCTGCAACGGGGCCTGGCTGAGTTGGTCAACCCTCGGCAAAATCGCCTGGAGAGTCCGCAAAGCGCCCCCAGCCGCCCGCCGCTGATTCTCTGCGTCGACGACAATCCGGCCAACCTGCTGCTGGTGCAAACCCTGTTGGGCGATATGGGCGCGCTGGTGACCATCGCCAACAGCGGCTATGAGGCCGTGGAAAAAGCCGCCGAGCAGAACTTCGATCTGATTTTTATGGACGTACAGATGCCCGGCATGGATGGCCGCCAGGCCACAGAGGCAATTCGCCAACAGGAAAATGGGCGCAACCAGGGTCCAGTGCCGATTGTTGCGCTGACTGCTCACGCCCTCGCCAACGAGAAACGCGCGCTGCTGCAAAGCGGCCTGGACGACTACCTGACCAAGCCGATCAGCGAGCGTCAGTTGGCCCAAGTGGTACTCAAATGGACCGGCCTAGCCCTACGTAACCAAAGTAGCGAACACAGCGGCATCAGCGCCACGCATAACAACCTCAGCGTGCTGGATGCCGACGAAGGCTTGCGTTTGGCTGCAGGCAAGGCCGACCTGGCCGCCGATATGCTGAGCATGCTGCTGGCCGGACTGCCCGGTGACCGCCAGGCCATTCGCCAGGCGCGGGACAGCGGCGAGCGTAACAGCCTGATCGAACGGGTTCACCGCCTGCACGGGGCTACCCGCTATTGCGGCGTGCCGCAGCTGCGCGCCGCCTGCCAGCGCAGCGAAACCCTGCTGAAGCAGAACGACCCCGCCGCCCAACAAGCCCTGGATGAGCTGGATGCCGCCATTGAACGATTGGCCCGCACGGTTGAAGGCAGCGCCTGAAGCGGTAGGCCGACGCAGTAAATGGCGGCTGCGTGTTAGCATTTGCGCCTATTTGGAGGCTCCATGGCTGAACACGACTTTCGTTACAACCTGCTTAACCCCGAGCACACCCTGATCGAATGCCGCGCACTGGCACCGGGCCGTTACCAGGTCACCGGCAATGGCGGCTCGATCCAGAGCGGCGACACCCTGCTGGTGACCCTCAAGGGCAGCCGTGAGCTGTCCATGCGCCTGCAGGCCGACAAGGTTCGCCACCTGATCAACCCGCGCGGCCAGTGGGTTGCTGTGGCCACCGGCCCGGCGTTCAAGGAACTGGCGATTTTCAATTGGCAGGCCAACTGCGACAGCTGCAACGCGCAGCTGGACTTCGAGTTCGCCGTCGACGCTGCACTCGGCAAAAAGGCCCAGGCGCCGGCCGCCGAAGCACGGATCAAGGAGTTGGGCTGGCAATCGAAAAACGCCAAGCACCTGTGCCCGAAATGTATCAACAAGGAGGCTATATGAAACGTGCACTGACTATCAGCCTGCTGGCGGCCGGCCTCGTGGGCTGCGCCACACCCGCACCGCAGCTGGAAACCGAGCACACCTATCAGGTGGAATGGATCGGTGAACGCCCGCTGGTTGATCGCAGCCATCTGACCATCACCCTCGGTGACGACGGCCGCGCCTATGGCAACGCCGGCTGTAACCACTGGTTTGCCGGTTACACCCTGGACGGCGAAAAACTCAGCTTCAGCGCCGCCGGTAGCACCCGCAAAATGTGCGCACCGGCGCTGATGGAACAGGAAGCGCGCTTTCTCGACAGCCTGGGCAAAGTCCAGCGCTGGGACTTCTCCACCACCGAACAGCTGCAGCTGTGGCCCACCGAAGGCAAGCCACTACGCCTGTGGCCTGAAGGTCAATGAGAGAACACCTAAGGGCGCAAACTCTGCGCAATAAAAAAGGGAGCCCGAAGGCTCCCTTTTTTATTGCGGCTGAAACTCAGTGAATGATCTGGCTGAGGAACAGCTTGGTGCGTTCGTTCTGCGGGTTGGTGAAGAAGGCGTCGGGCTCGTTCTGCTCAACGATCTCGCCCTTGTCCATAAAGATCACCCGGTTCGCCACAGTGCGGGCAAAGCCCATTTCGTGGGTTACGCAGAGCATGGTCATGCCGTCTTCAGCCAGGCCGATCATGGTATCAAGTACTTCCTTGACCATTTCCGGATCGAGGGCCGAGGTTGGCTCATCGAACAGCATGATCTTCGGCTTCATGCACAGCGCGCGGGCAATTGCCACACGCTGTTGCTGCCCCCCAGAAAGCTGACCTGGGTACTTACCCGCCTGCTCCGGAATGCGCACACGCTCGAGAAAGTGCATGGCAATCTCTTCCGCCTGCCGCTTGGGCATCTTGCGCACCCACATCGGCGCCAGAGTGCAGTTCTGCAGCACAGTCAGGTGCGGGAACAGGTTGAAGTGCTGAAACACCATGCCGACTTCACGACGTACCGCTTCGATGTGCTTGAGATCGTGGGTCAACTCGGTGCCATCGACCACGATGCGCCCCTGCTGGTGTTCTTCCAGACGGTTGAGGCAGCGGATGGTGGTCGATTTGCCCGAGCCGGACGGCCCGCACAGCACGATACGCTCACCGGCCTGCACATTCAGGTTAATGTCTTTGAGCACATGGAACTGACCGTACCACTTGTGCACGCCCTGCATCTGGATCATGCCTTCAGCGTTAGCAGGTGCTGGCTGTTTAATTGCTTCACTCATGGGTTAGCTCCTAACGCTTGTGGCCGGTGTCCAGCTTGCGCTCCAGATGTTGGGAGTAGCGGGACATACCAAAACAGAAAATCCAGAAAATCAGCGCGGCGAACACATAGCCTTCAGTGGCCATGCCCAGCCAAGCCGGATCGGTGGTGGCTTGCTTGATACTGTTGAGCAGGTCAAACAGGCCGATGATGATCACCAGGCTGGTGTCCTTGAACAGCGCAATAAAGGTGTTGACGATGCCAGGGATAACCAGCTTCAGGGCTTGCGGCAAAATCACCAGGCCCATCATCCGCCAGTAGCCCAGCCCCATAGCCGCAGCGGCCTCGTACTGGCCCTTGGGAATCGCCTGCAGACCACCACGCACCACTTCGGCGATATACGCCGACTGGAACAGGATCACCCCGATCAACGCACGCATCAGCTTGTCGAAGGACAGGCCTTCTGGCAGGAACAGCGGCAACATCACCGAGGACATAAACAGCACGGTGATCAACGGCACCCCGCGCCAGAACTCGATAAAGGTCACACAGATCACCCGGATCGCTGGCATGTCCGAACGTCGCCCCAGCGCCAGCAGAATGCCCAGCGGCAAGGCACCGGCAATACCGACTGCGGCGATCACCAGGGTCAGCATCAGGCCGCCCCACTGGCTGGTGGGCACGGTCGACAGACCGAAGAAACCACCGTGCAGCAGCCAATACGCCAGCACTGGGTAAACCACCAGGAAGCCCAGGCCATACATGGCCTTACGCGGCATCTGCGGCACGAACAGCGGCGCAGCACCGATGATCGCCAGCCACAGGGTCAGGTCAACGCGCCAGCGCAGCTCAGTCGGGTAGAAACCGTACATAAACTGGCCGAAACGCTGCTGCACAAACACCCAGCAAGCTCCGCCGCTGGTGCAGTCGGCACGGGTGGTACCGGTCCAGTCCGCATCGATCAAGGCCCACTGAATCAGCGGCGGCACCATCAGCCACACCAAATACGCAGCGAACAGCGTCAACAGGGTGTTGAACCAGCTGGAGAACAGGTTGGCGCGCAGCCAACCGACCACACCGACGCTGAGCGCGGGTGGCGGTAGATCAGGTTTGAAGGTATGAGTTTGCATGGCTGCTCCTTACCGCTCGATCAGCGCAATGCGCTTGTTGTACCAGTTCATCAGCATGGAAATGCTGATACTGATCGCCAGGTACACACTCATGGTGATGGCAATCACCTCGATCGCCTGCCCGGTCTGGTTGAGTACCGTACCGGCGAACAGCGAGACCATGTCCGGATAACCGATACCTGCGGCCAGCGAGGAGTTCTTCGCCAGGTTCAGGTATTGGCTGGTCAACGGCGGAATGATCACCCGCAGGGCCTGGGGAATGATCACTAGACGCAGCGTCTTACCAGCCGGCAGGCCCAAGGAACGCGCCGCTTCGGTCTGCCCATGGCTGACCGCCATGATCCCGGAACGCACGTTCTCGGCGATAAATGCCGCGGTATAGATAGTCAACGCCAGGGTCAACGCCATCAGTTCAGGGATTAGCACCCAGCCACCGCGGAAGTTGAAACCAGACAACTCGGGCACACTCCACTGCAGCGGATTACCGCCCAGCAGCACAGCCAGGCCAGGCAAGACCAACAACAGCGGCACAGCGCCGAGGGACACAGGGAAATATTTACCAGTGGCCTCAAAACGCGCCTTCGACCAACGCGCCAGCAGCACCACGCCGATGATCGCCACAATCACCGCACCGGCAAACAGACTGAAGTTGTCCCCCGGGCTCGGTGCCGGCATATACAGGCCACGGCTGTTGAGGAAGAACGTCTCGCCAACACCCATGCTCTGCCGCGGTCCTGGCAGGGAGAGCATGACGGCGAAATACCAGAAGAAGATTTGCAGCAGCGGCGGGATATTACGGAACGTCTCGATGTACACGGTGGCCAGCTTGCTGACCAACCAGTTCGGCGACAGACGCGCCACACCCAGCAGAAACCCCAACAGCGTAGCCAGGACGATGCCAATCACCGACACCAACAAGGTGTTGAGCAAACCCACCACGAAAACACGCCCATAGGAGTTGCTTTCGTCGTAGTCGATCAGGTGTTGGGCAATGCCGAAACCGGCGCTGTTATTGAGAAAGGAAAACCCGGAAGTGATCCCGCGCTTTTCCAGGTTGGTCTGGGTGTTATCAAACAGAAACCAGCCAAGCGCCACAACGGCGATAACGGCAAGAATTTGAAATAGCCAGGCACGCACCTTGGGGTCGGTCCAAACCGATCCACCAGGGCGCGGGACATTTGCAGTGGTTTGCATATAAGCCCTCTTGGAACCCTCATGCCCGCATAAGCGGGCATGAGGTTCACATCAATCAGAACAATGCCAGCCGTTCAGGACGAGCGGCTGGCAACGGACGGTCAGCGCACTGGCGGTGCGTACTGCAGACCACCTTTGTTCCATAGGGCGTTGAGGCCACGTTCGATCTTCAGCTCGCTGCCGGTACCGACGTTACGCTCGAAGCTTTCGCCGTAGTTACCCACTTGCTTGACGATCTGTACGGCCCAGTCTTTCGGCAGTTTCAGATCTTTACCGAACTCACCTTCAGCACCGAGCAGACGTGCTACGTCGGGGTTTTTGGTGGATTTGGCTTGCTCTTCGACGTTAGCCGAAGTCACACCCAGCTCTTCAGCGTTAACCATCGCATACAGCGACCAGCGCACGATGTCGAACCACTCTTCGTCACCCTGGCGTACGACCGGGCCCAGTGGCTCTTTCGAGATCACTTCCGGCAATACCACGTAGGATTCCGGATCGGCCAGCTTGATGCGCTGTGCGTACAGCTGCGATTGGTCGGAAGTCAGCACGTCGCAACGGCCGGCTTCAACCGATTTGGCGCTTTCGTCGGAGGTGTCGTAGGTGATCGGGGTGTACTTCAGGCTGTTGGCGCGGAAGTAGTCGGAGAGGTTCAGCTCGGTGGTGGTACCTGCCTGGATGCAGACAGTTGCGCCGTCGAGTTCTTTAGCGCTGGAAACGCCGAGCTTCTTGTTAACCAGGAAGCCTTGACCGTCGTAGTAGTTAACGCCGGCAAAGTTCAGACCCAGGCCCGAATCGCGCGAGCTGGTCCAGGTGGTGTTACGCGAGAGGATGTCGACTTCGCCAGACTGCAGCGCGGTGAAGCGCTCTTTGGCGGTCAGCGGGCTGTACTTGACCTTGGTAGCGTCACCGAATACTGCAGCAGCTACTGCGCGACATACGTCAACGTCGAGACCCAGGTAGTTACCCTTCTCATCGGCGTAGGAGAAGCCAGGCAGACCATCGCTGATACCGCACTGTACGAAACCTTTCTTCTGGATCGCGTCCAGAGTAGCGCCTGCTTGAGCAAAACTGCTGACACCGAGAACAGCGGCGGTGGTCAGTACTGCCAATGTGGATTTCACCATCTTCATTAAAACCTCCAGTTGCTTTTGTTGTGTTTGGAGTCTCGGTCCTACCACCGTACCCTTATGGGGCTCGTTGAGTGTATCGGCAGCAACACACTCAACCGGGGGATCAAACCTTAGCGCGAGTTTAGTTGCCGATTGCTCCAGCGGCCATAAACTCTCACCCGCCCATTATTTGAATGGGCTAGAGACAGATAGCAAGTGACTTGTCGCACAGCATGCAGCGCCTGGCGAACTTGTGAAACGCCGGCAAAGGCATTTCAGTCTGCTCCGTGCCCGGTTGGGTGGCAGTGTTACCACTACCAAGCAACGTCATCAGTCCCTAAGGTGTATAGCAAGGCCCGTACCAGCGCCACGCTTTGAGCACCATACGGACAGGTCAAGAGTAAAACTTGCACCCTGGCGACAACTTCTTTCTAGAATCGCCACCCCCTAAATTTTCCTGCGCACTAAATCAGCGCGCACGCACCACAGCGGAGCCTCAGATGAGCGAACCCTTGATTCTTCAGCCCACACTTGCCGCCGACGCGTGCGTCATTTGGTTGCACGGCCTGGGGGCCGATCGTTACGACTTTATGCCAGTGGCTGAGATGCTCCAGCAACGCCTGCACAGCACCCGCTTCGTTCTGCCACAAGCGCCGACCCAGACGGTGACCATCAATGGCGGCTACGCCATGCCCAGCTGGTACGACATCTTGGCCATGAGCCCGGCCCGGGCGATCAACCGTGAGCAGCTGGAAGCCTCGGCGCAGCAGGTGATTGCGCTGATCGAAGCGCAACGTGACAGCGGTCTTGATCCGTCGCGCATCGTTCTAGCCGGTTTTTCCCAAGGCGGTGCAGTCGTATTGCACACCGCGTTCCTGCGATGGCAGTTCGCGCTCGGCGGAGTCATCGCTCTGTCGACCTATGCGCCGACCTTCAGCGACGAGATTCAGCTGACAGATACAAAAAAACAACTGCCGGTCCTGTGTTTGCATGGCACATTCGACGACATCGTACTGCCGGCCATGGGCCGCGCAGCCCATGACTACCTGAGTGCCTCTGGCGTCAGCGTGCAATGGCGTGACTACCCGATGGGCCACGAAGTGGTGAATGAGGAAATCCGCGACATCGCCGACTGGCTGGAGCAACGGTTCACCAGTTGACTGCCTGCGAGCGAAAACATCTATGCCTGCCATCCCTGCGATCAAGTCCCTGCGCGATATCCAGCTGATCGAGCAAACCCCACTGGCCGAGCGCGACCTACCGGCCAGTACCTATGAGCTGATCCGCCGCAGCGTAGCGCGGCAAGCGGATGCCCCGGCGCTGTCGTTTATCCTTCAGGGCACGGCTGATGAGGCGGCTTACCGCCTCAGCTATGGGCAACTGCTGAGCAAGATCACCCAGACCGCCAACGCCTTCCACCGCCTGGGCCTGCGCCCCGGCAAGGCGGTATCGTTTCTGTTGCCCAACCTGCCGCACACCCATTTCACCATCTGGGGCGGCGAAGCGGCCGGGATCGTCAATGCGATAAATCCGCTGCTCGACCCGGAACATATCGCCGAGCTGATCCAGGCCTCGGACTCCGAGCTGCTGGTGACCCTCGCGCCCTTCCCCGGCACCGACCTGTGGGCCAAGGTCGAAGGCCTGCGCGAGCAACTGCCAGCGCTGAAGGCGATTATCTGTGTGGACATGGCCAACCTGCTGCCGGAGCCACAGCGCAGCGTCATCAAGACGCAGCGCGGACCATTGCCGGACGGCGTGCTGGATTTCGATGACCTGATCGCAACCTGCCCGGACGACCACCTGGAAAGCGGCCGCGTCATCGCACCGGACGACATCGCCAGCTACTTCCATACTGGCGGCACCACCGGCACGCCAAAACTCGCGCCACACAGCCACGGCAACGAAGTGGCCATGGCTTACAGCATGAACATGGTGACGGGCTTTGCGCCGGGCGATGTCACCCTCTGCGGCCTGCCGCTGTTTCACGTCAACGGGGTGATCGTCACCGGCCTCACCGCCTTTATCGGCGGCGCCGAAGTGCTGCTGGCCACCCCGCAGGGTTATCGCAACCCCAACCTGATCGGCAATTTCTGGAAAATCATCGAACGCCACAAGGTCAGTTTTTTTAGCGGCGTACCGACCATCTACGCCGGCCTGCTGCAGGTGCCGAGCGAAGGCCATGACCTCAGCTCGCTGAAATACGCCCTGTGCGGCGCCGCACCGATGCCGGTGGAGCTGATCCGCCAGTTCGAAAGCAAAACCGGGCTGACCCTGATCGAAGGTTACGGCCTGACCGAAGGCACCTGCGGCAGCTGTGCCAACCCACCGGCAGGTGAGCGCCGCCCCGGCTCCATCGGCCTACCGATGCCCTATTGCGAGGTGAGCATCAAGGTGCTCGACGAACAAGGCAACTACCTGAGAGAGGCCAATCGCAATGAAATCGGTAACCTGTGCATCCGTGGCGCCACGGTGTTCAAGGGTTACCTGCAAACCAGCAAGAATGCCGGCATCTGGGTCGACTGCGACTGGTTCAACACCGGTGACCTGGGCCGTGTGGATGCCGATGGCTATATCTGGCTGACCGGACGCAGCAAGGACCTGATCATCCGTGGTGGCCACAATATCGACCCGCAGATGATCGAAGAGGCGCTGCATAAGCACCCCGCCGTGGCCATGGCCGCCGCTGTCGGCAAGCCCGACGAAAAAGCTGGCGAACTGCCGGTGGTGTACGTGCAACTCAAGCCTGGCGCTGAGGTTAGCGAAGCCGAACTGCTGACACATGCCGCCGAACACATCTCCGAGCGCGCGGCGATCCCCAAGGACGCCTGGATCATCGACGCCATTCCGCTGACCGCCGTGGGTAAAACCTTCAAACCGGCACTGCGCTTCGATGCCATTGCGCGCGTCTATCAGGCCGCGCTGGCGGAGCTGGATTCGCGTCTGCGCGTTGACGTACTCAGCGATGACAAGCGCGGCCAGGTCGCCCACATCTACCTGCCCATTGACCAGGCAGCGCTGGCTGAAGCGGTGAGCGAACGTCTGGCTGGTTTTGCCGTAGCGATAGAACTGCACTCAGCAGGGTAAGCAAGTGCTGGCGCAAGGATCGCGCCAGATTTGTGACCAATCATTCAACTTCAATACCACTGGTCGCCCATGCGTCCGACAACGGTTGTCAGGCCACAGGCAGCGGAATATGTTCAGGCATGGTATTCGCCCTTAATGCAGGGAGCGTTAGCGATGACCAACATTTCCAACCCACAGTCACACCTGCCGATCCCATGAAAAATGCCAAATGGCAGGCTGACCTGCAGCAACTTCGCAACCTGCGACTGTTCAATAACGTCGCCGCCAGCAGCATCAGCCAGCTGCTTAAGGAATTCCGCGCCTGCGATCTGGAAGCCGGCGAAGTTCTGCTCTCGCCCTTCAACCGCAACCAGTACCTCTATCTGCTGCTCAAGGGTCAACTCAAGGTCTACCTCGGCTCGCTCGACAGTCAGGCCGTCAGCACCCTGAACGTCGGCGACTGCGCCGGCGAAATCAGCTTTATCGACAATGAACACCCCTCCGCCTATGTAGTGGCAAGCGAGCCCTGCTGCGTGCTGCGCCTGCACCGCGAATCGCTGTTCAATCTGTTCCAGCAATCGCCAGAACTGATGCAGAACATGCTTGAGCTGCTTTGCGACCGCGTACGCAAAGGCAACCGGATTATTCTCGACAGCGAACAAACCGCCAATATCGACGCCCTTACCGGCGCCTATAACCGCCGCTGGCTGGAACATATCTTCGAGCGCGAAAGCACCCGCAGCGCCTTTAATGGCAAGCCACTGTGCATGCTGATGCTCGATGTAGACCACTTCAAAGCCTACAACGACCAGCACGGCCACCTCGCAGGCGACTATGCCCTGTGCCTGGTGGCGCACACCCTGCGCAACCAGCTACGTCCCAAAGACAGCCTGACCCGCTACGGAGGCGAAGAATTCGTCATCCTGCTGCCGGAAATCGGTGTCGATGAAGCCCGCGGCATCGGCGAGCGGCTGCGCCTGGCGCTGCGCAATGTCAGCTCGTTCCACTCACCGATTGGCGTGCTTCCAGGGGTGACCGTATCCATTGGCCTGGCGCAAATGCAACCCAAGGACAGCCTGCAAGGCGTGATCGCCCGCGCCGACAGCGCGCTGTATCAGGCTAAGCAGCAAGGCCGCGACTGCCTCTGCGGCTAATCCTCACGATCTGCTACGCGTCGGCCCTGCTGCGTTAAAAACAGACATCGTATACAAACGTTAAAAGCACCCGTACTGCAGTCCACTCAATCACATTTCTTACTCACTCTTGCTAGAGTGCTGCGCATAACAACAACGCCCGGATGGCACCTTATATATGCGCAAAATTCTAATCACTGTGTCGATAATCCTGTTGATCGCTGCGGGCAGTGTGTTTGCACTGCCCTCCTTGCTTGACCGCAAGATGAACAGCGTCGAATCCCCCGCGCCCTATCCCGCCAGCGAGCCAGCCCAACAGCTGCATCAACAGCTATTTATCGCCGACCTGCATGACGACGTACTGCTGTGGGAGCGTGACCTGCTGGGGCGCTATGACTTTGGCCACTCCGACCTGCCGCGCATGCTCGAGGGCCGCGTCGGCCTGCAGGTGTTCTCCACCGTGACCAAGACACCGCGCGGCATCAACTATGAAAGCAACAGCGGCGAGACTGACAACATCACCCTGCTGGCCATGGCCCAGCGCTGGCCCAAGGAAACCTGGGACAGCCTGCTGCAACGCGCGCTGTATCAGGCGCATAAACTCAATGAAGCCAGCGCCAACAGCGACGGCCGCCTGGTACTGATCAAGACGCGCAACGACCTCGCCAGCTTTATCAGCGCCTGGCAGAAAGACCCGCAGCGCGTAGCGGCGATTCTCGCCACCGAGGGCCTGCAACCGATCGAGGGCAAGCTGGACAACGTGGACGCACTCTATGACGCCGGCTTTCGCATCACCGGCCTCACCCACTTCTTCGATAATGAAATCGGCGGTTCGGCCCACGGCCTGGAAAAAGGCGGCCTGACGCCACTGGGCCGTCAGGTGATCAAGCGCCTGGAAGAAAAAGCCATGCTGATCGACCTCGCTCACGCCTCGCGCCCGCTGATCGATGATGTACTGGCCATCAGCACGCGCCCGGTACTGGTTTCCCACACAGGTGTCGAAGGTACCTGCAAAGGCCCGCGCAACCTAAGCGACAAGCACCTGAAAGCCATCGCCGCCACCGGCGGAGTCATCGGCATCGGTTACTGGGATGCGGCCGTCTGCGCCACCTCGGTCGAGGCCATAGTCCGGGCCATTCGCTATACCGCAGACAAAATAGGTACGCAGCACGTGGCGCTGGGTTCGGATTTCAACGGCACCATCCATGCACCGTTTGACGTAACGGGCTTGCCGCAACTGACGGAAGGCCTGCTCAAGGCGGGTTTCAGCCACGACGAAATTGCCGCGATCATGGGTGGCAATGTGCAGCGCCTGCTGCTTGCCAGCCTTCCCGAAAATTGAGTAAAAACCAGCCAATCGCCGCCATCCGGCGCGGCACTTCGCCGCGCCGGCTTCTTGCTTTACACTGGCGGCCGTTCACTCCTTAACCAATTGATGAGATGACCGTGCTCAAAGCACTCAAGAAAATATTCGGCAAAGCCGAGGGCGAGCAGCCCAGCCCAGCAACTCCGTCACCTGTAACGCCCCGCGCACCGCGCGTCCAGCCTGACGCCAACGCTGACAAATCCAGCCGCAGCGCCTCATCGCGCCCCACTGAAGCCGCTGAAAAACCGTTACAGAGCAAGGAAAAACCGGCGAAACCGCGCCGCGAACGCCCTGCCAAACCAGTCGACACCTGGAAACTGGAAGACTTCGTCGTAGCTCCGACTGAAGGTAAAACCCGTTTTCATGACTTCAAGCTCTCCCCCGAGCTGATGCATGCCATCCATGACTTGGGCTTCCCCTACTGCACGCCGATCCAGGCCCAGGTGCTGGGTTACACCCTCAGCGGTCGTGACGCCATCGGCCGCGCCCAGACTGGTACGGGCAAAACCGCCGCCTTCCTGATCTCGATCATCACCCAACTACTGCAAACCCCGCCGCCGAAAGAGCGCTATATGGGCGAGCCGCGCGCGCTGATCATTGCACCGACTCGCGAGCTGGTGGTGCAGATCGCCAAGGACGCAGCCGATCTGACTAAATACACCGGCCTCAATGTGATGAGCTTTGTCGGCGGTATGGACTTCGATAAACAGCTCAGACTGCTTGAGTCGCGCTTCTGCGACATTCTGGTAGCAACACCAGGGCGCTTGCTGGACTTCAATCAGCGTGGCGAAGTGCATCTGGACATGGTCGAAGTGATGGTGCTCGACGAAGCCGATCGCATGCTCGACATGGGCTTTATCCCCCAAGTCCGCCAGATCATCCGCCAGACCCCGATGAAGGGCGAACGCCAGACCCTGCTGTTTTCCGCGACCTTCACCGACGACGTGATGAACCTGGCCAAGCAATGGACCACCGACCCGGCAATCGTCGAGATCGAACCGGAAAACGTTGCCAGCGATACCGTCGAGCAGCACGTCTATGCCGTTGCCGGCAGCGACAAGTACAAGCTGCTGTACAACCTGATCAGCCAGAACGACTGGATTCGCGTGATGGTCTTCGCCAACCGCAAGGATGAAGTACGGCGCATTGAAGAACGCCTGACCCGCGACGGCATCAGCGCCGTACAGATGTCCGGCGATGTGCCGCAACACAAACGTATTCGCGCGCTGGAAGGCTTCCGCGAAGGCAAGATTCGCGTAATGGTCGCCACCGATGTGGCAGGTCGCGGCATCCACGTCGATGCCATCAGCCACGTGATCAATTTCACCCTACCGGAAACTCCGGACGACTACGTGCACCGCATCGGTCGTACCGGCCGTGCGGGCACCAGCGGCACCTCAATCAGTTTTGCTGGCGAGGACGACGCCTACGCCCTGCCGGCCATCGAAGCACTGCTGGGCCGCAAAATCGCCTGCGAGATGCCGCCTGACGAGCTGCTTAAGCCGGTACCGCGCAAGCACTAATCTGCGTGCAACTAAAAAAGGCGAAGCCCTGTGGCTTCGCCTTTTTTATGGCCTGCCACCCATGGCGGCCACCCTGCGGGCCGTCACTACGCGACGTTAAAAATGACTCCCGGTCATTTTTTATACATGTCGTTCTGCACAACGCTGTCAGGACGCAAACAGCTCCAACTGCTCGTGCTTGCCGCGCAGATCTTGCAAGCGCACACCGACACCAAGCAAGCGTACGGCTTTGTTGCCACGGGCAAAGGCGGCGCTCATCAGCCGTGTATAGCTCTCCAGATCACGCCGCGCCCCGCCCTGCTCCAGAGTGGTCTGGCTGAAGTCATGGAACTTGATTTTGACAAAGGGCTTGTCCGGCCGATAACTCGCATCCAGCCGTGCCATCCTCGTAGCCAGTTGCTCCAGCAGCGCGGGCAACTGCTCCAGACAGGCGGCCAGGTCCGGCAAGTCCTTGTCAAAGGTGTTTTCTACGCTGACCGACTGACGCCGACTGTCGTTATGCACGACCCGCTCATCAATCCCGCGCGCCAGTCCCCACAAACGTTCGCCGAAACTGCCGAACTCCTTGACCAAGGCCAACTTGTTCCACTCGCGCAGGTCGCTGCAGGTGCGAATGCCCAGGCGCCCAAGTTTGTCGGCCGTGACCTTGCCCACGCCATGCAGCTTGCTCACCGGCAAGGCGGCAACAAAGTCCTCAACCTGATCTGGAGTAATCACAAACAGACCGTTAGGCTTCTTCCAGTCGCTGGCGATCTTGGCCAGGAACTTGTTCGGCGCCACCCCCGCCGAGACGGTGATATGCAGCTCCTGCGAGACGCGGCGGCGAATATCCTGAGCGATGCGCGTGGCGCTACCGGCAAAGTGCGGGCTGTCGGTTACATCGAGGTAGGCTTCGTCCAGCGATAAAGGCTCGATCAGCTCGGTGTAATCGCGAAAGATCGCCTGAATTTCTCGCGAAACGGCCTTGTAAGCCTCTATCCGCGGCTTAACGATCACCAGATCCGGACACAATTTAAGCGCCTGCCCGGAAGCCATGGCTGAACGCACGCCATAACTGCGCGCCTCGTAATTGCAGGTGGCAATCACCCCGCGCCGATCCGCTGAACCACCGACCGCCAAAGGCTTGCTGGCCAGGCTCGGATCATCACGCATCTCGATTGCCGCATAGAAGCAGTCGCAATCGACGTGGACGATTTTCCTTTGCGTCATAAGTCGCTGATTTTCATAGCAATAAACTTATAAAGCTCATTTAATACCCGCCCCGATACCCGCTATTTAATCTTGTTGCTACTGCCTGACAAATTGCCGTTGAATCACTTTTTGCTTTCAGACAGGCGGCAAACAGTTCAGACAATGATACCTACGCAGATTCTGGTCATTCGGACTTTCTAACTAGTAAAAGGCCCGGTATAACAGGCAATTAGATAGGCGTTTCACCGACCTTGAATGGCGAGTGAATACTGGGCGGAGCCCAGAAACGCTAGCCCATGCCGCGAATGGTACAGAAATTGTTACAGCTCGGGCCCGTCACGCCCCGCCCTTTCGCCTCGTCATCCAACTGAAACGCTACTTTGGTGCCAACATGAATCTCAGTGCGATAGTACTTCTAGCAGCCACTGCAATATTGCTGGGCGGCTGCTCGGCCAAACCAATTGAATTGTGGCGATTTATCAACACGGCACGGCCCAGAGTAGGTATCTGGATGCGCTGAGCAAAGCTGTCGTTCATTGTCATAAATATAACAAGGTCGCAACCATGAGCGCGCAGACCTGCCCTGGCCAGTGTATCTCCCAGTTTCGGTGCGAATAGTCACGCTCACCTAGCCCGCCTTCACCCTCTAAAGCTGCTCCCACCTGGAGGTAAAGTTCGGCCTCATCCCGCACCATTACTACTGACTGGCACCCGCCTCTGTTCCTGCCTGTCACGATAACTGAACCCACCCGCATTACTACCTACACCTACGACGCGCAGGGCCGGAAGTTAAGCCAGTCCGTGACGCAACGCTAAGAACAGAAGGACCTGACGATGAACATATCGATGTACACGTGAGCCTGTTGCTGTTTGTGCTGGCCGGCAGCTTGTTTGCGCCCTGTGCTCAAGTCACTGAACGCAACTGGAGCTACACCACAACAGCCTTGGACTGATTGAAACGGTAAGCGCCCCGCCCCCAGCCTTTGACCCTTAGCCGTTTTGCTGGCAAGGTTGCGCCGCGCACGCTAGCCGCAGCGGACCGCTCAATGATCAATGACGAATCCGCCAGGCCGCTTTTTATTACTGCTTGATAGCTGTCCGAATATCCAGAGTGCATCCTCCTCTGTCTATATTCCAATCAAGATAGCTCTATTGACCAACGCATTGCGGGCTACAGACTTTAAGGAAGTTGAAGATGAGTAAGGATATGCTTGTTGCGGTTTACCGCGTGCAGAGTCGCCACCCTACAAAGCCAGCTTCAGGAAGCCAGCGCAACTGGCTCTTTCTGTTGCTTTTATTGCCCATACTCTTTTATATGTCTAGCGCAAATGCCACGACATACAGTTGGAAACAGTCGCATAAACCCTATGGGCCTTTTTCTTCGCCATCCCAAGCATGCGATGCACATCGCGACTACCTGCAATCTGTATCTTCTACTAGCATAAGGTTTTTTTCGCCGTCAATTTCCCCTCAGAGTGAAAAAATCTTTAATTGCCTTGTTAAAAAAAGCATAAACGGTGTGCCGGCGCCATCAACTGGGACAGTTATAACGCGCTCTGGCGATTCCTGTCTTCCTGGCTCTACTTATAATCCGACAACAGGCGAATGCGTGGAAGGTGAAAAAGGACCACCACCGTCTTTGGGGTGCGCGGGAAATCCAATAAACATAACTAATGGTAACAAATTCCAAGTAGAAGCTGACCACTTCGGAAGCAGCGCCTTTCCGTTAGATTTTGCTCGAACTTATAACAGTCTCGACGGCCTATGGCGACATAACTATTCAACTTACATTACGACCGAAAAAAGCATTAACGGTGTCACTGCCCTCTTAGTCATGGCTCATGGACGTGAGTCTCTTTTCACTGTCAACGGTTCAACGTCAACTCCGATATCGGCTACAGAGTTAGGACGTCTGTCAAAGTTAGCCAATAATGGCTGGCTCTACATAGCCGAAAACAGTGAGCGTTTCAGCTTCGACGCCGGTGGTCGATTGACTCAGTGGAGCAACAACGCCGGGGCACAACAGCAACTGGTTTATGCCAATGGTCAGGTCACCGTCACTGACAACCTGGGCTACAGCATGAGCTTCACTGAAGACCTCTTCCATCAGCCACTGACCCTGAGCGCCGCCGGACTGACGATAAAGTACGACTACAACGCCGATAACCGTCTAAGTAGATTGACGCGGACCCGTGGTGGCCAGATCGAGCACCGCCTGTTCCACTACGAAGACTCGCGTAACAGCGCTTTGCTCACCGGCATTACAGACGAGCGAGGCGTGCGATATGCCACGTGGTCCTATGACGATCAAGGTCGCGCGACATCCAGTGAGCACGCTGGCGGCGTCGAACATACGGATGTTGCTTACAACACCGATGGCTCTAGCACCATCACCAATGAGCTTGGCAAGAAGTCGACCTACCGCTTTGTGACCATCGACGGCGTCAAGCGGGTTAGTGCCATCGAAGGTGAAGCTTTAGGCAGCTGCCCTATGAGTAACTCGACGTTCACCTATGACGCCCGTGGCTTGCTTAAGACCAAGACTGATAATAAAGGCCATTTAACAACCTACGACTACAACACCCGTGGTTTAGAGGTCGCTCGCACCGAAGCCGCTGGCACGCCACAAGCGCGGACTATCACCACTGACTGGCACCCCACTTTGTTTTTGCGCACCAAGGTCACCGAGCCTACCCGTATTACTACGTACATCTACGACGGACAGGGCCGGCAGCTTAGCCAGTCCGTGACGCAACGCTAAAAGCAGAGGGATTTGATGAGCAACCCACATAGCCATACTAACGACGCAATCCTACGCGCTATTCCATTAAGCGCTTATGAAAAATTAACTAGAATGCGCTTGCTTTTAGTTGCATCATTTTTACCTTTTTTCTATGCGTCGGAGAGCGGCGCGGTTGATTATTATTGGACTCATAGCAATTTGGGCGGTACTTATCCCTCAGCGGATGCGGCATGCACTGCCTATGTTAAATTTTTTCACCATGGACATACCGCTCTTGTCGGGATATCTCCTTTTATATTGAGTCATTATAACCCGCCTAAAAATGATGAGCGTCGTGTTATTTGTAAGTTAACTTATCGCGCGGATAATGGCACACTTCTCCCATCTACAACATCTGTTCATCGCAGTGGTACTTCCTGTTGGAATAATTTAACTTACAATCCAACAACCACCGAATGCGCCAGCGATCCAGGAAAGGGCGATCCCGATACATGCCCAAAAGCTGTTGGTGGGAACCCTATAAATGCGGCTAATGGTAATAAATTTCAAAAAGAAATAGATTCGACAGGTAGTGGTCTATCAATCCTGCAGTTTGCGCGCACTTATAACAGTCTCGATGGCCTATGGCGGCACAACCATTCAACCCGTCTACGTTTGTTCGGTAGTAAGCTTGCACTGGTTAGGGCCGATGGTCGTGAGATTATCTTTACCGTTAACAATGCTACGACACCGCCTACAGTAACAGCCTTACCTACAGAGTTAGGTCGGTTAACTAAAGTTGGTGAAAGCTGGCTCTATGTCGACAAGAACAACGATACCTATAGTTTTGATGCTACAGGTCGGCTAACCCGCTGGGCTAATACCGCCGGGGCTGAGCATCTACTGACTTACGCAGATGGCACGGTCACGGTCAGCGACAAGTCCGGTCAGAGCTTGAGTTTTACCGAAGATGCCCAGCATCAACCATTAACAATGAACACCTCCGGGCTGTCTATTCAGTATGAATACAACGCCAGTAAGCGTTTAATTAAACTCACTCGCACCCGAGGCGAACAAACTGAGCAGAAACTATTTCATTACGAACTAGCCGATAAACCTCACCTGCTGACCGGTATCACAGATGAGCGCGGCGTGCGTTATGCCACCTGGTCCTACGATGAGCAAGGTCGTGCTACATCCAGTGAGCACGCTGGCGGCGTCGAACATACGGATATTGCTTACAACACCGATGGCTCTAGCACCATCACCAATGAGTTTGGTAAGAAGTCGACCTACCGCTTTGTGACCATCGACGGCGTCAGGCGAGTTAGTGCCATCGAAGGCGAAGCTTTAGGCAGCTGCGCTATGAGCAACTCGACTTTCACTTATGACGCCCGTGGCTTGCTCAAAACTAAGACGGATAACAAAGGTCATTTAACAACCTACGACTACAACACCCGTGGTTTAGAGGTCTCTCGCACCGAAGCCGTTGGCACGGCACAAGCGCGCACTATAACCACTGACTGGCACCCAACTCTGTTCCTGCCTGTTACGGTCACCGAGCCTACCCGTATTACTACCTACACCTACGACGCACAGGGCCGGCAGTTAAGCCAGTCCGTGACGCAGCGCTAAGAGCAGAAGGACCTGATGATGAATCTATTTGTAAAACGCGTGAGCCTGCTTTCGCTTGCGCTGACCGGCAGTTTTGTGTGGTCGTGTGCTCAGGCTACTGAACGCAACTGGAGCTACACCTACAACAGCCTTGGCTTGGTCGAAACAGCCAATGGCCCGCGCACTGATGTGCAAGATGTCACCACCTATGCCTATGACGCTCAAGGCCACCTGACCACCGTCACCAATGCCCTTGGTCATATCACTCAGCTGTCTAATTTCGACAGCTACGGCAACCCGCAGAGTCTGATTGACTCCAACGGCGTGCAAACTAGTCTCACCTACACCACACAAGGCTGGTTAGCCTCGGCCAGTACCGCTGGAAGCACCACCAGTTTTGACTACAACGCCGTTGGCCTGATCACCAAGGTCACCAATGGCGATGGCAGTTGGCTGAGTTACACTTGGGACGATGCGCGCCGCATGACCAAGATCACCAACAACCTTGGCGAAGCCATCGAGTACAGCCTCGACGCTATGGGCAACTACACCGCTCAACGCCTCAAAGATGCTTCCAGCAGCCTCACTCAGCAGCAAACCTGGGTGTATGACGAGCTCGGTCGCCTGCTGCGTTCGGTCGGCGCCGCTGGGCAGACCAGCTCCTACCAATACGACCTCAACGACAACCAGACGGTCAGTACCAACCCTAAACAGCACAGTACCACCCAGGCTTACGACGCCCTTGATCGCGTGGTCAGTAGCACCGACCCACTCAACGGCGTCACCACCCTGGCTTACAACCCACAGGACAAACTCACCCAGGTCAAAGACCCGCGCGGCGTTACCACCCAGTACCAGTACGACGGCTTCGGTAATCTCACCAAGCAAATCAGCCCGGACACCGGCACCACCACCTTTAGCCATGACGCAGCCGGTAACGTCATCAGCAAAACCGATGCGCGTGGTGTGGTCACCACCTTCACCTATGACGCACTCAATCGCCTGACCGCTCGCCAGTATCCGGCGAACCCAGCACTTAACGTGCAGTACCACTACGACATGGCGGCCGATGGCAACAAAGGCATTGGTCACCTTACTGCCGTGCAGGATGCCAGTGGTGTGTTCGGCTACAGCTATGACGAGCGTGGCAACCTGATCGGGCAACTGCGCTCGGTAGCCCTCACCAGCGGCGATCACTACGACAGCCTCGGCTACGCCTATGATGGTGCCAACCAGCTGGCCCGCATCGACTACCCGCAAGGCATCAGCATCCTCTACCCGCGCAATGCCGCCGGCCAGGTCAGCCAGGTGCAATTGCAAGTCGGCAGCGGTCAGCCAAGTGGTTTTGCGAGCGGCATTAACTACCTGCCTTTTGGCCCACTAAAAAGCCTCACTTGGGCCAATGGTGTGAGCCTCAGCCGTAGCTATGATCAGGATTACCGTCTGACCGAACAAACCGTAGGTGGCTGGAACAGTACCTACGGCTACGATGCCAACAGCAACATCACCACGCTGAACAGCAGCCTGATTGGTGACCTTAACTACAGCTACGATGCCCTTGACCGTCTAACGGCTGAGCAGCGCGCAGATCGACAGCAAACCTACAGCTACGACGCCGTAGGCAATCGCACAGGCAAAACCATCACGCCTATCGCTAATGGTGAAGCGCAGACCAGCGCACAGCAAACGTACCAGTACGCCAGCAACAGCAACCGCCTGACTCAGATTGATGCGCAGGCAGTTAGCACTGATGCAGTTGGCAACCTGACTCAAGACCGTGCTAATCGTGAGCTGGTATATGACGCTCAGAATCGCCTTACCAGCGTAAAACTCAGTGGCAACACCGTAGCGGAATTCCGCTACAACGCTTTAGGTCAGCGCACCCACAAGATCAGTTCGCAAGGCACCACCACTTTCCTCTACGGGCCTGATGGTCAGCTATTGGGAGAGCAGCAGTTCAACAGCCAAGGCAGCAAACTTAGCGCTCAGTACTACATCTGGCTCGACAGTATGCCGCTGGGTGGCGTGAGTATTACTTTTGATGCTCAAGGTGCTATTGCTAGCAGCGAGCCGTTTTACCTGCACAGTGATCACTTGAACACGCCGCGTATGGCTACTAACCAAAGTCAGCAGAATGTTTGGCAGTGGCAGTCGGATGCGTTCGGTGTAGGACAAGCCAGCGGTAGTTTAGCAATGAACCTGCGTTTCCCTGGGCAGTACTTTGATCAGGAAAGTGGACTTCATTACAACTACTTCCGCGATTACGACCCCGAGACGGGGCGGTATGTTGAAAGTGATCCGATTGGGTTGGCGGGCGGGCCAAACACGTTTGGGTATGTTGGCGGAAACCCTTTAAATAAAACAGATCCTAAAGGTCTATATGACCCAAGCTGTGGCTGGCCCATAGGCTTGCAGTGGCTTTGTGATAAAGACATTGAGGCTCCTGAACTGCCGACTGAGCTCCCTCCAGAACTCCCGCCTGGTTTGAGACAGTGCACGCTATCTCCAGCATTCGAAGGATGCATTGCCTGCTGTACCGGGCCTGGGGTCTTAGCAAGTGTTTGCAAGGATAAATGTATGGCGGAGCCTAAATATAAATACTTTGGATTTCTCAATCCAAACCCTCAGCAAGGGCTGTCATGCCCAGCCACGTGAGAGAAAAACCGTGAAGAAAATTTATTTATTTGCAACTTTATCTTCGTTGTCATGTTTGATTCTTGGGTATGCTCTAGGTGGGCGCATTACCCATACTGAAGCTGAAAACTTTTATTCAAAAGAAATTCAATCTCGCACAATTATGAATGCAACATTAATACTCGGGGGGTTGGAGTTGATGCGCAAAGGGGAAAACACTAAAGCCGTAACCATGCATGAGCAAATCCTATGTGGCTATCTACTGTCAATAAAAAACAATAAGGAAGTAGTAATTGAGGCAGATGATTACACTCGAAACCTTCCCTCCAGAATAAATAATTATATTGAGTCAGCCCCCTCATTAAAAGGAGAAGGCAGTTGCTGGTCGGGCACTGAAGAGCTGGGATTAATATTAAATACTAAAGACCATTAAAAACTGGCTATAAGCCTGGCGGATTAACTTACCTATCCTTGCTCTAAAGATACTTAGGGGGTCAGTTTCCCCGCAGGGTATTCAGACTTTTTCGGCTCAGGGTGTCAGGTGGGCCGGCACCTAGCTGCTGCAAAAGGTAGTCTTGGGTCGATTCTGTTGAAAAAGTCGGTTCTGAGATAGCTGCTTTTCGGCAGCTCACAAATCGCTCGGTTCCGGCGTTGCTACGTAGAAACCAATACAGTTCCGTCTTCTGAGCGAACCAGATTTCAACTTCGATAACACTCTTTCGTGGGCAAAAAAGCGACGGGACTTTTTCAACAGAATCGGTCAAAAACAGAGGCTCGGTTCTAAATTCGGCTCCTAAAGGCCCAGCACCGGGCCTTTACATTAAAGGCTTCAAATACCAGGCCTCCGCAATGTTGGCAAATCCCACCCAGTTACCGGTGTTCCGCCATCAACTGCGCCGGAACGGCCTGGGTATCTACTTCGCCTTTCGCCATGGATTTCAGCATTTCGGCAGGCAGAGGCTGGCGTTGTTCGGTGAAGCTCATGGCTTTAACTGCACCCTCCCCCGCTCAATACAGCGCACCACCTGCGCCGCACAACTCACCAGCGCACTGTCAGACTCATCCAGCGCTTGGCGCCAGTGGTCATTCACCAGCAGCGGCTGGCGAGCCGGTAGCCGGCACGGCACCAGGTTGCATGGCTGGTCATCTCAGCCTTTAGCGCTTGCCGTGCCTGGTTGGCCGTATGGTTCAACGCATCCGCCAACGCGCGCGGGGCCAAGCCATCGCCAAGCCTAGCGAGCGCCGCCAGTGCGTCATCCAACCCGTCAGAGGTGATCCTGCCTTTCACGCTAACACCCCCAAAGCCATTACGAGGCTCGCGACTAAAGTTGGGTATGAATGAGATGCCACTTGCAAATGATGGCATTTGGCTACAATCAGCGTTACCAAAATAAAACCAAGGAAGGGAAATGAAACCTACAGCCTTCGTAACAGTACTCGCCGCAATCTCTCTTGCCGGCTGTGGCACAGCCCCCACACAAAAGCCCAGGGCAGTTGATGCGTTTGCCTCCACTCCAATTCCAGAGCCCAATAGCTCACCATCCGCACTCGCAAAGAAGGCCAGCACCACATTTTTCAGTAATGCATCGGCCAAAGCTAAATCGTCAGACGACTCCTCTGATTTCGGTGTGAAGGCCGATGGGCTGGCAGCATTTGCGATTGCGCTTGCAAGTGGCGGTGCGCTCACCAACTCACACTCTGAACTGTACAAAGGGGCCGGAGCCCTACTTGGTCTGGGCTTTGGAGCCAATCAATACTTTAAACCGGAAGACCAGCGAGCGATTTACTTCAACTCAGCTGAAGCCTCCTTCTGCTCGGGCATACACATGACCACACTTGCCGAGTTGCTCGAAGGCGTCACCGTACAAAACATCACCGATGAAATCGCAACTACCCAGACAATGGAAAGCACCCTTACAGGTCTTCTCTACTCTCGGAATTTAGTAGCTGCACAATTGGATCCGTTCACAGCAACAACTTTCGTAACTGCAGCAGTGAATGCCGAGGATGACGCAAACGCCAAACTCTCGGCATTGAAATTCATCAAGTCAATCCACCTCCAGGCACATAAACGCAACCTAGAAATCTACAAATACGAAATCAGCGAAGTAAACAAGACAGCATTCAAAATTGACGACACCCTGAAAACAATATCGAAACTGTCTGTTTCACCCGGAGACCTACTGAAGGCTTTCAATCAGGGCAACCCCGGAGATGGAGAGGCAAATGCAATAATGTTTAATTCTAAGGTTAAAGATACCAAGGTCATCTTCGAGCCTACTGCTCTCGCCAAAAAGCTCCCAGACATCATCGAAAACATAAACACTTTTAACGGCTGCACTGCAGCGCTTAAGCCTGTGGCTAGCAGTTAACGAAACCCGCCGGAGGATCAACCATCCGCCTCCGGTTTACCCGGCACCTCACATACTCCGGCACGCTTGGCCAGCCAACGCTCGTACAAACCGCTGGCCACGTCTGCGCCCATGGTGGCGACCACAAAGCCGATGGCCGCAGCCACCAGCACATGCGCGCCTGCTGCCCAGATCAGCAGCAATGTCGAGAGGCCAAACACCACCGAGGCACCGGCCCGCAAGATCACGCGGTATACCAAGGGCCAACCACGCAGGCCATCGCGGTCAGCACGCCACATCTCGCCGCTGAAGCCAGCAACGACCGCAATCACGATCACCACCCAGATAGGCAGGTCAGCCAGCGCCTGCTGTTGTTCGTGCGTCATGCGGCCTCCCAAGATGCCAAGAAAAAGCCCGCTGCGACGGGCTGAGCCCGGTCGCTATCAGCGCCCGAGGAATCGGAAAAGAAAACCCCGCCACAAGGGCGGGGTTTGCAGGTGCCCGAGCGGGGTGGCTTGGGACTTACGGCACAGCGCCTCAACACCGCCGCTGGCCAACTCATGCTTGATTGCCACCTGGCGCTCGGCCGGCAGCTTTTCCTCGGGCCACATCACCAGAAAGCGTCGGTCGCTGTCGCTTATCGGCCACGGCATGATCTCGTTCGAGAGGAACACCGCGTTCATATGGCTGGCTTCCTCCCAACCGTTCACGAACTTGCTCTCGATGCGCACCGTCTGCCCGGTGATCAGCTGCTTGATCTTACCCACCTGGTTGTAACGCTGATCGCGGCTCACTACTTCCTCAAACACCGCCCACAGCTTGCCGCTCTGCCAGGCGTTGAAGTTGCCCTCAAGCTGCGTCTGCCCAACCGTGGCCGAGTACTGCCCGTACAGCAGGCCCATCACCACCGAGAACAACAGGCTCTTACCCGAGCCCTCGATGATCGAGTGCATCAGCACCGCCGTGTCCATCTTCGCGCCCGTGTGCTGCAGCGGGTAAGCCAGCCAGCGCGTCAGCCATTCATTGGCCTTCTCATCGTGGTTACACAGGAAGGAAATCAGCCAGATCAAGTTCGCGCACGCAGCAACATCACCCGCCGGCTCAAGCGGCAAACCCTCGAACGTATTGATGTAAACCTTCGGGTCATGCCGCATGCACGGGTCGAACACGATGTGGTTCATATCCACCACACGGCGCTCCGGGCTGTTCAGCCACAGGCTGTAAGCATCACCCAGCGCCATCTTTACGGCACCTTCAGCCACCCGGCGTTTCTTCGCGTAATCCCAAACATCCTTGGTGCCATCGATGTACACATAACGCACCAACGGCGGCATGGTGATATCGCCAATCGCCTTGCCAGCCATCGTCCGCGCCTGCTCGATATCGCGCACCCACTCCTCACTCACCCGCTTTTTCGTCGCGTCAGTGACGGCGCTCCATTCCTTGAATTTTTCCTTGCCCACGTGCGCCTCGAAAGCCGCCCGCTTCATCTTCTTCGCCTTGTCGATGTCCCACACATGCGTGGTGCCTTCGACAAGTGCATAACGGCGTAACAGGCCCTTGAGGCTCAAGCCCTCCCCCTGCCCCCCGTTGTCGGAGCAGCCGGGCTCGCCGCCGGCCTCAGGTTCAGTTGGGGCCTGGGGAAGATCACCCACAGGTGGTGGCTCAGGTGGTCGTGGCGCCGAGCGCTTGTGCTCCATCCCCAGCTCACGCGCCGCCGCCCGTGTTGCGGCTGCCGAGTCGCCGTTGTGCTCGAGGATGCAGAACACATCAAACGCATCATTCATATGCCCATTGGCCAGCGGGTCGGAACCATGGTGCGAGAACACACGCTGCTCGCCGTTGTCATCCACCACATTCACCCCCGGCAACCCGGTGGAGCTTTGCGGTGCCAACCACTTGCGCCCGCGCTTGGCGTACCCATGCCGCTGCAGCAGGTTCTCGATATCCGTGGCACGGTTGAAAGAGTCAATCACGGAGGGGTGATCCCCGGCCGGCAACCGAGGTGGCGAGTTTTTCTTAACCTTGGCCGGCGGCTTCGCTGCTGCCGGTGCCCACGGGCAGGCCTCTAGCGCCGTGCGCTTGAAGATGTCCCAGTTCTGCCAGGTCTTCACCAGGTCGCTCGGCAACTCAAGCAGGCCATCGGTGGGCGGGTTGCGCCAGTGGTAGGGTTTGCCCGTGTCCGGGTGGATCGAAGGCGGCAACACATCCTGCACCGCCCCAGCCCGCAGCTCGAACACCGTCACCGGCGAGAACTCCTTCTGACGGGCCTGCATGGCCGTGATCTGCTCTTTGTTGCCCGTGTCCCGCGCCTGCTTCAGCGCCGCAGTGGCCAGCTTATGCTTGCTGCCGTCCGGGTCCAGCGGGTTGGGCCAGCTCAGCGAGTGCCGGCTAAAGTCCAACCCTTCGGGCATCTTGAACATGATGCGAAAGCGCGCCGGGTTACCCACCAGCGTTGGGTAAGCCACCGCCAAGGCATCAAGGTCGATGCCCAGCACATCCAGCATCACCTGGCGGCAGTACTCCACATGGTCAACATCCAGCGAGCACACCCGGCTCGGGCCAAGCACCACGCCCATGTTGTGGTTCGGGTGCTTCGTCCACCAGGCATCTGCCGCATCGGCATCAGTGATGTATCCGCCCGGCTCGATCGACACCAGGGCCATGCCAAACACTTCGATATAGCGCCGTGCCCAGTTTGCCATTACCTTATTAGCGGCCCCCATAGACATAACGACTCCTTGTCACTTCATGAAAAGGAGCAATTGAGAACAAGCGAATAATATTTCTATGAATAGACAACCCAACACAATCGCAGATATCGACTTGTTTTTTATTATTTTTATCCTGCTCCTCGGCCTCGCAACTCCTTTCATAATGGTTTTTATATATTCCGACTCGAATAATTGGGCGTCGGGGGTACAAGCAGCGAGTAGCGCCGTAGCTATCATTGCTTCTGCACTGACGGTTATTTTGGCGAACCGACTTTCGATAAATAATGGCATCCAAAAACAGGCAGAGGCAGACCAACGGGTTTACCGCATGCTTCACAGCCTGTTGCTTCAAATCAACGAACACTTCGACTTCATCCGGCTCAACGCAGTTAGCGGGCTTAAGAGCAAAACATCTCTTCCTGAAAACTGGCGCCCCAAGGTCGGACACACTGCAGAAGGCTGGGATCGATACGCTTCCAAAGCATCCGACATTCGAACCCAAATCACTTTGTTGAAAAGACAACTTCAAAGCATTTCTCAGTTCAATAATGTGATCATCGGAGACGGAGTTATTTTCAGAAAAATTGCAAACCTCACTGCACACATTGAAACAATGCTTGAGGAAATGCGAGCCGGATGGGAGTTGTCGGATGGTGACCCTAAAGAAGAAATTACAACTGAGTATATTGACCCTGTGAAATATCCTCCCAGCAAAGGCCTCAATGAAACGCAGATAAATATTGGAATTTCTCACTACATAGCGAGAGGATTCTTCAGTCATTACATTGAACATGAGACCCCCAAAGAAGCTAGTCGTATTTTCAAGGAAGTCCTGACGGACCTGAAAACGCTGATTACCGACTAACGCCGTCATCCTCCCCCTCCATTGCCTGCTCGGCACCGGCGATAATCCCGAGAATCTTGCGGATCGCCTCATGCCCGTGGTGCTTCAAAGCTTCCACCTCGTGCGGCTTCCAGTGGTTGTCCGCAGAGCCGTCGTGCAGGCTGCCCACAAACTCGGCCTGCCGCGTCATCAGCTCGGCCAGAGCTTTCAAGGCATCGTTGGTCGCCGTCACCGGCACCGGTTTGAACCACACCGCATCCGCCGGGCGCATCAGGGCGTCCAGCAGGCGCGGGTCATCAGTTAGGCGGATGATGTCCTCAAGCTCGTCCGGATTCGGCCAGCGGCGATCCTCGGTCGGGTTCAGCTTCTTCTGGAGGGTGTCGTACCCGGTTACCGGGTCCAACAACATATCGATGGCCAGGGCACCAATGCCGCCCTTGTGGTCGCGCCCGACGCGGTAAAGCGCGTGACGCAGAGAGAGAACCGGGCCAGCGCCCGGCAGCAGATCAAGTCGGCTCATACTTACCCCACGTGCGCAGAAACAGTAGCTGTAACAGCTCAAGCGCAATGGTGTTCGAACGAAACCCTGCATACTTCTTAAGGCTTCGCCGGAACTCGCCAATCATCTCGGCACTCATAGGCCGACTGTGATTCACGGGGCCTCTCTCAAACGCTCCGACCAGCGCCGCCGCCGGATCATTTTCAGCACGCAAAGTCCGGATCGCGTAGCGATACATCTGCGAAATCCAGTTGCGCAGGCTGATCGCGTAGAACGTCGCCCCTCGCTTATCCATTCGCCGCAGGCACTCAAGCAGCTGAGCCGAGGACACCTCACGCACCGGCATCTTGCCTATGTAGGGGAACAGGTTGTTTGTGAAAGCATTTGTCAGCTGCCGCCGATAGGACTCGGAAGCCTTGGACTTGGTGCCAATCCATTCAAGGGCGACGACTTTAAAAGAGGAACCGTTCTCGGCGATCTGCCGTGCTTTGTCTGCTCGACGCAGATGAGCAGGATGCCGCCCCTGCTTGACTAAAGCCCGAGCCAGGTCACGCTCGGCCCTGGCATCTGCCAGGCCCAGCTCTGGGTATTCACCTATAGCAAACACGTTTTCAACCCCGTCGATCTTGTACCGGTATCGCCAGTACTTCCCGCCGGTTGGACGCACCTCTATATAGAGGCCACGCTCATCCGACAGCTTGCGGGGTTTGTCACCAGGCTTCGCCTGGCGTATTGCTAAATCTGTGAGGGGCATAGCGGGTATTACCTAGGGCTGAAATATACCCCGCTTTAATACCCGCTTTCGCGGCGATTGCGACAGCACGCCAGCGAACCAAGGCGAACGCAAAAGCCCTATATGGCGGGCCCTGCGGCCACTTTTCGAACGAAAAAAAACCACAAAGAACCCCAATCATTTTCAACGTGGATGATCTTACGACTGCTCATCACCAAGTCCACCAATCCTGCTGCTACTGCTCGGCTGAGCTTACAGGTGCCGCGGGCCTGGCTTCGCTCGCAGCATCCTCAGGCTTGTCCATATAAGACTGGATAATCAGGATGACGATCAGCATAAACGCAGCCAAAGGCACCAGTTTGGTCTTCGCCGATACGGCGGCACCGCAACCTGGACAGATTTTGGAATCGGCTGGCACATGGCCCCCACAGGCCTTGCATTCAACGCTCATAACATTTCTCCCTTTCAATGGGCACGGACTCTAGCCCAACAGCCCGGTTACGGGCTACGCCGAAAGTAAACCTGTCCGTCCCATCAGGCTCTAGCACAGGCCCCTGCAGCGCAAAACCAATCAGCGCACGACTAACCAACTGAATAAAAACAACTTCTAGCCACTTCAAGGTTGACAAGCAGCTTTAAGACGCTAGAATTGGCGCCGCGGGATGGAGCAGTCTGGTAGCTCGTCGGGCTCATAACCCGAAGGTCGTCGGTTCAAATCCGGCTCCCGCAACCAGATACTCAGAAAGGCCACTCAACAGAGTGGCCTTTTTGCATTTCCGCCCAACCGATTTAAGTTATTGATTAAAAACCACTAATCAATTGACAAAGCACCATTCCTGTATAGAATGGCCGGCGCGGGATGGAGCAGTCTGGTAGCTCGTCGGGCTCATAACCCGAAGGTCGTCGGTTCAAATCCGGCTCCCGCAACCAAATACTCAAAAAAGGCCACTCAATCGAGTGGCCTTTTTTGTTGCTGTCGCCCGCACAACCTAAGCATTTGATTGAAAACACTATTTTGTTGACAGCACGCGATTTCTCTATAGAATGGTCGGCGCGGGATGGAGCAGTCTGGTAGCTCGTCGGGCTCATAACCCGAAGGTCGTCGGTTCAAATCCGGCTCCCGCAACCAGATACTCAAAAAGGCCACTCAATCGAGTGGCCTTTTTGTTTGTGCCCCATTTAAAGACTCCAGCCCAGCAAAGCCTTGGTCTCTGCGACCCGACCTAACCCGAGGTAAGTCATCGTTTACAGCCTCGACACTCATTCGCGAGACGCATCTCGGCTACGACAGACAACGCCATGGCCAAGGCGACGCTCAGCGCTGGTCAATTGCCAGCGCCACCGCTAGAATTGCGCACTTTTTGATCAGAGGCGCGCCAAGCGCCCAGCATCCATCCGTACACGCCTGAGGTTAACGCCATGTCCACCCCCGCCACGCCGAAAGTCGGCTTTGTATCACTCGGTTGCCCCAAGGCACTGGTGGACTCCGAGCGCATCCTGACCCAGCTGCGCATGGAAGGTTACGAGGTGGTGTCCACCTATCAGGACGCCGACGTGGTAGTGGTCAATACCTGTGGCTTTATCGACAGCGCCAAAGCCGAGTCGCTGGAAGTGATTGGCGAAGCGATCAAGGAAAACGGCAAGGTGATCGTCACCGGCTGCATGGGCGTGGAAGAAAGCAGCATCCGCGACGTGCACCCCAGCGTGTTATCGGTTACCGGCCCGCAGCAGTACGAGCAAGTGGTCAACGCCGTGCACGACGTCGTACCGCCGCGCCAGGACCACAACCCGCTGATCGACCTAGTCCCTCCACAGGGCATCAAACTTACCCCGCGCCACTATGCCTACCTGAAGATTTCCGAAGGCTGCAACCACAGCTGCAGCTTCTGCATCATTCCGTCCATGCGCGGCAAACTGGTTAGCCGCCCGGTTGGCGACGTGCTCAGCGAAGCCGAGCGCCTGGTCAAATCCGGCGTTAAGGAGTTGCTGGTAATCAGCCAGGACACCAGCGCCTACGGCGTCGACGTGAAGTACAAAACCGACTTCTGGAACGGTCAGCCGGTAAAAACTCGCATGACCGAAATGTGCGAAGCGCTCTCCAGCATGGGCGTATGGGTCCGCCTGCACTACGTCTACCCCTACCCGCACGTCGACGAGCTGATTCCGCTGATGGCCGCTGGCAAGATCCTGCCGTACCTGGACATCCCCTTCCAGCACGCCAGCCCGAAAGTGCTGAAAGCCATGAAGCGCCCTGCCTTCGAAGACAAGACCCTGGCACGCATCAAGAACTGGCGCGAGATCTGCCCGGAACTGACCATCCGCTCGACCTTTATTGTCGGCTTCCCCGGCGAAACCGAAGAAGACTTCCAATACCTGCTCGACTGGCTGACCGAAGCCCAACTCGACCGTGTTGGCTGCTTCCAGTATTCGCCGGTAGAAGGGGCACACGCCAATCTACTCGACAATCCGGTACCGGATAACGTCAAGCAGGATCGCTGGGACCGCTTTATGGCCCACCAGCAAGCCATTAGCACCGCGCGCCTGCAACTGAAGGTCGGCAAGGAAATGGATGTACTGATCGATGAAGTCGACGACCAGGGCGCAGTCGCTCGCTGCTACGCCGACGCACCGGAAATTGACGGCAGCGTGTTTATAGCCAGCACCGACGTCAATCCAGGCAAAAAAGTCCGCGTGCGCATCGTCGATGCCGATGAATACGACATGTGGGCCGAGCTGATCTAAGGCCCTGCTCGCATATCGCTCAATAAAAAGCCCTGCCAATGCAGGGCTTTTTTATGCACGGTCCAGTGGGCTCAAAACCGCAAGCCCACCACGATTCAGGACATGGGTGTAAATCATCGTCGTCTTCACATCCGCATGGCCAAGTAACTCCTGCACAGTACGGATGTCCTGGCCACTCTCCAGAAGATGGGTGGCAAAGGAATGCCTTAACGTATGTGGTGTAGCGAGCTTCACAATACCCGTACGCTTAATAGCCGCCTTGAACGCACGCTGCACACGCTTTTCGTCCAGATGATGGCGGCGGGCCCTGCCGCTTCGCGGATCAACTGACAAGCCAGCAGCGGGAAACACATACTGCCAAGCCCAACTCCAAGGGCCATTTGGGTACTTGCGCTCAAGCGCAAAGGGCAAGTAAACATCACCCCTGCCCTCCTTCAGCTCCGCATTATGACGAGCTTTGACCAACGTCAGGTGCGTCTTTAAGGGTTCGACCAAACAACGAGGCAAAACTGTCACGCGGTCCTTCATGCCCTTACCATCGCGAATCAGAATCTCCCCTCGCATGAAATCGACATCCTTAACCCGCAACCGCATTACTTCCATTAAACGCATACCTGAGCCATATAACAGATTGGCTGCCAAAGCGATCTCACCATCCAGTTGCGCCAAAATCTGCTGCACCTCTGCCAGGCTCAACACAACGGGCAAACGGCTTGGCTTTTTTGCCCGGACAACCTCGCCTAACCAAGGCAAATCCAATTGCAGGACCTGCTTGTACAGAAATAGCAGCGCAGCAAGCGCCTGATTCTGCGTTGAAGCTGAAACATTCTTGCGTACTGCCAAATCTGAAAGAAATGCCTCGACCTCAGCAGCCCCCATCTCCTCCGGGTGCCGATAACTATGAAAACGGATAAACCGCTTTACCCACTCGCAATAGACGTACTCCGTACGAATCGAGTAGTGTTTCAAGCGAATTTGCTCGCGAACTTGGTCGAGTAACCGAGGCTTTCCGTCCATGGTGCATAACTCCCTGTCCTGCAAAATTATAGCGGCGAACCTTAGCCTAGACGGCGCACCGCAACTGGACAAGAATGTTATCCACCACACCCGTAAAACGTTACGACACCAAGTGGTGTCTATTTATAGTTAGGCCTATGAAATCAAAATTGCGTACTCTCATAATCACCATTACTACATTGGGTCTTTTAGGGTGTGGTGATCCGTACCGAGAAGAGGGTCGTATTTATGCAAAAGCTGCAATAGAAGCAATCGAAAACTATCAAAACAATTCAGAAGAAAACCCGCAAATTGAAAAGCCATACTGGAACGATTGCGGAAATGAATTTACATGTTTATTTTTATATAACACCAAAGACCAGAAATTAGTTGAAGCAATAGTTACTTCTCTTATGTCTGCAAACGAAAAAATCAAACATCCAGGAATCAAGCTAACCGTATACTCAACAGCACACAGCGAGCCAAAGGTTATTTTTCGTGAGATCACTATCAAATAGATCTACGTACAAAGCCTAACAAGTGGTTCAAACCGTTCGCTGCGCTCACTGGGACGGGCTAAAGCCCGCCCCTTAACCAAACGTTAGGCACCATGGAGATACATTTGCATGGACGTTACGCAAAACTAATTGTTGGCTTTCGCCGTTTACGAAATCCGGCAATTGCTCGCCCATCATTTAGGTAGCGACGACACTCCTGATCCGGCGGTGAAAGCTGCAGCCCATTTGGCATATGCTCTCCATAATCAAGCTGACGTCATACTGCAAGGGCGCACATTTGATCCTCAACAAGCAATAGAATCTCTGACCGCAGTAGATCGAATGCTGGCAACAAATTTTCAAGCTAGGCTCTTACAATCAGTTAGCCATGATGCCTAACTAGCGGTTCAAATCGTTCGCTTCGCTCTCTGGGACAGGCTAAAGCCCGCCCCTTAACCAAACGTTAGAGCACAAGGAGAAATTCCGTGCATATTCTAGTTTTATTACTAAAAGCATTACTCTTACCAGCTTTTGCCCTAGTGTTTTTCGGCGGCTTCTCTACACTTGCTGTTCTGCCAATAATGAATTTATTCCCTTCATTCACCAATAGCTCAATGACATATATTTTACTTTCATCTGTTGCGCAGAATCTTATTCTTATATCACTTGCCGCAGCAATCATAGCTTTTCCAGCTGCATACATTTATAAGAAATTGGCGCCACTTGCCGCCTTGGCAATATACATGCCTGTTTTGTTTTTTAGCATCGATGCACTTAATTTCGTAAATTTAAATCAAGTATTTTCAACTGTATATCCATTAATTATTGAGTTAATATTAATTCCACTTTCAGCCCACCGAGCGAGGCTTTACCTTGACACACCCAGCTCTAACAAATGGTTCAAGTCGTTCGCTTCGCTCACTCGGGACCGGCTAAAGCCGGCCCCTTAACCAAACGTTAGGCCTGTGTGCATGAAAATATACGCAATGATATTTATCTGCTTTTTTATTACCGCCTGTGGCGGCCCCTTCAGCGCTGATGAATCTGAAGCAAGAAGGCAATTGCTTG
>NZ_CAXAOW010000019.1:0-57651 GCF_963970805.1 Pseudomonas sp. EA_35y_Pfl2_R5 | reverse complement strand
CACTGAGCTGGCTCACCTGGGCCAACCAGCGCTGAAAGGCTTGAGTATCCATGGTGGGCTGACCTCACAAGCGGATGTCTGCCTTAAAGCTTAGTCCTTGCAACACGGTCTTGGGACATAGCCTTTTATTAGCTACAAACAAAAGGCCCTGAAATCTTTAACGATTTCAGGGCCTTTATGTATTTCGATATGGCGGGAAGATAGGGATTTGAACCCGTCTGTGAGCGTTTTAGTACGTGCCAAACCCGCTCAATACGGACTTTCCGCTCCCCTTACCCGCTCATTTCGGCTCAATTCAACACAGTGTTTTCGACACCATCGCTTTCTTGCCCGTGCCGTATCTCCTCAGAGCTAGTACCATTCTCGGCCCATGGCTTACCCCGCTAGTCAGTGTTGGCCACCCCTATCTGATTTACCAACCACCTGCTCAAGGAAGATCGCAGCATGCGTTACCTCATCGCAGCACTAACCCTTCTCATCGCATCCCAAACCTTCGCCGATGGCAAAAATCAAAAAATCGCAGAGCTTTTGAAAGCACAGGGCCTTGTTGATACCTGGGCACAGCAAATCGAAAGCAGCAAGGAATACAACAAGAAAATCAGCCAGCAGATAATGGGGCAAATAATGACAAGCCTTGCACCCAATGCAGACTTCAAGAGCCGGTTTGATCTAGCAAGTGAAAAATTCATTGAAAGCACCATTGCACCATGGACGCCACAAGACATGATCACTGTCTGGGCAGATTTTTATGGCCCAGGCTTTACAGAAGAGGAATTAGATCAACTGATTTCCTTCTACTCTTCACCTCTCGCCCAAAAAGAAATTAAAGTTGGTCGCATCGCACTGACTAATTTCACCAAACACTTTCAAGAGCTAAATCAGCCAATTGTAGAAAAAGCCACAAACCAATACATCACAGACCTTCAAGTAATTGCTACCGAATGCAACTGCGCCAAATAAAATTACTCGCCTTCAAGAGCAAGGAAGCCGAATGAAATCTATACTTAGAAAGATATTTCATGGAATGCTGTACGGTATCGGCTTTGGCTTGATTACCGGAGGCATATACTATTACCTAGTTATAAAGACCACCGAGGTTGCTATGAGTCGTTATTCATTTGAGGATGGCGCCGTAGAAATCATCGAGCATCGCAAGATCGAGCGCAATGATCGCCTTGTTATCTTAGGAAAAGTTACCAACGTGTCTGACAAGCCTGCGAACAATGTAAACGTTAACGTAGACCTATTTTTAAATGGGGATTTCGTAAAGCAGTGCGACGAGCTAATAAAAGGTGAAATCTCCGCCGGTGCAAGCAGGAATTTTGAACTTTTATGCGGATGCTGCAATAACGCGCCTATTGTCGAGCATGACTCATACGAGGTTTATTTAACAGGCTTCTAAAAGCTGTTATTAACCTAATCATAACCTGCCAATCATATCAACATATTGACAACCGCACTCCTTAGATAGTTATTAAAAGCAGGTCATGACAATACAGCCACATTGCGGAGTTGGCTTATTTAATTTATGCCCCTCAGGTACTGCATGAAAACCACGGCCTTATGTATCTTGCTAATAACGTTATACGGATGCGTTGGAATACACACAGACACTCAGAAATCTAAAACCTCAAAAGCACCAGACTTATACTATTTAAATGGCACGAAGCACCACTGGAGCAAAAGTGATCATCCCGAAAATGGTGATGTGACTTTAGAATCAGATCGCAAATGGTGCGGTGCTACTGTATGGGCAATAGTTCCAATCCCTTTAAAACTACCCGTTTGCAAAAACTATAAAAAAGTAAGCTTCCAAAATAACGAACCAACGACCCTCACTGAAGGCTGGGTAAACATCGGTAATTTTTATGGTTGCGGACCCGGCGTATGGCTTGGCTCGGCAATTTCAAATGGAAAAACAGCATCATTCTGCGTGGCAGAGTAAATCCTTTAAGGCTACGGAGCCACCAAATTGATCAATGGAAAATTGCTAAAACAATACGATATGCCAGTCGCACTTGGCATAACACACCTGACAACAATAGCCTTCCTGCTTAACAGCAGTGAGGACATGCCTTCATGGGTTGCCGCATATGCCTATTTTTTTGCATCAACCTGCATTTTGCTTAGCAATATTTTCCAGCCCACCAAAGGTTTTCTCTCAGGTATTGCAGTTGCTACTTTTATTGCGACTGTAATTAGGTCAATCCGTATTTCATCACTTAACCTGCACGGCCCTGGCGTCGACTTTCCGCTAGGTTTAATGGGTGCAGGCGCTGGCGTAATTGCTGCTCTGATTTATTCCAAGAGCAACACGGGCTGGGCCATTGGAGGCGGGTTCACTATTGGATGCGTAGGCACCTTAGGCGGCTATCTTCTTACTATGATCTTTGCGTGCAACACAGTGCTGTATTGCGGCCCTACTTTTTCATGGGGCTTTTAGTTACCCCATCGGGCTAAAACTGCTCGATGCTGAGCAATAACGTTGTTTCATACGATCACTATGATCCTGGCGATCATTGTCGTAGCGTGCTCGCCATGATCTGCATTCTTCGTGGTAGTGCTGTTTGGCGGCTTTGCGGCATTCGCGGTAGTCGATTGAGCCTTTGCGGTGGTTGGCGCATACGCTGCTGCTGTCGATGTAGTTATTGACGGCTACCCACTCGGCTAGGTAGTTCGTGCCGCCATTCCAGCTCTTGATCCACTGTGAGGTGTGCTCTCGCCTTACGGTGTTTGTCTTTCTTTCCGTACTGGTACTGGCCGCTGCAACCTGTGTGTAGGTTGGCGGCGTGTAGGTGCTGGCCGGTTGTTTGGGTGTGTAGTTACTGTCGTTGAATGAGTTCTGGCTTCGCTGCACCGCTAGCGCGGCTTGCTGCTCTGACCATTCAATATCAGCTTGGCTAGGCGATGGCTGTGCAACCTGTGGCACGGGCTCGAAAGGCGCTGGGGCCTCTTGGATGGGTTGCAGGGGTTCGCTGTAGGTTTGGGCTGGCTGCTCGCTGAAAACCGGCTGGCCGCCAATACGGATGGCCTGCTTAAGCTGGTTAACGTCGATGACGATTGGCTTGGCAAATAGCGCGATCAGAGCCCATGTGATCGCTGAGCCAACGCCCAGGATGACGACCGTACGCCATGGGGATTGCTTCTTGCTGTTGCGTATATAGTCCGGCGCATCATCCCAGTCGGATTTCATCACTGCTTCCTTGCCGTTAACCTACCTAACAAATGTTGCTTTTACCCGCTCTGAAACCATCATGTATGGAATCCAGATTGCAGCTGTTACAGCTGATTTGCCTAACTCCTTCACCGTTTCAGGGTCGAATATTTCGATATCTGGGATAACAAAACTAACAACAGCTGCGTCTACCAATATGAAAGACACCGTGAAAGCCAATATCCCGATATAAACCTTAGGGAACAATGTTCTTTTTGTAAAAAACAAAAAAGCCACACATACCCAAGCGACAACAAGAAGGCAATTTATGAGAAGCTCAGAGTATAACAATGGCGCCATGCCAGGAGTGTAATACTCCGTTCCAGGTGTCGTTAATAGCGCAAAATCGCCATTTGCAAACAAGTCTCGGTACATCGGATAGTATTCTGCAATCATTCTAAGCGGGCTAACAACTATCCCAAGCCCTACCAGAATCAACCATCCGCCCAGACCTTCGAGTTTCTTTTCTTCTGTCATGCTCATTCCCTTGAATGAATAATTATTTCGCAGTGCTGCGATATTGATGTTATTGAAACTATTGGATGGTATAGCGTTGCCGCTGGCCGCCAACACGGATGGCCTGCTTAAGCTGGTTAACGTCGATGACGATTGGCTTGGCAAATAGCGCGATCAGCCCCCATGTGATTGCAGAGCCAACGCCCAGAATGACGAGCGTACGCCATGGGGATTGCTTCTTGTTGTTGCGTATATAGTCCGGTGTATCATCCCAATCTAATTTCATGCTTGCTTCCCTGCTTTATATCCCGAATATAGCCTTATAAAATTTATAATTACTTCAGCTTAACCAAGTCAGAAATTATCGAAGAAAGCTTTTCCATTGCAGTACCATTACTAGTCGCTTCGATTTTCTTAAGCTCAATACTTGCAGTAGACTGCCCTTTATCTAACAAGAAATTTCTCTCAGTGGATGAAAGCTGATTAATTGAATTCAATACACCTTCCTCAAGCCCACCCTCTGTCGCAATATACAAACCCAAATATTTACTTTCAATGTTAGTCATTTCATTTTGAAAATATTTAATCTCATCAAGGCTCTGCTTATACAATTTCAAAAAGAAATATGCGAAAACCTCAACCACAATTACCAGAGATATTCTTGGCAAAAAGTGCGCAGCAATTTCAACCCCGCTTGTGAATAATGGCGCTTGCAAAACAGAATACCCTAAAATAACCACGCCAAATACAGTCGTAAATATCCCAAGAAGTAAATTCACATTCCCTCTTTTTGACTGATTTTGTATTTCGAGCTCCAGCCTTGAAATGGTTTTTATAAAAACATCTTCTCGCTGCTTAAATTTATGACCTTCCTTTATAGTGGCAGTTAATCTGCTGAAATATTCTTCAAACGTATTAGCTTCTAGCTTATCTTTGAGGTCATTTAGTATTTCGCTTTTTCATCCTTACTAAAAATCTCACCACTAATACTTCCGCTTTGCAATTTCTCAATAATTGAATCAAATTTCTTTTCAACATAAGCTAGCTTTCTTTCATAACCACTTAATAAAACCTCAACACTAAAATCATGCTTACTCCCCTTATCAGAATAGGAAAGCATTTCTGGCTTCAAGTAAGAAAAGAAGACATTCACAAAATATGCAACCAAAGCAACAGCAATGCCTGCAAAAATTAGTTTCGTATTGAAAATTGCATTTGCGAGAGCCCCTAACGTAGAAGGTATCTCAATATTTCCAGGCGAAAACACTAAAAATGCAGAAGCTGAAAGCGCGGATATAGCCGGAATCAATATATACAAAGCCTTTTCATTTTTCTTCCGCCCAAGACTTTCATAATATTTGTAATCAGCCTCAGCCTTTATGGCCTGCATCTCCGCTTCTGTATAATCGCTTACTTTTTTGTATCTTTTTTCAATCCCCACAAAAATCTCCACATGCGCTAATTCAATTCATCGTCGGGCATACCAGCGTCTAGCTACTTCCGTTTTAATCGCTATCCCGCGTTTTGATTGGGCAAGTTTGAATCGGCCTTTTCGTATTCAGGACTGATTTGTCCAGCCTCTGGCGCAATGTTCCCGCTTCCGATCCAAAGCGCAAATTGTGGGTATAGCCCTACGACAGCTTCAATCTCTTCCGCCTTGATCTCTCGAGTCTTAGCCGGATTCTTCAGGTTGCTCCACGTGTACCTGCTTATACCTGTCTGCAGCTCCAGTTGAGGCAGCTTCATTCCGCTGTGTCTCAGAACAGTTATTACGCGTTCTTTTATCATTCCAAAATCATCTATATTGGCTCTATCCAATTGACTCAATCCAAATATGATTCGATTCGACTAAAGTCAAATTGGATAGAGCAATTTTCCACTTAACGTGGAAATCCACACGAATAGTGACGGAACGAGCATGGAACTGGAAGTGCTGGAACCTTCGAGGCTGATAGGCCCGCAACAGGACGTTGAAACCGTCGAATCCTGGGCGGACCGCAACGGCCTTAGCTAAGACACAGCACATATCTGGGCCATGAGGCGGCTAGAGAAGATGGATAAGCACATGCCTTGATGGGCGATTGTTTAGCCTTCCACCTTCCACCTTCCAGATTTCGCCCCTGCTCACCGCCTTTGATCGCAAGCATCTGAAAGTATGCGAAAAATTTCAAACCAGGGGTTCGCCAAACGTACTTCAGCTGTTATTATGCGCGCCGCCACGGGAAGATGCCGGAGTGGCCGAACGGGACGGATTCGAAATCCGTTGTATCAGCGATGGTACCTAGGGTTCAAATCCCTATCTTCCCGCCATATAGCAGTACCGAAGCCCCTGACTTTTTAGCGAAGTCAGGGGCTTCGCGTTTCAGGCCGGTCAATCCATGTCGCAAGCGCAGCGCAGATCGAAAGCCACAAAAAAGGGGCCCCGTAGCGCCCCTTTCTGTCGAGGTGACCCGCGTGTTGCAGCGATTTAGACGGTCAGGCGGGTCAGGGCTTCGCGGTATTTGTCGGCGGTTTTCTGCGCGACGTCGGCGGGCACTGCGGGGGCTGGTGGTTCTTTGTTCCAGCCGGTGGACTCCAGCCAGTCACGCACAAACTGTTTGTCGAAGCTTGGCGGGTTTGTGCCTTCAGCATAGCTGTCCGCTGGCCAGAAGCGGCTGGAGTCCGGGGTCAGGGCTTCGTCCATCAGGGTCAGGGTGCCGTCTTCGTCGAGGCCGAATTCGAACTTGGTGTCGGCGATTATGATGCCGCGCGTGGCTGCGTATTCCACTGCTGCGCTGTACAGGGCAATGGAGGTGTCGCGCACTTTGGCGGCCAGCTCTGCACCGATGATCGCTTCGCACTGTTCGAAACTGATGTTCTCGTCATGGTCACCCACGGCGGCCTTAGTCGAGGGGGTGAAGATCGGTTGCGGCAATTTGGCCGCTTCTTTGAGGCCCGCTGGCAGTTGGATGCCGCAGACGGTGCCGCTCTTCTGGTATTCCTTCCAGCCGGAGCCGACGATATAGCCACGTACGATAGCTTCCACAGCGACCGGTTTAAGGCGCTTGGCAACTACTGCACGGCCCTCCACCAGCGGCAGTTCGGCGGCGGGGACGATGTCTTCGACCTTGTCACCGGTGAAGTGGTTAGGCACCAAATCCTTGAGCTTGTCGAACCAGAAGTTGGAGATGGCGGTGAGGATCTTGCCCTTGTCCGGGATCGGCTCACTGAGGATCACGTCGAATGCCGAAAGGCGGTCGGTGGCGACCATCAGCATGCGTTTGTCGTCGATCTCGTATAGATCACGAACTTTGCCCGAATAGATTTTCTTCAGGCTCAGGGTGGTGTCTGTGCTCATGTCGGAGTTTCCGCCTTTGGTAAACAAAACAGGCGAAACCCGCCGGGTTTCGCCTATTGGTTGTGCCGGTGCAGCAGTGGCCTGCTGTCAGCCAAGGTTTTCCTGGATCAGGTCCAGCACCTTGCGCGCCACATCGGCGGGGGCAATGGTGTTGAGGTCTTTTTCCACGGTGACCTGCACGCTGTCGCCAACGGCGGTCAGGCGTACCTGATAGCGCTCGGCACGAGCATCGATCTCTTCCTTGCTTGGTGCGCTGCCAAACACGCTGCCGAAGAATCCCGGCTTATCGTCCGGCTTCTGCGCGCGCTCAGCGAGGTTGATGTAGTACACGCCGAGGCTGCGGTTGATGTCGTCGATGCGCACATCAGCCATTTCCAGGGAACGCCCGACACCGGACCAGGCGCGGTCGAAATCGGCACCCAGGCTCAGCACCGGGTTGCCATTGCCGTCTTCGGACAGACTGACGCGATTCGGCGCATCGTAATCACGAGCAGCCAGCAGGGAGACCGAACCGCCCTGCTCGGCGCTGCGCGCCAGGGTCACGAGCATTTCATCCAGCAGCGCGGCATCCAGGCTTGGATTGCTGCTGCGGTTGGTGAAGGCAACATCGGCAGTACTGCCGGCTGGACGCTCGGCGCTGACCACGAAAATTTCGCTGGTATTGCGCTGCACCCCTGGCTCGATACGCACCCGCACGCGGGTTTCAGCTTCAGGGCTCACACCGGATACACGGCTGCTCAGACGACGCGCCATAGATTCCGACAGGGCATCAAAACGCTGCCAAGCGGTGCTGAATTCGCCGGTCTGTGGGCGTTCTTCTGCAATCTGGAAACCGTTGTCAGCAAAGAACTGACGCGCCACAGGCCAGACTTCAGCCGGTACGCGCTGCGCTACGACCCAACGCGATTCGCCGCTCTTCTGCAGGCTGAACTCGCTAGCATCACCGGCTACAGTCAGGGCTTGCGGGCGCGGCACGATAAATTCGCCGGTATCGGTGGTAGTCGCGACCTGCTGCGGCACGGGCAGCAATGGGTCGATGCGCTTGGCGTCGACGTTTGGCGGGATTTGCATCGTGGCCGTCTGACGGGCTTCGAGGTAGTCGCTGCCACGGTCACGGAAATAGCCGTTTTCGCCATAGATCCAGCCACAACCGCTGGTCCCAACGATGATCAGGGCCAGAGCAGAGAGTCCGGTGAGTCGCTTCATGCGTAGTAATTCCTCAATTAAACCAATACGCCGGACTGGCGCAGGGCCTGACGCAGCGGTTCATGACAACGTGGGCTGAGCCAGGTCAGTGGCAGACGGATACCGTCTGGCATCAAACCCATTTCATGCAGAGCCCATTTCACCGGAATCGGGTTGGATTCGATAAACAACGCCTTGTGCAGCGGCATCAAACGATCATTGATCGCCCGGGCAATGGCGGCTTCGCCACGCATGGCTGCAGCGCACAGGTCGCTCATCGCGCGCGGGGCGACGTTGGCGGTTACCGAAATATTGCCCTTGCCGCCCATCAGCATCAGCTCGACGGCGGTAGCGTCATCACCGGAATAGACCAAGAAGTCCTTGCTTACGCGATCCAGTACTTCCTGGCCGCGCTGCAGGTCGCCGGTGGCTTCCTTGATACCGATGATGTTGTCGATTTTGGCCAAACGTTCGACGGTTTCCGGCAGCATGTCGCAGACCGTGCGACCTGGCACGTTGTAGAGGATCTGCGGGATCGCAACCGACTCAGCGATATGGCGGAAGTGCAGGTACAGGCCTTCCTGGGTCGGCTTGTTGTAATACGGAGTGACCAGCAGGCAGGCATCGGCGCCAACATCTTTGGCAGCGCGGGTCAGTTCGACCGATTCACGGGTGGAGTTACCACCGGTGCCGGCGATGACCGGAATGCGCCCGGCAACCTGATCGACGATGCGCTTGATCACTTCGATGTGTTCAGGCACCTCAAGGGTCGCCGACTCGCCGGTAGTGCCGACTGCGACGATGGCATTGGTGCCCTCCTGCAGGTGGAAATCCACCAGTTTGCTCAGGCTGTCCCAATCAAGACCACCTTGTGCATCCATGGGCGTAACCAGTGCCACCATACTGCCCGCAATCATGCAACCGCTCCTGCCGGAAAAAGAGAGCCGTAATGGTACTGGGGCCACCTGCCTTGCACAAGCGAAGTACCAAGGCTGTGATGCAACGCGTATACAAGCTTTCTCGGGCAAACGCGGCACATTCCTCACCGCCCTGCCCTGCCGGCATTCCCCTTAGCAATGCTTTTCGCTACCCTTCCTGCTTTGATCGGTGCTGCGTATGCAGGCCGACCGCTTATCGTTTAGGAAGGCTGCATGTCCACCCCCCTAGTTCGCGAACAATTTCTGCTTATCAGCGCCCTTGGCCCCAACGCCATGGAGCTGACCAACGTGCTCTGCCGCACCAGCCACGAGAACCGTTGCGCCGTAGTGAGCACCCGCCTAAGCCGCCATGGCGAGTACAGCGCACTGGTATTGCAGATATCCGGTAGCTGGGATGCCCTGGCACGCCTAGAGTCGAGCCTGCCTGCACTGGCCAAGAAGCACAGTTTCTCGGTCAACGTGATTCGCAGCGCCGCCTCGGAAAGTCGTCCACAGGCGCTGCCTTATGTGGCGTATGTCAGCTCGGCCTACCGCCCGGACATCCTCAATGAGCTGTGCCAGTTCTTTATCGACCATCATGTCGAGTTGGAAAACCTTACCTGCGACACCTACCAGGCGCCACAAACCGGCGGCACCATGCTCAACGCCACGCTGACCGTAACTCTGCCAGCAGGCACACAGATCAGCTGGTTGCGCGACCAGTTCCTCGATTTTGCCGACGCGCTGAACCTGGACGCGCTGATTGAGCCTTGGCGTCCACAGAACCCGTAAGGAGCAGCACGTTATGGCCGTAGCACTCGACACCCCAGTTGCAGACTTCCAGGCCCAGGCCACCAGCGGCCAGACCGTTCAGCTGTCCGCACTCAAGGGCCAGCAAGTGGTGATCTACTTCTACCCCAAGGACAGCACCCCCGGCTGTACCACCGAGGGCCAGGGTTTTCGTGATCAATACCCGGCGTTTCAAGCGGCCAACACGCTGATCTTCGGCGTTTCGCGCGACAGCCTGAAATCCCACGAGAACTTTAAGTGCAAGCAGGAATTCCCCTTCGAGCTGATCTCCGACAAGGATGAAGCTATCTGCCAGCTGTTCGATGTGATCAAGCTGAAGAAGCTCTACGGCAAGGAATACCTAGGCGTCGATCGCAGCACCTTCCTGATAGACAAAGCCGGCGTACTGCGCCAGGAGTGGCGCGGCGTGAAAGTGCCAGGGCATGTTGACGCGGTGCTCGCCGCGGCCCAGGCACTGAATAAAGCCTGAACTGCGCGCAATAAAAAGCCGGTCAATTGACCGGCTTTTTATTGTCTGCAGATTAATCAGCCGCAACCTGCTCACTTCGTGGCCAGGCGTCGATCACCGCTTTGAATAGCGTGGCCAGCGGGATGGCGAAGAACACCCCCCAGAAGCCCCACATACCGCCAAACAGCAGCACCGCGCAGATAATCGCCACCGGATGCAGGTTGACCGCCTCGGAGAACAGCAGCGGCACCAGCACGTTGCCGTCCAGTGCCTGAATGATCCCGTAGACCACCATCAGGTAGATAAACTGATCTCCAAAGCCCCACTGGAACAATCCGATCAGCGCCACCGGAACTGTCACCACCACCGCGCCGATATAGGGCACCACCACCGACAAGCCCACCAGCAAGGCCAGCAGCGCTGCGTAGTTGAGCCCCAGGTAGGCAAACGCAATATAGGTGACCACACCGCAGATGATGATTTCGATCACCTTGCCGCGAATGTAGTTAGCAATCTGCTTGTTCATTTCCTCGGCCACCTGGGTGATCAGCGCTCGCTCGCGTGGCAGATAGCCGCGAAACCATGCACTGATCAGCTCCCGGTCCTTGAGGAAAAAGAACACCAGAATCGGCACCAGTACCAGATAGATCATGATGCTGACCAACATCGGCAGGCTAGACAGCGAGAACGACAGCGCCCATTGGCCAAACTTGCCAGCCTCGCCACGCACCCCTTCAATCAGCTGCAGCACCTGAGCATCGGTGATCAACGTCGGGTAACGCTGCGGCAACAGCAGAAAAAGCGACTGCCACTCCCCCAACATACGTGGCAATTCATTAAACAAAGTACTCAGCTGCTGCCAGAGCAGTGGCATCAACACCAACAGAATCAAGCCCAGCATGCTCATAAACAGAGCGAACACCAGCCACACCGCCAGCATCTGCGGCAAATGCAAACGCTCAAAGGCATTCACCAGCCCCTGCATCAGAAACGCCAGCACCAACCCCGTCAAAACCGGAGCCAGCATGCCGCCCAGGTTCAGAATCGCGGCAAAGCCCAGCACCAACAACACCGCGAGCACCACCGCCTGCTCATCGGAAAAATAGCGATGCAGCCAATTCTGAAAAACCTTGAACATCGTGACCTCTTAACTCGGGCAGCACAGAATTTACGCTGCCTCACCATCAGTGCGTAGCAAAGCCGGCCTTAGGCCTTGCGCAACCAATAACGGTAAACGCCATTATCGACCTCTTCACGCAACAGACTATGCCCGGCCAAGTTGGCGAAGGCACGGAAATCCCGCTGCGAGCCAGCATCGGTAGCCTCTACTTTGAGCACTGCACCACTGGCCAGACGATTGAGTTCCAGCTTGGCCTTAAGCAACGGTAGCGGGCAGTTGAGCCCGCAGGCGTCCAGTTGCGCGTCGAAATCCTCAGCACGCCATTGCATATCAGTCATTGAGCTACTCCAAGAAGGCCGCAAGGATACCCAAGGCCGCACAACCCTGGCCAGCACAGCAGCCAGCCAGCTACAGTAGCGCCTTTGTTCGACACGAGCTTTGTGCATGAGCCTTCTGCGCCCTACCCTGTTGACGCTGGCCTGCCTGCTGGCAGCCCCCGCCATGGCCAGTGACCTGCCTTCCCTTGGCGACGCCAGTTCAGCCATCGTTTCCCCGCAGCAAGAACATCAACTGGGCCGCGCTTGGCTGAGCCTGGTACGCGGCCAGGTCAGTCAACTCGACGACCCGCAGCTCAAGGACTTCGTCGAGACCAGCGTCTACCGCCTGAGCGAAACCAGCCAGCTGCAGGATCGCCGCCTGGAATTCGTTCTGCTTAACAGCCCGCAGATCAACGCCTTCGCCGCCCCTGGCGGGATTGTCGGGGTCAACGGCGGCCTGTTCTTGTATGCCCAGACAGAAGCCGAATACGCTTCGGTTATGGCCCACGAACTGGCGCACTTGTCGCAACGCCACTTCGCCCGCGGCCTGGAAGCGCAGCAGCGTATGCAGATCCCGGTAATGGCCGGCATGCTCGCAGGTATCATTGCTGCCGCGGCCGGCGCTGGTGACTTGGGTATCGCGGCCATCGCTTCGACCCAGGCAGCAGCCATGCAGGAACAACGGCGCTTCTCTCGGCAGAACGAGCAGGAAGCCGACCGCATTGGCCTGGTCAACCTGGAGAAAGCTGGCTTCGACCCACGCGCCATGCCCAGCATGTTCGAGCGCCTGATGCGCCAGTACCGCTACGACCGAAAGCCGCCGGAATTCCTCCTCACTCACCCGGTATCGGAATCGCGCATCGCCGACACCCGCAACCGTGCCGAGCAATACAACGCTACGGGCATCACCGACAGCGTGCGCTACCAACTGATGCGCGCCCGCGTGCAGCTGACCTATGAAGAAACCCCGGGGATCGCCGCTAAGCGTTTTCGCAATATGCTCGACGAAAACCCGCAGATGGAGGCCGCCCGCTACGGCCTGGCAATTGCTCAGATCAAAAGTGGCCAGTACAAACAAGCGCGCGAAACCCTGCAGCCTTTGCTGGCAAATTCACCGAACGATGCGACCTACAACCTGGCCCAGATTGAACTGGATATGGCCGCCAATCGCCTGAGCGATGCGCAAAGCCGCACGTTACGGCTGCTGACTCTCTATCCGAATAACTATCCGGTCAATCAGGCACATATCGACCTGCTGATGAAGCAAGGACGCATTCAGGAAGCCGAACGCGCGCTTGATGACATGCTGAAAAGCCGCAGCAAAGACCCGGATGTCTGGTACCAGGTGGCCGAAGTCCGCGGCCTGAGCGGCAACACCATCGGCTTGCATCAAGCCCGTGGCGAATTCTTCGCTCTGGTTGGCGACTATAACCAAGCACTGGAGCAGCTTGATTTTGCCAAGCGCCGCGCCAGCAACAACTTCCAGCTGGCCTCACGGATCGACGCCAGGCAACGCGAGCTGATCGAAGAGCAGCGCATCATCGAGCAGATGCTGCGCTAGCGCAGTGTCGCGCTAGAAAATAAAAATCCAGGCAAATGCCTGGATTTTTATGCACGAATAACAACAGAAACAAAAACGCCGCTCAATTGAGCGGCGTTTTTTTATTGGAGCGGGAAACGAGACTCGAACTCGCGACCCCGACCTTGGCAAGGTCGTGCTCTACCAACTGAGCTATTCCCGCAATACAGCTTGGTACTAAAAATGGCGTCCCCTAGGGGACTCGAACCCCTGTTACCGCCGTGAAAGGGCGGTGTCCTAGGCCACTAGACGAAGGGGACCTTGGAACTTGTCGGCTACCTGCCTGAGCAGATCACCTAAATTTGGAGCGGGAAACGAGACTCGAACTCGCGACCCCGACCTTGGCAAGGTCGTGCTCTACCAACTGAGCTATTCCCGCATACAACTTGGTTTTGCAGCACACTTCATAAAGAAGTGGCGTCCCCTAGGGGACTCGAACCCCTGTTACCGCCGTGAAAGGGCGGTGTCCTAGGCCACTAGACGAAGGGGACGCAGCCCGGAAACTACAACTTCTATCCGGCTTCTACACGTTTTGCCGTGAGGCATTGCGCTACGAAGTGGCGCGCATTCTATGGAGCCTTACAAGGCCCGTCAACCTTTGCGTAAAAAATTTTATAAATCAAAGACTTCAGCCACGAATGTAAGGCAGCTCTATCAGCCTCTCAGCTAAGGCACTACACTCGGGAGAAAAACCGGTGATCGAGAGGCTCCACCCATGTCCCCACTCGTGATTACCATATTGATTGTTTCTGGCATCGTCGTCTTGATCGCCATTGCCTACATCAATCATATGGTCGAGAACAACAAGCTGGAGAAGGCACGCATCAAGGCCGACCTCAATGATCGCCTACGCCGCTGCACGGATCTTGCCGAAGCCCTCCCCGGCCAACTGATGAGCCCAGCATTGAAACTGATGCTCAGTCGCCTGCAATTGCATTTCAGCGAACGCATGCTGCCTTTGGACAAGAGCAACAATGCCCTCAAGGCGCGCACTGAAGAGCTGCGCAAGCTGATCGCCCAGGGCGAATCAATTACAGTCAACAACCCGCCACAATCCATACTCAATGAAGCTAAGGCCAAGGAAGTACGCTTCCAGCTTGAAGATCTTCACGGCCAACTGACCCGCTGTGCCAAAGACGGGATTATCCCGACCAGCGAAGCCAAACACTGGCTCAAAGAAGTGCGTCATATGTTGACCCAAGTGCACATCGAATTCTTCGGCAACCTTGGTCAACAGGCGCTGCAGCAAAAGCAGCCAGGCCAGGCACGCCTGGCCTTCGAGCGTGGCGTGCAATACCTGCGCAAACAACCTGACCCTGCGCCTTATCAGAACACCTTAAAGAAGTTCGAAGAGCAGCTGGCACGCGCCAATGCCATGGTTTTGGAAAGCAGCAAACCCGCCAGCGATCAGCCCAGCGAACTCGATGCCGGCCTGGAGTCTCTCGGCGGCGATGACGAGTGGAAAAAGAAGAACATCTACGACTAACCCTGCCAGCGCGCGACTTGCGCGCTGTAGCCCGCCGATGAGAACCACGCATGAGCCTGACCGTTTACGGCGCCCCGCTGTCACCCTTCGTCCGTAAAGTTCGCCTGTTTATGGCTGAAAAGAGCCTGGAGTATCAGCTGGAAATCGTCCTACCGTTTGGTCAACCGGCCTGGTACCGCGAGCTGAACCCGCTGGGGCGCATTCCGGCCTTCAAAGATGGTGATTTCACCCTCGCCGACTCCAGCGTGATTTGCCAGTACCTTGACGATAAGTATCCAGAACGCCCCAGCCTACTCGGGCAGAACGCCGAACAACGAGCCCAAGTGCGCTGGCTGGAAAAATACGCCGACTATGAACTGGCACCGCTGTGCACTTTCAGCGTGTTCCGCAACCGCGCGCTGAAGCCCAGCATGGGCCAGAGCTGCGATGAGGCTGCCGTACAGAAAGCCCTGCACGAAAAGCTGCCTGCGCATTTCGACTACCTGGAACAGACCCTGGGCTCAGCCGAATACCTGGTCGGCGACAGCCTGACCCTGGCCGACCTGGCCCTGGCCTGTCAGCTGATCAATATGCAGCATGGCGGAGAACAGCTGGATGCGCAGCGCTGGCCCAACCTCAGTGCACACTATGCGCGAATCACCGCACGTGACTCGGTGCAGAGCGTGTTACCAGGTGAGCTAAAAGTGCTGGCCAAGATGACTGCCAAGGTCTGAGTTGGCAGCACCAGAAAACAAAGAGCCCGGCTGACCCGGGCTCTTGCGTATCTGCGACCTCAACAGTCAGTGAGCTCGACAAACACCTCGACCAATCGCTCGACACCTGACTGATCCACTGCACTAAAACGTGCAAATGACGGGCTGTCGAGATCCAGCACGCCAAGCAAGCGGCCGCCCTTGAACAGCGGCACCACCAGTTCGCTATTGGAAGCACTGTCGCAGGCGATATGCCCGGCAAATGCATGTACATCTGCAACGCGCTGAGTCTGTCCAGTGGCCGCTGCGGCGCCGCACACACCGCGACCGAAGGGAATTCGCACGCACGCCACCTTGCCCTGGAACGGCCCGAGTACCAGTTCCTCGCCACGGGCCAGGTAGAAACCTGCCCAGTTCAGGTCGCTCAGTTCCTGGAACAAAAATGCCGAAAACTGCGCCGCATTGGCAATAAAGTCTCGCTCACCAGCCAACAGAGCCTGCAGCTGCGCGATCAACAATGGGTAGCCATCGAGCCCCTGCCCGCTTTGTTGTAGATCAATCATCAGTTTTACTCAGTAATTGCAGGCCCACCCAGTCGCGGGCAAATTGATAGGCGCAACGTCCGTTGCGGTTACCGCGCCCCAAGGCCCAGCGTATCGCAGCCTTTTCCAGCTCGTCGTGCCATTGCCAGGCCAAGCCAGCTTGCGCGGTGTGTACCTGAACCCAATGGCGGACCACGTTGAGAAAGTGCTCCTGGGTGAAGGGATAGAATGACAGCCACAGGCCGAAACGGTCAGACAGCGCGATCTTGTCTTCCACCGCCTCGTTGGGGTGCAGCTCACCATCGACTCGTTGCCAATTTTCATTGTCGCTCTGCTTTTCCGGCAGCAGATGGCGGCGGTTGGAGGTGGCATACAGCAACACATTGTCCGGCGCGCGCTCCAAGGAGCCATCGAGCACGGTTTTCAGCGTGCGGTAATCGCCCTCGCCGGCCTCGAATGACAGGTCATCGCAGAACAGCACGAAACGCTGCGGCATATCGCTCAATTGCTCGACGATGCGCGGCAGGTCGGCCAGATGATCACGCTCAATCTCGATAAGACGCAGCCCAGCCGCCGCATGCTCGGCCAGCAGCGCCCGCACCAGCGATGATTTACCCGTACCGCGTGCGCCCCAGAGCAATGCATGGTTGGCCGGCAGCCCACGAATAAACTGCTGGGTATTACGTGCCAACTGCGCACGCTGCCGATCCACCCCGATCAGGTCCTGCAGACTCACATCCAGACTGACCTGCAGCGGCGCCAAAAAACCGCTGCGACCATCACGCTGCCAGCGTGCCGCCAGGCTCTGCTGCCAGTCGATAAGCGGGCGCTGCACCGGCAGCAACGGCTCCAGGCGCGCCAACACAGCATCGGCACGCAACAAAAAATCACTTAAACGCGAATCCACAACACACTCCCGGGTTTTCGAACCATTTGCCACTGCCGTCCGGCAAAACAGATGGGCTATGCTTGGCAGGCGACTCAACATGGGAACAACCGGCCATATGGATATAGCGCTAACCCAACGCCTGTCATTCAAACAGGCCGGCCTGACCGTATTGGTAGCCTTTATCCTCGGCACGGCGCTCAGCTTGATGCAAGTGGGCATCGATTATGCCAGCGAAGATGCTTCCATCGACCGTGAGATTAACGCGCTGATGGAGATCAGCCACAACCCAGCTGCACGCATCGCCTATAACATCGACGCCGAACTGGCCCAAGAACTGGTGCTGGGCCTGCTGCGTTCACCGGCAGTGATCAGCGCACAGATCACCGACAACAATCAGCTGACCTTGGCCAGCGTCAGCCGCCCCGCCATGGAAAGCCGCTACCGGGTCCTCAGCGACTTTATGTTCGGCCAACGCCGATACTTCGAAACCGCGCTGTTCGTCAGTCACTCACCCAGCGAAGCCCTCGGAAAACTGAGCCTGGAAGTTGACACCTATGCCTTTGGTAGCCATTTCCTGCGCCGCTCACTACTGACTCTGCTCACCGGTTTCGCCCGCAGCCTGCTGTTATCGCTGATTTTGCTGGTGATGTTCTATTTCATGCTGACCAAGCCGCTGACTGGGTTTATCCGCGCCCTCAGCGAACGCAACCTGAGCAGCCCCAGCAACACCAAGCTGCCCTACCCACCCAACCATGAGCGTGACGAGATCGGTGTACTGGTAGATGTGACCAATCGCCAGTTGAGCAGCATCGCCAGCGAAATCGAGCAACGCCAGCAAGCCGAAGCCCGGCTGACCCGTTACCTGGCCGAGTTGGAGGACATGGTCTCGGCGCGCACCGAGCAGCTGGAAGCCGCCAATAGCCGCCTGCTCGATTCCAACCGCGAGTTGGAGCAGGCCAAACGCACGGCCCTGGACATGGCCCAGGCGCGCTCGGCCTTCCTAGCTAATATGAGCCACGAGATTCGTACCCCACTCAATGGTCTACTGGGCATGCTTGCGCTGTCACTAGACGGGCCGCTGAATAACGAACAACGCCAGCAGCTGTCGATTGCCCACGACTCCGGAAAAGTGCTGGTCGAGCTGCTTAACGACATTCTCGATCTGTCGAAATTCGAGGCAGGGCAACTGGAGCTGGAACAGATTCCCTTCGACATCGGCAGCATGGTCGAAGACACCGCCAACCTGCTCTCGCAGAATGCTGCTCCCGGCGTTGAACTGACCTGCCTGATCGATCCACAACTGCCCAACCAGTTGCTCGGCGACCCAACGCGGGTCAGGCAGATCGTCAGCAACCTGCTGTCCAATGCCTTGAAATTTACCCGTTTTGGCCGCGTCGACATCAGCGTCAGTGCCCAGGCCAGCGGAGTCAGGATTATTGTCCGCGACACCGGCATCGGTATTGCCGAAGATGCCCAGGCGCGGATCTTCCATCCGTTTGCCCAGGCTGGTGTTGGTATTACTCGGCAATTTGGCGGCACCGGCCTGGGCCTGGCCCTCACGCGGCGCCTCTGCGAGGCCATGCACGGCCAATTGAGCCTGGAAACCAGAGAAGGCTTTGGCAGCACCTTCTGCGTCGACCTGCCACTTCCCGGCCAGACCAGCGCCCAGCAACTGCCCGTGCTGCACGGACGTATTATCGGGCTGAGCCCGGCCAGCTCCGGGCTCAGCGAACAACTGGCAAATCTGCTGCCGAGCTGGGGCCTGCAGTATCAGCACCTGGATGCCGATGCCGCGCTAGGCCCGCTTGAGGCTGACCTACTGATTAGCGATTGCCCGCAGCGTTTAAATGAGCTGCGCGCGCTATCCAACCTGCCAATTTTGTTGGTCAGCGCCTATGGCAACTTTCTCAGCAGCGAACAGGTGGAAAAACTCTCGCCTATCGAACAACTGGCCCGGCCGCTGTCACGCCAGGCGTTGCTGCAGGCCTTGCGCCGCGCCCTCGGCCAGGTCGACACGCATGCTGCCGAACAACACAACGAGCCACAACGCAATCGTCAGGCCCGCGTACTGCTGGTGGAAGACAACCCGGTCAATCAACTGGTAGCCAAGGGCATGCTGGGCAAACTCGGCTGTGAGGTACTGCTGGCCAATCATGGCGGCGAGGCCCTGAACCTGCTGGAGACCCAGGCAGTCGACCTGATCCTGATGGACTGCAATATGCCGGTCATGGATGGCTATGAAACCACCCGGCGAATTCGCCAGAAAACCGAATTCGCCGAGCTACCGATCATTGCCCTGACAGCCAACGCGTTATCCGATGAACGCGAGCGCTGCCGCGCCGCGGGTATGGATGACTACCTGGCCAAGCCCTTTCGCAAGGATGAGCTGGCGGCCCTGCTCGATCAGTGGTTAAGCACCATAAACTGATCGAGCAGCACACCCACCTGGCTGCGCAACGCGGCAACCTGATCGAGATCAATCCCTCGCTCGCAGAGCAGCTGGTTTTTCAACGGCAACACCTGCTCACGCAAGGCGCAGCCAGCATCGGTCAACGCCAAATGCACCTCACGCTCATCACTGGCCGAACGCTTGCGCTGCAACAAACCTTGCAGCTCCAGGCGCTTGAGCAGTGGGGTCAGCGTGCCGGAGTCGAGCAACAAGCGCTCACCCAGCGCCTTGACCGTCGGCAAGGCCGGCGGTTGTTGCTGCCACTCCCACAGCACCAGCATGGCCAAGTACTGCGGGTAGGTCAGGCCGAGTTGATCGAGCATCGGCTTGTAGGCGCGGATCACCGCCCGTGAAGCGGCGTAGAGCTTGAAGCACAGTTGGTTGTCCAGCTGCAGCCCGTCATCCACGTGCAGACTGGCCGGGATCATTTCAGCAGCGCTTCGATCTCGGCAGTCAGGTCTTCAGGCTTGGTGGTCGGGGCGAAACGCTTGATCACCTGGCCATCGGCACTCAGCAGAAACTTGGTGAAATTCCACTTGATGCCCTGGCTGCCAAGCAAGCCTGGCGCACTCTTCTTCAGGTTGACGAACAACGGATGGGCATCGCTGCCATTGACATCCACCTTCTTGAACAGCGGGAAGCTCACACCGAAGTTCAGCTCGCAGAACTCGCTGATCGCGCCCTCATCACCTGGCTCCTGCTTGCCGAACTGGTTGCAAGGGAAGCCCAACACCACCAGACCTTGGTCCTTGTACTGCTGCCAGACATTTTCCAGGCCCTTGTACTGTGGGGTGAAGCCGCACTTGCTCGCGGTGTTGACCACCAGCACGGCTTTACCGCCGAAATCGGCCAGAGTTTTCTGCTCGCCCTTGATGGTGGTAACCGGAATATCGAAGAGTGCGTTGCTCATGCTGGTCATCCTGATAAGTGGGAGTGCCCGTAAAATAGCGAGCAATTAAATTGCATGCAATCTAATTGCAGCAAGATAAGGCCCGCTGATGCAGGCCTATGCAATGGCCTTAGGCCTTAGGTATGAGCTTGAGCGATGCTGAGTTGATGCAATAACGCAGCCCCGTCGGCGCCGGCCCATCAGGGAACACATGCCCCAGGTGAGCATCGCACTTGGCGCATTTGACTTCGATACGGTGCATGCCGTGATTGAAATCATCCAGGCTGGTGATGGCTTCGCCGCTGACCGGCTGGAAGTAACTCGGCCAACCGCTGCCGGAGTCGTACTTGGCATCCGAGTCGAACAGCTCGGCCTGGCAGCATGCGCAGTGGTAAATACCCGGCACCTTGCTGTCGTGGTACTGGCCAGTAAAGGCGCGCTCGGTGCCGCCCAGGCGACATACATGAAACTGTTCCTCAGAAAGCTCTTCGCGCCAGGCTTCCAGGGGCTTTTCCAGCTTGTTCACAGGCAGGTCTCCTCTACATGAAAAATCGCCGGGAGCGATTTTTAACGTCGCGCAGCGATGGATGGCACGCCACAAAAACGCAGGGAGCGTTTTTGTGCGCAAGCCCCGAAGGGGTGAAGCACATGGATGTGCTGAGCACAAAAAAGCCCGGCCAGTACCTTTGCCAAGGTCGGGCTGCCACGTATCATTCGACCCCAGTCTGTCACCGGCGTTACAACCTGCCAAGGCGCGCAAGATCAGTTCTTTTTGCAGGGTAATTCAGCGGCGTTCCACCATTCGGGATCACTTACATGCAGTTCAGCAAATCGAACAAGCTTGCCAACGTCTGCTACGACATCCGCGGGCCGGTACTCAAGCACGCCAAGCGCCTGGAAGAGGAAGGCCATCGCATCCTCAAGCTGAATATCGGCAACCCGGCGCCGTTCGGTTTCGAAGCACCTGAGGAAATCTTGCAGGACGTAATTCGCAATCTGCCGACAGCGCAGGGCTACAGCGACTCCAAGGGCCTGTTTAGCGCGCGCAAGGCGGTGATGCAGTACTACCAGCAGAAGCAGGTAGAAGGCGTTGGTATCGAGGATATCTACCTCGGCAACGGCGTCTCTGAGCTGATCGTCATGGCCATGCAGGCGCTGCTCAACAACGGCGACGAAGTATTGATCCCTGCGCCGGACTACCCACTGTGGACTGCTGCAGTAGCCCTGTCTGGCGGCAAGCCAGTGCATTACCTGTGCGACGAGCAGGCCGGCTGGTTCCCCGATATCGCCGACATGAAGGCCAAGATCACCCCTAACACCAAGGCCTTGGTGCTGATTAATCCGAACAACCCCACCGGCGCGGTGTATTCCAAAGAAGTGCTGATGGACATCGTTGAACTGGCGCGCCAGCACAATCTGGTGCTGTTCTCCGACGAGATCTACGACAAGATTCTCTACGACGAAGCTCAGCATATCTGCACCGCATCCCTGGCGCCAGACGTGCTCTGCCTGACCTTCAACGGCCTGTCCAAGTCCTACCGCGTGGCCGGCTTCCGTTCCGGCTGGGTGGCGATTTCCGGGCCCAAGCACCGTGCGCAGAGCTATATCGAAGGCATCGACATCCTCGCCAATATGCGCCTGTGTGCCAACGTACCGAGCCAGCATGCGATCCAGACAGCACTGGGCGGCTACCAGAGCATCAACGACCTGGTGTTGCCACAAGGTCGCCTGCTGGAGCAACGTAACCGCACCTGGGAGCTGCTCAACGACATCCCCGGGGTCAGCTGCGTCAAACCAATGGGCGCACTGTATGCCTTCCCGAAGATCGACCCGAAGGTCTGCCCGATCCATAACGATGAGAAGTTCGTCCTCGATCTGCTGCTCTCGGAAAAACTGCTGATCGTTCAGGGCACCGCCTTCAACTGGCCGTGGCCGGATCACTTCCGCGTGGTCACCTTGCCGCGCGTGGATGAGCTGGAAATGGCCATCGGCCGCATCGGCAGCTTCCTCAAGACTTACCAACAGTAATCGGAGCAACCCATGAGCCAGGGCAAACGCTATCTGCTGACCGGTGCCAGTTCTGGCATCGGTGCCGCCCTGGCTCGCGAGTTGGCGGCCAAGGGTTATGACCTGGCGCTGGCCGCGCGCCGTGAGGACAGCCTGCACCTGCTGGCTGCCGAGCTGCAGGCGCGCTTTCAGCGCAAGGTAGTGGTGCTGCCGCTGGATGTGACCGACTACGACGCGTGCCAGGACGCCGTGAGCCTGGCTGCCAATGCCCTGGGCGGGCTGGACGGGATTATCGCCAACGCAGGTATCGCCTTGACCGGCAAAGCCGGCGGTGGCCACTTCAAGCGCGCTCGACTGACTGTGGAAACCAATCTGATCGGCGCGATTGCCTGCCTGGATGCCGCCTGTGCGCTGTTTCGCCAGCAAGGTCACGGCCATCTGGTCGCAGTGGCTTCAGTCGCCGGCAAACGCGGCCTGCCCCACACCGCCGCGTACTCGGCAAGCAAGGCTGGCTTGATCAGTTACATGGAAGCCACCCGCGCTGAACTGCTAGGCAAGAACATCGATACCACCTTGCTGCTGCCGGGCTTTATCGATACACCCCTGAACAGCAGCATGGCCAGCCGACCATTCCTGATTAACGTGGAACGCGGCGCAGCACTGATCGCCAAACACATCGACAAACGCGCCGTCAGTGCATACGTCCCTGGCTGGCCCTGGGCGCTGCTGGGCCGTGTGCTGCCTTATCTTCCAACTTCAATGATTGGCAAATTCTGATGGACTTGCAGATTGACGACTTCTACAAGGATGCCGCCGCCGGCATGCTGACCCTGTACCAGGCGTTCCCCAGCAAAGTCGCGCTGTATGTCGAAGACCTGATCGGCCGCGAAGAACCGGACGAGTTCGGCCTGCCCACTCCGCGCCATCAAAGCTGCCTGGGCGCCCTGCTGTGGTTGGCCGAGGAAGGCTATATCCGCTTCGACTCGACCATCGGTTACGACGCCCTGGATCAAGCTGTACTCAGCGAAAAAGGCTTTCTGCGCCTGACTCGCGGCGTCCCCCACGCCCTGCGCGAGGGCGATGCCTTGCCGCCCAGCGTGCGACGCGTGCACGCCACCCTGGCCTTTCAGCTGCGTGAAGCACTGGGCCAGCGACATGGCGAACGCGTAGCGCGCCTGACCCGCCTGCTGTTCGAGTCCAGCCTGAACAGCGCAAACGACATAGTTTGAAATAGTCGCCAGGTTGAAGTGCCTGGGGGTGCGCCCTTATATAGCCGTCATAACCAATAGTGGCCGTTGAAAACCAGGCGAAGCAGCCAACACAGGGTTTTCAGCGGCCTGATAGATGTTTCCCGTGAGGAGTCTCAATACACCATGATGCGCATTATGCTGTTCCTGGCCACCAACATTGCGGTGTTGATCATCGCCAGCATCACCCTGAAGTTGCTCGGGGTTGACCGCTTTACCGGCCAGAATCATGGCAGCCTGCTGATCTTCTGTGCCGTTTTCGGTTTCGCCGGTGCGCTGGTTTCGCTGTTCCTGTCCAAGTGGATGGCGAAGATGAGCACCAAGACCGAGATCATCACCCAGCCACGCACCCGTCACGAACAGTGGCTGCTGCAGACCGTCGAAGAACTGTCCCGCGAAGCCGGTATCAAGATGCCGGAAGTGGGTATCTTCCCGGCGTATGAGTCCAACGCCTTCGCCACCGGCTGGAACAAGAATGATGCATTGGTTGCGGTCAGCCAGGGCCTGCTGGAGCGTTTCTCGCCCAATGAAGTACGCGCCGTGCTGGCCCATGAAATCGGCCACGTGGCCAACGGCGACATGGTCACCCTGGCGCTGATCCAGGGCGTGGTGAACACCTTCGTGATGTTCTTCGCGCGGATCTTCGGCAACTTCGTTGACAAGGCCATCCTGAAAAACGAAGGCGGCCCGGGCATCGGCTACTTCGTCGCGACCATCTTCGCCGAGCTTGTTCTAGGGATACTGGCCAGCATCATCGTTATGTGGTTCTCGCGTAAGCGCGAATTTAAGGCCGACGAAGCCGGCGCCCGCCTGGCCGGCACTGGTGCGATGATCGCCGCCCTACAGCGCCTGCGTGCCGAACAGGAAGTGCCCGTTACCATGCCCAACAGCCTGACCGCCTTCGGCATTAACGGCGGCCTGAAAGGTGGCCTGGCTGGCCTGCTGATGACTCACCCACCACTGGAAGTGCGTATCGAAGCCCTACGTCAGCGCGGCTAAATAGCCAAAGCTAAAAGGGCGACTCTGAGTCGCCCTTTTTTGTGACAGTGTTTCAGCCTTTACGCAGCTGATAGACCCGCTCATCCAGGCGCTCAAGGCCGCGCTTGAGAAACTTCCAGTTGTCGCCCAATACATCACCGCACGCCAGCACCTCTAAATGCCAAGCGGGCGTAAACAAGCGCTGCACCTCTTCGCCTGCAACGGCGAAGGGCGGGCCGTCCATTTGCGCCTGATCATAGTCCAGGCTCACCAACAACCCCTGGCTGCCGCTAGGCAGAATCCGCGTCAAATGAGCCACATAACGAGCGCGCATCTCTGGCGGCAATGCAATCAGTGCAGCGCGGTCGTACAGCGCAGTGCAGCCGGCAAGCTGTTGCGCCGTCAGGGCAAAGACATCACCGCAGTAGATTTGCACAACACCAGCCTGATATAGCCTGAAAGCACCGACCTCACTGACCACCGGCTGCAATCCGTGCTCAGCGAAGAAATCCTCCACCGCACACTGCGCCAGCTCAACACCGGTCACTTGGTAGCCCTGCGCCGCCAACCAGGCCAGGTCCAGGCTCTTGCCACACAGAGGTACCAGCACCCGCGCGCCAATCGGCAAACCCAGCGCAGGCCAGTACTGCTGTAGATATGGATTGACCTCAGGCAGATGAAAGCCGATTTCACTGCGCGCCCAACGCGCCTGCCAGAATTCTGCGTGCATAAATGCTCCTGTAAAGATTCAGCTGAGGATCGTGCCGCAACACAGCCAATAAGGCCAAGGGATTCCACCTGCACAAAAACATCTATTAAAGCGATCAAAACACCTCAGTTTTTGCACTTTTATACACAGATTGGCTGATAGAAGATGCAAGCAACCCATCAGGAGTCTGCCATGCCACTGCCTAGCCTGTTTATCTCCCACGGCTCCCCCATGCTGGCCCTACAACCCGGCGCCAGTGGTCCTGCCCTCGCCCGCCTGGCCAGCCAACTGCCTGAGCCGCGTGCGATTGTGGTGGTTTCGGCGCATTGGGAAAGCCGCGAACTGCGGGTCGGCGGCGCGGCGCAGCCGCGCACATGGCATGACTTTGGCGGCTTTCCTGCCGAGCTCTATCAAGTCCAATACCCGGCGCCCGGTAACCCAACGCTGGCGGCGGAGATAATCCAACTGCTGGCCGCAGCCAACCTGCCAGCCCAGCTCGATGCGGAGCGACCGCTGGATCACGGTGCCTGGGTACCGCTGTCGCTGATGTACCCACAAGCAAATATTCCCGTGGTGCAGGTCTCACTGCCCAGCCAGCAGGGCCCAGCCTTGCAACATCAGGTTGGCAAGGCCCTGGCCAGCTTGCGCACACAAGGCGTGCTGCTGATTGGCTCAGGTAGCATCACCCATAACCTCAGCGAGCTGGACTGGCGGGCGGGCCCAGACTGCATCGCGCCCTGGGCCCAGGCCTTTCGCGACTGGATGGTGGACCGGCTGAGCGCATACGACCAGGCGGCTCTGCACGACTATCGCCACCAAGCGCCCCATGCCGTACGCAGCCACCCCACAGACGAACACCTGCTGCCGCTATTCTTCGCCCGCGGCGCAGGTGGACAGTTCAAGGTGGAACACAGCGGCTTTACCGAAGGTGCGCTGGGGATGGATATCTACAGTTTCAGCTGAGTCGCTCTTTCAGCCTTTATCGCGGACAAGTCCGCTTACATGGCCCACGTACAATCCAACAGGTGAGCTCAGCGCGGCACCGAAAAACTTCAACACATAAAAAAGCCCCGCACTAGGCGGGGCTTTTTTATTCAGCGAAGCATCAATCTTCGCGATAACGACGCAGCTTCAGCGGCTTGCCACCGACGCGGGTGTCTTTTAGCTTGGTCAGCAAGCGCTCGAGACCTTCTTCCGGCAGCTCGACCAAGCTGAAGCTCTCGCGCACCTGGATACGGCCGATGGCTTCACGGACCAGGCCGCCTTCGTTGAGGATCGCGCCGAGCAGGTTCTTCGCGGCGATACCATCACGAGCACCCAGGGCGGTACGGCAACGGGCACGGCCTTCGGCCAATGGCACTGGCGCACGACGCTCACGGCTGCCTTCGCGATCAGGACGCTCAGGACGATCACCACGATCGCTACGCTCACGCGGGCCACTGCTGTTTGGCACCAGCGGCTGATCACGCTGAACTTCAGCCAGAGTCAGCGCTTGGCCATTGGTGGCCTTGCGCAGCAGCGCTGCGGCCAGGGCGCGCGGGCTGCAACCGATGTCGGCAGTCAGACGATCCAACAGCTCACCGTGGCTGGCTTCGGCATCGGCAACCAGCGGCGCCAAACTGTTGGTGAGCTTCTTGATGCGGGCGTCCAGCACTTGCTGGGCGTCTGGCAGCTTGACCTCACCGACTTTCTGCCCGGTTACACGCTCAATCACTTGCAGCATGCGACGCTCACGCGGCGTCACCAACAGCAGGGCACGACCGGCACGGCCGGCACGGCCAGTACGGCCGATACGGTGGACGTAGGATTCCGGGTCGTACGGCATGTCCACGTTCATTACGTGGGTGATACGCGGTACGTCGAGGCCGCGAGCGGCAACGTCGGTGGCGATAACGATGTCCAGACGGCCATCTTTCAGCGAGTCGATCACGCGCTCACGCTGGTTCTGCGCGATGTCGCCGTTCAGTGCGGCAGCCTTGTAACCCTTGGCTTCCAGCGCAGCGGCCAGATCCAAGGTGGCTTGTTTGGTACGTACGAAACCGATCAGTGCGTCGAACTCTTCGACTTCCAGCAGACGCAGTACAGCGGCGTGCTTCTGGTCGGCGTGAACCATCAGATGCACCTGCTCGATGGCAGTTACGGTCTGGGTCTTGGTTTCAATTTTGACGTGCTTGGGATCACGCAGGTGTTTTTCAGCGATTGCGCGGATCGAGTGCGGCAGAGTGGCAGAGAACAACACGCTCTGACGGCTTTCCGGCATGGCTTTGAAGATGACTTCAAGGTCATCCATAAAGCCCAGTTTGAGCATTTCGTCGGCTTCGTCGAGGACCAGGTGTTGAATAGTCGACAGGACTTTCTCATCGCGACGCAGGTGGTCAACCAGACGACCTGGGGTGGCCACAACAATCTGTGCGCCGTTGCGGATGGCCTTGAGCTGTGGGCCCATCGGCGCGCCGCCGTAAACGGCGATAACACTCACACCTGGCATTTGCTTGGAGTAAGTTTCAAACGCGGTAGCAACCTGCAGCGCCAGCTCACGGGTCGGCGCCAGAATCAGCGCTTGCGGCTGACGCTTGGCCGGGTCTATACGGCTGAGGATTGGCAGGGCGAAGGCAGCGGTTTTACCGGTACCGGTCTGTGCCTGGCCGATCATGTCGTGGCCAGCGAGAATTACTGGGATCGCTTGAATCTGAATAGCCGAAGGCTCTTCATAGCCAGTGGCAATAACAGCAGCAAGAACATTGGGATGTAGATCGAGAGCGGCGAAGCCGCCGATTTCCTGGGTCATGGGTCTGCCTCTAGTGCATCCGCAAAGACCCATGTTCCAAAGCTGCGCATGCCGTGTAAGACCCGAGAGTCACCCTGGCAGCCATGTCGGCGGGGATTTGCGAAAACGTGTGATAAATGAATCGTCAAGGATAGTCCGCAAGACGGACTAACTGCCAAAGTAAACCTTCGGGCGAGTTGTACTACCTGAACGTGGCCAAGAATTGACCGGCGCGCACTATACCGGAAAACCTGGCCAAATGTACTGGTTTTTCCTGAAATAGAGCATATAGCACGCCGGATGGTCATCCTCTGATAGCCTGCAACTGCCATGCTGTAACAGCTTCACACCCCAGCTCACTAACCTGCGCACAAGGACTCCCCGCCATGACCCAAAGCACCAGCGGCCGCGTCAGCCGTGAAAAACGCGGCCAGATCATGTTGATCGGCCTGGACCGAGCGAGCAAACGCAACGCCTTCGATATGCCCATGCTCGACGACATGTGCCTGGCCTACGGCGAGTTCGAGCGCGACAGCGAAGCGCGGGTGGCGCTGGTGTTTGCTCATGGCGAGCACTTCACCGCCGGACTGGACCTGGCCAATGTGGCAGCGCAGTTTGCCGCCGGCTGGAAGATTCCTGAAGGCGGCTGCGACCCCTGGGGCGTATTCGGCGGGCCGCGCGTGAGCAAACCGGTGATCGTTGCCGCGCAAGGCTACTGCTACACCATCGGCATCGAGCTGATGCTGGCCTCGGATATCAACCTGTGCGCCAGTAATACACGCTTCGCCCAGATGGAAGTGCAGCGCGGGATCTTCCCCTTCGGCGGCGCTACCTTACGCATGCATCAGACCGCCGGCTGGGGCAACGCCATGCGCTGGCTGCTGACTGGCGATGAGTTCGATGCTCACGAAGCCTATCGTTTGGGCTTTATCCAGGAGGTTGTCGCCAGCGAAGAGCTGCTGCCCAAGGCACTGTGGCTCGCCGAGCGCATTGCCGCGCAGGCGCCACTGGGCGTACAGGCCACCCTGGCCTCAGCGCGCCAGGCTGTGCTCGAAGGCCCGGCTGCAGCCGCCGCCAGCCTGCATCCGACCGTGACAAGACTGATGGCCAGTGCAGACGCTCAGGAAGGTGTCAAAGCCATGCTGGAACGCCGGCCGGGCGACTTTAAAGGACGCTGAATGTGGTTATCCGACGTGCTGTTCAGAACCTGGTTTACGGTATAGCGAGCTAGGGCCATGCAAGGCGCTACGTTAGTAACAGCCTCCGGCTGGTCAAAGCAGGCGAAAAACGTAGCGCAGCGAAGTAACAGCCAACGGCTGGCCCGTAGGGTGAGCGCAGCGAATCAAGCGGAGTTTACGAGCTGTAAATGAGCATTACTCGCTTCGCTCGCCCTTCGGGCCGCGCTAAAGCGCGTTAGCCGCAAGCGACTTGCCGAGCCTGTTTTTAACGCCGCAGGGCCGACGCGCAGCAGACCGTAAACAGGCTCTCAAGTCGCCGGACGCACCGCTTTAATCAGCGACTCCAGGGAATAGCCGAACTGCGGTGCCAGCAGCTCATTGCGGCGGCGCAGTTCGGCAAAGTCGATTTCCTGTTCCAGATCCGCCGGTACCAGCAGCACCACATTGCCCTCCTTCACCGGGCACTCCCAATAATGCCGATGATAGAGACCGCGCAACAGCGGTGCTCCGAGTGGTTTGCCGTCATTACCGGCCCATTGATTGATGATCAGCCAGCCGCCGGGGTTGAGCTGCTTCTGGCAGTTTTCCAGAAAGCGCCAGGCCAGATGCCCAGTCGCCGGGCCATGGTCGGTGTACAGGTCGACAAACAGCAGGTCAGTCTTTTCCGCGCTTTCCAGCAATTCCAGGGCATCGCCGATGCGGATGGTCAGGCGCGGGTCATCGACCAGGCCCATATGCTCCATGGCCAAGCGCGGCACATCGGCGCGCAGCTCGATCACCTCAACATCTTCCAACGGCAGAAACCGCAGGCAGGCCTGGGTCAGGTTGCCGGCGCCAAGGCCGAGAAACAGCGCGCTTTCCGGGTGCTCATGGCACAACGCGCCGAGCAGCATGGCGCGGGTGTAGTCGTACTCCAGCCAACTGGGGTCCGGCATATAGACGCAGCTCTGCTCAATCGACTCGCCAAACTCAAGAAAACGGTAAGCGCCCATTTCGACCACCTGGATCACTCCGAAGGCATCGTGCACTTCGGCGATCAATAGCGGATCCGGCATCTGACCGACCGGAGGTAAACCTGGCATCCAGCACACTCCACCATGACATCCCCGACCATTTCGGCCAGGGGAAAGGCGCTAATTGTCATTGAGGCACCTACCCCTGGTCACGCGATAATTTGCGCAGTCGGGAGCGCCGAGTTCGGCGCTGTGCGGCTACAACAATAAAAACGATTATCGAGGTTTGCCATGTACGCCATTATCGGTGCCGGCCCTATGGGGCTGTGTACAGCACGTCAACTGCACAAGCACGGTATCGACTTTGTCGGTTTCGAACTGCACGCGGATGTCGGCGGCCTGTGGGACATCGATAATCCGCACAGCACCATGTATGACTCGGCGCACCTGATTTCCTCCAAGGGCACCACCCAGTTCAGCGAGTTTCCGATGCGTACCGAGGTGGCCCCTTATCCGCATCACAGCGAAATGCGCCGTTATTTTCGTGACTATGCCGAACACTTCGGGCTGTATGCGCACTATCAATTCAGCACCCGCGTGGTTGAGGTGCAGCGCCTGGAAAAGGGCTGGAAGCTGATCAGCGAACGCGATGGCGTGCAGCGTGAATGGCTGGTCGACGGCGTGCTGATGGCCAATGGCACCCTGCACACCCCCAACCAGCCGCCGCTGCCGGGCACGTTCAGCGGCGAGCTGATGCACTCCAGCGCATACCGCTCTGCGGCGGTATTTGCAGGCAAGCGCGTACTGGTGCTCGGCTGCGGCAACTCGGCCTGCGACATTGCCGTGGATGCCGTGCACCGCGCAGCCTCGGTGGACCTGTCGGTACGCCGCGGCTATTACTTCCTGCCCAAATTCACCCTCGGCAGGCCTACCGACACCCTCGGCGGCGCGATCAAGCTGCCGCGCCCGCTCAAACAATTCCTCGATGGCCTGCTGGTACGTGCGTTGGTCGGCAAGCCATCGCAATACGGCCTGCCCGACCCGGATTACAAACTCTACGAATCACACCCGGTGATGAATTCCCTGGTGCTGCACTACCTCGGCCATGGCGATATCCGGGCACGCCGCGATGTGGCCAAGGTGGAAGAGAAACTCGTGACCTTTAGCGATGGCGAACAGGCCGAGTACGACCTGATCCTGCAAGGCACCGGCTACAAGCTCGACTACCCCTTTATCGACCGTGCCCACCTCAACTGGCCAGATAAAGTCGGCGCGCCGCAGCTGTACCTCAACGTGTTCCATCCCGAGTACGACGACCTGTTTATGATGGGCATGGTCGAAGCCTCGGGCCTCGGCTGGCAGGGCCGCGACGAACAGGCCGAGCTGGTGGCGCTGTTTATCGAGAGCCTGCAGGCCGGCACGGCTGCCGCCAAGGACCTGCAGAAGGTCAAACGCGAACGGGCGAGCATTCGCCTGGACGGCGGCTACCGCTACTTGCAACTGGAGCGCATGGCCTACTACGTGCACAAAGACAGCTATCGTCAGAGCATCGCGCAGCACAGCGCGGCTCTGCGTGCAGGCTTGCCCAAGCAGTCGGCAGCCAGCAGCACTCAAGCTCACACAGCTGGGAGTCGTTGATGGAAGCGGTGCATATCCAGTTCGATCCCAGCAGCCTGGTGCTGATCAATATCATCGTCGCGATCATGATGTTCGGGGTTTCCCTGGACCTGCGCGGGGAAGACTTCAAACGCATCCTGCGCGCACCCAAAGCTCCAGTCATCGGCATGCTCGCCCAGTTTTTATTGCTGCCAGCACTGACCTGCCTGGCCTGCTGGGCTTTACGCATCGACCCGCAACTGGCCCTCGGCATGACCCTGATCGCGGCCTGCCCCGGTGGCAGTTTCTCCAACATCATGACCTGGATGGCGCGCGGTAGTGTGGCCGTTTCGGTAAGCATGACCGCCGTGTCCAGCCTCGCGGCCAGCGTGCTGACCCCGCTCAACTTCGGCCTATACGCCTGGCTCAACCCTTACACCCGCCCACTGTTGACCGAAATCGCCATGGACCCATTGAGTCTGCTACTCATGGTGATTCTGGTACTCGGCGTGCCGCTGGCGTTAGGCATGTTTATCGGCCGCCGCTTCCCAGGCCTGTCGCGCAAGGTGGAGAAGCCTCTACGCGTATTCGCCCTGGCGGTGATGCTGGGTTTCGTAGGCCTCGCCTTCGGCAAGAATTTCGACCAGTTCCTCTCCCACTTCCATCTGTTCTTCTGGCTGGTGGTCGCCCATAACGGCTTGGCGCTGAGCATCGGTTACCTCAGTGCGCGATTGAGCGGCCTGCCAGACGCCGAGCGCCGCGCTATCACCCTAGAGGTGGGCATCCAGAACTCGGCCCTGGGCCTGGTGATCATCTTTACCTTCTTCCCGCAGGTGACCGGCATGCTGCTGATCGCAGCGTTCTGGGGCACATGGCACTTGGTATCAGGTATGGCGCTGGCCACCTACTGGTCACGTCGGCCGCTGGCAGAAGAAGCGCTGCCCCTGGCGCCAATCGGAGAAAAATAATGCACACCGTCTTGATTACCGGGGCCGCCAGCGGCCTCGGCTGGGAGCTTGCACGCGCCTATCACGTGCGCGGCTGCAACCTGCTACTCACCGATATCAACGCCGCAGGGCTGGCCACCCGGGTTGCCGATCTGGGCGAGGAGCGCGTAATGGGCATGGCCGGCGATATCACCGACCCTGCCCTGCACCAGCAGTTGCTACAGGCCTGCACTGAGCGTTTCGGCGGCCTCGACATACTGATCAATAACGCCGGCATCACCCATCGTTCGCCCACCACGCAAACCGACCCGGCAGTGTTTCGCAAAGTTATGGCAGTGGATTACCAGGCCCCCGTCGAGATGACCCTCCGCGCCTTGCCGCTGCTGCGTAAAAGTGGCGGCCAGATTATCGCCATCGGCTCCATGGCCGGCTGGATGCCAGTGCTCGGCCGCGCCGGTTATTGCGCGGCAAAAAGCGCCCTTGGCCAATTTTTTGAAGTACTGCGCGCCGAAGTCGCCCGTGATGGCATTCGCACATTGCTGGTCTATCCGAGCTTTCTTGATACACCGATCGACCAGAACGCCCTCGGCGGCAACGGCCAGCCGGCCCAACACGGGCGCTCCACCATCGGCAATATTCGCGGCGCCGACTGGATGGCCGCGCAGATTATTCAGGCCCAGGCGCGTGGCTATGAACGCTTATTCCCGGACCGCGGCAGCTGGTTGGCCAGCCTGCTCTGGCGCATCGCGCCGTCCACTTACTACCGCAAGATGAGTGCGCGTTTCGCCGCGGAGATGGATTGATGGAGATTATCTGGCTGGCCCTCGGCTGTTTCATTCTGCTGGCGTACACCCTGGAAGCCATCACCGGTTTCGGCAGCATCGTCATCGCCTTATCACTGGGCGCCCTGCTGCTGCCGATTGAGGTGCTGCTGCCAATTCTGGTGCCGCTGAACATCTGCATGACCGGCTACCTGGCCTGGCGTCATCGGCAGATAATCGACCGCCGCCTGCTGCTGGGCATGATTTTGCCCGGCATGGTGATTGGCACCCTGCTTGGCTACGCCTTGCTGCCCTATCTCGATGCGGCCCTGGCCAAGCGCCTGTTTGGCGCACTGGTGCTGTGGTTCGCCGCCCGCGAACTGTGGCGTCTGCGTCACAACAGCGCTGCCCATTTGCGCCCGCTATGGCTCAGCCGGTTGATCAGCCTGTGTGCCGGAATCAGCCACGGCCTGTTCGCCTCCGGCGGCCCCTTGCTGGTGTTCGCCCTGGCCGGTACGGCGCTGGATAAAGCGCGCCTGCGCGCCACTCTGGTCACGGTCTGGTTCACCCTCAACAGCCTGCTGACCATCGCCTTCCTGCTCGACGGTCGCCTGCTGCCAGCGTTACCGCAAGTGGCGTGTTACGCGCCGCTGCTGTTGGTCGGCGTATGGCTCGGTGAGCGCCTGCACCAGCGCTTCAATGAACAACATTTCCGCATCGCCATTTACCTGTTGCTGCTGGTCACCGGCGGTTTGCTGTTTGTAGTCCGTTGAAAAACGTTAGCGAGGCCGCCAGCGCAAGGCAAAAACAGGCGAAAAGGCGGAGTTTACGAGTTGTAAATGAGCACTTTGAGCCTGTTTTTAACGCCGCGATGGCAACGCAGGTAGTTTTTCAGCGGCCTACAGCGCCTTGGAGTTTGTTATGAGCTATGACGTCATCATCAAGAACGGCCTGTATTTCGACGGCAGTGACCAGCCTGGGCAAGTGCGCCATGTCGGCATCAAGGATGGTCGTATCGACGTGCTCAGTTTCAGCCCGCTGGATGAAAGCGGCTGCCCTGAGGTTCTGGATGCTGCCGGCAAGTGGGTGACGCCGGGCTTTCTGGAAATCCACTCGCACTACGACGCCGAAGTGATCGCCGCGCCGGCGCTGAAAGAGTCGGTGCGCCACGGCGTCACCAGCGTGACCATCGGCTCCTGCTCGATCAGCATGGTGCTGGCCGATGCCATGGACTGCTCGGATCTGTTCACCCGCGTCGAAGCGGTGCCGCGTGAATACGTGCTGCCAATCCTTGAAGAGAAGAAAACCTGGCGCGACGCCGCCGGTTACCGCGCCTTCTACGACCAGCACGACCTGGGGCCGAATGTCAGCTCGTTCCTGGGTCATTCCGAGCTGCGCGTAGCGGTCATGGGCCTGGAACGCGCCACCTCTGAGATCACCCCGATCGAGGCCGAATTGCAGCGCATGGAGCAACTGCTGGAAGAAGCGCTGGACGCCGGTTGCATCGGCCTTTCGGTCATGACCACGCGCCTGGACAAAATGGACGGCGACCGCGCCTGGTCCAGCCCGTTGCCGTCGACCTTCGCCAGCTGGAAGGAATTCTCGCGCCTGTTCGCCATCCTCCGGCGGCGTGGCGCAGTGATGCAGGGCGCGCCGAATGCAGTGACCAAGGTCAACGTGTTCGCCTTCCTCTATCAAGCCCACGGCTGGTTCCGCAAACCGCTGAAGTGCTCGATGCTCACCGCCCTGGACCTCAAGTCGCAGCCGTTGCTGCATCGCTTTACCCGCCTTTCCGGCTGGCTGGCCAACCGCGTGCTGCGTGGCCACTTCCGCTGGCAAACCCTGCCAGCGCCGTTCACCCTGCGCCTTGAAGGCCTCAACGTAAATGCCTTCGAAGAGTTCGGCGCCGGCGAGATTCTGCGCAACATCAAAGACCCGGACGAGCTCTACAGCAAGGTGCTGGAACCCGAGTTCCGCGCGCTGTTCAAAAAGCAGGTCAAAGCCGTGCTGACCAAAGGTTTGTGGCACCGCGATTTCTCCGATTGCTGGGTCACCGAATGCCCGGACGCCAGCCTGGTCGGCAAAAACTTCAAACAGCTCGGTGACACCCGTGGCCTGGACCCGGTGGACGCCTACTTCGAACTGGCTTGCCAGTATCGCGAAGACCTCAAGTGGACCACCTGCTACGGCAACCAGCGCCTGCCGGTGATGCACAAACTGCTGTCCAGCCACTGGACTCAGCCGGGCTTTGCCGACTCTGGCGCGCACCTGCGCTCCATTGCCCAGTACAACTTCCCGCTGCGTTTTCTCAAATACGTGCGCGATGCCGAACTGGCCGGCACGCCGTTTATGGACACCGGCCGCGCTATCCATCGCCTGAGCGGTGAACTGGCGGATTTTATTGGGGTGGACGCTGGCTATATCCGCGTCGGCGATCGAGCGGATGTGGCCATCATCAACCCGGCCGGGTTGACCGATGAGCTGGACGACATCCATGAAGCGCCGATGGAAGTGCTTGGCCTGGAGCGGGTGGTCAAACGCAATGATGAAGCGGTGGATGCGACGCTGATCAACGGCCGTATTGCCTACCGCCATGGCAGCGAGTTCCCTGAGGCTCTGGGCAAGCAGCCAGGCTTTGGCCGCTTTCTTCCTGGGCGTGACGTATTGCCACGCACAGTAACCGCAAGTGGCTTCAGGCCTGTCACAGCCTGAGCCGCACGTCACCATGCAGCGGCTCTATCGCGCCTATCGGCTTGCCGGCGATGGCTTATCGGTTACCATGCCCGTCCGCCTAAATTGACTTAAGCCGAGAGCCGCAATGTCGCAACCCTGGAGCCCTGAAAGCTGGAGAGCCAAACCGATCCAGCAACAACCGCAGTACCCGAACGCCGCGCAACTGACCCAGGTCGAACAGACCCTGGCCGGTTATCCACCGCTGGTGTTTGCTGGTGAAGCCCGCGAACTGCGCCGCCAGTTTGCCGAGGTCACTCAGGGTCGTGCGTTTCTTCTGCAGGGTGGCGATTGCGCCGAGAGTTTTGCCGAGTTCAGCGCAGCAAAAATCCGCGACACCTTCAAGGTGCTGCTGCAGATGGCCATCGTCATGACCTTCGCCGCCGGATGCCCGGTGGTCAAAGTCGGGCGCATGGCTGGCCAGTTCGCCAAGCCACGTTCGGCCAATGATGAAACCATCGACGGCGTAACACTGCCCGCCTACCGTGGCGATATCGTCAACGGCATCGGTTTTGACGAGAAAAGCCGTGTACCGGACCCGGAGCGCCTGCTGCAGGCCTACCACCAGTCCACCGCCTCGCTGAACCTGCTGCGCGCTTTTGCCCAGGGCGGCTTTGCCGACCTGCATCAGGTGCATCAGTGGAACCTCGACTTTATCGCCAACTCCGACCTCGGTGAGAAGTACAACGCACTGGCTGGACGCATCGACGAAACCCTGGCCTTTATGCGCGCCTGTGGCATGGACGGTGCGGCGCAAGTGCGTGAAACCAGCTTCTTCACCGCCCACGAGGCACTGTTGCTGAATTACGAACAGGCCTTTGTGCGCAAGGACAGTCTCACCGGCGGCTGGTACGACTGCTCGGCGCATATGCTGTGGATCGGCGATCGCACCCGCCAGCTGGACGGCGCGCATGTCGAATTTCTGCGCGGCGTTGGCAACCCGATTGGGGTGAAAGTCGGCCCGAGTATGGACAGCGAAGACCTGATCCGCCTGATCGATATCCTCAACCCGGACAACGATCCCGGCCGCCTCAATCTGATCGTACGTATGGGCGCCGACAAGGTCGAAGCCGGCCTGCCGCGTCTGATCCAGACTGTGCAGCGTGAAGGTCGCCAGGTGCTGTGGAGTTCCGATCCGATGCACGGCAACACCATCAAGGCCTCAAGCGGCTACAAGACCCGCGACTTTGCGCAGATCCTGGCCGAGGTGAAGCAATTCTTCGCCGTGCATCAGGCCGAGGGCAGCTACGCTGGCGGCATCCATATCGAGATGACCGGGCAGAACGTCACCGAATGCATCGGCGGCGCGCGACCGATCACCGAAGACGGCCTTTCAGACCGCTACCACACCCACTGCGACCCACGGATGAACGCCGATCAGTCGCTGGAGCTGGCCTTCCTGATCGCCGAAACCCTCAAGCAGGTACGCCGCTAGGCCCTGGTCGATGACTGGTCTGGCAGACCACCGACAGGTTATGGTGACCACTTCCCACATGGAGGAACCATCATGACCTGGTATATCTGGCTGCTGATGCTTCTGGTGCTGGGCTCCATCATTGGCGGCCTGATGGTACTGCTGCGCACCGCAAAACCTCTGCCACTGAGCGAAGAGCAATTGGCAAAGATCCGCCAGCGTGAGCTGGAACAGAAGGCCAAGGACGCCGGCGAGCCTTAACCGCGAACGACAAGGATGTGCCATGCCATTGCATCTACGCCTGCTGCTGCCCGCCCTGTGCTTGGCCGGCGGTTTGGCCTTGGGTTATATCCAGCTACCGGGGCTGGCGGCCGGGGTCATGCTATGCACATTACTGCTGTATGCCGACAAACACCTGCCCAACGCGTTATGGACATTACTAAGCCTGCTGGCCTGTATTGTCTTCGCCGCCCATTTGGTTCCAGGCTTTAGCGCCACTCCCCTGTGGCCGCCGCGCCAACTCAGTATTGATGCCCCACCTTATGCCCTGCGGCTGTCTTGGGACAAACTGCTGGTCGGCGTTACTTTGCTGGCCTGGTGGCTGGGGCAAAAACAACCAAGCAAACCGCTGTCAGCGAGCATCTGGCGAACGGCGGCAGCAACCCTGTTGGTCGTGCCACTGCTGGCATTGGCGCTGGGCCTGGTTGGCTGGCAACCAAAATGGCCAGCCGAGCTATGGCTGTGGCTAGCGGTCAATCTGGGGGTGGCCGTACTGGCCGAGGAGTTACTGTTTCGCGGCTTACTGCAAAACAGTCTGGTCAACTGGCTCGGCGCCTGGATGGGGATTGGTCTGACGGCGCTGCTGTTCGCCGCCGTGCATCTGCCGTTCAGTCCACTGTTTGCAGTGGTTGCCGGCATCGCGGGCCTGGGTTACGGACTGATTTATCACTTCAGCGGGCGGATCAGCCTAGCCATCGCCCTGCATGGTGCGGTCAATCTGTTGCACCTGCTGCTACTGAGCTATCCGTTACGCGCGGGATGACCGCGACCTGATAGCGGCTGAAAATACTCTTCAGTTGGCCACTATCACGCAGCGCTTCATACAACACCATAAATTGATCAGGCGTGATCGGCGCCTGCGGATGCAACAACACATGATGGCGATAACGCTGGTCGACGCGTTCGGATATCAGCAGTTGCCCTGCGTATTGACGATTGCGTTCGAGAAAGACGCCAATATAGGAGCGCGTAACCAAGGCAATTTCAGCCCGCTGATGCAGCACCATCAGCAGATTGCTGTCATGGGAATGGGTCAGGGTGGCGTTGAACGTCGTGCTCAGGTATTCCGGGGAGGAATTGAAATTAGCAAAGGCATAGTGATAACCATGGTAGAGGGCTAAGCGCTTACCTTCGAACGAATCAAAATAGCGTTGATCACGGCCCGGCTCAGCGCGGGCAACAAACACTTCAGAGTCTTCCAGGTGCATATCCAACGCAACGTGCTGAACATTCCGCCAACCCCAATCCGGGTTTTCGAAGACAGCCAAATCAATGCGTTGGTGCTCAAAGTCACGGAAGCGGCGCTTAACCGCGGTCGGCACCAAAACAAAGCGAAAGTCAGCCTGGGCTTGATTCAGCGCGGCGACCAACTCGTCAAGTAACCCGGTGGCATGGGATTGCTCGGCTTTAAACACATAGGGTGGAAAATCTACAGCGGCCACACGCACTTCCTGCGCTGCCATAAGCGGCATGGCCAGTAGCAACACCAGCCCCGCACCAAAAAGCCTGCTTACCCCATGCCTGAAGAGCCCCATTCGACGCCAGCTTCCCTTTTTCCAGATAGTCGCAGCCTACATCAGGCAAATCTGACCGAACAGTGCATTTTTCAGTGATTTATCAGCACGGATGCATCGTGCAAGTGATAACGCCCCAATAGTTTGTCCAGCTGCTTGTCACGGTTAAGCTGCTTGAGCAACTCGGCAAAGGCTTGCGGTTGCATCACTGACTCAGGGCGGAATAACGCCTGGTGCTGGTAGACCTGATCAACCCGCTGGGACACCAGCAAGGCACTGCTCTGCTCCGGGTGACGCTGTTGATAGGCGCGAAGATAAGAACGCGTAACCACCGCCACATCCGCCCGGTCGCGCAGCAACATAATCAGGTTACTGTCGTGGGAATACGTCAACACCGCATCGAATTCATCGGCGAGAAACTGCTTATCCGAACTGAACCCGGCAAAGCCGTAGTGATAGCCACTGTAAAGGGCCATACGCTTGCCCTTGAGCTCATCAAAATAGCGTTCATCACGCCCTGGCTGCTGACGTGCAACATAGACTTCAGCATCTTCGATATGCAAATCCAGCGCGGTATGCTCGGTGTCCTGCCACCCCCAGGCCGGTGACTCGAACAGGATCAGATCAAAGCGGCCACTCTGCAAGTCGCGATAACGGCGCATGGTCGAGGTCGCGACTAGGGTAAAACGGTAATCGCTTTGCAATTGATTGAGCGCCTGCAATAGCTCCGGCAGCAGGCCTGTTGGGCGCTCACTTTCCGGTTTAATCACATAGGGCGGGAAATGATAGGCCCCCACTCGCACGGCTTCTGCAGCTTGCGTAACGCACACTGCACAAAGCATTAACGCGAGCAACAGACCTCGTAGCAGCATGGCCAAACGGCGAACCTCACAACAAAATGCAGGGACTTCTTCCGTGACCGGAACCATTAACAATCCATTGACGCCAAAATACTATCAACGCGCCACCTTAGCGTAGCTGAATTTCCTCAAGCTTCCTTGATCACCAGCGACAGCGCCTCTTCAGCCAGCTGATCGAGGGTCATCGGCCCTTCCGGACGGAACCAGGTAGTGGTCCAGCTTAGTGCGCCAGTCAGCAGGCGGCGCAGAATAAACGGGTCGGCCTTGAAATAACCGGCAGCCTTGGCCTCGCCCAGCACCTGCAGCCAGAGCTGTTCGTAATTGTCGCGCAGCTCAAGGATAAACGCTTGGCCCGGCTCCGACAGCGAGCGCCACTCATACACCAGCACCGCCATGGCTTCACCGGTGCCACCCATGATCGACTGCAGCTCACAGCGGATCAGCGCCAGCACACGGCCGCGCAAGTCGCTGGCCTCGGCCAGAGAAGCCTGCATCAGCGCGGTGTTGTAGCGAATGGTCTCCTCCATCACCGACCGCAGGATTTCGTCCTTACTCTTGAAGTGATGAAAGATGCTGCCGGACTGAATGCCTACGGCGCTGGCCAGGTCACGCACCGTAGTGCGCTCATAACCCTTGCTGCGAAACAGGTGCGCTGCGGTTTGCAGCAGTTTGCCGCGTGCGCTGTCCGGATCGGTGATCTGCCCACTGGCTACCAGTTGCTGCATCACCGCCTGCGCTTGTTGATCATCCACGCTTAATACTCTCCAACTCTTATCGTCTTGAGCTCTACGCCTTGAGCACTCTGCCCTGCGCGTTTTCCCAAGTGCTTGTCGTTATTGGTGAAATTTATGCTGCGCCAGCCACCCAAGCAAGCGCTTGGCCACACTTTAGGTTAGAAAGATTCGCACCAGGGCTTTTCAACCAAGCGCTTGCTTGGTAGCCTTCAAGTCACCTTATTTATGTGTTGCGGACCTATATCAATGACTAAAACCGTACGCATCGGCTGCGCTTCCGCCTTCTGGGGCGACACCAGCACCGCCGCCGCCCAGCTGGTTCAGGGCACCGAACTGGATTACCTGGTATTCGACTATCTGGCCGAAGTGACCATGTCGATTATGGCCGGCGCACGGATGAAGAAACCTGACGCCGGCTACGCCACCGATTTTGTGGAAACCCTCGCGCCGCTGCTGGCCGATATCGCCGCGAAGAACATCCGCGTGATCAGCAATGCCGGCGGGGTCAACCCCAGTGCCTGCGCTGCTGCCTTGGCAGCGGCCTGCGAGCAGGCCGGGGTGAACCTGAAGATTGCCGTGCTGCATGGCGACAACCTGCAACCCAAGCTGGCTGAGCTGGCCAAAGCCGGCACCGTGGAGATGTTCACAGGCGCTGCTTTGCCGTCCTTCTGCGTCTCGGTCAACGCCTACCTCGGTGCACCAGGGATAGTCGAGGCGCTGAAGCTCGGCGCCGATATCGTCATCACTGGGCGCGTGGTCGACAGCGCGGTGGTCAGCGCTGCACTGGTGCATGAGTTCAACTGGGCCTGGAGCGACTACGACCACCTGGCACAGGCGGCGCTGGCCGGGCATATCATCGAGTGCGGCGCGCAGTGCAGCGGCGGCAACTTCACCGATTGGGAAAGCGTGCCGGACTATGAACACATTGGCTTCCCAGTGGTGGAAGTTGCGGCCGATGGCAGTTTTGTCGTGGCCAAGCCGGATGGTTCCGGCGGCTTGGTCACGCCTTTTACCGTGGGCGAGCAGATGCTTTATGAAATCGGCGATCCGCGCGCTTACCTGCTGCCGGACGTGATCTGCGATTTCACCCAGGTCGAGCTTAGCCAGGTCGGCGACAATCGCGTGCTCCTCAAAGGCGCCCGCGGCCTGCCGCCGACAGATCAATACAAGGTCAGCGCCACCTACCCGGACGGTTTTCGCTGCACGGCGAGCTGCCTGATGGCGGGCGTCGATGCGGTGAAAAAAGCCCGGCGGGTCAGCCAGGCGATCATCAACAAGACCGAGGAAATGTTCGCCGAACGCGGCTGGGCCGCTTATCAGGAGGTCAGTATCGAACTGCTCGGCAGCGAAGCCACTTACGGCATGCATGGCCAGCGCACCGACACCCGCGAGATCGTGATCAAAATCGCCGTGCGCCATGCGAAGAAGGAAGCCTTGATCCTGTTCTCCCGTGAAATCGCCCAGGCCGCAACCGGTATGGCTCCGGGGCTGACCGGCATCGTCGGTGGCCGCCCTACGGTGTACCCAGTGATCCGCCTGTTTTCCTTCCTCGCCGACAAAGGTCATTGCGAGCTGGAAGTGGAGTTGCAGGGACAACGGCACGCCATTGTGCTGCCGCAGCCTCAGGCATTAAAGCTGGCTGATCTGGCCGTCGACGCCGAACCGCCGGTAGCGCAAGGCGATGCCGACGCCAGCGTGCCATTGATCAAACTGGCGGTGGCGCGGTCCGGCGACAAGGGCAACCACAGCAATATCGGTGTTATGGCGAGAAAGCCCGAATATCTGGCGTGGATCGCGGCTGCGCTGACCCGCGAAGCAGTGGTCGACTGGATGGGCCACGTGCTCGATCCACAGATCGGCCGCGTTGACCGCTGGTATCTGCCTGGCAGCCATAGCCTGAACTTCTTGCTGGAAAACGCCCTGGGCGGTGGCGGCGTCGCTTCCCTGCGCATCGACCCGCAAGGCAAGGCCTTCGCCCAACAGTTGCTGGAATTCCCGATACCGGTGCCCAAGGCGCTGGCCGCTAGCCTCGAACAAGGACAATAACAATGAGCTACGACTCGGTCTTTAAAGCCGGCCTATTCAGCGGCCAAACAATTCTGGTCACCGGCGGCGGCAGCGGCATCGGCCGTTGTACGGCCCACGAACTGGCCGCCCTCGGCGCTCATGTGGTGCTGGTCGGGCGCAAGGCCGACAAGCTGGAAAAGACCGCCGGCGAAATCTGTGAAGATGGCGGCAGCGTCAGCTACCAGGTCTGCGACATCCGCGACGAGGAATCGGTCAAGGCCATGGTCGCAGCAGTGGTCAGCGAACACGGGGCGATCCACCACCTGGTCAACAATGCCGGCGGCCAGTACCCCTCGCCGCTCGCCTCGATCAACCAGAAAGGCTTCGAGACCGTGGTGCGCACCAATCTGGTTGGCGGCTTTCTGGTGGCTCGCGAGGTGTTCAACCAGAGCATGAGCAAGACCGGCGGCAGCATCGTCAATATGCTCGCCGATATGTGGGGCGGCATGCCCGGCATGGGCCATTCGGGGGCGGCAAGGGCCGGGATGGAGAACTTTACCAAGACCGCCGCCGTCGAGTGGGGCCACGCCGGGGTGCGGGTCAATGCAGTGGCGCCGGGTTGGGTCGCCTCCAGCGGCATGGACACCTACGAAGGCGCATTCAAGGCGGTGATCCCGACCCTGCGCGAGCACGTGCCGCTCAAGCGCATCGGCAGCGAATCCGAGGTCTCCGCCGCCATCGTCTTTCTGCTATCGCCGGGCGCCGCCTTTATCAGCGGCAACACGGTGCGCATCGACGGTGCCGCCAGCCAGGGCAGCCGCGCCTTCCCGTTGTTCAAGGCCAAGGCCGGGCAAAGCCAGTCTTACAACGGCTTCCACCGAGCCTATTTGCCCGATGTGCTGAAAGACCAGGGAGAGTGATGCGATGCCGGTAATCCATTCCGAGATCGACGTGCATGGTGAGGACTTCGCCAATAACCGCGAAGCCATGCTCACCGCCGTGGCCAGCTTTCGTGAGATCGAACAGAACTGCCTGAACAAGGCTGCCGAGGCCAAGGCCAAGTTCGAAAAGCGCGGCCAGTTGCTGCCGCGTGAGCGCCTGAACCTGCTGCTCGACCCCGGCGCGCCGTTTCTCGAACTGTCGTCGCTGGCCGGCTACAAGCTGCACGACGACAAAGACGGCACCCAGGCCGGCGGCGGCATTATTTCCGGCATCGGCTATATCGCCGGGGTGCGCTGCCTGGTCAGCGCCAGCAACAGCGCGATCAAGGGCGGCACCATCTCCCCCACCGGTCTAAAGAAAACCCTGCGCCTGCAGCAGATCGCCTTCGAGAACAAACTACCGGTGGTGACTCTCGCGGAAAGCGGCGGCGCCAACCTCAACTACGCCGCCGACATCTTCGTCGAAGGCGCGCGCGGTTTCGCCAATCAAGCACGTATGTCGGCCATGGGTCTGCCGCAAATCACCGTGGTGCATGGCTCGTCTACTGCTGGCGGGGCTTACCAACCGGGGCTGTCGGATTACGTGGTGGTGGTGCGCGGCAAGGCCAAGATGTTCCTCGCCGGCCCGCCGCTGCTGAAAGCCGCCACCGGCGAAATCGCCACCGACGAACAACTGGGTGGCGCCGAGATGCACGCCCAGGTCGCCGGCACCGCCGAATACCTGGCCGAGAATGACGCCGATGGCGTGCGCATCGCCCGGGAAATCCTCGCCATGCTGCCGTGGAACGCCCAACTACCGGCACGCCCAGCCAAGGCCTACAGCGAGCCGTTGTATCCGGTCGAAGAACTGCTCGGCCTGGTGCCGGCAGACGCCAAGAAGCCCTACGACGTGCGCGAGATCATCGCGCGCATTGCCGACGGATCGGCGTTTCTCGACTTCAAGAACGAGTTCGACAACCAGACCGTCTGCGGCCACCTGCAGATCGAAGGCCAGCCCTGCGGTTTTATCGGCAACAACGGCCCTATCACTCCGCAAGGCGCGGCCAAGGCGGCGCAATTTATCCAGCTGTGCGAGCAGAGCAACACGCCGATCCTATTTTTCCACAACACCACCGGCTTTATGGTCGGCACCGAGTCGGAACAGCTCGGCGTGATCAAGCACGGCTCGAAGATGATCCAGGCGGTGGCCAACGCCACGGTGCCGAAACTGACCATCGTCGTCGGCGGCTCCTATGGCGCTGGCAACTACGCCATGTGCGGGAGAGGGCTGGATCCGCGCTTTATCTTCGCCTGGCCCAACAGCAAAACCGCCGTGATGGGCGGCGCCCAGGCCGGCAAGGTGCTGCGCATCGTCACCGAGGACAAACACCTGAAGGAAGGCAAAGAAGCCGACCCGAAGATGCTCGACATGCTGGAAACCGTTACCGCGCAGAAGCTCGACAGCCAGTCCACTGCGCTGTACGGCACAGCCAGCCTGTGGGACGACGGCCTGATCGACCCACGCGATACCCGCAAATTGCTCGGCTATCTGTTGGATATCTGTGCCGAAGCCGCTGTTCGCCCGCTTAAAGCCAACACCTTCGGCGTAGCCCGCCTCTGAAAACAGTTTTGAGGAGAATAAGAAATGATCTTTACCCAAGAACACGAAGAGCTACGCCGCACCGTCCGTAATTTCGTCGACAAAGAAATCAACCCGCACGTCGAGCAGTGGGAAAAAGACGGACGCTTCCCGATCCACGAGATTTTCAAGAAAGCCGGTGACCTGGGCCTGCTGGGCATCTCCAAGCCGGAAAAATTCGGCGGTATGGGCCTGGATTACAGCTACTCGATCGTCGCGGCCGAAGAGTTCGGCACCATCATCTGCGGCGGCATTCCGATGTCCATTGGCGTGCAAACCGACATGTGCACACCGGCCCTGGCACGCTTCGGCTCCGATGAGCTGCGTGAAGAGTTCCTGCGCCCAGCCATCACTGGCGAAATGGTCGGCTGCATCGGCGTCTCCGAAGTGGGTGCCGGCTCGGATGTGGCCGGGCTGAAAACCACCGCCAAGAAAGACGGCGACGACTATGTGATCAACGGCAGCAAGATGTGGATCACCAACTCGCCGTCAGCCGACTTTATGTGCCTGCTGGCCAACACCAGCGACGACAAGGCCCACGTCAACAAATCGCTGATCATCGTGCCGATGAACACCCCAGGCATCAGCGTCAGCCCGCATCTGGACAAGCTCGGCATGCGCAGCTCGGAGACCGCCCAGGTGTTCTTCGACAACGTGCGCGTGCCGCAGCGCTACCGCATCGGCCACGAAGGCGCGGGTTTTATGATGCAGATGTTGCAGTTCCAGGAAGAGCGCCTGTTCGGTGCGGCCAACATGATCAAGGGCCTGGAGCACTGCATCAACGCCACCATCGACTACTGCAAGGAGCGCAAGACCTTCGGCAATGCGCTGATCGACAACCAGGTCATCCACTTCCGCATGGCCGAGCTGCAGACCGAAGTCGAGTGCCTGCGCGCCCTGGTTTATCAGGCCACCGAGCAATACGTGCGCGGCCGCGACGTCACCAACCTGGCCTCGATGGCCAAGCTCAAAGCCGGTCGCCTCGGCCGTGAAGTCACCGACAGCTGCCTGCAGTACTGGGGCGGCATGGGCTACATGTGGGAAAACCCAGTGGCCCGCGCCTACCGCGACGTGCGCTTGGTGAGCATCGGCGGCGGCGCCGACGAAATCATGCTCGGCATCATCTGCAAGCTGATGGGCATTTTGCCGGGCAAGAAAAAATAGCCGGAAGCTATTTTTAACGTCGCGTAGCGACGGCCCGAAGGGTGGCCGCCAGGGATGGCAGGCCATAAAGAAGGGCGAAGAACAAGAAAACCGTAGGCTGGACGTCGCTTTTTACGTCCACCGTGGCACCGCTCGGTGGGTCGGTAAAACGTGACCTACCCTACGGCCGCCCTCTGCCAATACATCAAGGAACCTGCCATGGCCGCTCTACCGAATTGCGAAACCCTGCTGCTAAGCCTCGATGCCGGCGTGTTGCACGTCACCCTCAACCGCCCGGACAACCGCAACGCAATGAGCCTGGCCATGGTCAGCGAACTGCGCGCGGTGCTGGAAAGCCTGCGCGCTGATTTGAGCGTACGCGCCATCGTGCTGCGCGGCGCCGGCGGGCACTTCTGCGCCGGTGGCGATATCAAGGATATGGCCGGTGCCAGAGCGGCGGGTGGCGATGCCTACCGCAGCCTTAATCGCGCCTTCGGCAGCCTACTGGAAGAAGCGCAGAACACGCCGCAGGTGTTGATTGCCGTGCTGGAAGGCGCGGTGCTGGGCGGCGGCTTCGGTCTGGCCTGCGTCTCGGATATCGCCATCTGCCAGCAGGACGCCAAGTTCGGCCTGCCGGAAACCACCCTGGGGGTTTTGCCGGCGCAGATCGCGCCCTTTGTGGTCAAGCGCATCGGACTGACTCAGACCCGTCGCCTGGCCCTGACCGCCGCGCGCTTTAACGGCAGCGAAGCCGAGCGCCTGGGCCTGGTGCATTTCAGTGAAGTCGATAGCGAGCACCTCGACGTGCGCTTGCAACAGGTGCTTAGCCAGGTTCGGCAATGCGCGCCGCAGGCCAATGCCCAGACCAAGGTGCTGCTGCTGGCCGCCGAGCAAGAAGCCCTCGGCCCGCTACTGGACCGCGCCGCCGAGCAGTTCGCGGCAGCGGTAACCGGCGCAGAAGGCATCGAAGGCACCATGGCTTTTGTACAGAAACGCGCGCCGAAGTGGGCGCAGTAGCCACAACACCGACTGTAGGAGCGAGCTTGCTCGCGATCAGCGTACGCAGGGATCGCCAGCAAACTGGCTCCTACAACAAGACCGTAGGATGGGTTGAGCACAGCGATACCCATCACCAGCAGGAGCACACAGATGCCCGCCTTTAACAAAATTCTGATCGCCAACCGCGGGGAAATCGCCTGCCGGGTGATGCGCACCGCCCAGGATCTCGGCTACCGCACTGTGGCCGTGTACTCAGAAGCAGACGCCAATGCCCGCCATGTGCAGCTGGCCGACGAGGCCGTGTGCATCGGCCCGGCCCAGGTCAACCAGTCCTATCTGCTGATCGCCAATATCATCGCCGCCGCGCAGAAGACCGGCGCCGACGCGATCCACCCCGGCTACGGCTTTCTCTCGGAAAACGCCGAGTTCGCCCGCGCCTGTGAGGCCGCCGGCATCGTGTTTATCGGCCCGACCGTGGAAGCCATCCACCTGATGGGCAGCAAGCGCCTGTCGAAGATCGCCATGCTCGAAGCCGGCGTGCCCTGCATTCCCGGTTTTGAGGGCGCAGCTCAGGACGACGAGACCCTGAGCCGCGAGGCCGAGCGCATCGGCTACCCGCTGATGATCAAGGCCAGCGCTGGCGGCGGCGGTCGTGGCATGCGGCAGGTAGCAGAGGCCAGCGAGTTGCTGGCGCAGATCCGTACCGCACGCTCGGAGGCGCAGAACGCCTTCGGCTCCGGCGAGCTGATTCTCGAGCGCGCGGTGATCCGCCCGCGCCATGTGGAAATTCAGGTATTCGGCGACCAGCACGACAATATCGTCTATCTCGGCGAGCGCGATTGCTCGGTGCAGCGCCGCCACCAGAAAGTGGTCGAGGAAGCGCCCTGCCCGGTGATGACGCCCGAGCTGCGCCAAGCCATGGGCGAGGCGGCGGTGAAAGCCGCGGCCTCGGTGAACTACGTCGGCGCCGGCACTGTGGAGTTCCTCCTCGATCAGAGTGGCGAGTTCTTCTTTCTGGAAATGAACACCCGCCTGCAGGTAGAGCACCCGGTCACCGAACTGATCACCGGCCAGGACTTGGTCGCCTGGCAGATTCGCGTCGCAGAAGGCCAGCCGCTGCCGCTTAAGCAAGACGAGATTCGCCTGACCGGCCACGCCATGGAAGTGCGCCTGTACGCCGAAGACGCCACGCAGAATTTCCTGCCGCAAACAGGCACCGCCCTGCGTTGGGAGCCGGCGCTGCGCGACGGCATTCGCATCGACCACGGCCTGGTCGAAGGCCAGGCCATCACGCCGTTCTATGACCCGATGCTGGCCAAGGTCATCGCCTATGGCGCGACTCGCGAAGAAGCGCGGCGCAAGCTGGTGCGTGCGGTTGAGGATTGCGTGCTGCTGGGCGTCAACGGCAACCAGCGCTTTCTCGCCAACCTGCTCAGCCACACCGAGTTTGCCGCCGGCAATGCCACCACCGCGTTTATCGCCGAGCATTTCTCCGATGACCCGAGCCTAAGCCCGCAGCCGCCAAAGACTTCCGAATTGGCCGCCGCAGCGGCCTTGCTGTTCCAGCAATCGGCCAATGCCCGCGCGCATCAACCGGGCCTTTCCGGCTGGCGCAATGCCGGCAGCGCGCCATGGCGCTTTCTGCTTAAGCAAGGCGAACAGCCATATACCGTGGAGCTGGACGTGCTGGCAGACGGCCCACAACCCAGCCTGCTGGCGAAGGTTGGCGAGCAGCAAGTCAGCCTCAAACTGCTAGCCAGCGATGGTCGATGGGCCACCCTGGAGCTGGATGGCATTCGCCAGCGACTGGCCTATCACCAAGCTGGCGAAAACCTCTGGCTGTACGGCCATAACGGCAATCTGCAGCTCAGCGATATCACCCACTTGCCGGTCAGCAGTGCTGCCGGCGCCGGCTCGGGCAGCGTCAAGGCGCCAATGGACGGCGCGATTGTCGAGGTACTGGTCGAGGAAGGCGCCAGCGTCAGCAAAGGCCAACTGCTGGTGGTGCTGGAAGCGATGAAGATGGAACACCCGCTCAAGGCCAGCATCGACGGCGTGGTGCGCCGCATTGGCATTAGCCGCGGCGATCAGGTGAAAAACCGCCAGCTATTGGTGGAAATAGAAGCCGCAGACGCCTGATCGTAGGGTGGGTCGGGGCGCGTAGCTGACGCGTCACCCATCCATCACTGCGTCATCCACCCTACATAACAACAAAAATTGGAGCACGCCTATGTCACAGCAAGGCAAAACCCTATTTATCACCGGAGCCAGTCGCGGCATCGGCCGTGAAATCGCCCTGCGCGCAGCGCGTGAGGGGGCCAATATCGTGATTGCGGCAAAAAGCGCCGAGCCCCACGCCAAGCTGCCCGGCACCATCCACTCGGTGGCCGCCGAGGTCGAGGAAGTCGGCGGCAAGGCCCTGGCCCTGCAAGTCGATGTGCGTGACGAGAACGCGGTAAAAGCCGCCATGGCCCAGGCAGCCGAACACTTTGGCGGCATCGACGCGCTGATCAATAACGCCGGGGCGATCAAGCTGGTGGGCGTGGAGAAACTCGAACCCAAGCGTTTCGACCTGATGTTCCAGATCAACACCCGCGCGGTGATGGTCTGCAGCCAGGCGGCCCTGCCCTACCTCAAACAGAGCAAGGGCCATATCCTCAGCCTGTCGCCGCCGCTTAACCTCGACCCCAAGTGGTTCGCCAACTACGGCCCCTACACCACCACCAAGTACGGCATGAGCATGCTGACCTTAGGCATGCATGAGGAATTCAAGAAGTACGGCATCAGCGTCAACTCGCTGTGGCCGAAGACGGTGATCGCCACCGCCGCCATCGAGTTCGAAGCCGGCGGTCCGGCGGTGATGAAGGCCGCGCGCCTGCCGGCGATCATGGCCGATGCGGCCCATGCCATCCTGTCCAGCAGCGAACGCAGCATCAGCGGACGCCTGCTGATCGACGAGGAAATCCTCCGTGAGCAGGGCCAGAGCGACTTCGAGCAGTACCGCTATGACCCAGCCGGCAAACTGATGAACGATCTGTTTGTCGACTAAATCGGCAGGCCCGCTCCTTGGAGCGGGTCGTGGCGCAGTGCATTAGGCGTCTTGTTGGAGCCGCCAAGGCGGGTTCAAGCGATTCTCACCGGCGTGGTACAGGCACAACGGATTACCATCGGGATCCTGTAGATAGGCTTCGCGCCATAGCCAGGGCTGATCGGTCGGCAGCATGCTGAACTCTATACCCTGGGCCTGCAGGCGGGCGACGGTCTGATCCAGTTCAGCGCATTCGAAGTAGATCAACGTCTGGCTCGCCGGCACCTGCGTAACCTTACTCAGGGAAAAACTCGCCTGGCCATCCGGGCAACAGAACCGCGCATAGTCCGGCAGACTCTCGACAATCAGTTGCAGGCCCAGGCCCTGATAAAAGCGAATAGATCGCGGCACATCGCTGACCGCCACGGTGATTTGGTTCAGGTTCATCGCACCCTCCTGGTTCTGCGCACAATTGCGCTGGCGTGTCGAACTAATGCCACAGCCCCGCACACACTGGCAATAAAAGAGGTGCAGCGCTATTTGCCGATCTGCCCGGCCAGGCTTGCGCCAGAGCCATGGCAGGCGTGCATATGGGCGACTAGAGTTGGGCTTCGCCCCCGCATAACAACCCTAAACGCGAGCGCCATGAGCCAGACCGATCTGATTTCCCCCCTGCGTTTCCTTGCCCGCCTGCCCCAGCACCTGCCGCGCGTACCGCGCATGCTGCGCGGCCTGTATTACGCCGGTATCCGCAACCGCGAGAAGAACCTGTCGCTGGCCTGGGCGCTGGAGCGCACAGTGCAGCAGCATCCCGACCGTCCGGCGCTGCTGGATGAGTCGCGCAGCCTCAGCTATGCCCAATTCAACGCCTGGGCCAATCGCCTGGCCTGGGCCTTCAAGGCTGAAGGGGTGCGCCATGGCAGTGTGGTGGCGGTGATGCTGGAAAACCGCCTGGAGCTGCTGGTCATTCTCGCGGCCCTAAGCAAACTCGGCGCGGTCGGCGCGCTGGTCAACACCACCCAACGCGGCAAGGTGTTGGCGCATAGCCTGAATCTGGTCAAACCGGGTTTTATGCTGATCGGTGAAGAGTTGTTGGCGGCCTTCGCTGATATCACCGAACAGCTCGATAACCCGCAGACGCCACGTTATTGGGTGGCCGATCAGGACTGTCTCAACGATGCAGGCCAGGCACCTGACGGCTGGACCAATTTGATGCAACTGGCGCGTAGCCAGGCCAGCGATAATCCGCCCGACAGCGCCCAGGTGCAGATGAAAGACCCTTGCTTCCTGATCTACACCTCCGGCACCACTGGCCTGCCCAAGGCCTCAATCATGAGCCACGGCAAGTGGATCAAGGCTTACGGCGGCTTCGGCCATTCCGGCCTGACACTGGGTAATCAGGACGTGCTCTACCTGACCCTGCCCTGCTACCACAACAATGCCGTCACCGTGTGCTGGAGCGCCGCCATCGCCGGTGGCGCGGCCATTGCCCTGCGCCGCAAGTTCTCCGCCAGCGCATTCTGGGCGGATGTGCAGCGCTACCAGGCCACCTGCTTCGGCTATATCGGCGAGCTGTGCCGCTACCTGCTTAATCAGCCCGAAAGCGCCGCCGAGCAGAACAACAGCCTGCGCTGCATGATCGGCAACGGCCTGCGACCTTCAATCTGGGCCGAATTCAAGGCGCGCTTCGGGGTCGAGCAGATCACCGAGTTCTATGCCTCCAGCGAAGGCAATATCGGCTTTACCAACGTATTCAACTTCGACAACACCGTGGGCTTCTCCCCTGCCACCTACGCCATCGTGCGTTACGACCTGGAGAACGACCAGACGGTACGCGGCAAGAAAGGCTTTCTGGAAAAAGCCCCAAAGGGCGAAGCGGGCTTGCTGATCAGTGAAATCAGCGCCAAATGGCCCTTCGACGGCTACACCGACCCGGCCAAGAGCGAAGCGGCGATCCTGCGCAACGTATTCAAGAAGGGCGATGCCTGGTTTAACACCGGCGACCTGATGCGCGATATCGGCTGCAAACACGCGCAGTTTGTTGATCGCCTGGGCGACACCTTCCGCTGGAAAGGCGAAAACGTCTCCACCACCGAGGTAGAGAACGCCCTGGGGGCCTTCCCCGGCGTCGAGGATGCAGTGGTCTATGGCGTGGAAATCCCCGGCACCAATGGCCGCTGCGGCATGGCCGCGCTGCGCCTGAGTGAGGGCCAGCAGCTGGATAGCGCCGCCCTTGCCGCGCATCTGGATGCTGAATTACCGGTGTACGCCGCGCCGCTGTTTATCCGCCTGCTCGGGGAGGTGGAAACCACCGGCACCTTCAAATACAAGAAGACCGACCTCAAACAGGCCGCCTACAACCCCGCTGCGGTGCAGGAACCACTGTGGGTGCGCCTGCCGGGCGAGGCGCACTTTACCCCGCTGGATCACAGCCTGTTTACCGCCATCGGCGAGCAGACTTACCGTTTCTGATTGCCGGCTACCGCTTGAACTCAAATTCCAGCTGTGCACCCTCGACCGATTGCCAGTAATCATCATCGCGCTCGTTGGTGATCAGCTTGCCATTGAGTTGAAAAGGACCCTCAGTCTTATCCTTGTCGCCAAACATAGGCGGCAATAACGGGATCGACAGGTCGCTGAGTGGAACCACTGGCGGCAGGGGCTCAAACACATCGGTATGCAGACTCAGATCCAGTGGCACTTTTGGCGCTGCAGGTTCAGGCTTAGGAGCAACCACAGGTTTTGGTTTGGCTTGAACCACTGCCGCAGGTTTGGGCTCAGGGGCGCTGGGCTGCGCTGGCTGGTTTACGACGGGTGCAGGCTCGGTTTTGGCTGGTTTGCTGGTAGCCGTAGCTGGCGCCGGTTGAGACTTGGCGGTTTCAACCTTGGGCTTTGCAGGCGGGTTGGTGCTTTGCTCGCAGGCAGCCACTGACAACAGAGTCAGCAGCAGGGCGAGGCTTCGAATAGGCAACATAAGCAGATACAAAGGCAGTGACACAAGCCACTATGCTGGCCCCTGCCCTGCACTCTGGCAAGCCCGTAGTCGGTACAGCAGGTAACAACGCGTGAGGTTCAGCCGACGGCACATCGGTGTCGATGACCGCCAGTGACTTGCCTACACCGCCTATTCAGGCGCCTGCAGTTGCTGCAACTGTGCGTCGATATCCAGCTCGGGATGCTCGCGCATCAGTTGCAATAACAAGGCATCAGCCTCATCCACCCAGCCATCACGGCGCAACTTGAGCAAGCGTTGCAACTCGCTGTGCAGCTGCTGTTCGGCTTGGTTGGCCGCCGCTTCTGCCGCTTTACCGAGGGCTGATACAGCGGGCGCAACATCATGCAACGCATCGACCTCGGCCTCTTCACGCAACAGCTGATTGGACGCACCGGCCGAGAGCTTTTTCTCGGCCTTGGCAGCATCGGCGCTGTAACTCTGGATCACCGGTGCAGACTGCGCCGCACGCGAACGCTCGGGCTCATCAGCCACCGCTGCGGACTCCGCCAGTGGTGCGGGCATCGGCGCAGATTGCGGTGCCATCCTCGCCGCAGCCGGCGCCATGGGTGCGCCGCTGGGCACGGCATCAAAGGCATCCGGTGCCTGCTCGAAAGTACGCCAGGTCAGGCTTACACCAACCCCCAGGCAGGCAACCCCGGCCAACGCCACTGACCAGCGCTGCCGACCACCAGCGCCAAACAGCCAGCTGTGCAGGCGCGCGCCCAAACTGGGCTGAGCCTCATTTATGGCCGCATTACGCACGGCGGCGTTGGCGGCTGCGAGAATCTGCGCATCCAGTTGCGCACTGGGCTCACCGCCGCTGTGCTGGCGGAAATGCTCCAGCATCTGCCGTTCCTGCTCATCGGGCCTATGTTGATCGTGGTTCATACGGACAACTCCTCGGCGGCCGGGTCAGCCAGCAGCCGACGTAACTTCTGCAGGGCATAGCGCAAACGGCTTTTCACCGTTTCTGTGGGTATCTGGGTCAGCTCGGCGATCTCGGCCAGCTCCAGATCACCGTGGGTACGCAACAGAAACACTTCACGCTGCTCCTCTGGTAAATCCGCTAGAGCAGCCTGCAAACGCTGCTGATCGCGGCTTAGGCTGAGCTGTTGTTCGGGGTTCGGTTGCGGGTCGTGCGGGGCATGTTGTTGTTCATCATATTCATCATGCCCCGCCTGGTGCCGACCGTGCTTGCGCCAATGATCGATGAGCCGGTTGCGGCCGATCTGGTATAGCCAGGTCTTGAACTGCACCGCTTCGCGCTGCTCGCTCTGACTGCGGATCAGGCTCATCCAGGTGTCCTGAAACACCTCCTCGACCAGGGCGTGGTCGCCACATAGGCCAAGCAGAAAACGGAACAAGCCAAGCCGGTGGCGCTGGTACAACTCGGCGAAAGCCGCCGCGTCACCGCGGCGGTAGCGCCGCAACAAGGCGGCGTCGTCATCCGTGAGGGGTCGATTCACTGCTGTACTCGTGCGGTAGTTGAACGGTTCGTCGCAGTTTGCAGACTCTGCGCCAGTTCCACCAGCTGTACGAACTCGCCGCGCAAACCGAAGCGGTCGTCACCTTTGGCATTGCGCGCCAGTTCGGCGCTGTCGGCCAGGCTGAAGCGCCCGGTGTAGGTATCGCCTTTAAGCTGCTGAGCAAAGGCGGCCACCGCGGCAGCAAAGCGCAGATCCTCACTGGCCTGGCTGATGGCAGGCACATCACTGGCCTGAATCGGCTGATCAAGCAGTTTGCTGACGTCCTGCCCTGGCGCCTTGTAACGAATGCGCAGCCAGGCCAGTTCGCCCGCTTTGCCGTCGTTTTTTGCAGCGGCCTGATAGCGCAGCGGCTCTAACCAGCCCTTGCCGCCCACCGGCACCACTTCATAGAGCGCGGTCACGGTATGGCCTGCGCCAATTTCACCGGCATCGACCTTATCGTTACTGAAATCCTCACGCTTTAGCGCGCGGTTCTCGTAACCCAGCAGGCGATACTCGCTGACCTCAGCCGGGTTGAACTCGACCTGAATCTTCACATCGCTGGCAACCGTCGCCAGGGTCGAGCTGAGCTGATCAACCAGCACCTTGCGCGCTTCGCGCAGGTTATCGATATAGGCGTAGTTACCGTCGCCGGCGTCGGCCAGCTGCTCCATCAACCGCTCGTTGTAATTGTCGGTGCCAAAACCCAGGGTGGTCAGAGAGACGCCAGTCTTGCGCTTATCGGCAGCCAGTTGTTTGAGCGTTTCGAAATCGCTGACACCAACGTTGAAGTCGCCATCGGTGGCCAACAGAATGCGGTTGATACCGCCATCGATAAAGCCCTGCTGTGCCTGCTGGTACGCCAGCTGAATACCCGACTCACCAGCCGTTGAACCGCCCGCTGTAAGTTGATCGATAGCGGCGCGAATCTTGGATTTCTCGCTGCCGGATGTTGGCTCCAGCACCACGCTGGATGAGCCGGCATACACCACCAGCGATACCTTGTCCTGGACGCGCAGCTGCTCGACCAGCAGCTTCAACGTGCTTTGCACCATGGGCAGGCCATCGCGGCGATCCATCGAGCCGGAGACATCCACCAGAAACACCAGATTGGCCGGCGGCAATTCCTCTACGCGCAGATCCGAGGCCTTGATAGCGATACGCAGCAGGCGGCTCTGCGGGTTCCACGGTGTGGCCGCGAGCTCAGTGTGCACGCCAAACGGTACATCGCCCTTCGGCAGCGGATAGCCGTAGGGGAAGTAGTTGACCAGTTCCTCCAGACGCACCGCATCCTGCGGCGGCAACTGCCCGCCATTGAGAAAACGCCGCACATTGGCGTAGCTGCCGGTATCCACATCGATGCTAAAGGTCGACACCGGCGTCTCGGCCACCGCATGCACCGGGTTATTGGCCAGTTTCTGGTACTGCTCGCGATTCTCGTCACGGTAGCCTGGCGGCAAGGCATCGGCCTGCACAGACATCGGCATCGGCGCATACGCCACGCTGGGCATCACGGCTCTGCCCGCAACCTGGCTTTTGCGTTGCAGTTCCGCCGGGGCTGCGGTCAGCTGTTCATGCAATTCGGCACGTTCACGCTTATGGGCCTGATCGCTGAGCTGCGGGCTGCCAGCCTCGGTGGCCGGTGCTTCAGGGTTGGCGGCGCTGCACGCGCCGAGGCTGATCAGTACGCCAGCGGCAAAGCCAGCAAGCAGAGGACGAGTAAGCAATACGGGGTAAGCAGACATGGGCGCATCTCCTGAGCGATCGGAACAAACCATTCGCTTAGGTAGACGCAGTGCTGCGCAAAGACGGGTTAGATGGATATAAAAACAAAGGCCCATCATCGGATGGGCCTTTGTTTAAGCACTTACGTTGGGTTTACTGCCAGTTGGCGGCGATCACCACATCCAGTTGCGCGCGCTGATCGGCAGTGAGGTTAGCCTCACCACCAGGCGGTACACCGAACGAGGCCATGGCGTCGACCAAACTCTGCACCTGCCCGTCCAACAAAGTTCTACCATTGGCAGTCTTGAACTGGTCCAGATGATAGTTGCTGCCAGAATACCAGTTGCTCACCATTGCTTTATCGTCAGTACCGATGACGCTGACTTGCAGACTTGAGCCGACCTTGCGGAACCACAGCTGCTCCAGTGATATACCGTCACTAAACAACAAGGTATCGACGCTACCCAGCGAGCTGTCATTATTGGTAATTAGGTCATGACCTGAAGCGATACCAAACAGGTAAGTATCAGAACCCTCACCGCCGTCAAGGCTGTCGTTACCGGCACCACCATCCAACACATCATTTCCAGCCCCACCATAGAGCCGGTCATTCCCATCGCCACCAAATAAGTGGTTATCCGCACTATTGCCGCGAATAGTGTTATCCAGCTCGTTACCATGCCCCATGATCGCCGTGCTGCCGGTCAGGGTCAGGTTCTCGACAT
>NZ_CAXAOW010000018.1:0-61765 GCF_963970805.1 Pseudomonas sp. EA_35y_Pfl2_R5 | reverse complement strand
CATATAACACCCAAACAATTTGATGTTTGTGTGTCTCTATGAAGACTGCAACAGCCGAAAATTTGCACAACTACAAACCAAATCACATACCCAATTCGAGGTAGCGAGCCGCGCAAGCAGCACGACATCTCAGCTGAATCGCTTGACGACCATAGAGCATTGGAACCACCTGATCCCATCCCGAACTCAGTAGTGAAACGATGCATCGCCGATGGTAGTGTGGGGTTTCCCCATGTGAGAGTAGGTCATCGTCAAGCACCTACACCAAAACCCCCGATCAGGAAACTGGTCGGGGGTTTTACTTTGCGTCGCAAAAACTAACGCGCTGAGGGGCAGCCTTTGATAGGCAACGAACACAGCGCGTGGCTATGATGCCTAGGCGCACTTTTATCAGGGTTCTTCTATGGCCGGTCCGGCACTCTCTGAACCACTTTCCGAGCTTGAGCTTAAGCAGCTGATTGCCTGTCATGAATGCGATCTACTGTTGCGCAAGCCTGACGCGGCGGCAGGTGAGCGGGTTGAATGCCCGCGCTGCGGCTATGAGCTGTACACCCATCGTACGCAGGTTGTGCGCCGCAGCATGGCGCTGGTGATTGCGGCTTTGCTGTTGTATATCCCAGCCAACTTCTTGCCGATCATGCAACTCAATCTGCTCGGGCAGGCGACCGAGGATACCGTCTGGACGGGTGTGCTCGGTCTATATAACAGCGGCATGCAGAGCGTGGCCGTGGTGGTCTTTCTTTGCAGCATGGCGGTGCCACTGCTCAAGCTGTTGTGTCAGTTTGCCGTGCTGCTCAGTATTCGCCTGGATATCGGCCGCGGTTATGGCCTACTGCTTTATCGCATTTATCACCATATGCGTGAGTGGGGCATGCTTGAGGTCTACCTGATGGGCATCCTGGTGGCGATTGTGAAACTGGTCGATCTGGCCGAGTTGAGCATTGGCCTGGGGCTGCTGTGTTTTGTGGCGCTGTTACTGGTTCAGGTTTGGTTGGAGGTGACAATGTCGCCCCATCAGATCTGGGAAGCCTTGTCGGGAGAGGATGCGCATGCGGGCGATTGATGCTGGGTTGTTGATTTGCCATGAATGTCACCAGCTCAACCCAATACAAAGCGAGCAGGGCTCGCAGTTTTGCACGCGCTGCGGTGGGCATGTGCATGCGCGTCGTCCCAACAGTCTGATGCGTACCTGGGCGTTATTGCTGACAGCGGCAGTGCTGTATATCCCGGCCAACCTGCTGCCGATCATGACGGTCAACTCGCTGGGCAAGGGCCAGTCTGACACCATCATCTCGGGGGTTATCGAGTTGGTGAACTACGGCATGCTGCCGATTGCCGCGGTGGTATTTATCGCCAGTATTGCGGTGCCGACGTTCAAGCTGGTTGGTATTGCCCTGCTGCTGTATTCGGTGCAGCGCCATCAACCGATGTCGGCGCGTCAGCGCGTGTTGATGTACCGCTTTATTGAATGGATCGGGCGCTGGTCGATGCTGGATATTTTTGTCATCGCGATCCTGGTGGCGGTGGTTAACTTCGGCAGTTTGGCGAGTATTGTTCCCGGCTACGGCGCGACCGCGTTCGCCAGTGTGGTGGTGCTGACCATGCTGGCTGCTTTAACTTTTGACCCCCGCTTGATTTGGGATAACACGGACTCGGATGACCACCATGAATGATTTGCCATTGGCTAAAGCGCGTCCTGCTTCGAACTGGTCGGCTATCTGGGTATTGCCGCTGATTGCGCTACTGATCGGTGGTTGGCTGGGTTGGCGTGCCTATAACGAAGCAGGTATCGAGATTCAGGTGATGTTCGCCAGCGGTGATGGCATTCAGCCGGGCAAGACTGAAGTGATCTTCAAAGGCATGCCGATTGGCAAGGTCACGGCTCTGGAGCTGGACGACAGCGGCGAGCGGCGTGGCGTGCGTGCGACCCTGGAAATGGATAAGCGGGTTGAGCAGCATCTGCGTGCCAATACTCGCTTCTGGCTGGTCAAACCGAGCGTTTCGCTGGCAGGCATCACCGGGTTGGAAACCCTGGTGTCGGGTAACTACATCACAGCCAGCCCTGGCGATGGCGAGCCTACACGTAAATTCACCGCGCTGAGTGAGCCGCCACCCTTGGCTGACACCGCGCCTGGTTTGCACCTGACCCTCAAGGCCGAGCGACTTGGCTCGCTCAATCGTGACAGCCCGGTGTTCTACAAGCAGATCCAGGTGGGCCGGGTGAAAAGTTATGCCTTGGTTGAGGAGCAGAATCTGATTGAGGTGAAGGTGTTTATTGAGCCCGAGTTTGCCTCTCTGGTGCGCAAACACACGCGTTTCTGGAATGCCAGCGGCGTCTCTATCGATGCCGGTTTATCTGGAGTGAAAGTACGCACCGAATCTTTGGCGAGCATTGTCGCGGGCGGAATTGCCTTCGCTACGCCTGAGCACCGCAAAGATAGCCCGCCGACTGACCCGAGCCTGCCATTTCGCCTGTATGAAGACTTCGACAGCGCACAGGCCGGCATTCGCGTATCGCTCAAGCTGCATGAGTTTGAAGGCCTGGAGCCCGGTCGCACGCCGGTGATGTACAAGGGTATCCAGGTCGGTCATATGAAGACCTTCAAGGTTGATCAGGATCTCAGTGGCGCACGGGTGGAATTGATGCTCGACCCACGCACCGAAGACTATCTGGTTGAAGGCACCGATTTCTGGGTGGTCAAACCATCGATTTCCCTAGCGGGGATAACCGGGCTGGAAGCGTTGGTTAAGGGCAATTACATCGCCATCAGGCCAGGTGAGGCCGGCAATCCTGCGCTACGTGATTTTGTCGCCAGAGCCAAAGCCCCGCCGCTCGACCTGTCAGCGCCGGGTTTGCATCTGGTGTTGTTCAGCGACACACGCGGTTCTCTGGAGGTAGGTAGCCCGATCCTGTTCAAGCAGGTCAAAGTCGGTACGGTGCAGAGTTTTCAGCTGTCGCGTGATGACAAGCAGGTGGCCTTTGGCGTGCACATCGAGCCTGAGCATGCGCATCTGGTAAACAGCAGCACGCGCTTCTGGAATGCCAGCGGCATTACGCTGAAGGGCGGGTTGTCGGGCGTTGAGGTCAAGAGTGAGTCATTACAGACCTTGCTTGCGGGCGGTATCGCCTTTGAGACACCGAACCCTAATGCCCCCAAAGGCAATAAGCGGGTCGAGCGCTTCAGCCTGCACAGCAGCCAGGAAATGGCATTGCAGAAAGGTGTTGAGCTGACTATTCGCGTCCCCAGTGGTGACGGCCTAAGCCCGGGTACGGCGATTCGCTATAAGGGCCTGGAAGTGGGCAAGGTGGAGCGCATCGAGCTGACGGATGATCTGCAGGCGGTGATTCTGTATGCGCGCATTACCCAGGCGACGCAGCAGATTGCCCGGGTTGGTACGCAGTTTTGGGTAGTCAAGCCCGAGGTTAGCCTGACCCGCGCGGCCAACTTGGAAACTCTGGTCAGCGGGCAGTATCTGGAGGTTCGGCCAGCGAGCAAACCTGGCGCGGCGCAAGTGAATTTCACTGCTGCCGAATCGGCCCCGACGCAGAACGCCCGTGAGCAGGGGTTGCGTTTGGTACTGAGCGCGGCGCGGCGCGGTTCGATCAAACCGGGTGTGGTGGTCAGCTACCGTGAGGTGCCAGTGGGTAAGGTGACCGATTTTGAACTCGGTCCGACCTCGGATCGGGTGCTGATTCATGTCCTGATTGAGCCGCGCTATGCACCGTTGGTACGTAGTGGTAGCCGTTTCTGGAATGCCAGTGGCATCGGGGTAGATGCCGGGCTGTTTAGCGGGGTGAAGGTGCGCACCGAGTCGCTGGAGGCCTTGCTTGAAGGCGGCATCGCCTTCGCCTCGCCGAATAATCCGGAGATGGGCGGGCCAGCGCAACCAGGGCAGACCTTTGCCTTGTATGACGAGGTGAAGGATGAGTGGTTGCGCTGGGCACCGAAGATAGCCTTGGAAAATTAAGCCACACAGCAAGAGGGCCGCATTAGCGGCCCTCTTGCTTTCAGCCGGATGTCACGCCGGCTCTGTATCGGTCACTTGTGTAGAACTGCTGGCCTTGGCGCTGTCACGACGCTGGATATATTTCCAATCCGCTTCATCGATATAGATGCCATTCGGCCCGCTGCCGCCTTCCAGATCGATGGCCACATGGGCCGAGACCTGCGGTTTCACCGACGCCAGGATCGGCACAAAGCCCAACTGCAGGCTGGTTTCGATCAGTGCCTGTTGGTTCTTCTCATCGATATCCGCCGCCTCGTCCAGGTAGTAAGGCAAACGCACCTTGCCAGCCTGGTCGCGGTCCATCAGGTGCAGCAACAGGTACATGTTGGTCAGCGCCTTGATGGTCATGGTCGTGCCGTTCGACGCTGCACCATCGATATCGGTGTGGATCACTGGCTGGCCATGCACCTTGGTGATCTCGAAGGCCAGCTCGAACAGGTCCTTCAGGCCCAACTGGTTATGGTTGGCTGCTACCAGTCGCGCTAGGTATTCCTTGGCTTCCTCGTTCTTGCTGTCTTGTTCGCTGCTTTGCTGCAGATCGAACACCGACAGGGTTTCGCCCTCTTCGTATTGGCCAGCGCTGTGGATGATCTGGTCGATATGCTTGAGCGCTTCCTTGTTCGGCGCAAGGACGATGCGAAAGCTCTCCAGGTTGGAGACCTGACGCTTGTTGATCTCGCGGTTGAACAACGCCAGCTGGTGTTCCAGGTTGTCGTAGTCGCTGCGGATATTGCGCAGGGTCCGCGCGATATCGGTCACGGCGGCGCGACGCGCCTTGGCCAGGGTGATGGCTTCATCCTGGCGGTGGGCGTAGGCGTTGACCAGCAGGTGTAGGCGGCGCTCGACGTCATCTTCGCTGTCGAACTTGGCCACGCCTTTCAGGCGCACCTGGGCATACAGCGCCTCGATCTGCCCGTCGACCCGTTGCAGACCTTGCCAGGCGTCCTGGTAGTCGTTGAGTAGCGGCAACAGGTTATCCAGCGAGTCGTCCACTGGATCGGTAAACGGCGTGCCGAACGGCAGGTCGGCCGGTAGCAGTTGGCGGCGGCGCAGGGCGTCCTCTAGGGTGCGCTCCTTGGCTTCCAGATCCGCCAATTGACGGCCAACCAGTTGCAGCTTGGCGGAGAGCTGCTGCACGCGCTCGGTAAAGGCGTCGGAGGCGCGTTTGAGTTCGTCCTGAGCGGCCTCCAACTGCGCCAGCTGCTCCAGTTTGCCGGTCTCCTCAACGGAGAGCGTCTGGCTCTTGCGGAAGTCTTCCAGCGCTTTCTGCGCATCCAGTACGGCCTGGTAGAACTGCTCGGCCTGTGCCTTGCTCGCGGCGCGGTCGGAGGCTACCGCCTGCTGGGTTTTCAGTTGTTTGTATTCGCGGTCGAGGCGATCCTTCTGGTCGCGCAGGGCCGCGCGGTCAGCCAGGGCCTGCAGGGCAGGGGGCTCGATATGCGAGAGGTCGATGGACAGACCTGGGACTTCGAAATGCTCACCTTTAAAACCGTCAAGAATGGCTTCCAGGGATTTGACCCAGGCATCGCCGTCGGCCACCTGAATGCCTTTTTCACCCAGCGGCAGGCTGAACAATTGGCCGTTAAACAGGCGCATCAGGCGGTCTACGTCCTGCTGGCTGAACTCTTCGCGCAAGCGTGAGTAGCTGTTGTTGTCGGCGTGTTCGAGCTGTTGCTTGACCGATTTCAGGCGTTTTTCCAGATCGCGCAGGCGCTCATCCAGATCCTCGGCGGAGAACTGCCGCGACTGCGCGAGTGCGCCGGCCAGTTCGTCATGGGCATCCTTGGCGGCCAACAGCTGCTCTTCCAGTACCTTGGCGTCGTTGACTAGGGCAAAGCGGTTTTTCAGCACCGAAAGCTCCCCGAGCCAGCGCTGGATTTCGCTGATTTCGCGCTCCATGCGCATCAGTTCCTGAGTGCCGCCGCGTTGCTCCTGCTGCAGACCGTCCTGTTCGCCGCGGTAGTGTTCGGCCTGGATCACCAGCTCCTCACGGCGTGCGCCGGCGTAGTCCTGCCAGGTGCCGAGCAAGGAGTCGAGCAGTGGCGAGAGGCGGTGCAGTTTGCCGCGCAGCTGTTCGCGCTGGGCCACGCCAGCGGACAGCGCTTCGATCAAGGGGCCGGCGGTGACTAATGCCTGATAGTCGCTTTCCATCCGGCGTACATCGCGGAACGCCTCTTCGGTGGCGGCGATATAGTCGACGCTGCCCGAGCGCAGGCTGTGCTCGAAAGCATCGAGGAACAACTGCTTAAGCTTGGCCGCGGTGATCTCGCGCATATGCAGCAGATTGATAAACAGCGCGCGGAAGGTCTTCAGGCTCTGCTCGCTGGTCGAGCGCAGCGGGATCAGTGTCAGGTCCAGGGGGATCGAGGTGTGCCCGCCGACCAGCAGGCGGCGCAGTTCCTCGGGTTTCAGTTCATAGGCCTTGATGCCCTCGCGCTCCAGGGCGTTGAACAACTCGCGTTGACGCAGGCAAGTGCCGTTTTTCTGGTAATGGGCTAGGTCCAGTTCGCCCTGGTAGGCGAAGAACTGGTGGCCGAAGCCGCCGCCCGGCCCGCGCCCGGCTACGCCGATCACGTGCGGGCCGTGGGGCAGGGCGACTTCGACGAGGATATAGCTGGTGTCGCTGGCGAAGTAGAACTTGCGCGACTGTTCCAGGCTGTATTTGCCGAAGCTCATGTCCGACATGCGCGCGAGAATCGGGAACTGCAGGGCGTTGATTGAAGCGGACTTGCCGAGGTTGTTGGCGCCGTAAACCGACAGCGGGTTTTCCAGAGGAAACAGACCCAGGCTGTAGCCGGCGGTGTTCAGCAGGGCGAAGCGGCGGATGCCGTAGCGTTCCTGGCTCATGCGTCTATCTCCTGTGCGGCGCGTTCTTCGGCCATGGCACGGGCCAGGGCATCTTCTTCGGATTCATCAGTATCTGTCTCGGCGAGGCTGATGATTTCGTCTTCGGCCTCATCATCGAGCAGTACCGGCGTCGGCAGCGGCAGGCTACTGTGCAAGGTGGCGGCCAGGTCGCGGTCTTGCTGTACGGAGAGGCAGACATCGAGGAAGCGGTGCATGGGCGCGAGAAAGCGGTAGATGCCGTTGTCTTCGCTGGCAAAACCCAGCTGGGTCAGGCGGCGCATAACCTTTTCTTCCAGCTCCTCAACGGTGGTGACTTCGGCCTGGAGGAACAGGTCGCGGTACTTCTCCAGTAGAGCCGGCAGTTCGTCACGACCGAGGCTGCCGCCGTCGAGTACGGCCAGGGGGTCGCGGCCCTGATCGGCGAGGTGCTCGACGAGGATAAAGGTGAACAGTGCCAGGCGCTGGGCGGTCTTGTTGACCTGGGCGCCCATCTGCTCGGGGACGAAATAGTAGAAGCCCCGGCTGTCGCAAGTCAGTTCATAGCCCAGCGCCTTGAACAAGCCGCGGTACTGGTCCTGTTGGCCGGCCAGTTGGGTATAGAGCTCCGGGTTGCTGCGGCTGATGTGGTAGCCCTTGAACAGCTCACGGAAGATCGGGGCGAGCTGGGTCAGTTCTTTCAGGTCGATATTCATACGGTGGTCCCGGCCGGCTTGATCAGGGCAAAGGAGCTCAGGCTGACCTGATGCTCGCGGGTGAGGTAGTCGCGGCGCTCCAGGCGCTCACGCTGAAAACGGCCATCGCGGGACAGGCGCGAGAACCAGTAGAGCAATTCGTCGGTGGCGCCTTCGGGCTCCTGTTCCAGTAGCCAGATCATCAGGTCCGGCAATGGCAGGGCTTGTTCGCAGCGCTCGATCATCTCCCGTGCCGTGCGTGGCGCGCGGGGCGCTTCGCCTTTGCGGCTGGCATGCGCCTTGGGGAACTGTGCCGGCTTGGGCTCGAAGCGGGCCAGGGCATATACATAGGCCTCGACCTGCGAGGCGGTGCCGAGAAAAGTGCTTTGCGGACGGCTGAACAACGGCAGTGACGCCTGCGGCACCGCGTCCAAACCCTTCTTACGGATCGCCGCCAGAGCCAGTGCCGCACCACGGGTCACGGCGTTATGCCGGCGCGCTTCCTCACGTAGCGGCAGCAGCAACTCACGGGCGCGGCGCAGGGTCAGCTGGGCGGTCGTCTGCATCTCCAGAATGCGTGCATGGGTGCGCAGCAGCAGATCGTCGTCGACCAGTTGGCCGAGGCGTTGTTGCTCGGCGAGCAGGCGCAGCAGCACGTGTTCGACGCGGTACACGCCTTGCTCGAAGGCGCCGTCGGCAGCCACCAGTTGGATCATCGGCTCAACGTATTCGTCCCAGGTAGCCAGCACCTCGGCGTAGCGCTGACGCAGGGGGATTTGCCTATCTGAGGTCTTGGCGCGCTCGGCCACGGCGACCAGGGCCTGCTCGTCGTTGGCCAGCTTCTTCAGCACATCGCGCACACGCATATCGAGCAAACGCAGTTGACGCGCCAAGTCGGCGGCGTCGCGTACCTCAAAGGCATCCTTGATATAGCCGGCCAGACGCTCCAGATGGCGCAGATAAGCTTCGATTTCCAGGCACAGGCCCAGGCGATGTTCGCGGCGCAGGTAAGCGAGGAAGTCGTGAATCTGCGCGTTCAGCTCGAAGCGATTCGGGCTCTTGGCCACCGGCACCAGGATATCCAGGCGGATCCACTGGTCGAGCAGGGCGGTGACATCGGTTGGCGTGCCTTCTGGCAGTTGAGCTCCGAGCTGGTTACGCAGCTCTACCAGGCTCAGGGTGCCCGCATCGAAGCGTTCGCATAGCGGCTCCAGCAACGTCCAGTGTTCAGCAAGGGCGCGCAGTACGCGCTTGGGATCAATCATCGGGGCATCCGCTCCGCGGGCTTTTCGCAAAAAACGCCGATTGTACTGCAAGCCGTGGCCAAGGCTTGAGTGTCAGTCATCGTCTGTTCGGAGTTCCCTGCGCGCGTGTAACCCTGGTTGTGGTGATGGGTAACAGCGTGGTGGCGCTCTGCTGTGGGGCCGAGGCGGATTTTCGGGGGATTTCTCGACTATGGGTCGGCACGTTTAGCCGGCCAGCTTTTTATAGTGCTAATCAAGGCGTGGAGTCCGCAGGGCTCTGCCATTCAAATAAGAACGACAGGGAATCAGCCATGCGTCCGACCCTTGGTTTTGCCAAAACTGCGCTCGCCTTGATCTGTGCTGGATTAATTAGCAGCACCGCCCACGCCAGAATGGTGGAGCTGGAGGACAGCGAGCTGTCGGAGGTGACCGGTCAGGCCTTTATCAACCTGACGACGGATAGCAACGCAGGGATCAACTACACCCGTATCAACTTCGGCATGAATGTCGAAACCCAGTTGAATATGAAGAAGTTGCAGCTTGGGCAATACAACGATTCGGTGACTCGTCCCGGTGAGGCGGCAGGGTCGTCTGACCTGCTGATCAATAACTTTGCATTAGGCACGGTCAATGCCGACGACACCATCAACCCGTTCAAAATCGCCAATCCTTTTCTCGAGCTGGCGTACTCGGGGAACAAGGTGGTCGGTGTGCGAATTGGTTTTGGTGAGGCTAAAGGCACGTTGTCCGGGGATATTCAGAGTCTGACAGGCAATATTCCTGTTCATATCAAGGGTACGGCTGATGCTGTGTATAACAGCGCTAATGGTCTGCAGCAGGCGGCATTGTTTCTGGGAGGGATTTACCGTTCCAGCGTGCTAGAGGCTGATGCTCAATTGGTGGCATCCAACGGAGCTGCAGACCCCGTTCGTGCCGGCCTGGCAGGGATCAAAAATGGCGACGGTCTGAACTGTACCAGCGGTTGTTTGCCAGGTATTTCTGATGCCGCGCTGGCCCTGCTTAAGTCCAACGGCTGTGCTTTGCTGGGTATCCAAACCTGTTTCTCGTTATCGCAATTCCAATCGTTGCCCGTGGGCAATATGGCTGTCAATGACTCAGCCGCCACTGCAGCGATTGAAGGCGCCGCCAAAGGCTTCTTTATTTCCATGCAAACCCAGGATGTGGCCTGGCGTGACATGGATAGCAATGCACTGATCAATACCTTGAAGGGGGCCTTTATGAACCTGCCCAAGTACCGTGATGCCAACGGCAATATGGTGGCCCCGATCAATATCGACTTCGAGCAGGCTTTCAATGGTATTCCCCGGCAGGACACCTGTCTGGGCACAGCCACTGCGGGGTGCTGATCATGCGCGCGCTGGCTGCTGTTGCTGCGTTGATGCTGCTGTCTGGGGCTGTCCAGGCGGAGTTACAGGCGTTGGATGACCAGGAACTCTCCGCCGTTCAGGGCGCAGGATTCGGATTTGTGCTGGATGGTGTGTTGCTGGATGCCTCAGGTGCGGTGATCACCATCAATGACATCAACAACGCTTCGGGGCAGAACGTGCCGATATCGGTGAAAGAGTTCTACCTGGGGGCGACCGGGAGTAATAAAGGTGCAAACCTGAATCCGGTAAATATTGGTCGTTTGGATCATCCGTTTGAGATCACTTTGGCCAAAGGGGAAACTCTGCGCACGCTGCGCGATGATGGCCAATGGGTACAGACCACGCCGAGCAGTGTCAGCGTGCTGGAGTTCAAGTTTCCCGAACGCTTGACCGGTGCTGGCGGGCAGGCCTGTATCAGCGGTTATGCGGCTGCTGGGAGCAACTGCTCCAGCCGCGCTTCCGAGCGAGTCGATTTGGGTATTCGCTTCGACTTCCAGGTCGCCGCCGGGCGCACCGACATCATCAATCTTGACTTCAGCGAACTGGTTATGGACGGCAGTTACCTGCGGCTATGGGGTGATGACCCGCGTGGGCAGTTGGTGGGTGAGGCGCGGGTGAATCTGTTCGCCAAGAGCCTGCAGCTGATGTCCTGCGCGGCCGGTACGGCCAATTGCACCACCGCCCAGGAGCAGACTGCGCGCACCCTCACGCTGAGCAATGCCTACGCCAATATTTCGCTGGGTTACGGCAAGAGCCAGCCGTTGCTGTTTGATGTCAGCAGTAACGGCCAGTTTGTGCTGGAACTGCCTAATCCGGTGAGCCGTGCCGCTAACGGCAGCGCGCGCTCGGCAGCCGAACGTAATGCGATTGCCAGTGACTTCTACGCTAACGCTCCACGCACCAATATCGTGATCGACAACCTCAAAGCCGGAACAGGAAACTTTTCAACCGGTGGCTACAACTTTGGCTACAACGCCATCCAGGGGCTCAGCATCAACTACCTGAAGGTGACCAGCCGTGATCTCTAAAACCTGGCTAGCCCTCGCTGCGCTGTTTGCCTTGCCGGCCGTTGCTGAGATGCAAGCGCTGGATGATGACACCCTGAGCAGCATGAATGGCCAGGGCGGGGTTTATCTGTCAGGTGAGTTCAGTATCAACAAGGACGGCGGCGTGCTGTGGAGCAAGCCGGCTAACAACACCCCCAGCACTTGGACGGCCGGCCAGCGCAGCTGCGCCACGGCGGGTGCCAGTACGCCGGAGAACTGCGGCATGCGTGTGGCGATTCGTTCCGAGGCCGACGGTGGCTGGTATGTGCTGGACAACCTCAAGGGCGTGTTCAGCTTTGAGGGCCTGACCCTGCGTACGCGCACCATCAACAGTGGCTTTAACGGTGATGGCGCAGCCTTTAATCAGGATGTGCTGGAGTTCGGTCTGCCCAACGAGGTGAAGTTCAAGGACGGCAGTTTTGCCTTTGGTGTGGCCAACCAGGGCGGCTGGCAGAACAAGTCCCTGAGCGTGGCCAATGGCGGGAATCCGTCGTATCAGCAGACCAATATCTTCTCGGCGAAGATCGACGGCACCATCCGCATGCAGGGCAACGTGCTGATCTTTCCGCAGAACTGAGGAGCAGGGCCATGCACCGTCATTCGCTGTTGTTGCTCGCACTTCTGAGTCCGCTGACGCAGGCCATGCAGGCGCTGGATGATCAGGCGCTGTCGTCCGTCAGCGGGCGCGATGGCATCAGCCTGCAAACCACAGGCGCAGGCTGGTCGGCCGGCAGTGTGGATTACAGCCAAGATGGTCAGACCCTCAGCCTGAAAGGCGTCAGCAGCACGCCGCAGGTTGCCGGCAGCAGCTCGACCACCACGCTCGATGTGGTCGGTGATCAGCTGCAGGTGCAGCACAGCGGCAGTGCTCAGGTGCTAAGCATCGATAACATCGAGCTGGCCGGCAGCAGCAAAAGCTTTGGTGCCTTTCGCGCGTTCTTTACTCTGGGCGCCAGTCTCAAGCTGAGCGGCGGCGGGGCCAGCGGCGTCAGCGGTTTCAGCGTCGACGACAGCCAGCTGTCGCTGAGTGCGGCGACCTTCTATTACCGCGACAATGGCTTTGACCTGATCGTTAAAGGCCTGTCGTTCGATACCTACCTGAACAACGCTTATCTGGATATCGTCAGCGGCGGCAGTGGCCAGGAGATTAAGCTGGACCTCGGCACCTCGCGCTTTGTTGGCTCGATTGCTGGCATCGGCCTCGACCTGGCCCATGGCGATCCGACCCCAGGTGTGGCGGTGACGCCGGGCAGCCCTGATCTGCGCGATGTCGATGCGCAGCGCAGCTTCGGCAAGCTGGATATGGACCTGCGCCTGGGTGGCAGCATCAGCATTGCCGGCGGTGGGGCCAGCGGCGAGGGGCTGCGGATCAAACCGAATATCACCATCGCTAACAGCCTGTTCCAGTATCAGGACGAAGGTGTGCTGCGTGCAGAGAACTTCGCCGGCAACTTGATCAGCAACGCAGGACTGACCCTGGATCTGGAGCAGGACGGCGTTGGCAGCTACGCCAAAATCGCCTTTCAGGACCTCAAATTCAACGCCACCCTCGGCGGTCTGATCATGGGTAACCCGAGCAATCAGAAGCTCGGCGGCCTGGCGGTTGAGCTGAATTTTCTCGATCAGGGCGCGCGGCAGAACTGGTTGAAACTGCGTCCGGGCGGCGACCCCAACTCCGGGCAGAAGGGCATCAGCGCCGACCTCAGTTGGAATATGGTCAACAGCTCGCTGGCCCTGACCGATAACGGCAACACCATGTGGTTCAGCGGCTTGCGCACCCACGGCACAGGCCAGTTCACTTTCGACCTGACCAAGAGTTGCGCGGCCGGTGTTAGCGCCGGCTGCTATGCAGGAACCAACAGCGACATAAACAGTGGCGGCTATAACGGCCACTTCGATGGCATGCGTTTGGGGCTGAAGAATATTGTCGGCAGCTACAGCTTCGATGGTCTGCGGGTCGGCACTGCCGATGCGCCGCTACAGGGCGGCACCGAGCTGCTGGTGCTGATGGAAATCTTCCCGGCCTACGATTTCACCCTCAATGGCCAGGTCACCCTGCGTGCCGGTGGCGCCGTCGGTGATGGCCTGCGCTATAACGCCGACTTCTATATCACCGAGGCCAATGCGGCGATCACCGTGGATGAAAACGGCCGCGGCCTGTGGCTGTCGGGCAGCAGCTATGAAATGCACTACCGCGAGGGCTCGCTGGATATCAGCAACAACGGCGTTGAGCTGCGCAAAGGGACTTATTGGTCGAAGCTGGATGTTGGCGATGTGCGCTGGGGCGACCGTCTGACTGGCAGCAGCATTGGCCGTTTGGTGCTTAAACGTTATGAGCAGGGCTCGACCCTCGCCATCAGCTCGGGCGGTGCCGGTGCATTGTGCGTCGGCGGTAGTGGTGGCACGTCGGCGGCATGTGTGGCCAGTGGCGGGCGCTGGGAGGATCGTGGCGACGAGGGGATTTCGGTCAAGCTGAAGAACGTCTTCGTGCGCGACGGTTCCGGCAATCCGGCCAACGCCGTATCGAACAACGAGAAGCGCAACCAGATCATCATCGAAACCGGGCGGGTCAATGGGGTGAACGGCACAGGCAGTCAGCTGGTGGTGGATAACTTCCACACCTCCGACGGCAACCCGAGCAACCCGAACGCAAACGCCTATGGCTTCAACGTTGACCTCAACCTCGATGTGGCGCCGACCAAGGTGTGCAACAAGACTGCATCCGGCTGTACGCCGGTGAGTCCAGATCCACTGGGCTTTGCGGTCAACGGTCGGGTGCACTTCAAGGAAGTGAATATCGACCGGATTCAGCACGTTCACCCCACCGGCGGCGCCGTGACGTCGATGTACGGGGTCAAGCTGCAGAACGCCGATATCCGCGCCAACCTGACGGCCACGCCGATCAACTAAGCGTCACGCCACTGTAATCCTCGTCCGCCATTCTGCCAGCGGCTGGGTTGCCGTTGCGAGGCGCGCGCGGGTTGCATGAAAGCGTCGCCAGCGGTCGCTGAGCCGACGAAATATCCCCGTTACTCTTTCGATATGTGTCGGTTATCGGCACAATTCGCCTCCACTTTTTGGGGGGAGCAGTCTTTGCTCGCCGTTGGCCGACCTTGCACGGGGCACCGAAATGATCAAAACGCCGTACTACCTGATCGACAAACAGAAGCTGCTGGGCAATTTGGAGAAGATCGCTTATGTGCGCGAACACTCCGGTGCCAAGGCGCTGCTGGCGCTCAAGTGCTTCGCCACCTGGTCGGTGTTCGACCTGATGCAGCAGTATATGGACGGCACCACCTCGTCCTCGCTGTACGAGCTCAAGCTCGGTCGGCAGAAGTTCGCCGGTGAAACCCACGCCTACAGCGTGGCCTGGGCGGATGATGAAGTCCCCGAGATGCTCGCCAACTGCGACAAGATCATCTTCAACTCCATCGGCCAGCTTGAGCGTTTTGCTGAGGCGTCCGCCGGCAAGGTGCGTGGCCTGCGCGTCAACCCGCAGGTGAGCAGCTCCGATTACTTGCTGGCCGACCCGGCGCGCCCATTCAGCCGCCTCGGTGAGTGGGACCCGCAAAAGATCGCCGCGGTGATGGATAAAGTCAGCGGCTTTATGTTCCACAACAACTGTGAGAACGGCAGCTTCGAGCTGTTCGACCAGATGCTGACCACTATTGAAGAGCGCTTCGGTCACCTGCTTGAGCAGGTCGAGTGGGTCAGCCTCGGTGGAGGTATTCACTTCACCGGCGACGACTATCCGCTGGATCAGTTCTGTGCGCGGCTTAAAGCCTTCTCCGAGCGCTTCGGTGTGCAGGTGTATCTGGAACCCGGCGAGGCGGCAATCACCCTGAGTTCCTCGCTGGAAGTCACGGTACTCGACACGCTGTACAACGGCAAAAATCTGGCTGTGGTCGATAGCTCCATCGAAGCGCATATGCTCGATCTGCTGATCTACCGGCTGAATGCCAAGATGGCGCCGAACGATGGCGAACATACCTATATGGTCTGCGGCAAATCCTGCCTGGCTGGCGATATCTTCGGCGAATACCAGTTCGATAAGCCGCTGCAAATTGGTGATCGACTGTCGTTTATCGATGCGGCCGGTTACACCATGGTCAAGAAAAACTGGTTCAACGGCCTGAAAATGCCGTCCATCGTGGTGAAACAACTCGACGGTAGCGTCGAGGTGGTACGCGAGTTTGGCTTTGACGATTACCTGTCCAGCCTCAGCTGACCGGTAGGGTGGACAACGCTCTTTTTGTCCACCATTGCGATCGCAGAACGGTGGACGGATGAAGCGCCGTCCACCCTACGAGCTAACTGTTTTTAATAACGCAGTACCCAGGAGGTGAAGCAATTGAAGAAGAATGTTCTGATCATTGGTGCAGGAGGTGTCGCCAAGGTGGTGGCCCACAAGTGCGCGCAGCACAACGATGAACTCGGTCGTATTGCTATCGCGTCGCGCAACATCTCCAAATGCCAGGCCATCATCGACAGCGTAAAGGCCAAAGGCAGCTTGAAGCAGCCGGCCGAAATCCAGGCTTATGCCCTCAATGCGCTGGATATTGAAGCAACCAAGACGCTGATTCGTGAAACCGAATCGCAGATCGTTATCAACGTGGGTTCGGCCTTCCTCAATATGTCGGTGCTGCGCGCCTGCATCGATACCGGCGCCGCCTACCTCGACACCGCCATCCACGAAGAACCGGGCAAGGTCTGCGAAACGCCGCCTTGGTACGGTAACTATGAGTGGAAGCACCTGGCCGAATGCCAGGACAAGGGCGTAACTGCCATCCTCGGCGTCGGTTTCGACCCGGGCGTGGTCAATGCCTATGCTGCACTGGCGCAGCAGCAGTACTTCGACAGCATCGAGTCGATCGACATCCTCGACGTCAACGCCGGTTCCCACGGCAAGTACTTCGCCACCAATTTCGACCCGGAAATCAATTTCCGTGAATTCACCGGCCAAGTCTGGAGCTGGCAGAACAGCCAGTGGACCAGCAACAGCATGTTTGAAGTCAAACGCACCGACGATCTGCCAGTGGTCGGCGAGCAGAATCTGTACCTGACCGGGCATGACGAAGTGCATTCCCTGTCCAAGCACCTGAACGTACCCAATGTGCGTTTCTGGATGAGCTTCGGTGAGCACTACATCAATGTGTTTACCGTGCTGAAAAACCTCGGCCTGCTCTCCGAGCAACCGGTAAAAACCGCCGAAGGCCTCGAAGTTGTGCCACTGAAAGTGGTCAAGGCCGTACTGCCGGACCCAGCCTCGCTGGCGCCGGGCTACAGCGGCAAGACCTGCATCGGTGACCTGGTCAAAGGCACCAAGGATGGCAAACCGGCCGAGCTGTTTATCTACAACGTTGCCGACCACAAAGATGCGTATGTAGAAACCGACAGCCAGGGCATCTCCTACACTGCGGGTGTACCGCCGGTCGCGGCGGCGCTGCTGGTGGCGCGTGGTGATTGGGATGTGTCGCGCATGGCCAACGTTGAAGAGTTGCCGGCCGAGCCGTTCCTCAAGCTGCTGGATGTGATGGGCCTGCCGACCCGGATCAAGGACGCCAACGGTGACCGTCCCTGGGATCAAGCCCTCTGATTGGCTGCGCGTCGGCCCTGCTGCGTTAAAAACAGGCTCAGACGGTGGCTTGCCACCGAACGGCCTTTAGGTCGGCCCCAAGGGCGAGCGGAGCGAGTAATGCTCATGTACAAAAGTACACTCCGCTTCTTCGCCTGTTTTTACCTTGCAGGACTCTAGCTCGCTCAATCAGCCCAACGCCCGCCATTTGGCGGGCGTTTTGTTTCTGGCGTAGACGCCGTCGGCTTAGGGGCAGAGTCGATGACTCCACGCTTCCCGCCCGTGGCATTTCACGCGACAATCAACCCTTATCGACACGCGCCCCAACGTCGGGTGCGTGCTCCGGCGACTCCGTGAGGACACCAGCATGAGCAGCAACGACCGCGTCATTATTTTCGATACCACCCTGCGTGATGGCGAGCAGAGTCCCGGCGCGTCGATGACCGGTGAAGAAAAGCTGCGCATCGCCAAGGCCCTGGAGCGTTTGCGTGTCGATGTGATCGAAGCCGGCTTCGCCATCGCCAGCCCGGGCGACTTCGCTGCGGTCAAGGCGATTGCCGATACCATCAAGGACAGCACCGTGTGCAGTCTGTCGCGAGCGCTGGATGCTGATATCGACCGCGCCGCCGAAGCGCTGAAAGGCGCCAACTCCGGGCGTATCCACACCTTTATCGCCACCAGCCCGATCCATATGCAGCACAAGTTGCGTATGCAGCCGGATCAGGTGGTTGAGCAGGCCGTGCATGCGGTCAAGCGCGCGCGCAATTTGTGCAGTGATGTCGAGTTTTCCTGCGAGGACGCCGGCCGTTCCGAGATCGATTTCCTCTGCCGCATCATCGAAGCGGCCATCGATGCCGGCGCGCGCACCATCAATATTCCCGACACCGTCGGCTACGCCATTCCGCATCAGTACGCCGACACCATCCGCCAGTTGCTCGAGCGTATTCCCAACGCCGACAAGGCGGTGTTCTCCGTGCATTGCCATAACGATCTGGGCCTGGCCGTGGCCAACTCTCTGGCCGCAGTGGTCGCCGGCGCGCGGCAGGTCGAGTGCACGATCAACGGCCTCGGCGAGCGCGCGGGTAACGCCGCGCTGGAAGAGATCGTCATGGCGATCAAGACCCGTCAGGATTTGCTCGGTGTGCATACCCGCATCGACACCCCGCATATTCTCAGCACCTCGCGCATGGTCTCCGGCATCACCGGCTTCCCAGTGCAGCCGAACAAGGCCATCGTCGGCGCCAACGCCTTCGCCCACGAATCCGGCATCCACCAGGACGGCGTGCTCAAGCACCGCGAGACCTACGAGATTATGTCGGCGCAGTCGGTGGGCTGGCACACCAACAAGCTGTCGCTGGGCAAACTGTCCGGGCGCAATGCCTTCCGTTCGCGCCTGGAAGAGTTGGGCATTCAATTGGCCGGTGAGTCCGAGTTGAACGCCGCCTTCGCCCGCTTCAAGGACCTGGCCGACAAGAAGCACGAAATTTTTGACGAGGATCTGCAAGCGCTGGTCTCCGACACCCTCGCCGAGAAAGCCCCGGAACACTTCAAGCTGGTGACCCTGGAAGTGGCGAGCAAAACCGGCGAAGTGCCGGAGGCTAAGCTGGTGGTTAGCGTCGATGGTGCCGAGCAGGCCGCCAGCGCCCAGGGTTCCGGCCCGGTGGATGCGACCTTCAAAGCCATCGAGTCGATTGCCGTATCCGAGGCCACGCTGCAGCTGTACTCGGTTAACGCCATCACCAAGGGCACCGATTCCCAGGGCGAGGTCACCGTACGCCTGGAGAAGGGCGGTCGCATCGTCAACGGCAACGGCGCCGACACCGATATCCTGGTGGCCTCGGCTAAGGCCTACATAAACGCCCTCAACCTGATGCAGGCCGGGCAGAAAGCCCATCCACAGGTAGCTGACGTTTGATCGAAGAGCTGCGCCGCCGCGCTTATCTGAGTGCCATGCAGGTAGCCAGCTGGCTGCCGCGGGTGGAACTGCCCTTTGCTGCGCCATCGCGGCCTGAGCTGCTGCAAGCTCAGGCTGCGGCTGAGCCCGAGCCGTCTGTAGCGCCAGTGGAGCGCGAGCAGGTGGCTGAGGCGGCGCCGGCGTACCTGCCGCCGGCAGCCGAAGAACTGACCGTGGTGCGGGCGAAAATTGAAATACCACGGCCAGCGGTTGCGGCGCGGCAAAGCGTCGCTGCGCAGGCCGATGCCGAAACCGAGAGCGCTGAGCCTAAGGCTGCTCCCGTGGCACCGCCACGTTTTGCCCTGCAATTGCTGCGTGCTGGTGCCTGTGCGGTGCTGGTCGAGCTGCCCACTGGCGAGCCGTTGCAAGGGCGCGACCCCGCCTACCTGCTACTCAAGGATCTGCTGCGCGCTGCGGGTCTGCCGGACAGCCCGCAACTGATCGGTGAGCCAGTGCGCTGGCCGCTGCTGGTGCGCGGGCAGATCGACCAGGGCCCGCAAGCAGCGCGGGAGTATGTGCAGAGCTTTATCGGCGCACGGCTGGAAGAGCAGGAACCGTGCAGCTGTCTGTGGCTGGTGGGCTTACCCGCCATTCGCTTTGCGGGTGAGGCTGATGCCGAGGCTTATAACCGTGAGCTGCAGATCGAAGGCCTGGGCGCTGCCTGGGCGCTGCCGGGCCTGGAGTTGCTGATGGATGAGCCCGAGCGCAAGCGCGAGCTGTGGCAGGCCATGCGCCGCGTGCGTCAGCGCTGGTTGGCCAACAATTGAATACACCTTTTCCCGGCCGCTTGGTCGTGGTTCTACTGCTTGCCGAGTCAACCTGAATGAGTGATGCAATCAGCTTCCGTCCGATGACTGCGGCGGACATCGATGCGGTGCTGAAAATCGAATACGCCGCCTTTAGCCATCCCTGGACGCGCGGCATCTTTACCGACAGCCTGACCTCCTACAACTGCTGGGTGATGTTCGAGGGCGAGCAGCAGGTTGGGCATGGCGTGATCCAGATCATCATGGATGAGGCGCACCTGCTGAATATCACCGTCAAAGCGGAAAGCCAGGGCCGTGGCCTGGGCTTGAAACTGCTCGAACACCTGATGCAGAAGGCCCAGCTGCAGGGCGCCAATGACTGCTTTTTGGAAGTGCGGGCGAGCAATCAGGTGGCGTACCGCCTGTACGAGCGCTACGGCTTTAACGAAGTCGGCAGGCGCCGCGACTACTACCCGGCCGTCGGCGGCCGTGAAGACGCTCTGGTGATGGTCTGCCCGTTGTTCGATTAAACTCTTGCCGTGGTGCTGACACGATTGGCTACCGCTGACGGCGCTATTCGCCGCTGACCTGACGCAGGGCTTGTCGCATACTGGCGCGCGCTGCCCTGCGGCAGCGATATTCGGCCCACTCCTAAGGATTTGTCATGCGCCTGTCTGCTTCGTTGCTTGCGGTGTTTTGCCTATTCACCGCCGCTCAGGCCTTCAGTGCTGAACGCAGCTTTACCATCCTGCACACCAACGATTGGCAATCACGCCTGCTCGGCTTTGGCCCGAACAATGAATATTCCCCTGCCTCCATCGGCGATGACGACACGGTCGGCGGTGTCGCGCGCTTGGCCACCTTGCTTGAGCAGCGCCGCGCAGCTGCCGGTGAACAAGCGGTGCTGCTGCTCGATGGTGGCGATTTCAGCATGGGTACGCTGTTTCATACCGTGACCCGCGAAACCGGCGGCGAACTGCGTCTGATGACCGAATTGGGCTATGACGCTGCGACCCTGGGCAATCACGAGTTTGATTTTCGCCCAGCAGGCTTGGCCGCGATGATCAGTTCGGCGCACCGGGTCAAAGGCGATGCGCTGATGCCGCTGCTGTCGAGCAATCTCGGCTTTGACCCGGTGCGCAAGGAAGACGACAGCCTGCAGGCGCACTACGAAGCTGGGCGCATTGCACCCTACAAACTGATCGACAAGGGTGGCATTCGTTTTGGTCTGTTTGGCCTGCTCGGTAACAACGCCGTGGCGGTCAGCCCGATGATCAAACCAGCGGTGTTTGCCGATCCAGTCGTGACCGCCCAGGCCATGGTCGCCAAGTTGCGCGAGGAGGGTGCTGAGGTGGTGATTCTGCTCTCGCATATGGGCGTGGTGCAGCAGGAGGACGGTAGCTGGCGCGGTGAGGAGGTCGAGCTGGTCGAGCAGGTACCGGGTATCGATATCGTCGTCGGCGGCCACTCGCACACTGCCTTGGCGCAGCCGCTACTGGTGGGCGGTCGCACGCCAGTGGTGCAGGCCGGCTCGGAGATTCAGCACCTGGGCGAGCTGCGTATGCGTCTGCCGGCGGACGGTAAACCGCAGATTGTCGATTATCAACTGCACCCGATTAATGACCAGATTGCTGGCAGCGCTGCGGTGACTGCCCAGGTCGAGGACTTCAAGCAGGTGGTCAGCGCGCAGATGCTGGCGCCAAAGGGTTACACCTTCGACCAGCCGCTGGCCAAGGTCGACAAGACCCTGAGCCGCGCCCATGACGATCCGATTCTCGGCAATCTGGTTACCGACGCGCTGCGCCACGCGACGGGCAGTGATGTGTCGTTTACCGGTAATGGCACCATTCGCGACAATATGATCATGGGCCGCTATGGCGTGCAGACGGTGTCCGACCTGTTCCGCATCGCTCCGCTGGGCGTCGGCGAGCTGGATGATGCGCCGGGTTATCCGCTGATCAAGGTGTATGTCAGCGGGCAGGAGTTGAAGAACCTGCTCGAGGTGCTGTTGCTGGCCTATCAGGTGCGGGAAAGCAAAAGCTATTACCCGCGCGTGTCAGGCCTGCGCTTCAGTTACAACCCCTGGCGCGTGCCGTTTGACCGGGTCAGCCGGATTGAGCTGGGCGATCCAATCAAGGGCTATACACCGCTGGACCTGACGGACCAGCGGTTCTACAGCATCGGCGCCACCAGTTATGTCGGCAGTTTCACCTGGCTGGTCAGCGACCTGACCAAGGGTCTGCTCAGTGTGCAACCCAAGGACGCCCAGGGTCAGCCGCTGGCGGCGATCAAAGACGCGATCATCGATGCCGATCCGCAGCAGCCCGGCGTGCAGGAATATAAAGAGTGGCAGGGCCTGCTCGACCATATTCGCGGCCTGCCCGATCTGGACGGCGACGGCCTGGCCGATATCCCGACCCAGGGTGCCGCTGCCGAGCAACGCATGCAGCGTGCCTCCAGCCTGCAGCCGGCCGAGTTGTACCGCTATGCGGGGCCGTTGCAGTGGGGCGTGAGCCTGGTGCTGTTGGCGGGCCTGCTGCTGATTCTCTGGTTGTTGCGTCGCCGCCGCGCTTGAGCTGACTGCTGTGATTGCGCGCCGCGTGTGCTTGTCAAAAGTCCGTGGCGCTCCTATGGTGCGCATCGACGAACTTGGGAGTGAAGCATGAGCGATCTACAGCACCTCTTCGACAACAATGCGCGTTGGGCCGAAGCGATCAAGGAAGAAGATCCCGAGTTCTTCGCCAAACTGGCCCAGCAGCAGGTGCCCGAGTATCTGTGGATCGGCTGCTCCGATGCGCGGGTGCCGGCCAACGAGATTGTCGGCCTGCTGCCGGGCGACCTGTTTGTCCACCGCAATGTGGCCAACGTGGTGCTGCATACCGACCTCAACTGCCTGTCGGTGATCCAGTACGCGGTCGATGTGCTCAAGGTCAAACATATCCTGGTCACCGGCCACTATGGTTGCGGCGGCGTGCGCGCCTCCATGCAAGATACTCAGTTCGGCCTGATCGACGGCTGGCTGCGTAGCATTCGCGACCTGTACTACGAACATCGTGAGCACCTGGCGCAATTGCCCTGCGAGGATGAGCAGGTCGACCGTCTGTGTGAACTCAACGTGATCCAGCAGGTGGCCAACGTCAGCCACACCACCATCGTGCAGAACGCTTGGCATCGTGGCCAGCCGTTGGCAGTGCATGGCTGCATCTATGGCATCAAGGACGGTCGCTGGAAAAACCTCAACGTCACCGTCAGCGGTATGGAGCAGCTGCCACCGCAATACCGCCTGCGCTCCCTCGGCCAGAGCTGAGGCATGCAATCCTCCGTGCGTGTTGCGCTGGCCGGTCTGCTGCTGGCCACTCTTTGCTGGTCCGGTAATGCTCTGGTAGCCCGGGCGTTTGCCGGCGAAATCCCGCCGTTCGCCCTGTCATTCTGGCGCTGGAGCCTGGCTCTGGTGCTGTTGCTGCCCTTCGTGGTCAAGCCGCTGTGGCAACACCGCGCTGCACTGCGTACCGCCAGCTGGCGCTTACTGGTGCTCGCCGGCGTCGGCGTTGCGGGCTACAACAGCCTGCTGTACGCCGCCGCGCAAACCACAGCGGCGATCAATATCACCCTGGTCAACACCTGCCTGCCGCTGATGACCTTTATCGGTGCCGGTCTGCTGCTCGGCGAGTGGCCGCAGCGCCGCGCCTGGTGGGGCATGGCCGTGGCCGCAGGCGGACTGCTGGTGCTGATCAGCAAAGGCAGCTGGACTAGCCTCAGTGGCCTGGCCTTCAACAAGGGCGATCTGATCATGCTGCTGGCGGTGGCTGACTGGGCGCTTTACTCATTGCTGCTGCGGCGTTGGGCCAGCTATCTGCTGCCGATCCCGCCCTTGGCTCTACTTGGCGTGCTGATGCTGCTGGGCGTGCCACTAATCTTGCCGTTCTATCTCTACGAGCTGGCTCGGGGCGCACACTTCAACCTGACGGCAGAGAACTTGGCCGCCATCAGCTACACCGCCATCTTCGCCTCACTGCTCGCCTATCTTGCCTGGAACCACGCCATCCGCGTACTCGGCGCCGCCAAGGCGGCGCTTTCCAACTACCTGATGCCGGTGTTTACCGCCGTATTAGGTTGGCTGCTATTGGGGGAGGGTTTGCAGAGTTACCACTGGCTTGGTGCCGCGCTGATCTTTACGGGCTTGCTGCTGGGGACGCAGCTGCGTCGTTAAGCGGAGATGTCAGATGTGAATCCTTGGGCATTCCTCCCTCACCATGACGATGCGCTATGCACACCTGTCGCCTGATCATCTTGAGTTGGCCTTGAGGCTTTCTCCGCTTCATCAAAGTGGGCACGCAATTGAGTAGCCAGGCATACAACGAGCGCCCATTGTCATCGTCTTTGCTAAGTCGCCATACTCCTGCCTCTACAGGATCAGATCTAGGGCGCTCTATGGAAAGCAGGATACCCGTACCAACCGACAACATTTTTAAGTTTTATGCGCTTTTTGGCCTGCTACTTTTTGTCTTCGCCTGCGGTGCTCTGATCTACGTGACGCAGTCTACCAACGAGTTGGTTTTCACTTCCTATGTTGAGCTTGAGACTTTAAAAGAACAGAAAACGCCTAGCCCTTCTGTTGTGGCCAAGATTGCAATGTTTGAGCGTTTGCTTGAGATCGGCCTGCAGAGCAAAGAGATGTATCGATACGTCATTGCTTTCTTTTCTGGCATTGGCTTTTGGCTATCGGTGTACGGTTTTTGGCAGTGGCACCGCCGAATTCAACCTGTCATAGATGAGATGCAGCGGGTTCAGCTAGAGCTTGCGAAGCTACAGCTGGTGAAGCTTCAGTCTGAGCAACCAAATCAAGGCGTTGGTGGGGCTTAATCATTGGCAATTAGGCTTTTTTCACCCTGCATGGAGGCTACCAAGATGGCTAAATTTTTCATTCTTCTTATCGCGGCACTGCCGCTGGTGTGTGCAGCTGAAATCTACAAATGGACGGATGAGACCGGCCGTGTCCATTTCGGGGATAAGCCGCAAGAGAAAGACAACGCGGAGCTTGTCTCGGTTAAGGTCAACTCATATGAGAGCGTGAGCTATGACTCTATTTCCCCTGTTCAAAGCGTAGAGTCGAAACGAGTCGTGATGTATTCGGCCAGTTGGTGCGGGTACTGCAAAAAAGCCCGCAACTACTTCCAGCAAAGTGGCATCAGCTACGTCGAGTACGATATCGAGAAAGACAAACGCGCCAGGCAGGCTTATGACTCCATTCGAGGGAATGGCGTGCCTGTCATCTTGGTTGGCGGTAAGAGGATGAATGGCTTCAGCGTTGCAGGCTTCCAGCGCATCTATCAGTAGCTACATACCCGGTTGCTCTGATCTGCTTGGCCACTAGTGCGCGTTGGGATGAGGCCGAGAGCCTAGGCCGTGCTGCCATCTTTGGTGGTAAGGCGCATTTCCACCGTACTAAGAACCGCCAGTCTCGCTCAGTGCCGATTCCCAAGGAAGTGGAAGAGGCTGCGCTCAAGGTAGCCATGCCTGGAACTGGCCGGCTGTTTGTCTCCTGCAGGGCTGCTTTCCGTGGTGCCTATGAGCGCTGCGGCTTCGACACGCCGGGGCAGCTAACCCACATCCTGCGGCACACCTTCGCCAGTCATTACATGATGGCCGGTGGTGACATCCTCAGCCTGCAGCGAATCCTTGGGCATTTCTCCATCACAATGACCATGCGCTATGCACATCTATCGCCAGATCACCTTGAGTCGGCACTACGGTTATCCCCGTTGGTCCAGAGTGCTCATAGAGTTATATGAGTTATTCCCGCAGCAAGGGGTATTCCGTTTGGCTTCATAGGGCCGTTATCTGTAGCTGTTCCAAAGTATTATCGGGTTCTGTCCCGGCGTATCTTCTGCGGCGGCGACTATTAAGCCGTCCTTGACTCGCCACACGACTAGCTTCTTTCCGAATGAGTCTGTGCCGAATTTTGCCCCTGGCAACTGATCTAGGCGTTGGTAGTCGGCGAGCTTTCTTGAAAGATAATCCTCTAGAAGTTCAAAGCTGCCCGCCGCGAACTCAATACGTACGTTGGTTAGCTTCTTATTGGAGAAGAAAAAAGTTACCAAGCGTGCAGGAATGTTGTCATAGGCGGTGCTGATATTCGCTGAGCAAAGATAGTCATTTTTCGCGTTTATGCGTTCTGCCGGGCCCAAATTGCCATAGCATTTCAGCTTGTGGCCACGAGCTTTATTCTCGCTGATAACAGCGTCTTGATCTCGCTCAGAGAAATAATCAGGTGACTCTGAGTAGGTGGGGGTTCCTAGGCGAGCATACCAGTCGGAAATTTCATGCTGGTAATGCAGCGGGAGCAAGCGGAAAAGCAGTGTTCCAGTGGCAAAGAGCACTGCCGCGATCAATATGAGCTTTATAATCTTCATTGGCGTCCTGCCATGTTGGGAGGTTTTGGGGAGTTGTAGTCGAGGTGTAGTCTGTTTGTGGTCTGTCTTTAAAACAAAAAAGGGCTTAGCTTTCGCTAAACCCTTGTTTTGTTTGGTGGCTACGCAGGGACTTGAACCCCGGACCCCAGCATTATGAATGCTATGCTCTAACCAGCTGAGCTACGTAGCCGAGTGGCGCGCATTATTCGCGTCTTGGGGTTGGGTGTCAACCCTGTTGAGCGAAAATTTATGCGCGCGATCAATCGCTTACACGTTAAAGCGGAAATGCATGACGTCGCCGTCTTTAACGATGTAGTCCTTGCCTTCCAGGCGCCATTTACCGGCTTCCTTGGTGCCAGCTTCACCCTTGTATTGGATGAAATCGTTGTAGGCGATGACTTCGGCGCGGATAAAGCCTTTTTCGAAGTCGGTGTGAATCACGCCAGCGGCCTGTGGGGCCGTAGCGCCGACTTTTACGGTCCAGGCGCGGACTTCTTCGACGCCTGCGGTGAAGTAGGTTTGCAGGTTGAGTAGTTCGTAGCCTGCGCGGATTACGCGGTTCAGGCCGGGCTCTTCAAGGCCTAGGGCTTCGAGGAACATGTCCTTCTCTTCACCGTCATCGAGTTCGGCGATTTCTGCTTCGATCTTGTTGCATACAGGTACCACCGGAGCGCCTTCGGCGTCAGCAATGGCCTGGACGATGTCGAGCAGTGGGTTGTTTTCGAAGCCGTCTTCGGCGACGTTGGCGATGTACATCACTGGCGTGCTGGTGAGCAGATGGAAGCCGCGTATCAGTTGCTTCTCGTCGTCACCCAAAGCCTTCATCAGGGTGCGCGCTGGCTTGCCTTCGCTGAAGTGGGGGATGAGCTTTTCCAGCAGGGCTTTCTGGGCGACAGCTTCTTTGTCACCGCCCTTGGCGTTGCGGGTGGTCTTCTGCAGTTGCTTTTCGCAGCTGTCGAGGTCGGCGAAGATCAGTTCGAGGTCGATGATCTCGATATCGCGCTTGGGGTCGACGCTGTTGGCAACGTGAATCACGTTGTCGTCTTCGAAGCAGCGCACCACGTGGGCAATAGCGTCGGTTTCACGAATGTTGGCGAGGAACTTGTTGCCCAAGCCCTCGCCCTTCGATGCGCCCTCCACTAGGCCGGCGATGTCGACGAATTCCATGGTGGTCGGCAGGATGCGCTTGGGGTTGACGATGGCCGCCAGCGCCGCGAGGCGTGGGTCGGGCATTGGTACGATGCCGCTGTTCGGCTCGATGGTGCAGAACGGAAAGTTCTCGGCCGCAATACCGGATTTGGTGAGGGCGTTGAACAGGGTGGACTTGCCGACGTTGGGCAGGCCGACGATGCCGCAGTTGAATCCCATGGTGTTGTCCCTCGCGCGAGTGGCGGTAAAGAGTTAAGAAGTGGCTTTCTGGCTGTGCAGTTTGTGCATGGCCTTGCTCCAGTCGCCCGCAAGTATTTCCGTCAGGGTGCCTAGCGCGAAGTCGATGCTGGTATCCAATAGTTCCTGTTCGCTGCGTGGTGCGCGGCCGAGGACGAAGTTGGAGACCATGCTGCTGTGCCCGGGATGGCCAATGCCAAGCCGCAGGCGGTAAAAATTATTCTGATTGCCGAGCTGGGCGATGATGTCGCGCAGCCCGTTATGCCCGCCGTGCCCGCCACCCTGTTTGAGTTTGGCGACGCCGGGGGGCATATCGAGTTCGTCGTGGGCCACCAGAATAGCTTCCGGCGGGATGCGGAAGAAATTCGCCAGCGCCGCTACGGCCTGGCCGCTGCGGTTCATAAAGGTGGTGGGGATCAGCAGGCGAACATCGCGGCCTTGATGGCTGAATTTGCCAACCAGGCCAAAATACTTTTTGTCGAGGCTCAGATTGATACGCTGGCTGTCCGCCAGGCGCTCAACGAAAAGGGCCCCTGCATTGTGCCGGGTCTGGTCGTATTCAGGGCCGGGGTTACCCAGGCCAACGATCAGTTGTACGGCAGTCATGTCAGGAGCCCTTTTGTGGAAATAGCTCGGCAGAATCGCATACCGAGCTGGTTTCCGACGCTGCGAGGTTTACTCAGCAGCGCCTTCTTCTGCGTCTTTAGCAACGCGGGAGGCGTGGATGTTAGCCACGGCCAGGTCGTTACCGTGAGCCAGTGCAACCAGCTCAACGCCTTTCGGCAGTTTCAGGTCAGCCAGGTGAACGATCTGACCGATTTCAACGGCAGCCATGTCGACTTCGATGAATTCCGGCAGGTCTTTCGGCAGGCAGGATACTTCTACTTCCGACAGAACGTGGGACACTTCGCCGCCTTGCTGCTTCACGCCAACCGAGGTTTCCTGGTTGATGAAGTGCAGGGGAACGATAGCGGTCAGTTTCTGACCCGCGACTACGCGAATGAAGTCAGCATGCAGCACATAGCCTTTGGCTGGATGACGCTGCAGGGCTTTGATGATCACGCTTTCGTTGCTGCCGGCTACGTTCAGGCTCAGCACGTGGCTGTAGGCTGCTTCGTTTTCCAGCAGTTTGGCCAGTTCTTTGGCCAGCAGGCTGATCGATTGTGGAGCTTTTTCGCCGCCGTAAATTACGGCAGGAACCATGGCAACGTTACGACGCAGGCGGCGGCTCGCACCTTTCCCCAGGTCGGAACGCACTTCGGCATTCAGGGCAAATTCAGTCATTTCACTTCTCCAAAATAACCAAACCGTCCGTTACGCTTGCGACCAGCGACGGGACGGTTGGTTGAAAAGCCTTGCCATCAGGGCAGGGCGTTTGCGCTCAGGGCGTGTGCCGAATTAACGGAACATCGCGCTGATCGATTCTTCATTGCTGATGCGGCGAACCGCTTCAGCGACTACCGGGGCGATGTCCAGTTGGCGAATACGCGAACAGGATTGCGCAGCGGCGGACAGCGGGATGGTGTTGGTCACCACCAGCTCGTCGAGTACGGATTTTTCGATGTTCTCGATGGCGCGGCCAGACAGTACAGCGTGTGTGGCGTAGGCGAAGACTTTTGAGGCGCCGTGTTCTTTCAGCGCTTTGGCCGCATGACACAGGGTGCCGGCGGTATCCACCATGTCGTCGACCAGGATGCAGGTACGGCCTTCAACATCACCGATGATGTGCATCACTTCGGAGTGGTTGGCTTTCTCGCGGCGCTTGTCAATGATCGCCAGGTCAACACCCAGGGACTTGGCCACGGCGCGTGCACGCACTACGCCGCCGATGTCTGGGGAGACGATCATCAGGTTTTCAAAGCGCTGGTCTTCGATGTCGTCCACCAGTACTGGCGAACCGTAGATGTTATCTACTGGGATATCGAAGAAGCCCTGGATCTGATCCGCGTGCAGGTCGACGGTCAACACCCGGTCGATGCCTACAACGGTGAGCATGTCAGCCACAACTTTGGCACTGATTGCCACGCGAGCGGAGCGCGGGCGGCGATCCTGGCGGGCATAGCCAAAGTAGGGGATAACTGCAGTAATTCGGGTCGCTGAGGAGCGGCGGAAGGCGTCGGCCATCACTACCAGTTCCATCAGGTTGTCGTTGGTTGGCGCGCACGTCGGTTGAATCAGGAAGACGTCTTTACCGCGGACGTTTTCGTTGATTTCAATCATGATCTCGCCGTCGGAAAATTTACCGACCGAGGCATCACCGAGGGGAATGTGCAGCTGACGTACGATACGTCGCGCCAGATCGGGGTTAGCGTTCCCCGTAAAAACCATCATCTTGGACACGCGCAGTACCTGCCGGCTGGGGGTATACCTGGATGAGTACAGAAATGGCAGGGGCGGCTGGATTCGAACCAACGCATGCCAGGATCAAAACCTGGTGCCTTACCGCTTGGCGACGCCCCTGTATCCTGTGTAACCGAATGCTTTGAGTTGTGTATCCGCTCCAGGGCGGAAATGGCAGGGGCGGCTGGATTCGAACCAACGCATGCCAGGATCAAAACCTGGTGCCTTACCGCTTGGCGACGCCCCTATTACCGTACAACTCTGTGCTCTTAATTACTAAAAGCGGACATTCACTTCCTGACCAAGGTTTCGAGCTTGCGGTGTAACATCGAAATGTTACGGCCTTGGGCAATAAAACTTGGCAAAGTGGCTGGAAGTTGGCGGGCGACTTTATCAGCATCGTCCTGGTTTGGGAAGCTCCCAAACACACAAGCTCCAGTGCCGGTTAATCGAGCCGAAACAAATTTGTTCAACAAGATCAAAGCGTTACGAACTTCTGGATAACGCTTCGTGACCACCGGCTGGCAGTCATTACGACCACCCCCCTCAAGAAGGCTGCGAACTTTAATGGGCGGCGTATCCCGTGTCAACTCGGGGTCGGAGAAAATTTCCGCTGTGCTGACAAGTACTTGCGGGATCGCGACAAGAAACCAGGGTTCGCTCAGGGGCACCGGTTGCAGCTTTTCACCCACGCCTTCGGCAAAGGCTGCATGGCCGCGCACGAATACCGGCACGTCGGCGCCTAGGCTCAGGCCCAATGTGGCCAGTTGTTCTTCGCTGCAATCGAGCTGCCACAGGTGCTTCAGGCCGAGCAGGGTGGTGGCAGCATCCGAGCTGCCACCACCGATGCCGCCGCCCATGGGCAAGCGCTTGTCCAGCCAGATATCGGCACCCAAGGTGCAGTTTGCGTGCTGTTGCAGCAGGCGCGCGGCACGTACGATCAGATTGCTGTCGTGGGGTACGCCGTCGATGGGCGTATGCAGATGAATTTCACCGTCGGAGCGCAAGGCAAAGCCCAGCTCATCGCCGAAATCGAGAAACTGAAACAGGGTTTGCAGCTCGTGATAGCCGTCGGCGCGGCGGCCGAGGATGTGCAGCATCAGGTTGAGCTTGGCCGGTGCAGGCAGAATCAGTTCGGCAGCGGCGGGTATTGCTGGAGCGCTCATTGACCGAGCTGGCGCGGTTGCCAGTCCTTGATCACCAGGGTGACTTGCAGATCGAAGCCGCTGAGCTTGATGCGCTCGGGCAGCCAGAAACCATTTTGCTCGGCATAGCTCAGGTATTCGACGTGCCAGCCGTCCTGGCTCAGTTGCGCCAGGTGGCTTTGGCTGTCGAGGTTCAGACGGCTTTTGCTATCGGGTGAGGGCAGGCCGCGAATCCACCAGAGCAGGTGCGAGACAGGCAGGTTCAAGCCTAGCTGGTTTTGCAGCAGCTGTTCCGGCGACTCGGCCTGGTAGCGGCCCTGATTGGCCACTTCCAGCTGGATTGCGCCGGGGCGGCCGGTCAGGCGTGCCGCCCCGCGACCCAGTGGGCCGGACAGGCGAATGTCGTAATAGTCCTGGCGTTGTAGCCAGAACAGGGTGCCGCTGCCGGAGTCTTTCGGTGCGCGGATGCCGACCTTGCCGTTGATCTGCCAGGCATCCAGGCTGCTGATTCGTTGTTTATGGGCTTGCCAGCTTTGCGCGTCGCCCTGGCCTTCGAGGGCTTCGCGGGAGGTCAGGCCGGCGCAGCCCGCTAATAATGTGATCAGGCTGAAAACTATCAGGTGGCGCGCAAGCATCAGAGTGTCTCTGCTCCGGTCAGGCGCAGCAGAGTGCTGCGCAGGATTGTGCTGTCTGGTTGCTGTTTAAGGGCCTCGCGCCAAAGTTTGCGCGCTTCATTCTGCTTGCCCTGCGCCCACAGCACTTCGCCCAGGTGAGCGGCAACTTCGTGGTCGGGAAATTCTTGCATGGCTTGGCGCAGCAGGCGCTCGGCCTCATCCAGGTTGCCTAGGCGGTAATTGACCCAGCCGAGGCTGTCGAGAATCGCTGGGTCTTCCGGGTTGAGCTGGTGCGCTTGCTCGATCAGCTGTTTGGCTTCGGCGTAGCGCGTGGTGCGGTCGGCCAGGGTGTAGCCTAGGGCGTTGAGCGCCATGGCGTTGTCCGGCTCGCGCTCAAGAATAAAGCGCAGGTCCTGCTCCAATAGAGTCAGATCGTCGCGCTTTTCCGCGAGCATGGCACGGGTGTAAAGCAGATTGAGGTCTTCCGGGAATTGCTCCAGGGCTTGCTGGATCAGTTGCCAGGCGCGCTCAGTGTCCTGCTGCTTGGACCAGGCCTCGGCTTCAATCAGGTACAGCTGAATGGCGTAGTCAGGCTGGCTTTCGCGGGCCTGACGCAGGCGCTCGGCGGCTTCCTTGGCGCGTTGCTCGTTGAATAGCAAGTCGCTTTGACGGGCCTGTGCGGGCAGGTAGTCATTGCCGGGGCCGACCAGGGCGTATTCGATCAGGGCGCTGGAGGTGTCGCCGAGTTCTTCGTAGGCGCGGGCCAGGTTGTAGTGCGCGGCGTCGCTATGACTACCGCGCTCGACCAGTTCTTCCAGGTAGACGATTGCTTCTTTCCATGCCTTGGCTTCCAGGCAGACCAAGGCCAGTGAAAAGCGCAGGTCATCATCGTTGGGGTATTGCTGGAGCAGTGAGGCGAACTCGCCTCTGGCGTCATCCAGGCGGTTCTCGGCGACCAGTAAGCGGGCATAGGTCAGGCGCAGGCGTTTGTCGTCCGGGTACTGCTCGATGCCTTTTTCCAGCAGCGGCAGAGCGTCGTCGTTGCGCTCAAGACTTTGCAGCAGGCGCGCATGCAGCAGGATCGATGCGATAGGACGATCTTTGCTGGGCTGTTGCTCCAGCAATTCCAGGGCTTCCTGCGGTCGGCCATCCTGTTGCAGCAGCAGGGCTTTGCCAAATTGCAGCTGGCTGTTGTCCGGGTATTTGGTTTGCAAGCGATCAAAGCTTTGCAGCAGGCCTGCGCGGGTGTCCGGGTCGGTTTCAGCGGCGGACAGGGCGAGGAAGTCGAAATGCGTATCGCCCTGACGCTGCAGAACCTGCGCCATAAAACTCATGGATTCGTCGTAACGGCCGGCGCGGGCCAGTTGCACGGCGGCAGCGCGCTGGGCGTCGATACTCTCTGGTGCGGCCTTAGCCCACAGCAGACTGGTTTCCAGGGCCGGCTGCTCGGCACCCAAATACTCGGCTATACGAAAACCGCGCTCGGCTACACCAGCATCCTGGGTGGCATTGGCCTGTTCTACGTAGTTTTCCAGGGCAATATCGAAGCGGTTGCGTTGGCCGGCTAATTCCGCGACCAGTAGCGATAGCAGGGTTTCCTGGCTGAAGTCGCGATAAACCTGCGACTGCGCTTGTGTGGCGACTACAGAGGGTTCTTCCACCGGCGGCGCGCCATCCGGGGCAGAGGGGGCAAAGGTCTGGCAGCCACTTAATAAGGCAGCGGCAGTCAGCAAGGCGAAAGATTTATTCATAGGGAGAGTATGTGGCCAACCTGCGGTCTGGGCATCATGACACAAGCATTAGGGCAAGCCCATGGGCTGCCATGATCCTGTTTATGGAGATAACTTGCCTACTTGGGACAATAGGCCGCAGTGGTTGTTCTCGCTTTGCCGAAGTAGGACAATTGCCGGCTTCCACTCCCTGTCAGCGACGTGCATGGCCTTTATTGCCCTCGGTATCAACCACAAGACCGCCTCGGTGGATGTCCGCGAGCGCGTGGCTTTCACTCCCGAGCAGTTGGTTGAGGCGTTGCAGCAGCTGTGTCAGCGCACCAGCAGTCGGGAGGCGGCGATTCTCTCGACCTGTAATCGCAGTGAGTTGTACCTCGAGCAGGATGAGTTGAGCGCTGATGAAGTGCTGGCCTGGCTGGCCAGTTACCATCGTCTGAGCCTCGATGAGCTGCGCGCCTGCGCCTATATCCATGCGGATGACGAAGCCGTGCGCCATATGATGCGCGTGGCCTCGGGTCTTGACTCCATGGTGTTGGGCGAGCCGCAGATTCTCGGTCAGATGAAATCGGCGTTTGCCGTTGCGCGCGAGGCCGGTACTCTCGGGCCGCTGCTAGGGCGGCTGTTTCAAGCCACTTTCAGCACCGCCAAGACCGTGCGCACCGATACCGCCATCGGCGAAAACCCGGTTTCCGTGGCCTTTGCCGCCGTCAGCCTGGCCAAGCAAATTTTCGCCGACCTACACCGCAGCCAGGCGCTGCTGATCGGTGCAGGCGAGACCATCAGCCTGGTGGCTCGCCATCTGCACGACCAAGGTATCAAGCGTATTGTGGTGGCCAACCGCACGCTGGAGCGTGCTAGCAGCCTGGCCGAACAGTTTGGCGCACATGCCGTGCTGCTCTCGGAAATCCCCGATGAGCTGGTTAACAGCGATATCGTGATCAGCTCCACGGCGAGTCAGCTGCCGATTCTTGGCAAGGGCGCGGTGGAGCGTGCATTGAAGCAGCGTAAGCACAAGCCGATCTTTATGGTCGACATCGCCGTGCCGCGTGATATCGAGCCGGAAGTCGGCGAGCTGGATGACGTCTACCTGTATACCGTGGATGATTTGCACGAGGTGATCGCGGAAAACCTCAAGAGTCGTCAGGGCGCGGCCCAGGCGGCCGAAGAGTTGGTCAGTTCCGGTGCCCAGGACTTTATGCTGCGCTTGCGCGAGCTGGCCGCGGTAGATGTGCTCCGCGCCTATCGCCAGCAGGCCGAGCGCCTGCGTGACGATGAGCTAAACAAGGCTCTGCGGCTGCTCAACAACGGCAGTTCGGCCGAGGATGTGCTGGCGCTACTGGCTCGTGGCCTGACCAACAAACTGCTGCATGCGCCCAGTGTGCAGCTGAAAAAATTCTCTGCTGACGGCCGCGTCGATGCGCTGGGCGTGGCCCAAGAACTGTTTGCCCTTGATGAGGGCGCGCCACCTGCTTCCACCCATAGCAGCTCGGCTAATAAATAAAGGTCCGCAATGAAAGCGTCACTGATCAATAAACTCGACCTGTTGCAGGATCGTTTCGAAGAGCTGACCGCGCTGCTCGGTGATGCCGAAGTGATCAGCAACCAGCCACAGTTTCGCGCCTACTCCAAGGAGTACGCCGAGCTTGAGCCGGTGCACCAGGCATTCAGTGCCTTCCGCAAAGTCCAGGCCGATCTCGAAGGTGCCCAGGCGCTGCTTAAAGACAGCGACCCAGATATGCGCGAGATGGCCGAGGAGGAAGTCGCCGAGGCCAAGGAACAGCTGATCGAGTTGGAAGCTACGCTGCAACGCATGCTGCTGCCGAAAGATCCCAACGACAGCCGTAACGTGTTCCTCGAAGTGCGTGCCGGCACCGGTGGCGACGAGGCGGCGATCTTCTCCGGTGACCTGTTCCGTATGTATTCGCGCTATGCCGAGAAGCAGGGCTGGCGCGTCGAGGTGCTGTCGGCCAGCGAAGGCGAGCACGGCGGTTATAAAGAGGTGATTGCTCGGGTCGAGGGCGATAACGTCTACGGCAAGCTCAAGTTCGAGTCAGGCGCGCACCGCGTGCAGCGCGTGCCAGAAACCGAATCCCAGGGCCGTATTCACACCTCGGCCTGCACAGTCGCCGTGCTGCCCGAGCCGGATGAGCAGATGGCCATCGATATCAACCCGGCTGACCTGCGTGTGGACACCTACCGCAGCTCTGGCTCCGGTGGTCAGCACGTCAACACCACCGACTCGGCGATCCGCATCACCCACATCCCCACCGGCACCGTGGTGGAATGTCAGGAAGAGCGCTCACAGCACAAGAACCGCGCCAAGGCCATGGCCTGGCTGGCGGCGAAATTGAAGGATCAGCAGGAAGCCGCCGCGCACAAGGAAATATCCGATTCGCGCAAATTGCTGGTGGGGTCCGGTGATCGATCCGAGCGCATTCGTACCTACAACTTCCCGCAAGGTCGGGTCACCGATCACCGCATCAACCTGACCCTGTATTCGCTCAATGAAGTGATTGCCGGCGGCGTCGAAGCGATTATTGAGCCGCTGCTGGTCGAGTACCAGGCCGATCAGTTGGCTGCGCTGGGCGATTGATCGCCCGATCTACGGCTGTCGCCGAGAATGTAGGGTGGATGATGCTGTTTTCATCCACCACCAGCGGTGGAAAACGCTGCGCGGTTTTCCACCCTACGAAGAGATCGTCATCGCATGACCACCATCGACCAACTGCTCGCCAGCGCCGAACTACCCGACTCGCCGACCCCGCGTCTGGACGCCGAGCTACTGCTCGCCCATGCCCTGGGCAAGTCGCGCAGCTATCTGCACACCTGGCCGGAGCGCGAGCTTGAGGCCGAGCACCTTGAGCATTATCAGGCGGCGCTGGCGCGGCGTCAGGCTGGCGAGCCGGTGGCCTATATTCTTGGCCAGCAGGGCTTCTGGAGTCTGGATCTGGAGGTCGCGGCGCACACCCTGATTCCGCGTCCGGATACCGAGTTGCTGGTGGAAACCGTTCTGGCGCTGCTGCCGGCTACGCCTGCTGCACTGCTGGATTTGGGCACTGGAACCGGTGCGATTGCCCTGGCCCTGGCCAGCGAGCGTCCGGCCTGGCGGCTAACCGGTGTGGATCGCGTACCCGATGCGGTGGCCCTGGCCGAACGCAATCGCGCGCGGCTTAAACTAAGCAATGCCAGCTTTGTTGCAAGCCACTGGTTTAGCGCCCTGGCGGGTCGGCGTTATCAGGTGATCGTCAGCAACCCGCCCTATATTGCCGCCGATGATCGCCACCTGGTCGAAGGCGATGTGCGTTTCGAACCGAGCAGCGCACTGGTGGCAGGCGCGGATGGCCTGGACGATATTCGCCTGATCATCCAACAGGCGCCGGGCTATCTTGAAGCGAGCGGCTGGTTGCTGCTGGAGCATGGCTTCGATCAGGCGGCGGCAGTGCGCGAGCTACTTAGTGCGCGCGGTTTTAGCGTGGTGGAAAGCCGGCGTGACCTAGGCGGCCACGAGCGCATCAGTCTGGGACGCTTTGATAATGAGTGATGCCATGAGCCCGCACGACATGCTGAATGACGAAGAGCTGCTGCGCTATAGCCGGCAGATCCTCCTGCAACAGATCGATATCGCTGGCCAGCTGCGCCTGAAAAACAGTCGCGCGCTGATCATCGGCCTCGGCGGTTTGGGTTCGCCGGTGGCGCTGTATCTGGCGGCTGCGGGCGTCGGTGAATTACATCTGGCGGACTTCGATACGGTCGATTTGACTAACCTGCAGCGGCAGATCGCCCATGACACCCAGAGCATCGGCCAGAGCAAGGTCGACTCGGCAAGCAAGCGCCTACTGGCGATCAATCCGCAGTTGCGCCTGCAAATGCATCGGCAGGGGCTGGACAGCGATGCTCTGGCCACAGCGGTGGCGGCAGTCGACCTGGTGCTGGATTGCTCGGATAACTTCAGCACCCGTGAGGCGGTGAATGCGGCTTGCGTGGCGGCCAAGGTACCACTGGTTAGCGGCGCGGCGATTCGCCTGGAAGGCCAGCTGTCGGTGTTCGATCCACGGCGCGATGATAGCCCTTGTTATCACTGCATCTACGGTCATGGCAGCGAGGCCGAATTGACCTGCAGCGAAGCCGGGGTGGTCGGCCCGCTGGTGGGCCTGGTCGGCAGCCTGCAGGCGTTGGAAGCCTTGAAATTATTGGCACAGTTTGGCGAGCCGTTGGTTGGCCGCTTGCTGTTGATCGATGCCTTGGGTAGCCGTTTCCGTGAGCTGCGGGTCAAGCGTGATTCGGGCTGCAGCGTTTGTGGCGCTAATGGCCAGTAACGTCTCAAGAGACGCGCCGGTTGGCGTATTCGACTCCGGCGTAGGCGGCTTGTCGGTGCTGGGCGAAATCCGCATGCTGCTGCCGAATGAGTCGCTGCTCTACATAGCCGACAGCGGCCATGTGCCCTACGGCGAAAAGAGCCCGGAATTTATCCGCGAGCGCTGCCGGGTGTTGGCCGCGTTTCTTCTGAACCAAGGGGCAAAGGCGCTGGTGCTGGCCTGCAATACCGCCACCGTGGCCGGGGTGGCCGAGCTGCGTGAGTTGTACCCGCAGCTGCCGATTATCGGTATGGAGCCTGCGGTAAAGCCTGCCGCCGCCGCGACCAAGGTCGGTGTGGTTGGCGTGCTGGCCACAACCGGAACCTTGAAAAGCGCCAAGTTTGCCGCCTTGCTCGACCGTTTTGCCTGCGATGTGCGGGTAATTACCCAGCCTTGTCCAGGTCTGGTGGAGCGTATCGAAGCCGGCGATCTGAGCAGCGAACAAACTCGCACGCTGTTACAGGGTTTTGTAACGCCGCTGCTGGAGCAGGGTTGCGACACCTTGATCCTCGGTTGCACCCATTACCCCTTTATCAAGCCCCTGCTGCAAACCCTAGTGCCGCCTTCGGTCAGCCTGATTGATACAGGCGCGGCGGTGGCGCGGCAGCTGCAACGGTTACTTGAAGAGCGAAGCCTATTGGCCAATGGCCCCGCACGGCCGGCGCAATTCTGGTCTAGCGGTAACGTCACGCAGCTAGAAAATTTATTGACCCTTTTATGGGGTGATCGGTCATTAATACAGTCGTTTGACAATATTGAGTCCGACTGCTGATATAAATCGGGTTTCTAAGTACAGACATCGCGCGACGCTTAGCTGACCCACAGGGGTTGTCTCGTCAAAAAAAGGATATTCCGATGAAGAAACTGATCACCTTGGCTGCATGCACAGCCATCTCCATGGCAGGAATTGGCGCTGCGCAAGCGGCCGATGTGACCTTCGCCATTGGCCAGAGCAGCGAGTCCACCATGGTGTATCGCCTGGGAACGCAATTCGATTTCAATCGAAGCTGGTGGCAGAGTGACGTGGGTCGACTGACGGGTTACTGGGATGCGGGCTACACCTATTGGGATGGCGACAAGACGTCGAGCAACCACAGCGTCTCGATCACACCGGTGTTCGTCTACGAGTTTGCCGGGCAGAACGTGCGGCCTTATATCGAAGCCGGTATCGGTATCGCCGCATTCGCTAACACCGAACTTGAAGACCGCGATCTGGGGTCATCCTTCCAGTTTGAAGACCGCATCGGTGTGGGCATGCGGTTCGCCGGCCAAGAAGTTGGCCTGCGAGCAATTCACTATTCCAACGCCGGTCTTAAGCAGCCTAATGACGGTGTCGAGGCCTATACCTTGCATTACCGCATGAGTTTCTAACCGTTTGCACTGTTAAAAAGCCGGATTGCCATCCGGCTTTTTATTGGTCTGCCATTTCTGCCTAGGTGCTTATTGGGGGGCTTTCAGTCCGAAGGCTAACTTGCACTCGTTCTGGGGCTAGGTTTTTGCAGTGGATACGCACTGGCAGAAAGGCTTCGATCACCTGGATATTGCTATCCAGGTGCGCGGTGCGCCGCGGGGTGGTGAAGCTACCGCCGCCAGCTAGCGCCAGAGGTAATAACAACTGATCGGCCAGATGTTCCGCCACCGCGCTCTCGCCACCTAGCCAGTCGCGGGCTTGTTTCGCGACCTGGTCGGCAACCTGCTCGGCGCGCACCCGCGGCTGGCCGAAGGCGGCGAACACTTCGGTGAGCTGCTCGCAACGCACTTCCAGTAGCAACACGTTCCCCGGCCCATGCTCTTGCGGCAGATGGACGAAATGCAGCGCTTCGTCCGGCAGTTTCAAGCGCTTGGCCAACCGCTCCAGCTCCCTCGCGCCGACATGGCCGGGCACGCCCGCCAGCAGGCAACGCGCCTGCTGGTCGAGCACCGCGCCGCGTTCCTCCAAATACAGCGGTTGCAGCTGGCCGGGCTGCACATGTAACTCCAGCTGGCCGCCGCCGGCCGGTGCGAAGCCATGGCGCAGCAAGCTCAACTCCAGCTGTGCGCCCATCCGCCGCAACAGCGGCAGCCAGGCATGCTGGAGAAAGTCGCTCGGTGGTGCCGACGGGTTATGGGTGCCGCCGCTGATCCGCAGGCGGCTGTTATCCGGTGCGCGCAACAAGGCCGGCAGCAGCGTCTGCAACACCAGGGTGCAGCTGCCGGCGGTGCCGATGCTAAAGCTGTAGTCGCCGGCCTTGATCGCACCGGGGCTGAAGCTCAGGCTCATCGAACCGAGCTGCGCGCCTTCGACCTCAGCACCACAGACCTCGGCCGCGGCCAGCACCGCGGTCAGGTGCTGGCGCAACAAACCCGGGCGGCTGCGCCGGGCGCGAATATTGACGATGCGAAACGGCCGCCCGCTGACCATCGACAGGCTTAGCGCGCTGCGTAATACCTGGCCACCGCCAATGGCGCCGTCCAGTTCCAAAAATTCCTTTTGCATACTTCTGATCCAAATTAGACAGGCCGGGCGCTCACGTGCCCGGGTTGCGAATAGCGCAGCACCGTCTCGCATAGATAACGGTCGAGATCGGTCGTATCGCCGTCCGCTTTGGGTAGTGCCGGCTGCGTTTCGGCTTGCTGCAACGCCTGCTCGATAAAGCCGTGTATCGCTTCACGACGCGGGCCATAGGCCGACTCCACCACCTGGCGCTTGAGCGTCAGCAGGGCATCGATTTCCGCCAGCAGGGCGGGGTCGCGCACTGTGGCGTCGAGCAGTGCAGCGAAGGTCATGGGCGGTCGGCCCAGTCCTGCGTCGATCCAGCGTACGGCCAGTAACGGGCGCAGCACATAGAGGTACTTTTTGAAGCGCACCTGCTCGTCCTGCAGATAGCCGCGAAAGTTCTTTTTGGCCATCGATAGGTAGTGGTGCCGCGCGGCGGTCGGGCAGTAGAACTGCTCGGCCAGTTTGCGCAGCTCTTCAGCGGCGCCCGGTTCCTGGCGGTAAACCAGCGGCGAATCCAGCCACTCCAGCAACGTAGGGTTGGATTTACGCAGCAGTTGCAGGGTCTTGCGCAGCTCCCAGCCGCCGATATCCAGCTCATCGCTCAGCGGCCGCTCGATTACATCGCGCGGCGCATCCACGCGCAGGTACCAGGGCTGGCGCTGTACATAGACGAAGCGCACGTCATAGTCGCTGTCCGGCGAGGCGAAACCCCAGGCGCGGCTACCCGACTCGCAGGCGTAGAGCACGGTGACCTCATGCTGCGCTTCTATTGCTTTCAGCTCGCGTAATACCCACTTGCGCATTTCTGTCGAGAGCGGGTGGCGTTGTTGATGCAGGTCCATCTGTTTGTTCCTTGGTACCAGTCTTCAATTTATCCAGTATTGAGGATCGCAATACGCCAGCTTTCCTGCTGCCATTAGCCTCAACAATTGGGTGCTCAGCAGAGCCTGCTGCTCAGGCGTGGGCTGCAATGCATAGGCTCTCCGTCGGTGTTTGTGCCATGTATTCAGTGCCGCCTGCAGTACTTCTCGCTGCGTCCCGTCCTCCGTTATTTCCAGTGCCTGCAGCAATTGCTGTAGATGGCTCCAGAGTGGTGTCAGGGCGGCCAAGGTAACAAGCTTGCAACTTTCTCCCTTGCTTAGCGAACTGACTATGGCTGCTGACAATTGCTCATCACCCGTGCGTATGGGCTGGCGTTTCAATAGTCGGCTGGCTGCGCGCACGACTTGGGCGGATGAGTCATCCAGAGCACTCAACAGGGTGGCCAGCACATCGTCAGGGGCTACTGCCACGATGGCTTCCAAGGCTCTGCTACGAACCACCGGCGCCGAGTGCGACAAGGCGGCTTGCAGGGTCGGCATCGCCCTTGGTTCAACCAGCTCCTTGGCCAGCCCGATAAGCCCGAGCCAGCCGTTCTTGTCTATCGGTTGCTCGGTCAGCCCTAGCATCAGCACTTCTCTACTGTTTACCTGATAGCGAGGCGCCGCCCAGCACGCCAGGCAGCGAACCGCTGGAGCGGGGTCGAGCAAGCCCAGGCGCAGCAAGTTCTGGATCTGCGGCAATTGCTCGTCTCGCGCCAGCCATTCGCGCAGCGCTGTGACTCTTATTTGCGCGCTTGAACTTGCAAAGCCCTGTCGCAAAAGCGCTCTGGCGTCTGCCAGGGGCAGGCGTCCACTGGCCGCCAATGCCATGCGTCGTACGCCTGTATCGGCGTGTTTCATGGCTATTTGTGGCGTTGTCGGCAGCGCGCCGGCTTCGCTCTTCAGCAGTAGCTCGAAAAGAAAGCGTGCGCCTTTGCCTCGGCGACCGCTCAGTGCCTCGAAAAGTGTGGCGTGCAGTTCTGGTTGAGATAGCGCTTCGGCCATTTGCTGCAGGATCGCCTCAGGGTTACAGCGGCCCTTGCCGGCTAATGCCAGCAAGGGCTCCAGGGCGTAAAGCAGTGCGTCAGCCTGATTGGGATGGAGGTAGTGCTGCACACCACGTTCGGCCAGCTGACGTATTTGCGGCACCCAGTCGTTGAGTCGCTCGACCAATGCGAGCAAAGCCTGCTTGCTCGGCGTATCGCATAGCACGTGTACGGCAACCTCGCGTACGAAGCCGTTACTGTTGCGGCTGAGTTGCGACCAATCATTTTGCTCGTCGCAATCTGTAAGCATATTCAGCGCATCCTGCTGCCAATAGTGCGCGCTGCTCAGCGGGTGTTGATGTCGATGGCGCAGGCGCTCCAGCCATTGCGTTAGGTGTTTCATTTTTCCTGTCCTTCTATCCTTTAACGCACACCACCTGTCGCAGGGTGTGCACGACTTCCACCAGCTCGCGCTGGGCGTGCATGACTTTTTCGATGTCCTTGTAGGCCATGGGGATCTCGTCGATCACGTCGGCATCCTTGCGGCATTCCACATGGGCGGTGGCGCGGATCTGGTCGTCCAGGCTGAACTGTTTTTTCGCCTGGGTACGGCTCATTACCCGGCCAGCGCCGTGGCTGCAGGAGCTGAACGCCTCCTCGTTACCCAGGCCGCGGACGATAAAGCTTTTCGCGCCCATGGAGCCGGGGATGATGCCCAGTTCGCCCTTCTGCGCCGAGACCGCGCCCTTGCGGGTGATCAGTACGTCTTCGCCGAAGTGGCGTTCCTTCTGTACATAGTTGTGGTGGCAGTTGACCGCTTGCAGGTTGGCCTCGAACGGCTTGCGGATCACCTGGCGCGCCGCGGCGATCACCGCCTGCATCATCAGTTCGCGGTTCTGTCGGGCGAAGTCCTGGGCCCAGCTCACGGCCTCCACATAGTCCTGGTAGTGCTGGCTGCCTTCTTCGAAGTAGGCCAGGTCCTTGTCCGGCAGGTTGGCGATGTGCTGGCGCATATCGGCCTTGGCCAGTTCGATATACAGGCTGCCGATGGCGTTACCCACACCGCGCGAACCGCTGTGCAGCATGAACCAGACACGCTGGGCCTCGTCCAGGCAGACCTCGATAAAGTGGTTGCCGGTACCCAGCGTTCCCAGATGTTTGCGGTTGTTGGTCTTCTCCAGCCGCGGTTGTTTATCGGTGATCAGCTTGAAGCGCCCGGCCAGGTTCGCCCAGGCCTGGTCGGTGGCGCTGGGCACGTTTTCCCAGGCGCCTTTATCGCGGCCGGCGCGGGTGCTGGTGCGGCCATGGGGCACGGCGCGCTCGATGGCATCGCGCAGCCCGCTAAGGTTATCCGGCAGGTCGCTGGCGGTCAGCGAGGTGCGCGCGGCCATCATCCCGCAGCCGATATCCACGCCGACCGCAGCGGGAATCACTGCGCCCAGGGTGGGGATCACACTGCCGATGGTCGACCCCTTACCCAGGTGCACGTCCGGCATCACGGCCAGGTGCTTGAAGATAAACGGCAGCTTGGCGGTGTTGATCAGCTGTTGCTTGGCATCGGTCTCCACCGGCACGCCCTGGGTCCAGAGCTTGATCGGTTTGCCGTTGGCGACTTCCAGCAGTTGGTAGCTTGTGTCTTTCATGGTCTTGTCTCTTGTATTCACTAAGCGCCGGCTATAGAGCCGTGCGCATCTAAATGGTTGGCTGGGCGCGGCCGGCCAGGCGGCGGATCAGGCGGCAGGGGCGGCAACGCACCGCGTGGGCATATACCGAACCTTGTACCACCTCGTACCACCATTGCTGTTGCGCGGCGGTCCAGACTTCGTCCTTGCCGCAATCGACGCAGCGAAACGGTTGATCCTGATACCAGCCGCGGGCCACAAATAGCGGCTCGCCATAGCTGTTGTAGGACGCCAGTAACGCTGGGTTAACCGTTCTCGCCTCGCTGGGCCGAAAACCCAGCGGCAGGTACTCGTCCAGTGCGCGCTGCGCCTTGGTCGCTCGCAGTCGGCGAGCTGTTTTTATTTCCCGGCGGCGTTGCTTTCCGCTTTTCATGATGCTGCCTATCCTTGCATGTTATTTCGGCGCGAGAGTCACCAGGCCATTCAGCACCTGATCCAAGCCGCCGAACACGGAAATCCGGTCGATGCGTTCGGCCACCCGCTCCAGGGTTTCCAGCTCCTTCAGGCGCAATGCCGTCGGGTTGTCTTCCATCACCTTGGCGGTGTTGAGCAGCGAGCGCGTCGCCGAGGTTTCCTCGCGGCGGCGGATCACGTTGGCCTGGGCGGATTTCTCCGCCGCCACCACCTGGGCCAGCAAGGCTTTCATCTCGCCGGGCAGGATGATGTCGCGCACGCCCAGGCTGCTGACCTCCAGGCCACAGCCCGGCAGCTTGGCGGCGAGATGGCTGCTTACCGCTTCGTCGATCAACTGCTTGTTCTCCAGTAGCTCATCCAAGGTGCGCGTACCCACCGCTGCACGCAGGCCGAATTGCAGCTCGCGGTACAGGTGCTCCTGGGGTTTGGCCAGGCGCGAATGGGCCAGCAACACGTCGCTGTAGTGCCAGTTGGCCGCCAGGTTCAGGCGCAGGCTGATCTTGTCGCGGGTGAGGATTTCCTGGCCGCTGACTTCCAGCGCCTGAATCCGCATATCCACCAGCTCGACGCTGATCTGCCGGTTGAACCGCCAGAAGCCGTAATGGCCGGCAGGCAATAGCTCGATCACCGCGCCATCGACCTTGAGTACGCCGACCTGGAACGCCGGAACCTGGGTCAGCAACACCGCATCCAGGCCCAGCAAGGTCTGGCTACGCAGGCCGGGTTGGGTGAGCAGGGCGACCAGCGCGGCGTTCAGGCGATACTCCTGGCTCAGGTCGATGCGCTCCAGGCGCTGTTCGTTCTGGCCCTTCCAGTACAGGCGATGGCTGCCGGGCGGCAATATTTCCACCAACATGCCGTCTTCATAGCGCAGGCCGGCCTCGTGCTCGGCGGTATCGAAACGTTCGAAGTGGCGTTCTATCAACGCCGGCTCATGCTTGCGCAGATAACCGGCCAGGCGGTGTTCGAAGCGCGGGCAGTTCAGGCTGAAAACCTCAACGCTCAGGCGGTTGCGCGGATCGAAGCGGCGGTACAGACCGGGCTCCAGGATGGCCTGGAAGTCGCCTTCGGCGTACAGCAGCGCGCGTTCGTTCTTTTTCACCATAAAGCGTTTGAGCATGTTCATCGTTAATTCCTTTTCTCTTTTCTTATCGGTATGGGTGTCGGCGTTCGCCGATCCGCCGGGCGTCCGTACTGGGGCTGCGGGGTGAGCGTGCATCGCGACCGTCCTGTCGTAAGACCTGCCTTGGCCCGACGTTGACTCTGCCCGCCGCTCGAGCGCGGGGCCGGGCGGATCGGCGTGGCAGTGCAATCGCTCTGCCACGCCAACGGGTACTGCGGTGTTGCGATCTAGCTGCCGTGAGAGGGCATTTTTCGAGCGGGAATCGAACCCGCGACACGTCTTCCGAAGAAGACTGCTCTACCAGTTGAGCTATCGAATGGCTGGGCAGGACTCGAACCTGCGACCGTTCTTCCGGGGAAGGGCGCTCTACCAACTGAGCTACCAAGCCAATGACCGAGCGTTGCGGTGGCGGCATGCGGGGCATCCGAACCCGAAGGTGGATCCCGGCACCGGCGGGATATGACTCCCGACCCGTTGGCCTGCCTGGCGCTGTGGTCGAGAGGGATATTGCGAGGGGCGTGCCAGAATCTTCCTGCTATCTGAATATTTTTATAAGTGTCTAATTTATAAGGAAAATATTTTTAATTTTTAAGCGTTGGAAAAACATACTCGGGTTTGGCTGCTTGCATTGCTATATTTTGTTATCGATATTTATCTTTTGGTATAAACATGTTCGCTAAGAGAACCGTTGCCATTGGCTTTGTCGGCGCCACCCTGGATCGAGTCGGCAAGGGCGCCAACCGCTGGAGCAAGTGGCGGCCCAGCGTTGGCCTGTGTCAGCAGCAGGATTTGCTGATTGACCGCCTCGAACTGATCCACAGCCCGCGCGACGCCGGGCTAGCTGGGCGTATACGCGACGATATCGCTGCGGTCTCGCCGGAAACCGAGGTGTGCCTGCATGCCATGGCCCTGCGTGATCCCTGGGATTTTCAGGAGGTCTACGGCGCCTTGCACGAGTTCGTCAGCAGCTATGCCTTCGATACCGAGCGCGAGGATTACCTCGTGCATATCACCACCGGCACCCACGTCGCGCAGATCTGCTGGTTCCTCCTGACCGAGGCGCGCTACCTGCCGGCGAGGCTGGCGCAGACATCCCCGGGGCGCCGCGCGGAGGAGGCCACGCACAGCGGCACCTGCACGCTGATCGACCTCGACCTGTCACGTTACGACGGCATCGCCACGCGCTTTCGCCGCGAGCAGCAGGAAACCCTGGCCTTTCTCAAATCCGGTATCGCCACGCGCAACCCCGCGTTCAACCGCAGCATCGAGCAGATCGAGCGGGTGGCAGTGCGTTCGCGCGCGCCGATGTTGCTGGTCGGCCCGACGGGCTCGGGCAAGTCGTTTCTCGCCCGGCGCATCTATGAACTCAAGCGCGCTCGGCATCTGCTGCAGGGGCGTTTCGTCGAGGTCAACTGCGCCACCCTGCGCGGCGACGGCGCCATGTCCGCGTTGTTCGGCCACAGCAAAGGTGCCTTTACCGGGGCGCAGACGGCGCGCGAAGGGCTATTGCGCGCGGCCGATGGCGGCATGCTGTTTCTCGATGAGATCGGCGAGCTGGGGCCGGACGAACAGGCGATGCTGCTCAAGGCCATCGAGGAGAAGCGCTTTTTTCCCTTGGGCAGCGACAAGGAAGTGGAAAGCGACTTTCTGCTGATTGCCGGCACCCACCGCGACCTGCGCGAGCGGGTGCAGCAGGGCCTGTTTCGCGAGGATCTGTTCGCCCGTATCAACCTCTGGACCTTCGAGCTGCCCGGCCTGGCCGGGCGCCGTGAGGATATCGAACCGAACCTGGAGTTCGAGCTGGAGCGCTACGCCCGCGAGCAGGGCCGTCAGGTGCGCTTCAACCTGCAGGCGCGGCAGCGTTACCTGGCTTTTGCGAGCAGCAGCGAGGCGGCCTGGAGCGGTAACTTCCGCGAGCTGTCGGCCTCGATCACTCGCATGGCCACCCTGGCCGACAGCGGGCGGATCGACGAAGCCCAGGTGGAGGAGGAAATCCTCCGCCTGCAACGCGCCTGGAGCGGCAAGGGGCCGGCGCGTGGCGGTATCGAGCAGGATTTGCAGCGGTTGCTCGGCGAGCGCTGGCAGGCGCTGGACCTGTTCGACCAACTGCAATTGCCAGGGGTGGTTGCGCTCTGTCGTGAGGCCGCCAGCCTGTCCGATGCTGGCCGCCAGTTGTTCGCCCAATCGCGCCAGGGCAAAAGCCAGCCCAACGACGCGGATCGGCTGCGCAAATACCTGGCGCGTTTTGGTCTGGATTGGCAGATGGTGCGGGAGTTGTAGAGGGGGAGGTTACTAGCGTTGTGACACAGATCGGCCTGCGGTTAAACGGACCCCGTAGGGTGGGTTAGCGGCGCTGAGTGCTAAGCGATCAGACACCACCGGCGTGGCGCGCCGCGTAACCCACCAGGCGGCTTGCCTTGAAACTGGGCCGAGTTGCGCCGATGGTGGGTTACGGCGCGGCGGATTTTGTTGAGTCATCGCTATTGGCGGTATGCGCCTAACCCACCCGGTGATTCGGCTGGCCGCTAGCGGTAGATGCCGCTCATACCTTTACGCTCGTCCAGGCATTCGGGAGAGGCGGTTTCGAACTCGCGGCAGATCAGCGGGCGCACTTCGTAGATGGTGCAGCGCATGCTGTCGCGATCCAGCGCCGCGCACCAGCCGTCGTCCAGGCGCAGCATGACTTCGCCGCCCCAGTCGTCGGTATCGATATAGCGTTGCGGCACGCCGGTGTCGGTAATCAGCATGACTTCCAGCTGGCAGCAGCAGGCGGCGCAATTGCTGCAGCTGACGGCTTCTTCGAGGGGTAACTGGAGATGGGGGATGCTTTCGCTCATGCCGCGCAGTGTACGCCATCACTGCTTTGGCGATGCTCACTGCCGACGTAGGGTGGATGGCATTTTACCCATCCATCCTAGTGAGGAGGCGCCGCGCTGATTGAAACCGCTCCGCAATTTTCAACGGGGTGGCTATCTACCTACCCTACGTGGACTGGCGAGTACGCAGCTTTTGCTCGTATTGCGCGCGATAGAGATTGGCGAAGCCATGTAGCACAGGCATGACCAGAGCCCAGATGGCGCCAATCAGCAGCAGGCTTGGCCAGGTGCCGTAGGGCAGGCCGACGCCGGCGATCTGCGCGCCGGCGTAATAGGACAGCGGCGCGCCAATCGCGCCGAGCAAACTGCCGCGCCACCAGGGTTGTGCGGTCCAGGCCAGGCAATGATTGAGCGTGGTAGCCATCAGCAGCCACAGGCAGGCTAGCCATAGCGGAATTAGCGTGCGTGGCTGGCCGAAGTCGAACACGCCGAGGTTGAGTAGAAAACTGTCCAACGCGCTGCCGGCGAGAAACACACTGATCAGCAGTTTGCCTTCCGCCGCCCAGCTGCTGGTCCACAGCAGATGCACCGCCAGCACCGCTGCGACAATCAGCAGCCACAGGCTGTCGCCGCCAAAGACGCAGGCGAACCAGCCGAGCTGAAATAGCAGGGTGTTGACGATCAATTTAGGCATTGAGATTTCCCAGTAGCGGAGCAGGACGTGCTGCCGGTTTCGCCAGCAGCAATTGCGCGGTGCCGATGGTGCGCTCGATAAAGCCACCCTCGCAATAGCACAGGTAGAACTCCCACAGACGAAAGAAGTAGTGGTCGTAGCCCTGCTGCTCCAGCTTGTGCCGCGCCTGGCGCAGGTTGTCGTGCCAGATGCGCAGGGTGCGCGCGTAGTGCAGGCCGAAGTCTTCCATGTGGTGCAGGTTCATGTCGGTCTTGGCAGTGATGATGTCCAGCATCTTGTTCACCGAAGGCAGGGCGCCGCCAGGGAAGATATAGCGCTGGATAAAGTCCACGGCGTTTTTCGCCTGCTCATAGCGCTGGTCGCGGATGGTGATGGCTTGCAGCAGCATTAGGCCGTCGGGTTTGAGCAGGCTGGCGCACTGTTCGAAATAGGTCGGTAGGAAACGATGACCCACTGCTTCAATCATCTCGATCGACACCAGTTTGTCGTACTGCCCAGCCAGGTCGCGATAGTCCTCCAGCAGCAGGGTGATCTGCCCTTGCAGACCCAGTTCGGCAATGCGTTGCTGGGTATAGGCGAACTGCTCGCGCGACAGGGTGGTAGTGGTGACCTTGCAGCCATAGTGGGTGGCGGCATAGATCGCCATGCTGCCCCAGCCAGTGCCGATTTCCAGCAGGTGGTCGCTAGGTTTCAGCGCGAGCTTCTGGCAGATGCGTTCGAGCTTGTTCAGTTGCGCCTGCTCCAGGCTGTCGTCGGCGCTTTGGAACATCGCTGCCGAGTACATCATGGTCGGGTCGAGGAACTGCTCGAACAGCCCGTTACCGAGGTCGTAATGCGCCGATATGTTTTTGCGCGAGCCTTTACGCGTATTGCGGTTTAGCCAGTGCAAGCCCTGGATCAGCGGACGGCCGAGTTGCGCCAGGCCGCTTTCCATGGCATCGAGTACGTCGAGGTTGCTGACGAATACGCGGATTACTGCCGTCAGGTCCGGAGTGGTCCAATAGCCATGTATATAAGCCTCGCCCGAACCGATTGAACCGTTGCCTGCCACCAGTCCCCAGACCGCACCATCTTGCACCTGAATCTCGGCGCAGAGGCTGGAGTGGGCATCGCCGAACTCCATGCGTTCATCCCCTTCAACGATCACCAGCAGACCATGGCGCAGTTGTTTCAGCTGGCGCATTACTGCACGGCGCAACAGGCTGGCACCGATGCCGCTGCCGGCGCGCACGGTGTGTTTTGCAGAAGCCAAGCTAGAGCTTTTCATGGGGGACTTCCTTTGATGCGGGGCGGGCGACGCGTAAATCACCCTCGGCGGCCCGATGGGTGAACAGGGGGATGCGTTTGAGCAGCAGGCGCAGGGCCTGCCAGTAGATGGCGGCAAGGGTTTTGCCGGTCATCCAGGGAAAATCCAGCAGGTAGCGGTGCAGGCTGGCGCGATTCAGGTCTGTGCGCTGCAGGCTGAGGCTGGCGTCGAAGAGCTTTTCCTCGCCTTGCCAGTCAGCCATATGGATGCCTAAGCGTTCGCCGACCGGGCTGAAGCTCATGCGGTATTCCAGATCGCGCGGCAGAAACGGCGAGACGTGAAATGCCTTGGCCACGGCGACGTGCTGATGGCCCGTACCCTCGGCCGGCAAAACGTAGTGGTAGCGCTCCCGGAAAGGCGTGTTGCTCACCTCGCAGAGAATCGCCGCCAATTGGCCATCGGCTTCATGGCAGTAGAAAAAACTCGCCGGGTTGAAGGCCAGGCCCCAGCTACGCGGCTGGGTCAGCAGGCAGATATGCCCCAGCGGTGTGCGCCCTAGGGCTTCGGTGACGCGCTGACGCACGGCATCGATCAGGTGCATGCCGGCTCCGGTGAGCTGCGGCAGGTAATCGCTTTCGCGAAAGGCAAAGGGCGCAAATCGTCCACGCCCGGCCAGCGGCGACAGTGCCAGCACCGCATCCTGCTCGCTCAGGTCGAGATAGAGCAGGCCCATGCGATAGCGAAAGTTATGCAGGCGCGGCGCAAAGCGCCGGTGCTGCACCCAGCCGCTATACAGGGCGCTATTCATTGTCATTGGGCTGTTCACTACAGCGCCTCGCCGAATTCGCGGGCCACGTGCAGCGCGCTCACCACGCCATCTTCGTGGAAGCCATTGGCCCAATAGGCGCCGCAGAAATAGCTGTGGTTGGCGCCGAGCAGTTCTTCCCCGCGTGCCTGCGCCGCAACGGCTTCGAGGCTGTACTGCGGATGGGCGTAGGTGTAGCGGGCGAGGATCTTGTCCGGGTCGATGGCATCGCTCTGGTTGAGGCTGACGCAGAATGTCGTCTCGCTTTGAATACCTTGCAGAATGTTCATGTCATAGGTAACCGCAGCAGGCTGGCTCGCCGGCCCGCCCAGGCGATAGTTCCAGCTGGCCCAGGCCAGTGGCCGTTTTGGTAGCAGGCGGGTATCGGTGTGCAGCACCACATCGTTGTCGGCATAGGGCAGCGCGCCGAGGATTTCCTTCTCGATGCGTGTGGGCTCGGCCAGTAGCGCCAGGGCCTGGTCGCTGTGGCAGGCGAAGATCACCTTGTCGAAGCGCTCGCTGCCGGCGGCGCTGTGCAGGGTAACGCCCAGGGCATCGCGCTCGACCCGGGTCACCGCGCAGTTGAGGCGGATATGCTGCTTGAAGGATTCTGTCAGCGGTGCGACATAGCTGCTGGAACCGCCCTCGACCACACACCACTGCGGGCGGTCACTGACCGACAGCAGGCCGTGGTTCTTGAAGAAGCGCACAAAGAACTGCAGCGGAAAACCAAGCATGTCATTCAGCGACATCGACCAGATCGCCGCACCCATCGGCACGATGTAATGCTGAATAAAACGCTCGCTGTAGTCATTGGCCTTGAGGTAATCACCCAGGGTCATATCGCTGGCGATGCGCTGCTGGTTAAGGTCGTTCAGCGCCTCACGATTGAAGCGCAGGATGTCGCGCACCATGCCCCAGAACTTCGGTGACAGCAGGTTACTGCGCTGAGCGAACAGGCTGTCGAGGCTGTGCCCGTTGTACTCCACGCCGCTGACTGGGTCGCTTACCGAGAAGCTCATCTCGGTGGCCTTAAAGCCGACGCCGAGCTGGCTGAGCAGGCGGATAAAGTTCGGGTAGGTCCAGTCGTTAAATACGATAAAACCAGTGTCGACCGCATAGCGCTTACCTGCCACCTCGACTTGCACGGTATGGGTATGCCCACCAATCCAGTCGCCGGCTTCGAAGACCGTGATGTCGTGGCTGCGGTTAAGCAGGTAGGCGCTGGTCAAACCGGCGATACCGCTGCCGATAATGGCGATCTTCATGAGTGGTCCTTGGTGGTGGCTGCAGAGCGGGCCATACGGGCGCCGATGGCCACCTGTAAACGCTTGGGCAGATGGCCGAGCAGCTTGAGCATGGCGATAAAGGGGCCGGGGAAGCTTATTTCAAAGGGTTGCTGGTGCAGGCGTTCGGCGATATAGCGGGCGGCTTTGTCCACCGGCCAGCGCATGGGCATGGGGAAGTCGTTCTTCTGCGTCAGTGGGGTGTCGACGAAACCGGGGCTGACCAGAGTGACGGCAATGTTTTCGGCGTGCAGATCGATGCGCAGGGCTTCCATCAGGTAGCGCATGGCGGCCTTGGAAGCGCCATAGGCTTCGGCACGTGGCAGCGGCATAAAGGTCACCGAGCTGCCGACGCCCACCAGATGCGCGCGGTTGCCCAGGCGCAGCAAGGGCAGGGCGGCTTCTATGCAGTAGCTTGCCGAGAGCAGATTGGCGCGCATCACACGCTCAACCATCGCCGCCTCGAAAGCGCTGACCTCGACATACTCACAAGTGCCGGCGTTGAGGATGACGCAATCCAGCGCGCCCCAGACCTGCGCGATATGTTCGCCAATCGCGCGTACCTGCTCGATGTCGCTGAGATCACCGGCAACCACCAGCACGTGTTCAGGGAAGCGTTTGGCCAGCGCCTGCAACGGCTCGATGCTGCGGGCGCTGAGGGCCAGGCGATGACCCTGTTCGAGCAACTGTTCGGCCAGGGCGGCGCCAATACCACTGCTGGCGCCTGTGAGCCAGATACGCCGTTCGTTCAGGTTCATGCCAACCTCCGTTTCAGCCAGCGGATCGCCGAGCCGAGTAAGGGCAGGTGCTCGTAGAGCAGGCTGCCGGCGTCGAAATAGTCGCGGTGGCGATAAACCTTGTCCTGCCACAGCAAGTGCGAGCAGCCTTCCACGCGAATCAGTTGGCCACCGGCCAGGCGCGGGTGGCGATAGCTCATGGTCCAGCGCAGGTAGCCTTCACCGTCGCGTACTTGATCAAAGCCATAGAAGTCGAAGCGCAGTTCGCTGACGTTGGCGTACAGCTCGGCAAAATAACGCTGCATATTGGTCAGCCCGCGCACCTCATGCAGCGGGTCGCAAAACAGCGCATCGTCGCTGTAGAGCTGGCCCAGGCGGTCGAGGTTGTCCTTGTTCAGCTCGGCAAAGTCCTGGGCGAACTGGCGCAGAAAGTCGCTCACAGCAGCTCCTCGCCGGCAAGGTGCGGCAGGCTTTTGAACGCCGCCAGTGCACGCGCGCGGCTCTTGCTTAGGTCGACGATTGGTGTGGGGTAATCGGCAATGCCGAACAGCCCACCGATGGCCGACGGGTTATGGATATTGGTCTTGTTCAGGCCAACCAGCTCCGGCACCCACTGGCGGATAAAACGGCCGTCCGGGTCGAATTTCTGCGATTGGCTCAGTGGGTTGAAGATGCGAAAGTAGGGCGCCGAATCGGTGCCGGTGGAGGAGCTCCACTGCCACCCGCCGTTGTTCGCCGCCAGGTCACCGTCGATCAGGTGGCGCATAAAGAAGCGCTCGCCTTCGCGCCAGTCGATCAGCAGGTTCTTGGTCAGAAACATCGCCACGATCATGCGCAAGCGGTTGTGCATCCAGCCGGTGGCCAGTAGCTGGCGCATGGCTGCATCGATGATCGGGAAGCCGGTGCGGCCGTCCTGCCAGGCTTTCAGTTCCTGCGGCGCATCGCGCCAGGCCACCGCCTCGGTTTCCGCGCGGAATGCACGGTGCATCGAAACGCGCGGGTAGCCGACCAGGATGTGCTTGTAGAACTCGCGCCAGAGCAGCTCGTTGATCCAGGTGATGACCCCGACGTTACCGCTGTCGAACTCGCCCTGGTTAGCCTGCAAGGCTGCATGCAGGCACTGGCGCGGTGAGATAACCCCAGCGGCCAGATAGGCAGACAGTTGGCTGGTGCCGGGTTGCGCGGGGAAGTCGCGGGCGCTCTGGTAGAAGTCGATCTGCTGCGCGGCAAAGTCGTCCAGACGCCGCGCAGCCTCAGCTTCACCAGCTGGCCACAGCTCACGCAGTTCGGCAGCGGGCGGGGCGAAGCCTGCAACTTGTTCAGGAATGGCATCGCTCTGGATCGCAAGCGGGGGCTGCGCTTTAGGTGTGGCGATCAGGGCCGGCAGGGCGGTGTGCAGGCGCTGATAGCAGACCTTGCGAAACTGGCTGTAGACCTGAAAGTAGCCGCCGGATTTGGTCAGCACGCTGCCGGGCTTGAAAAACAGCTGATCCAGATGGCTGCGAAAATTTACCCCCAAACCATCAAGCGTTTGCGCCACGGCCTGGTCGCGACGGGTTTCATGTACGCCGTACTCTTCGTTGACCTGCACGCTACTGATCTGCAGCTGCTGGCATAGCTCGCCGATCACCTGCGGCGCCGCGCTCCAGTTATCGGCTTCACGTACCAGCAGCGGTACGTTGAGTTTGCCCAGCTCAGCGGCCAGCTCTTGGAGATTACGCAGCCAGAAATCGACCTTGCTCGGCGCGTCATCATGGGCCAACCACTGGCCCGGGCTAAGCAGGTACAGCGCCACGGTCGGGCCATTGCTCATGGCGGCGGCTAGAGCGCTGTTGTCCTGCACGCGCAGGTCGGTACGAAACCAGATCAGTTGCAGCATGTTCAATTCCGTTAGCTCTGCAGCAAATTAAGGTCGGTAAGGCTGTGCAGCGCGGCCAGCGGGTCGGCGGCCAGGCTCAGTTCGGCGTTTTGCGCGGTGATGTTCTGCAGTTCTTCGGCGTGGATCTGCACCGCTTGCCCGACCAGCAGGCTGGGGCACTCATAGCCGCCGAGCAGGCGCTGCAGGTGCGTGTTGTTCAGCGCCTGGCTGGAATACAGCAGCACCGCCCGCGGCTGAATATGCTCGACTGCCAGGGCCAGCTCGGTCGGCGGCAGCGGCCAATCGAAGACCTCCACCGGGCAACCGGCGCTGCTCGCCAGCCAGGCGGTGAGCCACAGGCCGGGGGCCATCGGTAGGTCAGACACGTTGATCAACAGCAGCGGCGCGCCGTTGCACTGGCGGTTGTTGTGGTACAGCCGTGCGCCGAGTTTGCTGCGCAGCCAGGAGTAGAAAAACACCCGCTCGGCCTGGGCGCCGAACTGGTTGCGCCAGCGCAGTTCGAGCTCTTCGAGCAGCGGCAGTATCAGTTGTTGGCACAGGGTATGGGGCGGGTAGAGCGCCAGTTCGCTATTGAAGCAGTCATCCAGGCGCCGCTCGTTGAGGTTACAAATGGCTTCCTGCAATTTCTGGCGCTTGGCTTCCCACTGCGAGCTGGCTTCGGCAAATGCCGGCTGGTTGGAGCGCAGCAGGCCCTTGACCTGGCTGACGGACACACCGCGATCAAGCCAGGTGAGAATCGCCTGGATGCGCGCAACATGTTCCTCCGAATACAGGCGATGCCCTTTGGGCGTGCGGTGCGGCACGATCAAGCCGTAGCGTCGCTCCCAGGCGCGCAGGGTTACCGCGTTGACCCCGGTGATGCGCGCCACATCGCGGATCGGCATATAACCCTGGGCAATGGCTGTCTGGTAATCATCGGCAGCCGCACCAGCGATATTCGGCTCAAGACTCATAGGGCATTACGCAGGCTGAGGTTTTCCGGGTGCGGCTGCAGATAGACCTGCTGTGCGATGTAGTGGTCTGGATGACGGCGGAAGTGGTGCTTGAGCAGGGTCATGGGCACCACCAGCGGCACCACACCATGGCGGTACTGGCCGATCAGCTGCTGCATTTCCTGCTTTTCTTCGCCACTCAGCGATTGCTTGAGGTAACCGCTGAGGTGCTGCAGCACGTTGCTGTGGGTGCGGCGGGTGGCGCAGCTTTTCAGCGCACTCATCAGCTCGCTGAAATACCGCGGCGCCAGCTCGTTGAGGTCTTGCTGGCCGAGGCTGCCGACCATGCGCCCGAGCAGCTTGTACTGCATGGGGTGAGTGGCCATCAGCAGGTATTTGTAGCGCGAGTGGAAGTCGATCAGGCCTTTACGCGTCAGACCATCGCGCAGCAACTGTTGCCACTCCGAATAGGCAAACACGCGGGTTATGAAGTTCTCGCGCAGGATCGGATCGTTGAGGCGGCCGTCTTCTTCTACCGGCAAGTTGGGGTGCCGCGCGCAGAAGGCCTGGGCAAAGATGCCACGGCCGGGTTCGCTGGGGCGGCCGTTGTCCTGATAGACCTTGACCCGGTGCAGGCCGCAGGACGGCGACTGCTGCATAAAGATGTAGCCGCAGATATCGGTCAGCTCGCCGGCCATGCGCTCGCCATAAGCGGCCAGCGGCGCGGTGACATCCACCTCACGGTTGACCGTACCCACGGCGCGCGGCGCTAGTGGATCGCCAACCAGACGGATCGGCTCACGCGGGATACCCATGCCGATGGCCACTTCTGGGCACAGCGGGGCGAAGTCGAAATATTCGCTGAGGGTGCGGCTGCACAAGCGCGATTCTTTGTGGCCGCCGTTGTAGCGAACCTCGGAACCCAGCAGGCAGGCGCTGATACCCAGCTTGGGTTTGCCGCTGATAGTTTCGCTTGAGTGCATGGGCAACCTCTGATGAAGACTTGTACAGGTCTTTGTGCCTGTACAACTTTCTTTCATCATAGGTTTGTAATTGTACAAGTCAATATCTTTGTACAACTGCTGTAGGGTTTTGTGTGTAAGCCTGTTACTTCCAGCCCATGCGCCAGTGTTCTGGGTTTTCCAGTACGCGCCAGTCCAGCCGCTGGCAGCGTTGGTTGAGCACGGCCTGCAGCTCGATCTGCAGCACGGTGCCGTCTTCATCGCAGAACAGCTCGGTGACGAGAAAATGCTTTTCGCGGTTTTGCGGCTGCGCTGCTGTCCATTTCGACAGCAGCAGCTTGCGCGGGTTAATCCGATGCCTGGCTGGCTTAGGGCGGGGCAGAGCGCTCATTGCAAATGTTCGAGCAAACGCCGCGCGGCTTCCTGACCGCTAAGCCAGGCGCCTTCCACGCGGCCTGACAGGCACCAGTCGCCGCAGGCGTAGATGCCCAGGTCGGAATCGGCCAGTACGCCCCACTGGTGTGCGCTGGCTGGGCGGGCATAGAGCCAGCGGTGCGCCAGGCTGAAGGCCGGGGCGGGCACGGCGCAGCCGATCAGCTCGGCGAAGGCGCCGAGCAAGTGTTCGATCACCGCTTCCTTGGGCAGGTCCAGGTGCTGTTTGGTCCACTGGCTGGTGGCGTGCAGCACCCACGTGTCGAGGCTGGTATCGCGGCCGGGTTTGCTGCGGTTGCGCGCCAGCCAGTCGAGCGGCCCCTCCTGAACAAAGCAGCCTTCGACGTTGGTGTCCAGCGGGTTGGCAAAGGCCAGAGCCACGGCCCAAGTCGCGTCCATAGCTACGCTTGCCGCTGCACCAGCCAGTTTCGGTACGCTGGATAACAGTGTTGTGGCCTGCGGCGCCGGGGTGGCGACGATCACATGGCTGAACGGGCCGTGGCTGTTGCCCTCGGCATCCTGCAGGTGCCAGTGTTGCTCACCGCGAAAGACTTCGGTGATGCGGCAGGAGAAGACCACCGGCAATGCGCCGAGCATGGCGCGGCTGATCGCACTCATGCGCGGGCTGCCGACCCAACGGATCTGCTCGTCTGGCGAGGCACTGAGCTGGCCGTTACTAAAGTTGTAAAGGCTGGGGGTCCATTCGGCGACCCAGCCGCGCGCCTGCCAGTGCTGCACCACCTCGACAAAGCGCCGGTCGCGGGCGGTGAAGTACTGCGCGCCAAGGTCCAGCGCGCCGGCATCGCTGCGTTTACTGGCCATGCGGCCGCCACTGCCGCGGCTCTTGTCGAACAGTTGCACCGGGTGCCCGGCGCCGTGCAGCGCCTGTGCGGCAGACAGTCCGGCAATGCCGGTGCCGATGATGGCGATGGGGTGAAGAGCGGTCATGGTTTACCTCGTGTTTTCAAGCGTTAGGCTACGCTTTAGACAAAAGCTATACAATATGGTTTTTATGTATAGGATGTGCCGGAGTCGATCCTGCCTTCCTATAGTTAAGACAACCTGCGGCCGGATTGAAGCCACAAACGCGATTAATCCGTCGGTTGTTACTAACGATGCAGAGCTATGCAAAGGCCATGCGAGGGCAGCGTGATGCACATTCTTCTGACGGGCGGAACCGGTTTGATTGGGCGAGCGCTGTGCCGCCACTGGTTGCAACAGGGCCATCAATTAACCGTATGGAGCCGCCGTCCCGAGCAGGTCGCCACCCTATGTGGTGAGGCAGTGCGCGGCATTGGCCGGCTCGATGAGCTGGCTGAAGAGCCGCTGGATGCTGTGGTCAACCTGGCCGGGGCGCCGATTGCCGACCGGCCCTGGACGCGTAAGCGCAAGGCGTTGCTGTGGGCCAGCCGGGTCGGCTTGACCGAACAACTGCTGGCCTGGTTGGAGAGCCGCGCGCACAAGCCGCAGGTGTTGCTGTCTGGCTCAGCGGTGGGCTGGTATGGCGATGGCGGCGAGCGTGAACTGCATGAGGATTCACCGCCGGTGAGCGAGGATTTTGCCGCGCAGTTGTGTGGCGCCTGGGAAGAAACTGCCCAGCGCGCGGAGGAGTTGGGTATTCGTGTGGTACTGCTGCGCACCGGGCTGGTGCTGGCCCCTGACGGCGGGCTGCTCAAGCGCTTGCTGCTGCCGTTCAAGCTGGGTGTGGGCGGCCCACTGGGCAATGGCCGACAGTGGATGCCGTGGATTCATCTCAGCGATCAAATCGCCCTGATTGATTTTCTCCTGCAGCAGGAGCAGGCCAGCGGTCCTTATAATGCCTGCGCGCCGACGCCTGAGCGTAACCGCGCCTTCAGCCAGGCCTTGGGCCGCGAGCTGCATCGGCCGGCGTTTATGCCGGCCCCGGCATTTGCCCTGCGCCTGCTGCTGGGTGAGCTGTCGGTGCTGCTGCTCGGTGGCCAGCGCGCGCTGCCGACGCGCTTGCAAGAGGCTGGCTTCAGTTTTCGTTTTACTCATTTGGATGTGGCTCTGGCGGACTTGCTCGGCCATCACTGATTAGGATTTTGCATGACCGATCACGCCTTGCTGTTGGTAAACCTGGGCTCGCCGGCCTCCACTTCCGTGGCTGATGTGCGCCGTTACCTCAACCAGTTTCTGATGGACCCCTATGTCGTTGATCTGCCTTGGCCGCTGCGGCGGTTGCTGGTTTCGCTGATTCTGATCAAGCGTCCGGCGGCCTCGGCGCATGCTTATGCCTCGATCTGGTGGGAAGACGGTTCGCCGCTGGTGGTGCTGAGCAAACGTCTGCACGAGGCAATGAAAGCTTCCTGGAGCCACGGACCGGTAGAGCTGGCCATGCGCTATGGCGAGCCGTCGCTGCAAACCGTGCTGACCCGTCTGGCCGCCCAGGGCATCAAACAGGTCACCCTGGCGCCGCTGTACCCACAATTTGCCGACAGCACCACTACCACGGTGATCGAAGAAGCGCGGCGGGTAGTGCGTGAGCAGCAACTGCCAATCCGTTTTTCCGTCCTGCCGCCGTTCTATGACCAGCCGGAATACCTGGACGCCCTGGTCGACAGCGCCAAGCCTTATCTGGAGCAGGATTTCGATCATCTGCTGCTGAGCTTTCACGGCCTGCCGGAACGTCACCTGCACAAGCTCGACGCCAGCGGCCATTGCCTGAAAGGCGCTGATTGCTGTCGCACGGCCGCGCCCGAAGTGCTCGCCAGCTGTTACCGCGCCCAGTGTCTGCGCAGCGCCGAACTGTTTGCCCAGCGCATGGGCCTTAAGCCCGAACAGTGGTCAGTGTCGTTCCAGTCGCGCCTGGGCCGCGCCAAGTGGATTGAGCCCTACACCGAAGCGCGCCTCGACGAGCTGGCCAAACAGGGCGTGAAGAAATTGCTGGTGATGTGCCCGGCCTTTGTCGCTGACTGCATCGAAACCCTGGAGGAAATCGGCGACCGTGGCCGTGAGCAGTTTGTTGAAGCCGGCGGAGAAAGCCTGCAGCTGGTGCCGTGTCTGAACGATCATCCAAGCTGGGTGGCGGCTTTGAAGACGCTGAGCGAGCGAGCCCCGCTGATGCTCTAGCAGACCGTTGAAAGCTACCTGCGTTGGCAATACTGCGTTAAAAACGGCCTCACAGCCAAAGGCTGAACGTGCTTTAGCACGGCCCAGAAGGGGTGAGCAAAGCGAATCAAATGCTCATTTACAACACGTAAACTCCGCTTTTGACTCTCTATGTTCGTCCTGCGGGCCAGCCTGCGGCTGTTACTCCGCTTCGCTACGTTTCGGCCGTTTTTGCCTTGTCTTGCCTGCCTCGCCTACGCTTTCAACGGCCCGCTAACCGAATACGGCGCGGCTGTCATTCGCCCGAAGGGATGCCGCGCATTCGCCTCGCTGATAACACCTAAGGGCGATACTCATCGCCCTTGATATCGGCCTAAGCTGGCAGTTCTTTTAACCGTCGTGCACCGCACCAACGGTGCCGAGGAGACTGCCAGTGCCCAACAACAATAACGGCTATCCCTCTGCTACCCGCGCCTGGGTAACGGTCGCCATTCTCATGGTGGCGTACGTGCTGTCGTTTATCGATCGGCAGATTCTCAATCTGCTGGTCGGGCCGATCCGCCGTGATCTGATGATCAGTGACACGCAGATGAGCCTGCTGATGGGCCTGTCATTTGCGCTGTTCTACACCGTCTGCGGTATTCCCCTAGGCCGTCTGGCCGATACCAAGAGCCGGCGTGGGCTGATCGCCATCGGTGTGCTGTTCTGGAGTGCGGCCACCGCTGCTTGCGGCATGGCCAAGCTGTACTGGCATTTTCTGCTGTGCCGCATTGGTGTCGGTGTGGGCGAGGCGGCGTTGTCGCCGGCAGCCTACTCGCTGATTGCCGACAGCTTTCCGGCCGAGCGCCGTGCCACGGCAATTAGCGTGTATTCCATGGGCGTCTATCTCGGCTCCGGCATCGCGTTTTTGCTCGGTGGGCTGGTGATTCAGTTTGCCTCGGCCCAGGGCGATGTGATGCTGCCGGTGTTTGGCGAAGTGCGGCCATGGCAGTTGATCTTTCTGATTCTCGGCGCCGCCGGCGTGTTGTTCACCCTGCTGATGTTGGCGGTCAAGGAACCAGCGCGGCGCGGCGTTGGCGCTGGTGTAGCAGTGCCATTGGCGGACGTCGGCCGCTATATCCGCGCCAACCGCCGTACCGTGCTGTGCCATAACTTCGGTTTTGCCGGCCTGGCGTTTGCCGGTTACGGCAGTGCCGCGTGGATTCCGACCTTCTTTATCCGCACGTACGGTTGGGACGCAGGCCAGGTTGGCATCGTCTACGGCAGCATCGTGGCGGTGTTCGGTTGCCTGGGCATTGTCTTTGGTGGCCGCCTGGCAGACTGGATGGCCAAGCGCGGCAGCAGCGACGCGAATATGCGCGTTGGCCTGTATGCAGCCATTGGCGCAGTGCCGTGCGTGCTGGCCTTCCCGCTGATGGAAACCGCGCTATGGGCGGCGATTCTCACCGCGCCGGCGGTGTTTTTCCTGAGCATGCCGTTTGGCGTGGCGCCAGCGGCGATCCAGGAAATCATGCCCAACTCGATGCGCGGGCAGGCCTCGGCGATCTATCTGTTTGTTATCACCCTGATCGGCCTGGGCATCGGCCCGACGGCGGTGGCGCTGGTCACCGACTATGTATTCGCCGATGACATGGCGCTGCGTTACTCGCTGCTGATCGTCACCAGCATCGCCGTGTTCAGCTCCATCGTGCTGTTGAGTATGGGACTTAAGCCCTATCGCGAGAGTGTGGTGCGGTTGCAGGGGTGGTCGGCCAACCCTGCCTGAGTTTAACCAGCAATAAAAAAGGCTATGTCCCAATCGCGTGTTGCATGGTCCGACCAACCGCCTCCTGGATACAGTGAACGGGCTGAATACGCTGCTGATAGCGTTCAAGCATGCGGCGCCAGCCCAGGTAGTTCGG
>NZ_CAXAOW010000017.1:0-68581 GCF_963970805.1 Pseudomonas sp. EA_35y_Pfl2_R5 | reverse complement strand
TGAGCTGGCTCACCTGGGCCAACCAGCGCTGAAAGGCTTGAGTATCCATGGTGGGCTGACCTCACAAGCGGATGTCTGCCTTAAAGCGTAGTCCTTGCAACACGGTCTTGGGACATAGCCTTTTTTAAGGGGCGGGGTTGGGTTGGGCGTTGTGTATTGCCTCAATTCCAGCCTTTACTTCGGTTGAGAGCTTCAGCTCGCTGCTGGCTAGGTTGCTGTCCAGCTGCTCCAGGCTGGTCGCGCCAATGATATTGCTGGTGACGAACGGTTGTGCGGTTACAAAGGCCAGAGCCATCTGCGCCGGATCCAGGCCGTGTTCACGTGCCAGGGCAACATAACGCGAGCAGGCCGCTTCGGATTGTGGGTTGGTGTAGCGGGCGAAGCGGCTAAATAGGCTGAGACGTGCACCGTCCGGGCGTGCGCCGTTCTCGTATTTGCCGCTAAGCATGCCGAAGGCCAGGGGCGAGTAGGCCAGCAGACCGCATTGTTCACGCAGGGCGATTTCCGCCAGGCCTACCTCGAAGCTGCGGTTAAGCAGGTTGTAGGGGTTCTGAATCGACACGCTGCGCGGCCAGCCGCGTTGTTCGGCCAATTGCAGGAACTTCATGGTGCCCCAGGGTGTTTCGTTGGACAGGCCGATATAGCGGATCTTGCCGGCCTTGACCTGCTCATCCAGTGCTTCGAGGGTTTCCTCCAGTGGCGTGAACTCACTGTCCTGGTGGTTATAGCCGAGCTGGCCGAAATAGTTGGTCGGGCGCTCAGGCCAGTGCAGCTGATACAGATCGATCCAGTCGGTCTGCAGGCGTTTGAGGCTGGCATCCAGCGCTGCAGTGATATGCGCGCGGTTGTGTTTGAGCTGGCCGTCGCGGATATAGCCGATACCGTTGCCCGGGCCGGCAATCTTGCTGGCCAGCACCCAGTCGGCACGATCACCGCGCTGCTTGAAGTAGTCGCCAATGATCTGTTCGGTCTTGCTGTAGGTCTCGGCGCGCGGCGGCACCGGGTACATCTCGGCGGTATCGATGAAATTTACCCCGTAGGCCTTGGCGCGTTCGATCTGGGCGAAACCCTCGTCAGCGCTGTTCTGCTCGCCCCAAGTCATGGTGCCCAGGCACAGGCTGCTGACCTTGAGATCGGTGCGGCCGAGTTGACGGTAATCCATTGCTAGCTCCTTGAAAAAACCGGTTGGCATAATCGTGTTGAAATTCTCCGCGCAATCTGCATAATTGCGCACCTCTTTCTGCAGTGGAAGTGATGCGCCGCCTGCCGAAGAATCTTGCCGTATTACGGACGCGCTGACCCGAGCCCCCGATAGCGCCTGTTTTCGGCTGCCTTTGACCTTGTCAAAGTACGCACTATTCAGTAAGATCCGCCGTCTTATTTATCAGGGCGGCCCCTGAGGCTATAAAGAATGAAAACTTTTACTGCTAAACCGGAAACAGTTAAGCGCGACTGGTTTGTCGTCGACGCTGCAGGTCAGACCCTGGGTCGTCTGGCTACCGAAGTTGCAAGCCGTCTGCGTGGCAAGCACAAGCCTGAATACACTCCGCACGTTGATACCGGCGACTACATCGTCATCATCAACGCTGAGCAGATTCGCGTTACCGGTGCCAAGACCACTGACAAGATGTACTACTCCCACTCCGGTTTCCCGGGCGGCATCAAGTCGATCAACTTTGAAAAGCTGATCGCTAAAGCCCCTGAGCGCGTGATCGAGACCGCGGTTAAAGGCATGCTGCCGAAGAACCCGCTGGGTCGCGACATGTATCGTAAGCTGAAAGTGTATGCGGGCGCTGCTCACCCCCACACTGCTCAGCAGCCCCAAGAACTGAAGTTTTAACGGAATAGTTCATTATGTCGGCGACTCAAAATTACGGCACTGGCCGTCGCAAGACCGCTACCGCTCGCGTTTTCCTGCGTGCAGGTACTGGCAAAATCTCCATCAACAACCGTACTCTTGACGGTTTCTTCGGTCGCGAAACTGCCCGCATGGTAGTTCGTCAGCCGCTGGAACTGGTTGAGATGACCGAGAAGTTCGATATCTTCGTTACCGTTATCGGTGGCGGCGTAAGTGGTCAGGCTGGCGCAATCCGCCACGGTATCACCCGCGCCCTGATGGACTACGACGAAGCTCTGCGTCCTGCACTGCGTAAAGCTGGCTTCGTGACTCGCGATGCCCGTGAAGTTGAACGTAAGAAGGTTGGTCTGCGTAAAGCGCGTAAGCGTCCGCAGTACTCCAAGCGTTAATTCGCTACCTGCGTTCCAAAAAACGCCCAGTTTCCTTTCGGAACTGGGCGTTTTTTATGGGTGATGATTTGGTCTGCGGCATCATGCCGCAGCAGTGGGTGCCGTGATTTGCAAGGCGTTGCGTCCCTTATGGCTGGGTAATTACCTTGTCAGTAAAGGGGCTTTTCTTTACCATTCGGCAACTTTTTGTGCGATCTGAAACTTACCGAGTATAGGCCTGCTTAAAAGGCCATAAAGCTGATGGGAGACGACTGAATGAGCAATGACGGCGTGAATGCAGGCCGACGTCGCTTTCTGGTAGCGGCCACCTCTGTGGTGGGCGCTGCAGGAGCGGTGGGTGCCGCGGTCCCGTTCGTAGGGTCCTGGTTCCCAAGCGCCAAGGCTAAAGCTGCCGGGGCACCTGTAAAGGTGAACGTCAGCAAGATCGAGCCGGGTCAGCAGATGGTTGCCGAGTGGCGGGGGCAGCCGGTGTTTATCGTGCGCCGTACCGAGGAGATTCTCAGTAACCTGGTGAAGATCGAAGGTCAACTCGCTGATTTTGACTCTAAGGCCTCCGAGCAGCCGAGTTATGTTGATCCGAAAACCCGTTCGATCAAGCCTGAAGTGCTGTTGTTGGTCGGGCTGTGCACCCACCTGGGTTGCGCGCCGTCCTTCCGTCCAGAAGTGGCGCCTGCGGACCTCGGTGCTGATTGGGTCGGCGGCTATTTCTGCCCATGCCACGGTTCGCGCTATGACCTCGCAGGTCGCGTGTACAAGGCTCAGCCTGCACCCTTGAACCTGCCGGTGCCGCCGCACACGTACGAGACGGATGATGTGATCATCATCGGTGTGGATCAGGAGAAAGCATGATGAGCAAATTCATGGAATGGGTTGATGCGCGCTTTCCCGCGACCAAGATGTGGGAAGACCATCTGTCCAAGTACTACGCGCCAAAGAACTTCAACTTCTTCTACTTCTTCGGCTCCCTGGCGCTGTTGGTACTGGTCAATCAGATCGTTACCGGTATCTGGCTGACCATGAGCTACACGCCGTCGGCTGAACAGGCGTTTGCCTCGGTCGAATACATCATGCGTGATGTGGAGTACGGCTGGATTCTGCGCTATCTGCACTCCACCGGTGCGTCGGCGTTCTTCGTGGTGGTCTACCTGCACATGTTCCGCGGTCTGCTCTACGGCTCTTACCAGAAGCCGCGTGAGCTGGTGTGGATCTTCGGCATGCTGATCTATCTGATGCTGATGGCAGAGGCCTTTATGGGTTACCTGCTGCCGTGGGGCCAGATGTCGTACTGGGGTGCTCAGGTGATCATCTCGCTGTTCGGCGCCATTCCGGTGATCGGTGCGGACCTGACTCAGTGGATTCGCGGTGACTACCTGATTTCCGGGATTACCCTCAACCGCTTCTTTGCCCTGCACGTTGTGGCGCTGCCGATCGTAATTCTCGGCCTGGTAGTGCTGCACATCCTGGCGCTGCACGAAGTCGGCTCGAACAATCCGGACGGCGTCGACATCAAGAAGAACAAGGACGAGAACGGTATTCCGCTCGACGGCATCGCCTTCCACCCTTACTACACCGTGAAAGATATCGTCGGTGTTGTGGTGTTCCTGTTTATCTTCTGCTTCGTGATCTTCTTCTTCCCGGAAATGGGCGGTTATTTCCTCGAGAAGCCGAACTTCGAAGCGGCTAACCCGTTCAAGACGCCTGAGCACATTGCCCCGGTTTGGTACTTCACCCCGTTCTACGCGATTCTGCGTGCGGTGCCGGACAAGCTGCTGGGTGTAATTGCCATGGGCGCGGCTATTGCTGTGCTGTTCGTCTTGCCGTGGCTGGACCGTAGTCCGGTCAAGTCGATGCGTTACAAGGGCTGGATGAGCAAGGTCTGGCTGCTGATCTTCTGCGTATCCTTCGTGATTCTCGGCGTGTTGGGCGTACTGTCGCCAACCCCAGGCCGTACGCTGTTGTCGCAGGTATGTACCTTCCTGTACTTCGCGTATTTCATCCTGATGCCGTTCTATACAAAACTCGAGAAGACCAAACCGGTTCCGGAAAGGGTGACTGGCTGATGAAGAAGCTATTTGCTGCACTCGTTATTGCTGCAATGCCCGCTCTGGCCTTGGGCGCTGGCAGCGGCTATCCGCTGGATAAAGTGGATATCGATCTGACCGATAAAGCGGCTCTGCAGGATGGTGCGCGTACGTTCGCCAACTACTGCATGGGTTGTCACTCGGCGCAATACCAGCGCTATGAGCGTGTTGCTGATGATCTGGGCGTTCCGCATGAAGTCATGTTGGAGAACCTGGTGTTCACTGGCGCGAAGATTGGCGAGCACATGAATATCGGCATGAAGCCAGCGGATGCCAAGGCCTGGTTCGGTGCCGCACCGCCCGATCTAACTCTGGTTGCTCGTGTGCGTGGTAACGACTGGCTGTACACCTACCTGCGTACCTTCTATGACGATCCAACTCGTCCGCTGGGTGCCAACAACAAGGTCTTCCCGAACGTCGGCATGCCGAACGTGCTGGTGGGGCTGCAGGGTAAGCAGGTGATTGGTTGCAAGCAGGTACAAGTGGTTGAGGAGGGTAAGAAGTTGTTCGATCCACTGACCGGCACGCCAATCACTCACGAAGCCTGTGACCAGCTGACTGTTGAGCCGAAGACCGGCACGCTGAGCACTGAAGAGTTCGACGAGAAGATCCAGAACCTGGTGACTTTCCTCGCGTACTCGGCGAACCCGGTTAAGTTGAAAAGTCAGCGCATCGGTACCTACGTTCTGCTGTATCTTGCCTTCTTCTTCGTATTCGCCTATCTGCTCAAGCGCGAGTACTGGAAGGACGTGCATTAATCCGTTGCATCTCCGCTGTTGACCTGCGCGCCCCTTTGGGCGCGCAGGTCTTTCTGCTTCACATAACTTTATAAGCGAGGAGGACCGCCATGGGCGTGACCAATCGGTTGGCCTGTTACTCCGACCCCGCCGACCACTATTCCCACCGCGTACGCATTGTGCTCGCCGAGAAGGGTGTCAGCGCCGAGATTATCAGTGTCGAGAAGGGCCGTTATCCGGCCAAGCTGCTGGAGGTTAACCCCTACGCCAGCCTGCCGACCCTGGTGGATCGCGATTTGGCTCTGTATGAGTCGACCGTGGTGATGGAATACCTGGATGAGCGTTACCCACATCCGCCATTGCTGCCGGTATACCCGGTAGCCCGCGCCAATAGCCGCTTGCTGATTCATCGCATCCAGCGCGACTGGTGTGCGCAGGTTGATCTGATTCTTGACCCGCGCAGCAAAGAGCCAGCCCGCGCTCTGGCGCGCAAGGAGCTGCGTGAGAGCCTGACGGGCGTATCACCGCTGTTTGCCGACAAGGCGTACTTTCTCAGTGAGGAATTGAGCCTGGTGGACTGCTGCCTGCTGCCGATTCTTTGGCGTTTGCCGATTCTGGGGATAGAGTTGCCAAAACCGGCCAAGCCGTTGCTGGACTATATGGATCGTCAGTTTGCTCGTGAAGCGTTCCAGGCCAGTTTGTCGCCTGCCGAACGTGATATGCGTTAACCCGAGGAGGTAGAGATGAAGTCGAGTCGTCCTTATCTGGTTCGTGCCCTCTATGAGTGGATCGTGGACAACGACTGCACCCCGCACTTGCTGGTCAATGCCGATTTTTCCGGTGTGCAGGTGCCGGCCGGTTTTGCCAGCGATGGGCAGATCGTGCTGAATGTCTCGCCGACAGCGGTGCGTCATCTGCATATGGATAACGAGGCAGTGAGTTTTGAGGGGCGTTTTGCCGGCGTGCCGCAAAGCCTGTATATCCCCGCCCCTGCCGTACTGGCGATCTATGCGCGGGAGAATGGCCAGGGCATGGTGTTTGATGCGGAGTCGTCGATGCTTGACGGTGACGAGATCGAAGATCCGGATGAGCAGAGCCCTCCGGATGATGAGCCGCCGCGTCCCAGCGGCAGGCCCAGCCTGAAAGTGGTTAAGTAAATAAAAAAGGCGATCCGAAGATCGCCTTTTTTATTGCCGCCACGCAGGTGGTGCATGGATAGTGTTATCAGTTGGTGTACTGAAACAGCTTCACCACTTTCTGCACGCCAGACACGCTTTGCACAAGATTGGTGGCGTGGCTGGCTTCGGCTTGCGAGACCACACCGAGCATATAGACGATACCGTTCTCAGTGATCACCTTGATGCGCGTACCAGGCACAGCGCTGTCGGCAAGCATCTGGGTTTTGATTCGACTGGTCAGCAATGAGTCGTTGCTGCGTACTAGTAGTGAGGTAGGTTGCAGAACTTGCAGCTCGTTGTGTACCTTTTTCACGTTGTTTACCTTGCGCGCGGCTTGCTCGGCCATGGCCTTGAGGTCGCTGCGTGGCGTCTGTCCGGCCAGCAGCACTACGCCGTTGTAGCTGGTGACAATGATATGTGAGGTCGGGCTGGTCAGATCAATATGTGCGCGGGCTACGCTGGAACTGACCTCGGAGGGGATGAACTGGTCGTCGATCTTGTTGCCGACGCTGCGGTTGCCGCAGCCGGCCAGAGCGAGGGTCAGTGCCAGGGCGGCGAGGATCAGTGGTGAACGGGTCATTCTTCACTCCCAAACAGTTGGCTGTCGATCAGGTCGCACAGGCAGTGGATGGCCAGCAGGTGGACTTCCTGAATGCGTGCGGTGACTTTCGAGGGCACACGGATTTCCACGTCTTCTGGCAGCAGCAGTGATGCCATGCCGCCGCCATCGCGACCGGTCAAGGCTACGACAACCATTTCTCGATCATGTGCGGCTTGGATGGCTTGGATCACATTGGCAGAGTTGCCGCTGGTGGAGATTGCCAGCAGCACATCGCCGGGTTGGCCGAGTGCGCGAATCTGTTTGGAAAACACCTCGTTGTAGCTGTAGTCATTGGCAATCGAGGTGATGGTCGAGCTGTCGGTCGTCAGGGCGATCGCTGGCAAGCTCGGGCGTTCGCGCTCGAAGCGGTTGAGTAGCTCGGACGAGAAGTGCTGGGCGTCGCCGGCTGAGCCGCCGTTGCCGCAGGTGAGGATCTTGCCTTCACTGAGCAGTGCCTGGACCATGGCCTGGCTGCCTTGCTCGATAAAGGGGATGAGCACTTCCATTGCCTGCTGCTTGGTTTCAATGCTGGCTTGGAACAGGTGGCGAATACGGGCTTGCATATCCATTGGAGATATAACCTTCAGTGTGGCGTCTGTTCAGGTATCAAAGGCGTTTTGAATCCAGTTCAGTTGCGCGGGGGCTTGGCTGTCGGCGTTTATGGCTATCACATCAAAACGGCATGGGTGCTTGGCCCAGCGCGATTCTTGTTGCAGGAAGTGCTGAGCGGCGCGGCTGAGTTTCTCACGTTTGCGTGCATCCACGCTCTCGACTGCGCCGCCCCAGGCGCTATGGCGCCGATAGCGAACTTCTACGAATACTACTGTATCGGCGTCGAGCATGACCAGATCGAGCTCACCGAGACGGCAGCGCCAATTCTGTGCCAGTAGGCGCAGGCCATGCTGTTCGAGATGCTGCCGCGCCTGGGCTTCGGCAGCGTCTCCGCGTTGTTGCGTGCTGATGCGCTCGCTCAATTGATGCTGTCGGGCAGTGGCTGGACCTGGCCATCGCGGAACTCGGCCCAAGGCAGTTGCCGCTCAATGCGTTGGCTTGGGTTCATGCTCAGGTTGCCCGAGAGGCCTTGCAGGCGCGTATCGGGAAGGGCCTTGAGCTGGTTTAGGCGCGGCGCCAGCTGATAAGCATCAGCGCCCATGGCGTACAGGCGGCCGAGGCTACCGCCAGCTTGTGGCCATTGTGTAGTGGCTTGCTGGCGCAGCGGGTCGTTGACGTTCAGCAGCCAGGGGGTTTCACAGAACATGATGCCGTTGAGGTCGATATACTGCGCCTGGTTGTAAATGCCGGTGAACAGGTGCGAAGTGGCATACACCGGTACATCGCCGGCGTACTGGAAGGCCAGGGTCGGCTTGATCTGCTGAGCCTGCTGTGGGGTGGCGGCGAGGAAGATAAAGTCGACATCACGGCGGCGCGATGGGGCGGCCGCAACCGAGGTGCCCAAGGTGTTTTGCAGGCGCTTGCTGCGCGCTTCGCTTTCGCGCAGCTGGAACAGGTCGGCAATCTGGCGGGCCAGCTCGACCGGCTGATCAACATGTTCGGCAGCGATCAGGGTACCGCCTTGGGCCTGCCAGCTCTGGCGGAACGCGGCGAGTACGCGGTCGCCCCATTCACCGTTGGGTACCAGTGCTACGGCCCGGCGCATGCCGTCGGCCCATGCGCGGCGGGCGACTTCGCGGGCTTCGTCCTCGGCGGCGAGGCCGAATTGGAACAGCTGCGCAGGGCCTTCCTGGCTGCCTTCGCTGTAGTTGAGGGCGAGTGTGGTGATCGGCAGTTGTTCACGGCTGTTCAGCTGGCTGACCAGGTTCTTCTCCAATGGACCAATCACCAGTTGCACGCCGGCGGCCTGAGCCTGGGCGTAGAAGGCGTCCATGGAGCCGATGCGCGAGCTGTCGAAGATCTGAATATTGGCTGGGTTCTGTCCGGCTTGTTGCGCCTGATAATGAGCGGCCAGGAAGCCGTCGCGCAGGGCGCGGGCTACGCTGGCCAGCTGGCCATCCTGTGGCAGCAGCAGGGCAATCTCAGTCAGCGGCTGGCTGGAGAGCTTTCTCAGCTCGACCAGTGCCTGTGGCAGTTGCTGCGCGGCAGGGTGCTGTGGGTTGGCTGCAATCCAGTTGTCGATAGCGTTTTGCTGCTGTTCCAGGGTGCCGGCGCTCTTGGATGCACGGGCCAGCTCCAGCCAACCATCAAGGTCAGCATCGCCGCTGGCTTGCAGTTCGCTCGCGGGCAGGCTGGAAACCAGGGTCCAGATGGCTTCCTGGTTGTGCGCGGCGCTGGCACCACTGAGCAGTGGCGCGATATAGGCACGCTCGCGGGCGGCGGCGAGAGTCTGGCCGGTGGCTTGCAGGGCGTTGGCGCGTACCAGCTGACTGCGCACCTGCTGTTCAACCGGCAGTTCGCCGAGGCGTTCCATGCTCGAGTGACTGAGGGCGAGTAGGGCGGCTTTGGGTTTGTCGCGACTCATGTCCAACTCTGCGCGCAGGGTGCTGGCGTAGATCTGTAGGGCTGGCTTCAGGTTTTCCAGGGGTACCTGTTCCAGAGTGCTGCTGGCGCGGGCTAAGTCTTTCTGCTTATAGGCCAGGTCGGCCGCCGACAGGCGCAGCGCTGCAGCTTGCTCGGCGGGGCTTTCGGCTGCCTGCTGCAGCAGCTGTTCGATGCTGGCTTGCGGGGTGCGCGGCAGTTCGCCAAGGGTTGAAGAGGGTTGGCTGGCGCAGGCCGCGAGCAGGGCGGCAAGGCAGATGGCGGTGAGCGGGCGCAGGCAGGCGATCATGTAAGCGTTCCTGATACTTGATCAAATTGAGCGTTGAATTGTACCCAAGCCCGCCGAGTGACGCGATGTCGAAGGTTGGAAACGGGCTACAATGCGCGCTTTGCTGATTTTGAGAGGCCTGTGCTGTGACCACTTCCGCTGCTGCGAACTCGCCTTTGGGCAGTCTTTATGTGGTTGCTACGCCCATTGGTAACCTGGATGACATCACTGCGCGAGCGCTAACCATCCTGCGCAGCGTGGCTCTGATTGCTGCAGAAGATACCCGCCATTCCGCGCGGCTGATGCAGCATTTTGGTATCGGCACGCCATTGGCAGCCTGCCATGAACACAACGAACGTGATCAGGGCGGGCGTTTTCTCTCGCGGCTGCTGGCCGGTGACGATGTGGCATTGATCTCCGATGCGGGCACACCGCTAATTTCCGATCCGGGTTATCACCTGGTGCGCCAGGCCCGTGCTGCCGGCATTGCGGTGGTGCCCGTGCCAGGGGCTTGTGCATTGATTGCTGCATTGTCGGCTGCGGGGTTGCCGTCAGATCGCTTTATCTTCGAGGGCTTTCTGCCGGCCAAGACGGCTGGGCGGCGCGCGCGGCTTGAGCAGGTAAAGGAAGAGTCGCGTACGTTGATTTTCTACGAGGCGCCGCATCGCATCCTTGAGTGTCTGCAGGATATGCAGGCGGTATTTGGCGGCGAGCGCCCAGCGTTGCTGGCACGCGAGCTGACCAAGACTTTCGAAACGCTTAAGGGCATGCCGCTCTCCGAGCTGGCCGCTTGGGTGGCTGCTGACAGTAATCAGCAGCGCGGCGAGTGTGTGGTGCTGGTTGCCGGTTGGCAGGCGCCGGAGGGGGAGGAGGCGGTAAGTAGCGAAGCCATGCGTGTGTTGAATCTGCTCTTGGCGGAAATGCCGCTGAAACGCGCGGCAGCGCTGGCGGCGGAGATCACTGGGGTGCGCAAGAACTTGCTCTACCAAGTGGCTCTGGAGCAGCAGAAAGACGTTTAAACCTTGTCCTATAGGGCGTGGGCCGTTAACCTTCGCCGCGGAGAGTCGATCGGACAGTCGCTGCTGTGTTGCGTTCTGCGTAATGCGGGGGAGGAAAGTCCGGGCTCCATAGGGCGGAGTGCCAGGTAACGCCTGGGAGGCGTGAGCCTACGGAAAGTGCCACAGAAAATAACCGCCTAAGCGCTTCGGTGCCGGTAAGGGTGAAAAGGTGCGGTAAGAGCGCACCGCGCGACTGGTAACAGTTCGTGGCTAGGCAAACCCCACTCGGAGCAAGACCAAATAGGGTTCCATTGGCGTGGCCCGCGCTGGAACCGGGTAGGTTGCTAAAGGCGTGCAGTGATGTACGTCGTAGAGGAATGACTGTCCTCGACAGAACCCGGCTTACAGATCGACTCTCCACCTTCCTCATTTATCCGCATCACTGTTTCGCCTCCTTTCTAAGACCGAAAAAATCTTACTCTTAACAAACTACTTTAACTTCGTGGTTCAACGCGCTGCATAGGCTCAATTTTACAACCATATCTTCGCGTTATTTCTCCGTTTTGCCCCTCTCAAAGTTCGCTAAATCGCCGTTCTATAAGGATTTTTCCCGCCAAGCGTGCCTTGACGGTGGGGGGCGTGCGTTCCTATAGTGTGCGCGAGTGGTAGGAAGTGGCACAAAGTGGGTTTCTTAGGCATGGATAGCTAATAAAAAGGGGAAGCGCGATCGTGTTTCGCGGAGCAAACGCCATCAGTCTCGACGCCAAAGGGCGACTCGCGATGCCAAGTCGGTATCGGGACGAGCTTGTGTCGCGTTGCGCCGGCCAGCTCATTGTCACGATTGATGCCATCGATCCCTGCCTCTGCGTCTATCCACTGTCCGAGTGGGAGCTGATTGAAGCCAAGCTTCGCGAACTTGCCTCCTTCCGTGAAGAAAACCGCCGCCTGCAGCGTCTGCTGATCGGCAACGCCGTTGACCTTGAACTGGATGCCAGTGGCCGTTTCCTGGTGCCGCCACGTCTGCGCGAGTACGCCAAGCTGGACAAGCGCGCGATGCTGGTCGGCCAACTCAATAAATTCCAACTGTGGGATGAAGATGCCTGGAATGCTGTGGCCGATGCCGATCTGGCCGCGATCAAGCAACCGGGTGCTCTGTCCGATGACCTACGTGACTTGATCCTGTGACCATGACCAGCAATTACCGCCATATCACCGTACTACTCGACGAGGCTGTCGAAGGGTTGGCTGTGTGCGCCGATGGTTGCTATCTGGATGGCACCTTTGGGCGTGGCGGGCATAGCCGGTTGATCCTGGAAAAGCTCGGGCCTGATGGTCGCTTGCTAGGGTTTGATAAGGATCCCCTGGCGATTGCGACGGGGAATGCGCTGGCGGCCGAAGACGGCCGCTTTGTCGTTGTGCAGCGCAGCTTTGCTGAGCTAGGCGACGAACTGGCACAGCGCGCTCTAGCAGGCAAAGTCAGCGGTATTCTGTTGGATCTGGGCGTGTCGTCGCCGCAGCTGGATGACGCCGAGCGCGGCTTCAGCTTTATGAACGATGGCCCGCTGGATATGCGTATGAATCCGGGTGCGGGTGTCAGTGCCGCAGATTTTATTGCCAACGCTGCCGAAGAAGAAATTGCCCGGGTATTCAAGGAATATGGCGAAGAGCGTTTTGCCAAGCGCATGGCCCGTGCTGTAGTGCTACGCCGCGCCGAGCAGCCGTTTACCCGCACTGCTGACCTGGCTCAGGTTCTGACCGTGGCCAATCCTGCCTGGGAAAAAGGCAAGAACCCGGCAACGCGCGCCTTCCAGGGCTTGCGCATCTATATCAACAACGAACTGGGTGATCTGGAAAGCGGCCTTGATGCGGCGCTGGAAAACCTCGCAGTGGGCGGGCGCCTGGTGGTGATCAGCTTCCACTCGCTGGAAGACCGCATCGTCAAACTCTTTATGCGCAAGCATGCCAAGGGCGAGATGGACAAGCTGCCGCGCGATCTGCCGATCATCCCGAAAGCTTTCGAGCCGCGCCTGAAACTGATCGGCAAGCCGGTATTCGCCTCCGAGGCTGAGCTTGCCGCCAACCCGCGTTCGCGCAGTGCGGTGATGCGCATTGCGGAGAAGCTGCGATGAGTGCGCCGTTCGCCAAGCCATTGCCTGGCGGCAGCATGCTGATGCTGTTGTTGTTTGTGGCTGTCTTGGTGTCTGCGATCGGGGTTTCCTACAGCGCGCACTGGAACCGTCAGCTGCTCAATGAGCTTTATGCCGAACTGAGCGTGCGCGACAAGGCGCAGGCTGAGTGGGGGCGGCTGATTCTTGAGCAAAGCACCTGGACCGCGCATAGCCGCATTGAAACCCTGGCCAGCGAACGCCTGAGTATGCGCATTCCGGATGCCGCCGAAGTGCGCATGGTGGCGCCATGATGGGCCTCGAAGGCGCGCTCTATCCCTGGCGCTTTCGCCTGGTGCTGCTGCTGCTGGCACTGATGGTGGGCGCGATTGCCTGGCGTATCGTCGATCTGCAAGTGTTCGATCAGAGCTTCCTGCAGGCCCATGGTGACGCGCGCAGCGTGCGCCATATTCCTATTCCGGCGCACCGTGGCCTGATCACCGACCGCAATGGCGAGCCGTTGGCTGTCAGCACACCGGTGACCACTCTGTGGGCCAACGGCAAGGAACTGCAGAGCGGCAAGGCCAAGTGGAATGAGCTGGCGGCTGCATTGGGGCAGGACGCCAAAACCTTTTCTGAGCGCCTGACTGCGGCCCACGAACGCGAGTTTATGTACCTGGTGCGCGGGCTGACGCCTGAGCAGGGTCAGCGCATTCTCGATCTGAACGTGCCGGGGGTGTACGGCATCGAAGAATTCCGCCGCTTCTATCCGGCAGGTGAGGTCGCTGCCCATGTGGTGGGCTTTACCGACATCGATGACCGTGGCCGGGAGGGTATGGAGTTGGCCTTCGACGACTGGCTGGCCGGCGTGCCCGGCAAGCGTCAGGTGCTCAAGGATCGGCGCGGACGGCTAATCAAGGATGTCCAGGTTGCGCAGAATGCCAAGGCCGGTAAGGCCTTGGCATTGTCGATTGACCTGCGCTTGCAATATCTCGCCCATCGCGAGTTGCGCAATGCGCTGCTCGAGTTCGGTGCCAAAGCCGGTAGCTTGGTCATGGTTGATGTGCGCACCGGTGAAGTCCTGGCAATGGTCAATCAGCCAACCTACAACCCGAATAATCGCCGCAACTTGCAACCCGCAGCGATGCGTAACCGGGCAATGATTGATGTGTTCGAGCCTGGCTCGACCATGAAGCCGTTCTCCATGAGCGCTGCGCTGGAAAGTGGCCGCTGGAAGGCGTCGGACACGGTGGATGTTTATCCTGGCACCCTGCAGATCGGTAAATACACCATTCGCGACGTGTCGCGCAGCAGTGGTCCGCTTAGCCTCACCGATATTTTGATCAAGTCGAGCAACGTCGGCATGAGCAAAATTGCATTTGATATCGGTGGCCAGTCGATTTACGAAGTCATGCAGCAGGTTGGTCTTGGCCAGGATACTGGACTCGGCTTTCCTGGTGAGCGCGTTGGCAATCTGCCGAACTACCGCGAGTGGCGCAAGGCTGAAACGGCAACGTTGTCCTATGGCTATGGCTTGTCAGTCACTGCTGTACAGCTTGCCCATGCTTATTCGGTACTCGCTAATAATGGTCGCAGCACAACTCTTTCACTGGCGCGTGTCGACGGTAAGCCGGATTCCGTTCAGGTAATTCCTGAAAACATCGCGGTGGTTATCCAGGGCATGTTGCAGCGGGTCATTGAAGCACCGGGGGGGGTTTATCGCGCTAAGGTGCCGGGCTACCACGTAGCAGGGAAGAGTGGCACTGCGCGTAAGGTTTCGGTGGATAGTCGTGGCTACCGGGACAATGCTTATCGTTCGCTCTTTGCTGGTTTCGGTCCGGTCAGTGATCCGCGTATTGCGGTGGCCATTGTGATCGATGAGCCGAGTCAGGGGGGGTATTACGGTGGCCTGGTATCTGCGCCGGTGTTTGGCAAGGTCATGGCCGGTGCGTTGCGTTTGATGAACGTCGCCCCAGACAACCTGCCGGGCCCAGAGGCCGAGAAGGTCGAAACAGTCGCCGTCGTGCCTCTTAAAGGAGGGCGTATCTGATGCCCATGCCTCTCAACCAGTTGCTGCCGGAAGCCGCCAGCTCGACTCTGATTCGTGAATTGACTCTGGATAGCCGCAAGGTGCGTCCGGGCGATCTGTTTCTTGCCGTGCCTGGCACCCAGCAGGACGGTCGTGTGCACATCGCAGATGCGGTGGCGCGGGGCGCGTCGGCTGTTGCGTTTGAAGCGCAAGGTGCTAACGAGATGACGGCCAGTAGTAGTGAGTTGGTAGCAATCAAGGGCCTGGCGGGACAGTTGTCGGCTATTGCTGGGCGTTTCTATGGCGAGCCAAGCCGCGGCATGCACCTGGTCGGTATTACTGGCACTAATGGCAAAACCAGTGTCAGCCAATTGCTGGCTCAGGCACTGGATCTGCTGGGCGAGCCCTGCGGTATTGTGGGTACGCTAGGTAATGGCTTCTATGGTGCTTTGGAGTTGGGTCGCCATACCACGCCAGACCCTATCGGCGTGCAGGCTACCTTAGCCGATATGAAAAATGCCGGTGCTCGAGCTGTGGCGATGGAGGTCTCCTCCCATGGCTTGCATCAGCGCCGTGTCGCGGCCCTGGCATTTGATGTGGCCGTGCTGACGAATTTGTCCCGTGACCATTTGGATTACCACGGCTCAATGCAGGCGTATGCCGAGGCCAAAGCTGCGCTGTTTGCCTGGTCAGGTTTGCGTTGCCGGGTGCTGAATCTCGATGACGCTTTTGGTCGTGAGCTAGCAAGTGCTGAGCATGACTCGCGATTGATCAGCTACAGCCTCGAAGATAACAGTGCTTACCTGTATTGCCGTGATGCCCAGTTTGACGAGCTGGGCGTGCGCGGGACGCTGGTGACTCCGCGTGGCGAAGGCAATCTGCGCAGCTCGCTGTTGGGTCGTTTTAACCTGAGCAACCTGTTGGCCGTAGTCGGTAGCTTGCTGGGTCTCGATTACCCGCTGGATGAAATTCTTAAGGTGCTGCCACAGTTGCAAGGGCCTATTGGCCGCATGCAGCGCCTGGGTGGCGGGCAGAAGCCGTTGGTGGTGGTCGATTACGCGCACACCCCGGACGCCCTTGAAAAAGTTCTTGAGGCACTGCGTCCGCATGTTAAAGGACGCCTGCTGTGCCTGTTCGGCTGCGGTGGCGACCGTGACAGCGGTAAGCGCCCGCTGATGGCCGCGGTGGTCGAGCGTCTGGCTGATGCAGTGCTGGTCACCGATGACAATCCACGCTCCGAGGCGCCCGCACAGATTTTCAGCGACATACGCGCCGGCTTTACCAGCCCTGATTCGGTGCAGTTCGTTCATGGCCGTGGCCAGGCGATTGCCCAGCTGATTGCCGCTGCCAGTGCCGATGATGTGTTGGTGTTGGCCGGCAAGGGCCATGAGGGCTATCAGGAAATCAACGGCGTGCGTCAGCCGTTCTCCGATCTGGTCGAAGCGGCTAACGCTTTGGCGGCATGGGAGGTGGCGCATGCTTAAGGCGCTGCGTTTAAGCGAAGTGGTTGCGCCATTGGCTGCCCGGGTGATCGGTGCAGATGTGGCATTCAACGCTGTCAGCAGCGACAGTCGGGCGATTCAGCCGGGCCAGTTGTTTGTCGCCCTGGCTGGCCCACGTTTCGATGGCCATGACTACCTGGCTGAAGTCGCTGGCAAAGGCGCAGTGGCTGCCCTGGTCGAACGTGAAGTCGTTGGTGCGCCATTGCCGCAACTGCTGGTCGCCGATACCCGTTTGGCCCTTGGTCAGCTGGGCGCGCTTAACCGCCAGGCCTTCACTGCGCCGGTGGTGGCGATTACCGGTTCCAGCGGCAAGACCACTGTGAAGGAAATGCTTGCCAGTATTCTGCGTGAAGGCCTGCAGGGTCCGGTGCTGGCGACTCGCGGTAACCTGAATAACGACCTCGGTGCACCGTTGACCCTGCTGGAATTGGCCCCTGCGCATGTCGCCGCAGTGATCGAACTGGGCGCCAACCATGTCGGCGAGATCGCCTACACCGTCGGCCTGACCCAGCCGCAGGTGGCCATCATCAATAATGCCGGTACTGCCCATGTTGGCGAGTTCGGCGGCCCGGAAAAAATTGTTGAGGCCAAAGGCGAAATCCTCGAAGGCCTGAGCGACAGCGGCGTGGCCGTGCTCAACCTCGACGACAGCGCTTTCGCTACCTGGCAGCAGCGTGCCCAGGATCGTGCAATCAGCAGCTTCGCCCTGCGCAATTCTGCCGCTGATGTCTACGCCACCGCGCTGGCGCGCGATGCCCGTGGTTGCTTAGCCTTTACCTTGCACTGCGCTAACGGCCAGGCACGTATTCAGCTCAACCTGCTTGGCGAGCATAACGTTGCCAATGCCCTGGCCGCTGCTGCGGCTGCCTTGGCGTTGGGCCTGGCCCCAGCGGCGATCAAGGCTGGTTTGGAAAGCTTGCAGCCGGTCAGAGGTCGCGCCGTTGCGCAGATTGCGCCGAACGGACTGCGGGTGATCGACGACAGCTACAACGCCAATCCGACATCCGTTTGCGCCGCCATCGATATCCTCGCCGGCTTTCCTGGTCGCCGCGTGCTGGTGCTGGGAGATATCGGCGAGTTGGGCGAATGGGCCGAGCAGGGCCATCGGCAGGTCGGCAATTACGCGCTCGGTAAGGTTGATGCGCTGTATGCCGTTGGCCCGTTGATGACGTACGCCATTGAAGAATTCGGCGCAAATGGCCGGCATTTTGCCGACCAGGCCAGCCTGATCGAAGCGCTGCTTATAGAACAAAGCACCGAGCAGGGCGACATTACCCTTCTAATTAAAGGTTCACGCAGCGCGGCGATGGAAAAAGTCGTCGCGGCGCTGTGTGGCACATCCGGGGAGATTCACTAATGCTGCTGCTGCTGGCGGAATACCTGCAACAGTTCCACAAGGGGTTCGCAGTGTTTCAGTACCTGACACTGCGCGGCATCCTCGGCGTGCTGACGGCGCTGGCCCTGTCGTTGTGGCTCGGCCCGTGGATGATTCGCACCCTACAGATTCGTCAGATCGGCCAGTCGGTGCGCAACGACGGTCCACAGTCGCACCTGTCGAAGAAGGGGACGCCGACCATGGGTGGCGCGCTGATTCTCTCGGCGATTGCCGTTAGCACCCTGCTATGGGCTGATCTGACTAATCGCTACGTCTGGGTGGTGCTGGCCGTAACCCTGCTGTTCGGCGCCATCGGCTGGGTCGATGACTACCGCAAGGTGATCGAGAAGAACTCCAAGGGCCTGCCGAGCCGCTGGAAATACTTCTGGCAGTCGGTGTTCGGCCTCGGCGCAGCGTTCTTCCTTTATACGACTGCACAGAGCCCGGTGGAAACAACCCTGATTCTGCCGATGCTCAAGGACTTCAGCCTTGAGCTGGGCCTGGGCTTCGTGGTGTTGACCTACTTCGTCATCGTCGGCTCGAGCAACGCGGTAAACCTCACAGACGGCCTCGATGGCCTGGCCATTCTGCCTACCGTAATGGTCGGCGGCGCCCTGGGGATCTTCTGCTACCTGTCGGGCAACGTGAAGTTCGCCGAATACCTGTTTATTCCCTACGTGCCGGGTGCGGGTGAGCTGATTGTGTTCTGCGCCGCGCTGGTCGGTGCGGGTCTCGGTTTCCTCTGGTTCAACACCTACCCGGCGCAAGTGTTTATGGGTGACGTCGGTGCGCTGGCCCTGGGCGCGGCCCTGGGCACCATCGCGGTGATCGTCCGTCAGGAAGTGGTGCTGTTCATCATGGGCGGCATCTTCGTGGTGGAAACCCTGTCGGTGATTATCCAGGTCGCCAGCTTCAAGCTGACCGGCAAGCGCGTGTTTCGCATGGCGCCGATCCATCACCACTTTGAACTGAAAGGCTGGCCCGAGCCGCGCGTAATCGTGCGCTTCTGGATCATCACCGTGATTCTGGTGCTGATCGGCCTGGCCACCCTGAAGCTGCGTTAAGGACTGAGGATTACATGACCCTGATCGCTTCTGACCACTTCCGCATCGTTGTCGGCCTCGGCAAGAGCGGCATGTCGCTGGTGCGCTTCCTCGCGCGCCAGGGCCTGCCGTTTGCCGTGGTCGACACCCGTGCCAATCCGCCGGAGCTCGCCACCTTGCGTGAGCAGTTCCCGGAGGTGGAAGTGCGTTGTGGCGAGCTGGATGTCGAGTTCCTCTGCCGCGCCAGCGAGCTGCTGGTCAGCCCGGGTCTGGCCATCGCCACACCGGCGCTGCAGGCCGCCGCTGCGCGCGGGGTCAAGCTGTCGGGTGATATCGACCTGTTCGCCCGTTATGCCAAGGCGCCGATCGTGGCGATTACCGGCTCCAACGCCAAAAGCACGGTGACCACCCTGGTCGGCGAGATGGCCGCAGCGGCCGGCAAGAAGGTTGCCGTTGGTGGCAACCTCGGTACCCCGGCGTTGGATCTACTTGATGACGCGGTCGAGTTGTATGTCATGGAGCTGTCGAGCTTCCAACTGGAAACCACCGACCAGCTCAACGCTGAAGTGGCGACCTGCCTGAACATCAGCGAAGACCATATGGATCGTTACGCCGATCTGCCGGCTTATCACCTGGCCAAGCACCGCATCTTTCGCGGCGCGCGGCAGGTGGTGGTGAATCGCGACGACGCGCTGTCGCGTCCGCTGGTAGCCGATCAATTGCCGTGCTGGTACTTCGGCCTGGGCAAACCGGACTTCAAGCGTTTCGGCCTGCTCGAAGAAGATGGTGAGAAATCCCTGGCATACCAGTTCGCTGCGCTGCTGCCGGTGCGTGAGCTGAAGATTCGCGGCGCACACAACCAGTCCAATGCCCTGGCTGCCCTGGCGCTGGGGCATGCCGTGGGCCTGCCGTTCGAGCCGATGCTGGCCACCCTCAAGCAGTTCGCTGGCCTGCCACATCGTTGCCAATGGGTTGGCGAGCGAAATGCCGTGAGCTACTACGACGACTCCAAGGCCACCAACGTCGGCGCTGCTCTAGCCGCTATCGAAGGCCTGGGTGCGGACATCAGCGGCAAGCTGGTGCTGATCGCCGGTGGTGATGGCAAAGGCGCGGATTTCTCGGCGCTGAAAGCGCCGGTCGGCAAGTTCTGCCGCGCCGTGGTGCTGCTTGGTCGTGATGCCGAGCTGCTGGCTGGGGCGCTGGGCGACGCCGCGCCGCTGATCCGGGTCAAGACCCTGGAAGAAGCCGTGCAGCGTGCCGCCGGGTTGGCTGAGGCTGGCGATGCCGTGCTGTTGTCACCGGCTTGCGCCAGCCTGGACATGTTCAAGAGTTTTGAAGAGCGCGGGCGCCTGTTCGCTCAGGCCGTGGAGGGTTTGCAATGATGCTTGCCCGCCTGCTGGCCTTGCCTTCGCCGCTGCATACCCGTCGTGGTATCGATCTGGACTTCCCGCTGCTGGCCGGTTGCCTGGCGCTGCTCGGCCTGGGCTTGGTTATGATTGCTTCGGCTTCCTCGGAAGTGGCCGCGGTGCAGTCGGGCAACCCGCTCTATCACATGATTCGCCACCTGATTTATCTGGCCATTGGTCTGGGCGCTGCACTGGTGACCCTGCTGGTGCCGATGGCACTGTGGCAGCGTTACAGCGGCATGCTGCTGCTGGCGGCGGTAGTGCTGCTGATTCTGGTACTGCTGCCGGGCATTGGTCGTGAGGTCAACGGTGCCAAGCGCTGGATCGGCCTGGGCGTGTTCAACCTGCAGCCGTCCGAGCTGGCCAAGCTGTTTAGCGTGATGTTTATCGCCGCTTACCTGGTGCGTCGCCAGACCGAGGTTCGCGAGAAGCTCACCGGCTTTATCAAGCCGATGCTAGTACTGGGCCCGATTGCCGCGCTGCTGCTGGCCGAGCCGGACTTCGGTGCCACCGTGGTGCTGGTTGGCGCGGCTATCGCCATGTTGTTCCTCGGGGGGGTCAACCTGCTGCGCTTTATTCCGTTGGCGGCCTGCGTGCTTGGCCTTGGCGTGCTGGTGATGACCAGTCAGGCCTATCGCCTGGAACGCCTGACCAACTTTGTCGACCCATGGGCTGATCAGTACGGTGCCGGTTACCAGTTGAGCCAGGCGCTGATTGCTTTCGGTCGTGGCGAGTGGTTCGGCGTCGGTCTGGGTAACAGCGTGCAGAAGCAGTTCTACCTGCCGGAAGCGCATACCGACTTCGTATTTGCCGTGCTGGCCGAAGAGCTGGGCATGGTTGGTGCACTGATTACTGTCGCGCTGTTTGTCTTCGTCAGCGTGCGCGCCCTGTATATCGGCCTGTGGGCAGAGAAGGCCAAGCAATTCTTCTCGGCGTATGTGGCTTACGGCTTGGCCTTCCTGTGGATCGGTCAGGTGCTGATCAATATCGGCGTGAACGTTGGCCTACTGCCGACCAAGGGCCTGACCCTGCCGTTCCTGAGCTACGGCGGCAGCTCGCTGGTGATCTGCTGCGTCAGCCTGGCGCTGCTGCTGCGCATCGAGTGGGAGCGCCGTACCCAGCTGGGCAGCGAGGATGTCGACTTCAAGGAATCGGATTTCTTCGAAGGCCAGACCGCCGAGGAGGTTCAGCATGCGCGGTAATGTGCTGATCATGGCGGGCGGCACCGGCGGGCACGTATTCCCGGCGCTGGCCTGCGCCCGCGAGTTCAGGGCGCGTGGTTACAGCGTGCATTGGCTGGGTACGCCGCGCGGCATCGAAAATGAACTGGTGCCGGCTGCGGGGCTGCCGTTGCACCTGATCGATGTCACTGGCCTGCGTGGCAAGGGCAAGCTGTCGCTGCTAAAAGCGCCATTCCAGCTGATCAAGGCGCTGTTCCAGGCGCGCAAGGTGATGCGCGAACTGCAGCCGGTCTGCGTGCTAGGCATGGGCGGTTATGTCACCGGCCCCGGTGGCCTGGCCGCGCGCATGAGCGGCGCGCCGCTGATTATCCATGAGCAGAATGCTGTGGCCGGTACCGCCAACCGCAGCCTGGTTCCATTCGCCAGCCGTGTCTGCGAAGCCTTCCCGAACACCTTCGGCAACAGCGCCAAGCGCCGCACCACTGGCAACCCGGTGCGTGAAGAGCTGTTCCTGGAAACCCCGCGTGATTCGCTGCGCAATCGCCAGCCGCGTCTGCTGGTGCTGGGCGGCAGCCTGGGCGCTGAACCGCTGAACAAATTGCTGCCCGAAGCCCTGGCACTGGTGGCCGCTGAGCTGCGCCCTGAAGTTTTCCATCAGGCTGGTAAGCAACATGACGCGATTACCACTGAACGCTATGCCGCGGTTGGCGTCGAAGCGACCGTTGCGCCGTTTATCAAGGACATGGCGCGGGCTTACGCCTGGGCCGATCTGGTGGTGTGCCGCTCCGGCGCGCTGACTGTCAGCGAGCTGGCCGCCGCCGGTCTGCCGGCGTTCCTGTTGCCGCTGCCGCACGCGATCGACGATCACCAGACCCGCAATGCCGATTATCTGGCCAGTGCCGGCGCTGCCGTACTGCTGCCACAACGTTCCACTGACGCCGCCACGCTGGCCGCGCAGCTGACCGAGGTTTTGATGCACCCCGAACAACTCACTCAAATGGCGCAGACGGCTCGTCGACTGGCCAAGCCCGATGCAACCTGCACCGTTGTCGATATCTGCCTGGAGGTAGCCCGTGGCTAAGTCTCCCGCCGCTGCACGCTCGGAAATCCGCCGCATGCGCCGTATCCGCCGTATCCACTTCGTCGGTATCGGTGGTGCCGGCATGTGCGGTATCGCCGAAGTGCTGCTCAACCTGGGTTATGAAGTCTCCGGCTCCGACCTCAAGGCCTCGGCCGTGACCGAGCGCCTGGAAACCTTCGGTGCGCAGATCTTTATCGGTCATCGCGCCGAGAACGCCGAGCAGGCCGACGTACTGGTGGTCTCCAGCGCGGTCAATACCAGCAACCCAGAAGTCGCCACGGCTCTTGAGCGTCGCATCCCGGTGGTGCCGCGCGCCGAGATGCTGGCTGAGCTGATGCGCTATCGCCACGGTATTGCCGTGGCTGGCACCCATGGCAAGACCACCACCACCAGTTTGTTGGCCTCGGTGTTCGCCGCGGGCGGCCTGGACCCGACGTTCGTCATCGGTGGTCGGCTGAATGCTGCCGGCACCAACGCCCAGCTGGGCAGCAGCCGTTACCTGATCGCCGAAGCCGATGAGAGTGACGCCAGCTTCCTGCACCTGCAGCCGATGGTCTCGGTGGTCACCAATATCGACATGGACCACATGAGCACCTATGGCGGTGACTTCAACAAGTTGAAGAAAACCTTCATCGAGTTCCTGCACAACCTGCCGTTCTATGGCCTGGCTGTGATGTGCGTGGATGACCCCATCGTGCGCGAGATTTTGCCGCAGGTGGCTCGTCCGACCGTGACTTACGGCTTCGATGAAGGCGCCGATGTGCGTGCGATCAACGTGCGTCAGCAGGGCATGCAGACTTTCTTCACGGTGCTGCGCCGCGACCGCGAGCCGTTGGATGTGTCGGTGAACATGCCGGGCAACCACAACGTGTTGAACGCCCTCGCCACCATCGCCATCGCCAGCGACGAAGGCATCAGCGATGAAGCCATCGTTCAGGGCTTGTCACAGTTTCAGGGCGTGGGTCGGCGCTTCCAGGTGTACGGCGAACTGCCGGTGGAAGATGGCAGCGTGATGCTGGTCGACGACTACGGCCACCACCCGCGTGAAGTCGCCGCGGTGATCAAGGCCGTACGTGGTGGTTGGCCGGAGCGCCGCCTGGTGATGGTTTATCAGCCGCACCGTTTCAGCCGTACCCGCGACCTGTATGACGATTTCGTCCAGGTGCTCGGTGATGCCCAGGTGTTGTTGCTGATGGAAGTCTACCCGGCCGGTGAAACACCGATTCCGGGAGCTGACAGTCGCAACCTGTGCCACAGCATCCGTCAGCGCGGCCAGCTTGATCCGATCTATATCGAGCGTGGCGTGGACCTTGCGCCGATGGTCAAGCCGCTGCTGCGCGCTGGCGACATTCTTCTTTGTCAAGGCGCCGGCGACATCGGCGGTCTGGCTCCGCAACTGCTGCAAAGCCCGTTGTTCGCAACGGCTGAAGGTAAAACCAAATGAGTGCTGCCAGCCTGCAATCACAATTTCCGGTCAGCGCCTTTGGCCGCGTGGCCGTGCTGTTCGGCGGCAAGAGCGCCGAACGTGAAGTTTCGCTGAAGTCCGGCAATGCCGTGCTGCAGGCGTTGCTGGCCGCTGGTGTGAATGCCTTTGGTATCGATGTTGGTGATGATCTGCTGCAGCGCCTGACGGCCGAGAAAATCGATCGCGCCTTTATCGTGCTGCACGGCCGTGGTGGTGAAGACGGCTCGATGCAGGGCCTGCTCGAATGCGCCGGCATTCCTTACACTGGCAGCGGCATCCTGGCTTCGGCCTTGGCCATGGACAAACTGCGCACCAAGCGCGTGTGGTTGAGCCTCGGCCTGCCGACACCCGCTCACGCCGCACTGGTCAGCGAAGCCGATTGCCATGCGGCGGCTGCCGAGCTGGGCTTCCCATTGTTCGTCAAGCCGGCCCATGAGGGCTCGAGCATTGGCATGGCCAAGGTCAATGATGTCGATGCGCTGATTACCGCCTGGAAGGACGCCAGTCGTTATGACTCGCAGGTGCTGGTCGAGCAGATGATCGCCGGTCCCGAGTTCACCATCGCCATGCTGCGCGGCCAGGTGCTGCCACCGATTGCCCTGGGCACGCCGCACAGCTTCTACGACTACGACGCCAAGTACCTGGCCAATGACACCCAATACCGCATCCCATGCGGCCTTTCAGCAGAGAAGGAAACCGAACTGAAAGACCTTACTGCCCGCGCCTGTGAAGCGGTCGGCACCCAGGGCTGGGCCCGTGCCGATGTGATGCAAGACGCGGACGGCAAGTTCTGGCTGTTGGAAGTCAACACCGTGCCGGGCATGACCGACCACAGCCTGGTGCCGATGGCGGCCCGTGCTGCGGGTCTGGATTTTCAACAACTGGTGTTGGCGATTCTTGCCGACAGCCTTGAGGCACGGGGTTAAGTCATGACGGCCACCTTGCGTCACCAGCCAGGCTCGAACCGCGCTCCCGTGCGCGGTAAGCCTGTGCCGCGTGGTGCCAGCCGTTTGGTGGCCAAGGAGCCGATCAGCCTGCGCATGAGTCTGCCAAAAGCCCGTTTCACCGGCATGGGTAGCTGGCTGAAACGCCTCAGTTGGCCGCTGTTGTTGCTCGCTCTGGGTTACGGCACCTATGAGTTGTCGTTGCGCGCGCTGCCCTATGCCGACCAGCCGATTGCGCGGATCAGCGTCGAGGGCGATCTCAGCTACATCAATCAGCAGGCCGTGCAAGAGCGCATAGCACCTTATGCCAGTGCGAGCTTTTTCAGTGTCGATCTGCTCAGCCTGCGTCGTGAGCTGGAACTGATGCCGTGGATCGCCAGCGCCCAAGTGCGCCGCGTATGGCCGGACCAGTTGGTAGTGCGCCTGGAAGAACAATTGCCGATTGCCCGTTGGGGCGATGAGGCTCTGTTGAACAATCAGGGCGAGGCGTTCGCGCCACAGCAGCTGGGGGATTACCCACACCTGCCGCAGCTGTATGGCCCCAAGCGTGCTCAGCAGCAGGTAATGCAGCAATACCAAGTGCTCAGCCAGATGCTGCGGCCCATGGGCTTTTCCGTGGCGCGCCTGGAGTTGCGTGAGCGCGGTAGCTGGTTCCTCTCCACCGGGCAGGGCATCGAACTGCTGCTGGGGCGTGACCATCTGGTGGAAAAAATGCGGCGCTTCACGGCCATTTATGACAAGGCCCTGAAAGAGCAACAAACGAATATCGCGCGGATCGATCTGCGCTATGCCAACGGCCTGGCCGTGGCATGGCGTGAGCCGGTCGCGCCCACGGCGGCACCAACCGCTGTCGTGCAGTGAATCAGGAGAAGGCAAGAGCCATGGCAAACGTGCAGAGCGGCAAGATGATCGTCGGCCTCGACATCGGTACCTCCAAGGTGGTGGCGCTGGTCGGTGAAGTGAATGCGGACGGCCAACTGGAAATCGTCGGCATCGGCACTCATCCGTCGCGCGGCCTGAAAAAGGGCGTGGTGGTGAACATCGAATCCACCGTGCAGTCGATTCAGCGCGCCGTCGAAGAAGCCCAGTTGATGGCCGGCTGCCGTATTCACTCGGCTTTCGTCGGCGTGGCCGGCAACCATATCCGCAGCCTCAACAGCCACGGCATCGTCGCTATTCGTGATCGCGAAGTCAGCCCTGCGGATCTGGAGCGCGTGCTCGACGCCGCCCAGGCCGTGGCCATTCCGGCGGATCAGCGCGTGCTGCACACCCTGCCTCAGGACTATGTGATCGATAACCAGGAAGGGGTGCGTGAGCCCCTGGGCATGTCCGGCGTGCGTTTGGAAGCCAAAGTGCACGTGGTCACCTGCGCCGTAAATGCCGCGCAGAACATCGAAAAATGCGTGCGCCGCTGCGGCCTGGAAGTCGATGACATCATCCTTGAGCAACTGGCCTCGGCTTATGCGGTGCTGACTGACGACGAGAAAGAACTGGGCGTGTGCCTGGTGGATATCGGCGGCGGCACCACTGATATCTGCATCTTTACCGAAGGCGCGATTCGTCATACCGCGGTGATCCCGATTGCCGGTGATCAGGTTACCAACGACATCGCCATGGCCCTGCGTACGCCGACTCAGTACGCCGAAGAAATCAAGATCCGCTACGCCTGTGCCCTGGCCAAGCTGGCCGGTGCCGGCGAAACCATCAAGGTGCCGAGCGTCGGCGACCGCCCGCCGCGCGACCTGTCGCGTCAGTCCCTGGCCGAAGTGGTCGAGCCGCGTTACGACGAGCTGTTCACTCTGATCCAGGCCGAACTGCGCCGCAGTGGCTACGAGGACTTGATCCCCGCTGGCATCGTTCTCACCGGCGGTACGGCGAAGATGGAAGGTGCGGTGGAACTGGCCGAGGAAATCTTCCATATGCCGGTACGTCTGGGCATGCCCCAAGGCGTCAAGGGCCTGGCCGATGTGGTGCGTAACCCGATTTATTCCACAGGTGTAGGCCTGCTGCTGTACGGACTGCAGAAGCAGGCCGACGGCATTTCCATGTCCGCACTTGGCAGCTACAACGACGACCCCAAACAACCTGTGCTGGAACGGCTGAAACGCTGGGTCCAGGGCAATTTCTGATTTTGCAGTAGGCGTTACAACTAGAAAGTAAAGGAGAGGGAAAATGTTTGAACTCGTAGACAGCGCACCAGCAAGTGCAGTCATCAAGGTCATTGGCGTGGGCGGCGGCGGCGGTAATGCGGTCAACCACATGGCGAAAAACAACATTGAAGGCGTCGAGTTCATCTGCGCCAACACAGATGCTCAGGCACTGAAAAACATCGGCGCACGTACCGTGCTGCAACTGGGCACTGCGGTGACCAAGGGTCTTGGTGCAGGCGCCAATCCGGAAGTCGGCCGTCAGGCGGCCATGGAAGATCGCGAGCGTATCGCTGAAGTGCTGCAAGGCACTGATATGGTCTTTATCACCACCGGCATGGGCGGCGGTACCGGTACTGGTGCTGCGCCTGTTATCGCTCAGGTGGCCAAGGAAATGGGCATCCTCACCGTTGCGGTGGTGACCCGTCCGTTCCCGTTCGAAGGCAAGAAGCGCATGACCATTGCTGAAGAGGGTATTCGCGCGCTGTCGGAAAGCGTCGACTCGCTGATCACCATCCCGAACGAAAAACTGCTGACCATCCTCGGTAAGGACGCCAGCCTGCTGTCGGCTTTCGCCAAGGCTGACGATGTACTGGCCGGTGCCGTGCGCGGTATCTCCGACATCATCAAGCGTCCGGGCATGATCAACGTCGACTTCGCTGACGTGAAAACCGTGATGAGCGAAATGGGCATGGCGATGATGGGTACTGGCTGCGCCAGCGGTCCGAACCGTGCACGTGAAGCCACCGAAGCGGCGATCCGTAATCCGCTGCTGGAAGACGTCAACCTGCAAGGCGCGCGCGGCATCCTGGTGAACATCACTGCCGGTCCTGACCTGTCCCTGGGTGAGTACTCCGACGTGGGTAACATCATCGAGCAGTTCGCCTCTGAGCACGCGACCGTCAAGGTTGGCACCGTGATCGATCCTGACATGCGCGACGAGCTGCATGTCACTGTGGTTGCTACCGGCCTGGGTGCGCGTATCGAGAAGCCGGTTAAGGTTATCGACAACACCGTGCAGGTTTCTACCAACACTGTAAGTGGTTCGAGCAGTGCGCCGGCCCCGGCCCGTGCCGAGCAGAGCGTCAACTACAAGGACTACGAGCGTCCGACTGTTCAGCGTCAAAGCCACGGCGGCGCAGCGACTGCTGCCAAGCTGAATCCGCAGGATGACCTGGACTACCTGGACATTCCGGCGTTCTTGCGTCGTCAGGCCGATTGATGAAATGTATCAGGAGTATTGGGGTGATTGGTGTTCAGCAAAGGCCGGTTCTGCTATCATCGCCGGCCATTGTTGAAAACTATTCGCAACTAGTGCTATAGCGGCCAAAGCCATGATCAGACAACGCACCCTGAAGAACATTATCCGCGCCACTGGCGTCGGCCTGCATTCCGGGGAAAAGGTATACCTGACCCTGAAGCCGGCTCCCGTGGACACCGGTATCGTGTTCCGTCGTACCGACTTGGACCCTGTCGTGGAAATTCCCGCGCGTGCAGGCAATGTTGGTGAAACCACCATGTCGACCACACTGGTCAATGGTGATGTCAAGGTGGATACGGTAGAGCACCTGCTTTCGGCCATGGCTGGCCTGGGCATCGATAACGCCTACGTCGAGCTCTCCGCGTCCGAAGTACCGATCATGGATGGCAGTGCGGGTCCCTTTGTATTCCTGATTCAATCTGCTGGTTTGCAAGAGCAGGACGCCCATAAGCAGTTCATCCGCATCCTTCGTGAAGTGACAGTTGAAGAGGGCGACAAGCGCGCCACCTTCGTGCCTTTCGAAGGGTTCAAGGTGACCTTCGAGATCGATTTCGATCATCCGGTGTTCCGCAATCGCACCCAGTCAGCCAGCGTTGACTTCTCCAGCACCTCGTTTGTGAAGGAAGTCAGTCGCGCTCGCACCTTCGGTTTTATGCGTGATATCGAGTTCCTGCGTTCACAGAACCTGGCACTCGGCGGCAGCGTAGATAACGCCATCGTGGTGGATGAGTTTCGCGTGTTGAACGAAGATGGCCTGCGTTACGAGGACGAGTTCGTCAAACACAAGATTCTCGATGCGATCGGTGACCTTTACCTGCTGGGTAACAGCCTGATTGGCGAGTTCAAGGGTTTCAAATCGGGGCATGCGCTGAACAATCGCCTGCTGCGCACCCTGATCGAGCAGCCTGATGCATGGGAAGTCGTCACCTTTGATGACCCCAACACCGCGCCAATCTCATACATGCGCCCGGTTGCGGCCGTGTAACGCAATACCCTCCTTACTTTGCTTTTCGAGGCCACCTTCGGGTGGCCTCTTTTTTTATTGGCCTGCTGTCCCGGGCAGTCAGGCGTCGGCCGTCGCTGGGCGAGGTTAAAAATGATTCTTGAGCACTTTTTACTCGCGCTTTAGTGGGTGAAAAGCACTTATTCGCTGGGTTTGCCGTGCTTGGCCAGGCGCTCCAGGGCGGCGCGCAGTTTTGGATCGCTGATGCCGTCGGCGGTGGCCTGAATGTTTTCCGCAGCGCTGCTGGATAGGCAAATTGTGCGACTTGGTGCATGCCTTTCAGCAGTCGGAGGTTGCACCTTGAACAGAATCTTCGTTAAGGTCGCGAATTCTTCGAGTGCCTGCAGCTGTTTCAACAAGCGTTTTTGTTGATAGCGCAGGCGCGTGGCCCAGTGGCCATCGGTAATTATCAGCAGCAGGCAGCCCTCGCGCCACGACGCTACATGGCAGTGTTCGCGAGCGGCGGGCTGCAGCTGGCTTTCCAGCAGGTGCTGTAGGCGATCAATGCGCTGCGCTTGATTGAACAGTGCCTTCAGGGGTTTCGCTTCGCGCAACAGTGCGGCGGGAGCCCGGGCTGGCAAAGGACGAAAAGTCATGGCAGGACGCCTGAAAAAGTGAAGCCGCCATGGTAGCAGAATCGCTGCTGCCGACTGACGGTTCACCACTTAGGGGAACGCCTTGCACATCATTTTACTTAGTCGGCATCACGGTGCCGCACGTTCGCTCAGTCTGGATCTCCGCTGGTTACTGTTGGCATTACTGCTGGCGCTCGGCGCGTCGTTGGCCGGTGGTGTGGCCGTTGGCGCCTGGTGGGCGCCGGCGACAGTTGAGGTGCATGACGACACTCAGCTCAACTTGGCTATGGATCAGCAGCGCGCCGAGGTCGGTGAGGTGCGCCGTAATGCACAACGTCAGCTGGATGCTTTTGCCGTCCATGTAGCCGAATTGCAGGCGCGCCTGACTCGCCTAGATGCGCTGGGGGCTCGCCTGACCGAGCTGGCAGATTTGGATGCCAGTGAATTTGATTTCTCTCTTAATGTCGGCCAGGGCGGTGCTGAAGATGCGCTGGGTGATGCCGCGTATACGCCGCCGCCCTTTATGGATGAGCTTGATCGCCTGAGCTTGCGCCTGGATAGTCGCGAGCAACTGCTCGAGGTACTGGAGCAGCTGATCGGTGAGCGTCAGTTGAGTGAGGCTGAGTACCTGTCCGGCATGCCGGTGCGCCATGGCTATATGTCTTCTCCATTCGGGCGCCGCGTGCACCCGTTGACCGGGCGCAATACCCAGCATAAAGGTGTCGATTTTGCCGCCAAGCCGGGCAGTGATGTGGTTGCCGTCGCGGCTGGCGTGGTGAGTTTCTCCGGGGTCAAGTCGGGTTATGGCAATGTCGTGGAGGTCAGTCATGCCGATGGCTACACCACCCTCTATGCCCACAACAAGAGCAATCAGGTGCAGATCGGTGACCTGGTGCAGCGCGGGCAGACCATTGCCAAGGTCGGTCGTAGTGGTCGCGCCAGTGGTTACCACGTGCACTTTGAAGTCACCAAGAATGGCCAGGTGGTCAATCCAGCCAGCTACATAGCCCGGGTCAACGACGTCGAATAACGCCGCTTTCCTCGTTTGCGTTTCCGGGTAGAATGCCCCCTTCGCACGCAGCCCTAAAGGCTGCATGGGTCGCTGTTCAGCCGCCCTCAATCCATACGCCTGGAAGATCCTGTCGATATGTTTGCGCCTTTGTTGAAAAAACTCTTTGGAAGCAAGAACGAGCGTGAAGTCAAACGCATGCTCAAGGCGGTACAAGCCGTCAATGCCTTCGAGGAGCAGATGCTTGCCCTTTCCGATGAGCAACTGCGCGCCAAGACGGAGGAGTTCAAAGCCCGTCTGGCCAAAGGTGAGACCCTCGATCAGCTATTGGCCGAAGCCTTTGCGGTAGCCCGCGAAGCCGGCAAGCGTGTGATGGGCATGCGCCACTTTGACGTGCAGTTGATTGGCGGTATGACCCTGCACGAAGGCAAGATCGCCGAGATGCGCACCGGTGAAGGTAAGACCCTGGTGGCGACTCTGGCGGTGTACCTCAATGCGCTGTCCGGCAAGGGCGTGCACGTGGTTACGGTCAACGATTACCTGGCTCGCCGTGACGCCAACTGGATGCGTCCGCTGTATGAGTTCCTTGGCATGAGCGTGGGTATCGTCACGCCCTTTATGCCGCCGGAAGAGAAACGCGAAGCCTACGCCGCCGATATCACCTACGGCACCAACAACGAATTCGGTTTCGATTACCTGCGCGACAACATGGCCTTCAGCCTGGAAGACAAATTCCAGCGCGAGTTGAATTTTGCCGTGATCGACGAAGTTGACTCCATTCTGATCGACGAAGCGCGCACCCCGCTGATTATCTCCGGGCAGGCCGAAGACAGTTCGCGCCTCTACACCGAGATCAACAAGCTGATCCCGCGCCTCAAGCTGCATGTTGAGGAAGAAGAGGGCGTGGTCACGCAGGAAGGCCACTACAAGGTCGACGAGAAGGCCCGCCAGGTCGAGCTGAACGAAGCTGGCCACCAGTTCGTTGAAGAAATGCTCACCGAAGTTGGCCTGCTGGCCGAGGGCGAGAGTCTGTATTCCGCGCACAACCTGGGCCTGCTGACCCACGTTTACTCGGGCCTGCGTGCGCACAAGCTGTTCAACCGCAACGTTGAATACATCGTGCAGAACAACCAGGTGCTGCTGATCGACGAACATACCGGTCGCACCATGCCTGGTCGTCGTCTCTCCGAAGGCCTTCATCAGGCGATCGAGGCCAAAGAAGGCCTGCCGATCCAGGCCGAAAGCCAAACCTTGGCCTCGACCACCTTCCAGAACTACTTCCGCCTCTACAGCAAATTGTCCGGTATGACCGGCACGGCAGACACCGAGGCGTTCGAGTTCCATCAGATCTACGGCTTGGCGGTGATCGTGATCCCGACCAACCGTGCCCTGGCGCGCAAGGACTTCAACGACCTTGTCTACCTGACTGCGGAAGAGAAGTACGCCGCCATCGTCACCGACATCAAGGAAAGCATGGCCCTGGGGCGTCCTGTGCTGGTCGGTACGGCCACCATCGAAACCTCCGAGCACATGTCCAAGCTGCTCAATCAGGAAGGCATCGAGCACAAGGTGCTCAACGCTAAATTCCACGAGAAAGAAGCCGAGATCATTGCCCAGGCCGGCCGTCCGGGCGCACTGACGATTGCCACCAACATGGCCGGTCGCGGTACCGACATCCTGCTGGGTGGCAACTGGGAAGTTGAAGTTGCCAACCTGGAGAACGCCACACCTGAGCAGATTGCGCAGATCAAGGCCGATTGGCAGAAGCGTCACCAGCAGGTAATCGAGTCGGGCGGTCTGCATGTGATCGCCTCCGAGCGCCATGAATCGCGGCGTATCGACAATCAGCTGCGCGGTCGTTCCGGTCGTCAGGGTGACCCGGGCTCCAGTCGTTTCTACTTGTCGCTGGAAGACAGCCTGATGCGTATCTTCGCTTCGGATCGGGTGAAGAACTTTATGAAGGCCCTGGGCATGCAGTCCGGTGAAGCCATCGAACACCGTATGGTCAGCAACGCCATCGAGAAGGCCCAGCGCAAGGTTGAAGGGCGCAACTTCGACATGCGTAAGCAGCTGCTGGAATTCGACGATGTGGCCAACGAGCAGCGCAAAGTGATCTATCACATGCGCAACACGCTGTTGGCTGCCGACAACATCGGCGAAACCATCGCCGAGTTCCGCCAGGAAGTGCTGGATAACACCATCAACGAATATATCGCGCCGCAGTCGCTACCTGAACAGTGGGATATCGCCGGTCTGGAAGAGGCGCTTTACAGCAGCTTCAACCTGCGCTTGCCGATCCAACAGTGGCTCGACGACGACCACAAGCTGTATGAAGAAACCCTGCGCTCGCGCATTCTCGAAGAACTGGTCAACGCCTACAACGAGAAGGAAAACGAAGCCAGCGCCGAAGCCCTGCGCACCTTCGAGAAGCAGATTCTGCTGCGCGTCCTTGATGACCTGTGGAAAGACCACCTGTCGACCATGGATCACCTGCGTCACGGCATTCACCTGCGTGGCTATGCGCAGAAGAACCCTAAGCAGGAATACAAGCGCGAGTCCTTCACTCTATTCCAGGAGCTGCTGGATTCGATCAAACGCGACACCATCCGCGTGCTCTCGCATGTACAGGTGCGCCGCGAAGACCCGGCTGAAGAAGAAGCCCGTCTGCGCCGCGAGGCCGATGCCTTAGCCGAGCGCATGCAGTTCCAGCACGCCGAGGCGTCAGCATTGCAGCCGCAGGCCAGTGACGAAGAGGGTGACCAGGCGGTTGCCGTGGCGCCCGTGCGTACCGAACCGAAGATTGGCCGTAATGAACCGTGCCCTTGTGGTTCCGGCAAGAAGTACAAGCATTGCCACGGCCAGGTCAACTGAGCCTGCCGTGTAACGAGGGTTGAGCCGACAGTGAAGTTGGCTATGCTTGACCCCGCTTGATTAACGCCGCGAACGGTCCGACCGCTCGCGGCGTTTTACCATCGCAATAAGTCCTACCACCTTAAGGAGCGTTCTCTATGGCTGTTGGTCTTGGCCCGTTGTCTACCCTGCACCCGGTTCCAGGTTTCGAGCTGGGCATCGCTTCGGCGGGCATCAAACGCCCAGGACGCAAGGATGTGGTAGTGATGCGATGTGCCGAAGGCTCCAGCGTAGCGGGTGTGTTTACCCTCAATGCGTTTTGCGCCGCGCCGGTCATCCTGGCCAAGAAGCGTGTGCTGGGCAGCGTGCGTTACCTGCTGACCAATACCGGAAACGCCAACGCCGGTACCGGCGAGCCGGGCCTGCAGAATGCCACGCGCACCTGTGCTGCCCTGGCGCAGCTGACTGGGGTGGATGAAGGCGCCGTGCTGCCGTTCTCCACCGGGGTAATTGGTGAGCCGCTGCCGGTCGAGAAGATCGAAGGCGCACTGCAGGCCGCTCTCGACGATTTGTCCGAGAACCACTGGGCCGAAGCTGCCACCGGCATCATGACCACCGATACCCTGCCCAAGGGTGCCAGCCGTCAGTTCGTGCACGATGGTGTCACCGTTACTGTGACCGGTATCAGCAAGGGCGCCGGGATGATCAAGCCGAACATGGCGACCATGCTCGGTTATATCGCCACCGACGCCAAGGTCGCCCAGGCCGTGCTGCAGGATCTGTTGCGCGATGCGGCGAACAAGTCGTTCAACCGCATCACCATCGATGGCGATACCTCGACCAACGACTGCTGCATGCTGATCGCCACTGGCAAGGCCGTCTTGCCGGAAATTACCCAGGCCAGCGGCGACCTGTTCGCCAAACTCAAGGAAGCGGTGTTCGGCGTGTGTATGGAGGTGGCCCAGGCCATCGTGCGCGACGGCGAAGGCGCGACCAAGTTCGTCACCGTGCAGGTCAATGGCGGCGCAACCCATCAGGAATGCTTGGACGTCGGTTATGCCGTGGCCCATTCGCCACTGATCAAGACCGCGCTGTTTGCCTCCGACCCGAATTGGGGGCGTATTCTCGCCGCTGTGGGACGGGCGGGTGTGGCACAACTGGATGTCAGCCTGATCGATGTATTCCTCGGTGATGTGTGCATCGCCAGTCGTGGTTGCCGCGCCGCCAGCTATACCGAGGAGCAGGGCGCTGCGGTGATGGCCAAGGAAGAAATCACCATTCGTATCGAGCTGGGTCGCGGCAGCTGCAGCGAGACGATCTGGACTACCGACCTGTCCCACGAGTACGTGAAGATCAACGCCGAATACCGCACCTGATCCGCCACGCCCCGGCTGTTTGATTGCCTGCATTCCCGTTGTTCATGCCCCTATGAGCAACGGGAATTTGCTATTGCGTGAGTCGCCTTTTAAGGTCGTTCGACCTTCTTGCATCGAGTGCAGCCCATGTCCCTTACTCTGGTTATCGGTGACAAAACCTATTCGTCCTGGTCGCTGCGTGCGGCGTTGGCCTTGGAACTCACCGGCGCGCCCTATACCGAGCAGCTGATTATCCTGAACCGGCCCGATACCCGTGCGCGAATTCTGCAGCATTCGCCGACGGGCAAGGTGCCGCTGCTGATCAGCGACGATGGCGCCATCTGGGATTCCCTGGCGATTGGCGAATACCTGGCCGAGTGTTTTCCCGCTGCCCAGCTATGGCCGCAAGCGCGGGTTGCCCGCGCGCTGGCACGCAGTGCCTGTGCCGAAATGCACAGCGGTTTTGTTGCGCTGCGCAGTCATCTGCCGATGGACCTCAAGCGTAATCAGGCGCTGGCAGAAATACCCGCCGATGCCGCGGCCGATATCCAGCGTATCTGTGCCCTGTGGGTCGAGTGTCGACAGCGCTTTGGCCAGGGCGGTGGCTTTCTGTTTGGTCAGCCCTGCCTGGCCGATGCCTTCTTCGCTCCGGTGGCGGCGCGCTTGCGCAGTTATCAGGTGGCGCTGCCGGCAGAGGCTGCCGCCTATGTCGAGACGATCTATCAGTGGCCGGCGTTTCAGCACTGGTACCAGGCTGCTCAGGAGGAACATCTGGCGTGAAGCGTATCCATGTAGCCGCTGCGGTTATCCGCGGTGTGGATGGGCAGATTCTGCTCGCCAAGCGCCCTGATGATAAGCATCAGGGCGGCCTCTGGGAGTTTCCCGGTGGCAAGGTCGAGGCCAGTGAGGCGGTGCAGGCTGCCTTGGCCCGTGAGCTGGAAGAGGAGCTGGGCATTCGCCCCAGTGCCGCGCGGCCGCTGATTCAGGTGCGTCACGATTACCCAGACAAACAGGTGCTGCTGGATGTCTGGGAAGTCTCGGCTTATACCGGTGAGCCCCATGGCGCCGAAGGCCAACCGCTGGCCTGGGTCAGCCCACGGCAGTTGGGAGACTATGAATTTCCCGCCGCCAACCAGCCGATTGTCGCAGCGGCGCGCTTGCCCGAGCGTTATCTGATCACCCCCGAGGGGCTGAGCGGTCCTGAGTTGCTGCGCGGTATCCAGGCGGCGCTGAAAAACGGTATTCGTTTGCTGCAACTGCGTGCCCCAGCGATGTTCGATGCGCAGTACCGCGACATTGCCGTCGATGCCCTTGGCCTCTGTGCGGGCAAGGCGCAGCTGATGCTCAAGGGGCCGTTGGAGTGGCTGGGTGACTTTCCCGCTGCCGGCTGGCACCTGACCGCGCAGCAGTTACGTGAATTGAGCGCAGGTGGCCGGCCGTTTCCAGCGCAGCGCTGGTTAGCTGCCTCCTGTCACAGCGCGCAGGAACTTGAGCTGGCCACGCAGATGGGCGTGGATTTCATCACCCTGTCACCCGTAGAAGCCACCCAGACCCATCCCGATGCACAGCCGCTGGGCTGGGCGCAGGTTGCCGAGCTGCTGCAGGGCTTTAATCAGCCGGCCTATTTGCTCGGCGGTGTTACCCCGACCGACGTAGAGCGGGCCTGGCAGGTAGGCGCCCAAGGCGTGGCGGGAATTCGCGCGTTCTGGCCGGAGTAGCTGCCACCTTCGGGTAAAGGACGTTATAGTCGCGCCCTCAAATGGTGCGTTACAGGTGAGCGGTTGAGGGTGCAAAGCATCAAAGCGTGGTTGAAGGGCTTCTGGCCGGCGCCCATGGCGGTCAGTCTGAGTGAGCGGACGTTGAGCTGTGTGGGCGCGGTGCTGGGGCTGCTGTTCAGTGGCTGGCTCTGTCATGAGGTGCTCGGCAGTGCCAGCCCCTGGCTGATCGCACCTATGGGGGCGTCGGCGGTGCTGTTGTTTGCCGTGCCGGCCAGCCCATTGGCACAGCCCTGGTCGATTCTCGGTGGCAACCTGATCTCCGCTCTAATTGGCGTGACTTGCGCTACCTGGCTTGGCCACGACGCATGGGTGGCCGCCTTGGCTGGTGGCTTGGCGATTGCCGGAATGTTTGCCCTGCGCTGTTTGCACCCGCCAGGTGGTGCGGTGGCATTGACCGCGGTGCTGGCAGGCCCGGAAGTGGCTCAACTGGGCTATCACTTTGCCCTCTACCCGGTGGGGCTGAACTCCATTGGCTTGCTGCTGATCGCGCTGCTGTTCAATAACGCCTTACGCCGCCAGTACCCGCACTGTCCGCTTGAGCATGGCAACGTGCACAAGACCCGCGATCCGATCCCCCGCGATCGTCTGGGTTTCACCCCGGCAGATCTGGATGCTGTGCTCAATGCGCGTGGCGAGCTACTCGATATCTCCCGCGAAGACCTGGAGGAAATTCTCCTGCAAACCGAGGCGCGGGCTTATCAGCGGCGCTTCGGTGAAGTGCGTTGCGGCGACATCATGTCCCTTGATGTACAGACCCTCACGAAGCACACCAGCCTCGCCGAGGCGCGTTTGAGCCTGCATGAACATCGGTTAAGCGCTATGCCGGTGCTTAACCCACAGGGCGAATTGCAGGGCATGCTCAGCCTACACGACCTGTTGCTGGCCGACGTCGATACACAAACGGTCAGCCAGTGTATGCAGCGCCAGGCACCGACCTGCCGCGCCGACTGGCCGGTGACTTACCTGCTGCAGATGCTTACCGATACCGACGTGCATCGGCTGCCCGTTGTGGATGAGCACCGTCGCTTGCTGGGTATCGTCAGCCAGACTGACCTGCTGGCGGCGTTGTTCCGTATGTCACTGCAGAGTCCCGCGCCGGGGGCGGGTTAAACCTGGGGCTGAGTTATCCTGTGTTTCCGCCGCCTGCTGTTGAGTGTGTTCATGTCTGTTGAAGCCCGTTCCCCCTCGAATATGCGCCCCAGCACCCTGCACTTGCCGCGTGGCAACTGGGCGACGGTGTTCGAGTGCCTGTGCGCGCATTTCCCGGCGATTACCCCGGCGGTGTGGCAGGAACGGATCGCCCGTGGTCGGGTGCTGGACGCTCAAGGCCAACCGCTTGGCATGGCTACGATGTATCGCGAAGGGCTCAAGGTGCACTATTTTCGCGAGGTGCCGGCAGAGACGCCGATTCCCTTTGAAGAAACCCTGCTGCATGTCGATGAGCATCTGCTGGTGGCCGATAAGCCGCATTTCCTACCTGTGATGCCCGCTGGCGAATACGTCGAGCAGACCCTGCAGGCACGGTTGGCCAAGCGCCTGGGCAATGCCGATCTGGTGCCGCTGCACCGGATTGACCGGCACACCGCCGGGCTGGTGCTGTTTTCCACCAATCGGCAGAGCCGTGGCCAGTACCAGGCGCTGTTTCGTTTGCGGCAGATGGACAAGTGCTATGAGGCGCTGGCGGCGCCTTTGCCGCAGCTGCAGTTTCCGCTGCTGCGGGCGACCCGACTGGAGGGCGCTGAGCCGTTTTTCCGCATGCAGGAAGTCGCCGGTGAGGCCAATAGCGAAACCCGTATCGAAGTCGCCCAGCGTCTGAGTGAGCACTGGCTTTACCGGCTGCATCCGGTAACGGGAAAGAAGCATCAGTTGCGCGTACACCTGGCCGCGATGGGTGCCCCGATCCTCAATGATCCCTTCTATCCCGAGGTTACGGATGCACCGGATACGCCGGATGACTACAGCAAACCGCTAAAACTGCTGGCCAAGGGTCTGAGCTTTATTGACCCACTGACCGGTGAGCGGCGGAGCTTCGAAAGCCAGCTTAGTCTGCTCTGATGTCGTAGGGTGGATGGCGCTTTATCCATCCACCAACCCGTAATGGTGGATGAAAAAACGTCATCCACCCTACATGGCTGGCTCAGTATCCCGGATGTAATCCGGGGATGGTGTTCCCTATTGTTTCGCAGCAGCCTGCCAGAGTGCTTCAGCGATACCCTGACGTTTGGCGATCAGTCGCGCGGTGACAAACAGCAGGTCGGACAGGCGGTTGATGTAGGCCAGACCGACGCCGCGGATCGGCTCCACGGCGTTCAGGTGCTGACAACGGCGCTCGGCGCTGCGGGCCAGGCTGCGGCAGACGTGAGCTTGGGCAATCAGTCGCGAGCCGCCGGGCAGGATAAAGTTTTCCAGCGGGCCGACTTCTTCATTCCAGCGGTCGATAGCCGCTTCCAGTCGCTCGATTTCCGCGGCCTGCAGGGCCTGATAGTCGGGCATCGCCAGTTCGCCGCCGAGGTCGAACAGGCGGTGCTGACAAGGTGCGAGCACCTCGATGACTTCGGCAAGTCCAGGCCATTTACTTTGTTGCTCGGTAAGATCGGCCAGCAGCAGGCCGATATGGCTGTTTAGCGTATCCACCTCGCCAATAGCTTCCACTCGTGGGTGGTCCTTTCCGACTCTGCGGCCATCGGCCAGACCAGTTTCGCCAGCGTCGCCGGTGCGCGTGTAGATTTTCGAGAGGCGGTAACCCATGTTCAAAGACCTGTGTCAGGAGTGGCTATGGCCAGTGGTAGGCGCAGGGTGAAGCAAGTGCCTTGGCTGGCCTTGGACTGCACTTCCATCTGCCCTTTGTGATTGTTGGTGATGATGAAGTAGGAGACCGACAGGCCAAGCCCGGTGCCCTGACCGACTTCCTTGGTGGTGAAAAACGGCTCGAAGATGCGCTTGCGCACGGGCTCGGGCATGCCGACGCCATTATCCTCCACCTGGATTTCCGCCCAGGGCGGCGCCAGGCGTACGCGTAGGGTAATTTGCCCCGGTATCGCGCAGTCGTCGCGCTGATGGATGGCTTGGGCGGCGTTCTTCAATAGGTTGAGTAGCACCTGCTCCAACTCGTTGGCGGTGGCCGGCACCAGGGGGAGGTCGGCGGCAAACTCGCGTTGGATGTTCAGGCTCTTGAAGTCGAAGCTGTCGGTCAGGTCGAAATCATTGCTGGCGATTTCCACGGCCTGATCAATCAAGGCGGGCAGGTTGCAGGGCGCCAGTTGACGGTCACTGCGACGGCTGAAATTGAGCATATGGCTGACGATCTTCGCTGCGCGACTGCCGGCTTGCTGGATGCCGTCGAGCAGGCGTGGAATCTCTCGGGCATTCAGGTAGCGGTCGATGTCTTCGAGGCAGATGCCGGCCTGTTCGGCCTGTTCGCGGTTCTTTTCCAGCTCGGGTGACAGGCGCCGGCGGATGTTCTGCACGTTGTGCAGGATGGCGCCCAGCGGGTTGTTGATCTCGTGCGCCATGCCGGCGGCCAGACCGCCGACCGAGAGCATCTTCTCCGATTGCACCATCATCTCTTCCAGATTGAGGCGCTGGGTGATGTCGTCGATGCGGATCACCACACCACGGCCGCTGCCGCCCGTCAGCGGGTAAAAAGTCAGGGCAAAGTGATGCGGCTGCTCATTGCTACCCCAGGTGACCCGCTCGATTTTTTCCACCTGATGCTGCTCGACAGTACGCCTTAGCTGCGGCAGGAAGGGCTTGAGAGGGGGGAAGGCGAGAAAGATCGGTTGGTTCAGTGCCTCGTCCAGGCGGGTTCCGGAGAGGCTGCTGGCCTCCTGGTTCCATTGCGTGACGTAGAGTTGCTCGTCGAGGGCGATCAGCGCCGAGGGCATGGAGTCGATGATGCTGTTGAGGTACTTCTGAAAGCCGGTGAGCTTTTTCTCGATCTTGCCACGCACCTGTACTTCCAGCTCCAGTTTGCGATTGGAGTGGCGGGTTTCCTCGGCCAGGTGCTGGGCCTGGTCGAAGGCTTCCTGGGCATCGTCACGGGCACGTTTGAGTTGCTGCTCGCGGGCCTCGATGCGCACCAGCATGGTGTTGAAGGCATCGGCCAGGCTGCCGATCTCGTCGCGATTGCCGCGTCGCGCGCGCAGGGCGTAGTTCTCTTCGCGGGTGACCTGGCGTGAGAGTTCCTCCAGGCGTCGGATCGGCCGGGTGATCAGGCGGCGCACCTGGCGCGAGACAATCAGCCAGAACAGAACGCTCAAGGCGAGAATCACCAGGCTGGCAGTCAGGGTGCCTGTGTAGAACACCCCCGGCAGCTCGCTGGAGGCAACTAGCAGCAGATGGCCAGAGTTGCCCGTGACTTGCGGCAGTTCGACCAGCTGGTTGATGCGAAACTCGCTGTGGCGCCAGGACTCGACCTCTTCGACGCGCTGCGGCAGCTGTAGTTTGGTGCCACGCTGCAGCTGCGCTAGGTTCAAACCCTTGGCGTCATAGATCACGGCCGCACGCAGCGGCGCGTAGTCATCCAGGCGCCGAAGCAGTTTTTCGGCGGCAGTGGGGGAGCTCAGTGCTTCCTTGCTCAGTGGCGGGCTGGCAATCAGCCTGCCGAGTGTATGCAAGGCTTGAGGCGCCACGCTTTCCTGAGAAATCCAGTAGGCCGCGCTGATAAAGGCCAGGTTGGCCACCAGCAATACGGTGGCGAGCAAGGCCAGCAGGGCGACCAGCAGCTTGCGGCCGACCGGTAGGTTTTCGAGGCTTTGACGCAGGTGCATGGCGGGCTGTCGCGGTGACGGAAGTGCAGGCAGGTTAACGCGGGCCTCAGTGGCGGGGCAATCCGCGTGCATCAAGGTGGGCCAGCAGCTGGCCGTGCAGTGCTTGCAGATGCGGCAGCACCAATTGATGACGGTGCGCAGCGTTACAGGCGTAACCCAGCAGGTAGGCGATTTCCGTGCGGCGACCCTGGCTGACATCCTGGTGCATGGACGAGTAGTTGGCGGCAGTGGCCTGGATCACCCGTAGTACTTCGTTGTGCAAGTCCTCGGCGGCAGTGCTGTGACCGCATGTATGCAGCAGTTCGCTCAGCTCGCTGCACAGGCAGGCGACCTGCGCTGGATGCTCACACAATCCGCCATTGCGGCAGTCATGCAGCACGGTCAGCGGGTTGATCGCGCAGTTCAGCGCCAGTTTGCGCCATAGGCGGCTGAGGATATCCAGGCTCCAGTCATGGGCAATGCCTGCACGGCGCAGGTCCTCCAACCAGTTGGGCGGTTGCAGTTCACGCGGGTCGCCGAGCCAGGTATGGCCATGGCCGGCAAACACCACCTGAAAATCCGCCTGACGAAACGCACCTTCGGTGCTGGAGGCAAAGATGCAACGCGCTTGCGGTGCTACGCGGGCGACTTCGTCCTGGCTGCCCAGGCCGTTCTGTAGCAAGAGGATTTCGGCGCCAGATGCCAGGCGTGGAGCCAGTTGGCTCACCGCGGCTGCGGCGTCATAGGCTTTACAGCTCAGTAGCAGGCGTTGGATCGGCTCGGGGTGATCCGCCGTTTGCGCTGGGATGGCGTAGTGCTGCGCCTGGCCCTGTTCAACCAGGGTCAGCCCGCCGGCCTGTTGGTAACTGTGCAGGCGCGCCGAATCGCGCAGGATCAGCTGTACTGGCAAGCCCGCGCGCGCCAGGCGCGCCGCCCACAGAGTGCCGAGGCTGCCGGCACCGAGGATATGCCACATATGTTGTGCGGCTTATTGCGGCAAGGACAGGCGCAAGGCGGTCACCAGCCCAGTGCTGTGCGATTCGGGCAATAGCCTGCTGGCGTGATCGGTGATCTGTTCCGGTGTGATGGGTAGGCCTTTGGCATCCAGACCAACCAGGCTGATCCCGGCTTTGAGGCTAATAAAGCCTTCGCTGGTCTTGAACGCCTTGAGATTAATCCCTTCGTGCAGGCGCTTGAAGCTGCTCGGTGAGCATTCGTGCAGATCAGTCAGCAGGGTGATCAGGCCGAAGTGGTTTTCATCCAGGCGCACCAGTACATCCAGTGGCCGCACCAGCTGTTGCAGGCGTCGAGCCACACCGGTGAGCAGTTCATTGTAGAAGGCATCGCCATATTGCTGGTGCAGCTCGGGCATGTCTTGCAGGCCGATCATCAAGTAGCACAGCGCGCCGCCGCGGGATTCGACCTGTCGCAGGCTGTCGAGCATCTTCTGGTGCAGGTAACGGTTATTACCCAGGCCGGTGAGCGGGTCGATCAGGTTGCGCTGCTCCAGGCTGGCAATGTTTTCGGTGAGCAGACGGTTTTCCTGCAGTAGACGCTGCAAAGTGTTGCACAGGCGATCGGCGGCATAGACCCGCGGTACCAGTTGCTCATTCATCGCTGACTTGCTGATGAAATCATCGACGCCGCTATCGAAGGCTTCGCCCAGTACGTTTTCGCCTTCTTTGCCGGTGAGCAGGATGACGTAGGTGTAGTGGTGGGCCATTTCATCGAACTGGCGTACCTGTACGGTCAGCTCCAGGCCGTTCATCTCCGGCATCAGCCAGTCGGCAAGCAAGACGCTGGCTGGGCGCTGTTCAAGCAAGCTGATGGCTTCGGCGGCGCTGCTGGCAAAACGGAGGTCCTGATAGCCCGCCTGGCTCAGGGCGCGCCCGATCATGGCGCTGGAGAACTTGGCGTCATCGACGACCAAAATACTCAGGTGGGGGTTGGGCATGGGCAGGCTCGCTAGGGGAAATCATGTGGGCCCGGTACATCGCCGGGCAGTGTGTGTTGCTACCGCTATATAATGGCCGGGTTTTTTTACCGTCAAGCCAGGCGTGTCCCATTCGTGATGCAGGGCGCGCCGTCTATCAGGAGTAAGCCCATGCCCTCGTTCGACGTGGTGTCCGAGTTGGACAAACATGAAGTTACCAACGCCATCGACAGTGCTATCAAAGAGCTGGACCGTCGTTATGACCTACGCGGTAAAGGTAGCTTTGAGCTGAAAGAGCTGACTGTCAACCTGACAGCCGACGCGGATTTTCAGTTGGAGCAGATGGTTGAGATTCTCAAGCTCTGCCTGGTCAAGCGCAAGATCGATGTGCAGTGTCTGGAGTTCAAGGACGCCTATGCGTCGGGCAAGAGCGTCAAGCAGGAGGTGATTCTGCGTGAAGGCATTGAAAAGGACTTGGCGAAGAAGATCGTCGCACACGTCAAGGACAGCAAACTCAAGGTGCAGGCCGCCATTCAAGGCGAGCAGGTGCGTATCACTGGCAAGAAGCGTGATGACCTGCAGGAGGCTATTGCCGCCCTGCGCGCCAAGGACTTCGGTATGCCATTGCAGTACAACAACTTCAGAGATTGAATAAGCATCTTGAACCCTGCTTCCTGATAATGGTGGCAACGGTGCATGTGCAGTAAAAACAGCCACAGTTCTTTGTGGCTGTTTGTTTTTCAAGGGTCAAATAGGATTTACAGATGGATATGAATGTTGAACAACTGGTGAAAATGTCAGAGGCCTGGTTGCCTGTCGTGCTTGAGTACAGTGGCAAACTGACACTGGCTTTGGTCACGTTGCTGATCGGTTGGTGGCTGGTAGGAAAACTCATCAATAGCATTAGCCGTTTGCTCAATATGCGTCAGGTCGACCGGGCGTTGGGTAGTTTTATCTGTAGCCTAGTCAGCATCGTGCTGAAAGTTTTGTTGTTGGTGAGTGTGGCCTCGATGATCGGGGTTGAGACCACTTCCTTTATCGCGGTAATCGGTGCCGCTGGCTTGGCGATTGGTCTGGCACTGCAAGGCAGCCTGGCAAATTTTGCCGGTGGCGTGCTGATCATGCTGTTTCGTCCATTTCGTGCCGGTGATTGGATTGAAGCTCAAGGTGTTTCCGGCAGTGTCGACAGTATTCAGATTTTCCACACCACGCTGAAGACTGCAGATAACAAAGTGGTGATCGTACCCAACGGCAATCTGTCGAATGGCCATATCACCAACTACTCGCGTGAGCCCAAGCGGCGGGCCGATATCAATGTGGGTATCGACTACTCCAGTGATATCAAGCAGGCCCGCGACGTGCTGTTGGCTATCGCCCAGGATCCGCGTGTACACCGTGACCCAGAGCCGGTGGTGTTTGTGACCGGGCTGGGTGACAGTGCGGTCAATTTGTCACTGCGCGTGTGGGTATCGACGCCGGACTTTTGGCCAGTAACGTTTACCTTCACTGAGCAGGCAAAAGAGCGCCTGACTGAGGCGGGCATTGGTATTCCATTCCCGCAGCGGGTGGTGCACTTGGTACAGCAGCCCTCTGCGTGAGGGCGCGCAGGATTAGCGGCGAGTGGCGTTGTAGAGCGTTTTAAACGTTCGGCCAAGCGCTTGCTGGTAGTGGCCGATCAGGCTTTGCCAATCGGCCTGATCCCAGGGGGAGTGGCGCCGCAACTGCAGCATGTCGTGCAAAGCGGCCTGCTTGCTGGTGAGGCGCCTGCGGCATTTCTCCAAGTCGAGCAATGCCACCTCGCAAGTCAGCGCCTGACCTTCACCGCTGACGCGCACAAAAATATGTTTGATATAGATGCAGCCATGTTGCCAGCGTGCGCTATGCAGGCTGGCCAGGCTTTGCGCCACTTTCTGCAGCAGTTGCTGATGCAGGGTTTCGCCGTACTGCTCGCGGCCGTTACCTGCGTACCAGTCATCAAGGGGCTGAAAGCCTTCCAGTGCCTTGGTCACTAGCAGCGCGCGCCAGCCCTGGGGGTTGTGCTCGGCGGCGCAATAGACAATTTCCGGGACGGTTACGCCCGCTTTGCGGGCACCGAGCAGTGCATCTCGCTCGCGCAGCACGGTGGGGCGGCCAAAAGGGTGAAGCAGGCTGCGGTGGATATGCCCCGTTTGACGCTTGGCATAGAGCAGCGTGTCGTCCTTCCAGATGCGTTGCACGCCACTCTGTCCGCCGCGACGATCATTGGGCTCTTCGACCCATTCGCCCTGGATCTGCCACCAGCTATCGAGGCTGGCCGGGCTAAAGAAACTGCTGACGTTACTGAATGCTACGGTCATGGTCTGCCCTTTTGTGAATATCACAATGGAGCAAGACTCTTGCCAGTTTGTTCAGTCAGGCTGCTGGGCGGTACTTGCCGAGGTGACATCGTTCGCCAGAGGCCGCTCGCGCCGCCATTGCAGAAGGATCAGGATCAGCGTCGGAATGCCCAGCAAAGCGGTGATCAGAAAGAACTGGGCGTAACCGTAATTTTCCACCATCACCCCAGAGTAACCGCCGATCAGCCGCGGCAGCAGCAGCATGATGGAGCTGAGCAGGGCGTACTGGGTAGCGGAGAACTTCAGGTTGGTCAGGCTCGACAGGTAGGCAACAAATGCGGCGGTGGCCAGGCCTGCGCTGAAGTTGTCGGCGGAAATGGTCACGATCAGCATCTGCAGGTCTGCGCCCATGCCAGTGAGCATAAGGAACAGCAGGTTGGTCGCGGCCGAGGCGGCGCCGCCGATAAACAGGATCGGCATAATGCCGAAACGCACAATCAGCAGGCCGCCAAAGCCTGCGCCAATCAAGGTCATCACCAGGCCGAACAGCTTACTGACACTGGCGATCTGATCCTTGGTAAAGCCCTGGTCGATATAGAACACGTTGGCCATCACGCCCATCACAGTGTCCGACATGCGATAGGTGGCGATCAGCCCCAGCAGCAGGAAGGCCTGCCAGCGGTAACGCACGATAAAGTCGTTAACCGGAGTCAGTACCGGCGCCAAGCCGCGGCGGCCCATGGTGGAGAGGCACAGGCTAGTGAGAATGGTGTAGAGCAGGGCGCGCAGGAAGGCGCGGTCTTCCAGCAATAGGTCAAGCAGGCTTGCTTCGCCGTTTACCAGGCTGGCGAAGTCGGTGTGATAGAGCTGGGTAAACATCGCGGGCACTGAGACCAGCAACACAATCAGTACCAATACCGACACAATTTGATGGCTGAAACCATAACGCGCAGCGTCCAGCTGGGTACGCAGCGGTACATCCGGTTCGCGCATCCACAGGCTGGTCAGCAGACCGGGCAGCATCAGCAGAGCAAATAGCAGGTAGGTACCGGCCCAGGCGCCGTGCTGATAGAGCAGGGCCGTAGAACCAAAGCCTTCGGCGAAATACAGCGCGCCGGCGGTAGCCAGGAGGGCTGCGACGCGGTAACCGGCCATATAGCTCGCGGCCAGTGCTGCCTGGCGGGTGTCGTCGACGATTTCCAAGCGGTAGGCGTCGACGGCGATGTCCTGGGTGGCCGAGGCGAAGGCCACCAGCACGGCCAGGGAAATCAGCCAAGTCAGGTGGGTTTGCGGGTCGCACAGGGCCATTCCTGCCAAGCCAATGGCGATCAGAATCTGCGACAGCACCAACCAGGAGCGTCGGCGACCCAGTTTGCCCAGCAATGGCAGGCGCCATTGGTCGAGTAGCGGCGACCAGACCCATTTGAAGGCGTATGCCAAGCCGATCAGGCTGGCAAAACCAATGGTGTCGCGGGCCACGCCGGCTTCGCGCAGCCAGACAGAAAGGGTGGAGAACACCAACATATAGGGCAGGCCAGCGGCGAACCCTAGAAGCAGCAGCACCAAAGTTGAGGGGCTGGAGTAGGCAGCAATGGCGTCACGCCAGCTTTTACGGGGCATTGAAGGGGTATCAGCCTGATTTTGACCTAATAAAGGGCGCACTCTACCCGCTGTGCTCCATTGGGCGCCAGCCATAGCGGGCTATATCCACCCGATCGTTATGGATTTGCACGCCTTCGTCACGTAGACGGTTGCGTTGCTCTGCGCCGGAGAGGCTGCCCGCAGGCAAACTGAGGCGACCGCCTGCGGCAATTACCCGGTGCCAGGGCAGAGTGCTGCCGTCCGGTAACTGACTGAGGGTACGCCCTACCCAGCGCGCTGCGCGGCCCAGGCCTGCATATGCGGCCAACTGGCCATAGCTCACCACGCTGCCCGTCGGTACTTGAGCTAATACGCCATAAAGTGCCGTGCGCCGCTCAAGCTGGCTTGCTGTCGGTTGGACCGGCGCGGCATGCTTCGCTACCTCTTCTGGCTGGCTCTTTGGCGCTTCCATCATGCTGCTACGCACTCTGCTGTGTTCTCTGGTTCTTGCTCTAGCCGTGCCTGCATGGGCGGACACGGTGTGGTTGAACAATGGTGACCGCCTGAGCGGCGAGATAGTTCTGCTTGATGGCGGCAAACTGGCCTTGAAAACCAAGTACGCCGGCCAGGTGGTGATTGCTTGGAAGGATATCGACACCCTGCGTTCGGAGAAACCCTTGCTGATGCGCCGCCAAGGCCTCGACAGCGAGCACAGCAACCAGCTGGAAGCGGCCGGCAAGGGCATGGTGCGGGTGGTCAATGACAGCACGCAGACCGTGCCGCTCTCCAGCATCAAGCGCCTGATTCCGCCGCGCCCGGTGCTGCAGGACCGTTTCTGGGAAGGCAATCTGGACGCCAAGCTGGATATGAAACGTGATGACAACCACACCGATGAGTGGAAGCTCAAAGGCAATACGCGTATGGAGCACGGTCGCTGGCGCCACGTGTTGGGCGGCGAGCTGGAGCGCAAGGTCAAAAATGACGCGAAGACTGCCGACAACTGGCAGCTGGAATATGACCTTGACCGCTTTATTACGGATCACTGGTTCTGGCGCGTCGGTGCCGAGCAGGACGAGGATGAGTTCGCCTTTTTTACCCGTCAGCGCTCGCTGGGTACCGGACCGGGCTATCGCTTTTGGGACAACGAGTTGGGCCGGTTGGATGTGATTGGTCAGTTCAATCGCCTGCAGTTGAAATCCAGTGATGATGAGCGAGCGTTCAATACTTACTCGGTTTCTTGGGATTACAAGCGCCTGCTTTGGGGCACGCGGCTGGAATTTTACAGCACGGCCGAGTTGCAAATGCCGATGATAGAGGAGATTGACTATGTGCTCGACAGTGAAATGGGCCTGCGTTATCGGCTGACGGACTGGGCACGGCTGTCGCTGCTGTATGAACTGGATCAGGCGCGCGGGCTTGGGCAAACCAGCAGCGAGCGGCGTTATTTGTTGGGTGTTGGCGTCGGTTGGTAGGTTGAATAGGGTGAACTCGCGTTGATTCTGTCGGTCACTGCTTGCTCTGGCGTCGTGCTTACGGATAATGCGCGACCTTTCGCGAATCCGAAGTAGACAAGCTATCCCTATGTTTTCCAGAACTCTGCTATGCCTGGCCCTTTCAGTGGCTGCCACCTCCGCGCTGGCGGATACCGTCTGGCTGAAGAACGGTGACCGCCTGACCGGCAAGATCAAATTCTATGATGGCGGCAAACTGTTGCTGGAGACCGACTACGGCGGTGCGATTGCCCTTGATTGGAGCAAGATTGCGACCTTGGAAAGCGATCAGGAGCTGTTGGTCAAGGAGAGCGCAATTGCGGGCGAGCGCGCCAAATCCCTGCAGCCGGCCGATCCGGGTAAGGTAATCCTGGCTAATGGTGATGCGCCCAAGACGGTCGAACTGGCCAGCATCAAACAGATTCTCAAACCTAAGCCATTGGTTGAGGATTTTGTCTGGAAAGGCAACGTCGATGCATCATTGGACTATAAGCGTGCCGAGCGTGACACCGACGACTATGACGTCAGCCTCAAAACCCAGGCCCGCCATGGTTTATGGCGACACAACGCGCAAGCCGATTACAACCGCGAATTCCAAGATGACTTGGTTACTACGGATAACTGGGGCGTGGAATATGCCCTCGACCGTTTTCTGACCGAGCATTGGTTCTGGCAGGGGCGCCTGGAATACAAGCGTGACAAGATTGAAGACCTGCGCCGTCAGCGCACCGTGGGTACCGGTCCGGGTTATCAGTTCTGGGATAACGAGCTGGGTGCCTTCTCAGTGGCGGGGCTGCTCAACCGCACTGACTACGAATATGCCAATGGCCTGAACGACAACTTCTATGCCGTGAGCATGAAGTGGGACTACAACCGCTACTTGATTGGTAAGAGTGTCGAACTGTTCAGTGATGGTGAAGTGGGTAAGCCGCTGGCCAACGCGGCTGACTACACCCTGGACGCCGCTGTGGGCCTGCGTTACAAGCTGACCGACTGGGCGTCGCTGAACATGAAGGCCGAGAAGGATCTGGTCAGCGGCTCGGAAGGCGAGATGGATGAAACCCGCTACAGCCTGGGTTTTGGCGTCGGTTGGTAAGGTCTTAGCCGCATAAAAAAGCCCCGCGTTTGCGGGGTTTTTTGTTTTCAGCATTCTAGATCTAGCGAGCTAGAGCCAGGCAAGGCGAAAACGACCGAGGGCGCGGAGTTTACGGGTTGTAAATGAGCAGCCTGAGGTCGTTTTCAACGCAGGATAGCCGACGCGCAGCAGATCGGTGCGGATTACAACCGCAGGCCGCCGTCCAGCTCCAAGATACGACCGGTGTAATAGTCGTTTTCCAGGATGTAAGCCACTGAGTGAGCGATCTCGGCCGGTTTGCCCATACGGCGCAGTGGGATGACCGAGGTCATGCGCTCCAGCGCTTCCGGCTTCATGCTGGCGACCATTTCGGTTTCGATAAAGCCCGGTGCTACGCCGGCTACACGGATGCCGTAACGCGCCAGCTCTTTTGCCCAGACCACGGTGTCAGCCGCTACGCCAGCCTTGGCGGCGGAGTAGTTGGCTTGACCGATGTTGCCGGCGCGGGAGATCGAGGAGATGTTGATGATCGCGCCTTCGCTCTTCAGCTCGATCATCTTCGCCGCCACTTCGCGGGTGCAGAGGAATACGCCGGTGAGGTTGACGTCGATTACCGACTGCCACTGGGCCAGGCTCAGCTTGGTGATTTCGCCGTCCTTGACCTTGATGGTCAGGCCGTCACGCAGGATGCCGGCGTTGTTGACCAGGCCATTGATCTCGCCGAAGTCTTCGGCAATCTGCGCCACGGTCTGGGTCACTTGTTCTTCATTGGCGACGTTGCACAGATAAGCGCGGGCTTCCACGCCCATGGCCTTGCAGGCAGCGACGGCTTCGTCGAGTTTTTCCTGGTTCAGGTCGACCAGTGCCAGCTTGGCGCCTTTGTCTGCCAGATATTCAGCCATGGCGCGGCCCAGGCCCTGGCAGCCGCCGGTGATGATGATGACCTTGTCTTTAAGTTGCATCGCGTGTCCCCTCAAATGGTGTCGTGTGGCCTTGCCGGCGGTTAATCTAGGCGCCTCCCGTTCTGTGACGGATTCTATGCAAGGAGTCATAAGGTGAGCGTGAAAGCCGGCAAGCATGCCCGAGAATTGCTGCTCAAGGAATACCGGGGCGTGCTCAGCACCCATTCCAAGGCCATGCCGGGTTTCCCTTTCGGATCAGTGGTGCCCTATTGCCTGGATGCTGACGGTTATCCGCTGATTCTGATCAGTCGCATCGCTCAGCACACCCATAACCTCAAGCAGGACGGCAAATGCTCGATGTTGGTAGGCGAGCGTGGGGCGGAGGATGTGCAGGCGGTCGGCCGCCTTACTTTGCTCGCGCACGCGCGACAATTGGATGACGAGGGGCAGATTGCTGCGGCGGCGCTGCGTTATTACCGCTATTTCCCTGATTCGCGCGGTTATCATCAGGCCCATGACTTCGACTTCTGGCGCCTGGGGCCGGTGCGCTGGCGTTATATCGGCGGTTTTGGCGCGATTCACTGGCTGGATCAGGTGGCCCTGACCAACCCCTTTGCTGGCGACAGTGAAATCAGCATGCTCGAACATATGAACAGCGACCATGCCAACGCCATCGCCCATTATGTCGAGCTGGCCGGCTTGCCCAACCATGCGCCGGCCGAGCTGGTCGGCCTCGACAGCGAAGGTTTCCATCTGCGCATTGGTCAGGGGCTGTATTGGCTGGCTTTTCCAACATCCTGTAACAGTCCGTTGGAGGTGCGCCAGGCCCTGGTAGCATTGGCTCGCGCTGACGGTTGGCCTACCGGTGGTCAGGCTTCAGCTTGAATTCAGCCTAACGCCCCATACTTCACACTTACTGGAAGCTGATCTTCCGTTAAGGAATCTTTGATGCGCGCTTTTCTTTTTCTGTTTTTGCTGTTCCCGTTTATTGAATTGGCCCTGCTGATTCAGGTTGGCAGTGCTATCGGCGTTTTGCCGACCCTGTTGCTGGTTATTGGCTCGGCGATTCTTGGCAGCGTGCTGCTGCGCGTTGCGGGTGTCGCTACGGCCTGGCGTGCGCGTGAAAAGCTGGCGCGCGGTGAGCTGCCCGAGCAGGAAATGCTCGAAGGCCTGCTGATTGCCGTTGGGGGTGGTCTGTTGCTGCTGCCGGGCTTTATCAGCGACATCTTCGGCGTGTTCTGCCTCATTCCCTTTACCCGCCGTTTGCTGGTCAACAAGGTGCGTCTGCGTGCCGCCGAGCAAGCCATGCGTCAGCGGGCCTTCTATGACGACCAGGCCGCCCGTTCCGGGCAGACCCGCCCACAGGTGCTGGAAGGCGAGTATGAGCGCCGCGACTGAGTCCGCTTGGCCGTGTTGCGGCTTGCCAGCAGACCGATCTGCCGGACCGGCGAATGAATAAAAAAATCGCCAGTCGCCCTTGAAATCCCCTTGTACGCCCTTATGTAGCGGACACCGCAAGGTTTTCTGTCATTCAGACAGATCAGACTTCAGCGCTACGCCTGGCGCAGCGCTACCGGCCCCGCCGGACTTTGCTAACCCACCGGTGACTGCACCGGTCGACAAACCACCTATTGGGAGAGATCGACAATGAAGCTTCGTCCTCTGCATGACCGCGTCGTAATTCGTCGCAGCGAAGAAGAAAAGAAAACCGCAGGCGGCATCGTGCTGCCAGGTTCCGCTGCCGAAAAAGCCAACAGCGGTGAAATCCTCGCTGTCGGTACTGGCCGCGTGCTGGACAACGGTGAAGTGCGTGCCCTGGCCGTTAAAGTCGGCGACAAAGTGGTGTTTGGCCCTTACTCCGGCAGCAACACCATCAAAGTTGACGGCGAAGACCTGCTGGTAATGAGCGAGAGCGAAATTCTCGCTGTAATTGAAGGTTGATTTCAGCGCCTCGTCGCTACGAATTCCGCTCTATTTGAACGAATCAAGGAATAACCATCATGGCTGCTAAAGAAGTTAAATTCGGCGATTCCGCCCGCAAGAAAATGCTCACCGGTGTCAACGTTCTGGCTGACGCAGTAAAAGCCACCCTCGGCCCGAAAGGCCGCAACGTGATCATCGAGAAGAGCTACGGCGCTCCGACCATCACCAAGGACGGCGTTTCCGTTGCCAAAGAAATCGAGCTGAAAGATCGCTTCGAGAACATGGGCGCGCAGCTGGTTAAAGACGTTGCTTCCCGTGCCAACGATGACGCTGGCGACGGCACCACCACCGCCACCGTTCTGGCTCAAGCCATTGTCAACGAAGGCCTGAAAGCCGTCGCTGCTGGCATGAACCCGATGGACCTGAAGCGTGGTATCGACAAGGCGACCATCGCCATCGTTGCTGAGCTGAAGAAGCTGTCCAAGCCATGCGCTGACACCAAAGCAATCGCTCAGGTCGGTTCGATCTCCGCTAACTCCGACAGCTCCATCGGCGAAATCATTGCCGAAGCCATGGAAAAAGTCGGTAAAGAAGGCGTTATCACCGTTGAAGAAGGCTCGGGCCTGGAAAACGAACTGTCGGTTGTTGAAGGCATGCAGTTCGACCGTGGTTACCTGTCCCCGTACTTCATCAACAAGCCGGACACCATGGTTGCCGAGCTCGACGCTCCGGCGATCCTGCTGGTCGACAAGAAGATCTCCAATATTCGCGAACTGCTGCCAGTTCTCGAAGCTGTGGCCAAGTCCGGTCGTCCGCTGCTGATCGTGGCCGAAGACGTTGAAGGCGAAGCCCTGGCGACTCTGGTTGTGAACAACATGCGCGGTATCGTTAAAGTCGCTGCCGTCAAGGCGCCAGGCTTTGGTGACCGTCGCAAGGCCATGCTGCAGGACATCGCTGTGCTGACTGGCGGTACCGTGATCTCTGAAGAGATCGGCCTGAGCCTGGAAAGCGCTACCCTGGAGCACCTGGGTAACGCTAAGCGCGTGATCCTCAGCAAAGAGAACACCACCATCATCGACGGTGCAGGCGTTCAAGCGGATATCGAGTCGCGCGTACTGCAGATTCGTAAGCAGATCGAAGACACCTCGTCCGACTACGACAAAGAGAAGCTGCAAGAGCGTCTGGCCAAACTGGCTGGCGGTGTTGCCGTAATCAAGGTCGGTGCTGGTACCGAAGTTGAAATGAAAGAGAAGAAAGCCCGCGTTGACGACGCCCTGCACGCGACCCGCGCAGCCGTTGAAGAAGGCGTGGTACCTGGCGGTGGCGTGGCTCTGGTACGCGCTCTGCAGGCCATAAGTGAGCTGAAAGGCGACAACGCCGATCAGGACGTGGGTATCGCTCTGCTGCGTCGTGCTGTTGAAGCACCGCTGCGTCAGATCGTTTCCAACGCTGGCGGCGAGCCAAGCGTAGTGGTCGACAAGGTCAAGCAGGGTTCGGGTAACTACGGCTTCAACGCCGCAACCGACACCTACGGCGACATGATCGAGATGGGTATTCTCGATCCGGCCAAGGTTACTCGTTCGGCGCTGCAAGCTGCAGCTTCGATCGGCAGCCTGATGATCACCACCGAAGCAATGATCGCTGAAGTGGCTGAAGACAAGCCTGCTGGCGGCGGTATGCCGGACATGGGCGGCATGGGTGGCATGGGCGGCATGATGTAAGCCAGCCTGGCCCCTCGCAGGCCGCCGCCCGGCGGCTTGCACGCTGTAAAGAAAACCCCGTGCCTGTCACGGGGTTTTCATTTTTCTCGGTTATAACAGTCCCTCGCGGCAAAGCGGTACGCCAATTGCTTTGTGTGATGCGCGCTCCCGGACTGGAGCCTGTCAATTTGCGCTGTGCTGCTGGTCAGCATTGCCGCCTCCGTGTTTTGACCTCACCTGGATGTGCTCTAGCATGCCGCTTTTGCCGTGTGGCTGGAGGTTGTACCGGTTACGGTTTCGCCTGCGGCTGTTTTAAGGCCGCAGGTTCTATGTCGCACCGCGCTGATGCAGTTGGGCAATTAAGTGACTTTTGGGTTGTTACCTTCAGGTGTACGCATACGGCCCCAAACCTTGGTTTGTTCGAGGATGGAACCATTGGTGCGAATGTAGTTCGAAGCCTGGCCGCTAAATGGCTTGCTTGTGGATCAGGATGATCTGGATGGAGTTGTCGGCAGAGTCCGGCAGTAACGACCGCTGGTCGCAAAGCGCGACACTGCGGTATCAGTGATCTAGGGTCTATAAACAGCGTTTGGCAGCGCTATCAAGAGGTTGCAGTAATGAAGCTAGAAATCGCACGAGGTTTATTCCTGGTGACCGCACTCAGCGTGGTCTCGCTCGCAGCGGCTGCCTGGCAGGAGGCCAGCCCGCAGGTCATTACCCTTAACGAGCAGTTGGGTTATTGCCCATTACCGCCGCAGGAACGAACGGCCGAGATCGTGCGCCCGGATCATGATCTGCTTCTGCTGATGTTCAGCCTCTCCCAGGGGGCAGGTGTGCAAGGTTAATCTTCTTTAATTCCTACTGACGCACATAAAAAAGCCCTGCAATGCAGGGCTTTTTTATGTGGTGCTGAGGCTGTCAGTGGGCGTTAGCCGGCTTGTTGGGAGCGTCGGGTTGTGCCAGCAGGCTGTATACGCAGGGCAGCACGAACAGGGTAAACAGCGTACCAATCGACATCCCGGTGGCGATCACCAACCCGATATCGAAACGGCTCACTGCGCCGGCGCCGGTTGCCAGAATCAACGGCACCATGCCAAACACCATAGCAGCGGTCGTCATCAGCACCGGACGCAGGCGAATTGCCGCCGCTTCTTCGACCGCCTCACGGCGTGACAAGCCTTTCTCGCGGCGCAGCTGGTTGGCGAACTCAACGATCAGAATGCCGTGTTTGGTGATCAGGCCAATCAGTGTCACCAGGCCCACCTGGGTGTAGATGTTCATGCTCGACAGGCCAAGGAACAGCGGAATCAAGGCGCCACAGATCGACAGCGGCACCGTGATCATGATCACCAGCGGGTCGCGGAAACTCTCGAATTGTGCCGCCAGCACCAGGAAGATTAGCGCCAGGGCTAGGCCGAAAGTGATGTACAGCGCGTTGCCTTCCTGCACCAACTGGCGTGACGCACCGGCGAAGTCGTAGGCGTAACCGGCTGGCGCTTCCTCCCGCATGATCTGCGTCACCGTCTCGACGGCTTCACCCATGCTGACGATTGGCACGCCCTGGATGATCGCCGAGTTGAGCTGCTGGAACTGGTTGAGCTGGGTCGGCCGCGCGCGGTCGCTGACCTTGACCAGGGTCGACAGTGCGAGCATCGCACCGCTTTCGCTCTTCACGTAGTAGCTGCCCAGCCACTCCGGGTTGTCGCGGTAGGCGCGCTCGACCTGGGCAATCACCTTGTAGCTGCGCCCATCGATGGTGAAACGGTTGATTTCACCTTCACCGAGCAGGCTGGCCAGGGTCAGACCGAGGTCTTCCATGGACACGCCCATTTGCGCGGCTTTCTCGCGGTCGATTTCCACCACCACTTCCGGTTTGTCGAAGGCCAGGTCAACGTCGAGGAAGGCAAATTTTCCCGACTCCACGGCCCGTTTCTTGACCTTCTCAGCCACCTGCAGCAGTGACTGATAGTCATTAGGCGTGTTGATCACAAACTGGAACGGCAGGCCCTCACCGGTGCCCGGCAGGGACGGCAGGTTGAAGCCGAAGATCTGCAGGCCGGCGATCTGCGACAGGCGACCCTGTACCTCCGGCAGAATCTCCATCTGCGTGCGCTCGCGCTCGTTCCACGGCGTCATCAGAAAGCCGCCGATACCCGACTGCACACCGTTAAAGCCGTTGATCTGGAACGAGGAGTAGTACTCGGGGAACTCCTTGAAGATGGTCACGAACTCATCGGTGTACTTGTTCAAGTATTCCAGGTTGGTCGGTTGCGGTGCGCTGGCCATCATAAAGATGATGCCCTGATCTTCTTCCGGGGCCAGTTCGCTTTTGGTGAACTTGAGCAGCACCGGGATCAGGCACATGACGATTACCGCAAACACCAGCACCACCGGACGGGTATCCAGGGTTCCATGCAGGGCGCGCTGATAGCGTTGCTTGAGTTTGTCGAAGATCTGATCGAGCTTGTGCGCCAGGCCCGACGGATTCTCTTCATGACGCAGCAGCTTGGCGCACATCATCGGCGACAGGGTCAGCGCGACGATGCCAGAGATGATCACCGCGCCGGCCAGGGTCAGGGCGAACTCCTTGAATAGCGCGCCGGTAAGGCCTTCCAGGAAGCCGATAGGCGCGTACACCGCCGCCAGGGTGATGGTCATCGAGACCACTGGCACGGCGATCTCGCGCGCGCCCTCGATGGCTGCATCGAACGGCGTTTTGCCTTCCTCGATATGCCGGTGGATGTTCTCCACCACGACGATGGCGTCGTCCACCACCAGACCGATGGCCAACACCATGGCCAGTAGAGTTAGCAGATTGATCGAGTAGCCCATCAGCTGCATAAAGAACATCACGCCGATCATCGACAGCGGGATGGTGATCACCGGGATCAGCACCGAGCGGAACGCGCCGAGGAACAGGAACACCACCACGATGACGATCAGCACTGCTTCGCCGAGGGTCTTCACCACTTCGTCGATCGAGGCCTGGATAAACAGCGTGGCGTCATAGGCGATGGAGACTTTCAGGTTCGGCGGCAGCTGCGCTTCCAGGTCCGGCAAAACCTTGCGCACTTCCTTGATCACGTCCAGCGGGTTGGCCCCCGGCGTGCCCTTGATGGCGATGTACACCGAGGGTGTGCCATCGAAGGAGCTGATCGAGTCGTAGCTTTCCGCACCCATTTCCACCCGCGCCACATCGCGGATCAGCACGCGGCTGTCGCCCACGGTCTTCAGCGGGATGGCAGCGAAGGCCTCGGCCGACTTCAGGTCGGTTTCGGCGTTGATGCTGGTGACCACGTATTCGCCTTTTACTTCACCCGCAGCTGCGAGGAAGTTGTATTTGCGCACCGCGTCATTCACATCGCTGGCGGTCACGCCATAAGCACCCATCTTCACCGGGTCGAGCCACAGGCGCATGGCAAACACTTGATTGCCGAGAATCTCGGCCTCAGCCATGCCGGGCAGGGTGGCCAGCTTGGGCTGGATCACCCGCGACAGGTAGTCGGTAATCTGCGGGTTGCTCAGCTCCTGGCTGTAGAAGCTGATGTACATCAGCGCCGTGGAGTCGGCGGCCTCCTTGCTCAGCACCGGGTCTTCGGCGTCCTGCGGCAGCTGGTTCTTCACCTCGTTGGCCTTGGCCAGCAGTTCGGTGAACAAGCGGTCGCTGTTCGCGCCGATACGCGCATAGATCGAAATGATCGACACGTTCTGCCGGCTCACCGAGGTCATGTAGTCGATGCCGTCGGCGCTGGCCAGGCTCTGCTGCAGCGGCTGGGTGATATAGCCCTGGATGGTTTCGGCATTGGCCCCGGGGTAGGCCGTGGTCACCGTGATCAGGGCGTTTTCCATCTGCGGGTATTGGCGGATGGTCAGTTTGCTGAATGCCTGGAAGCCAAGCAGGATGATCAACAGACTGACCACAGTCGCCAATACCGGGCGACGGATAAAGGGATCAGTAAAAGCCATAAATATATTCCTTTACGCCTGCGCGTTTACTCGGCGCTCGGCTTGGCCTGGGCATTGGCGATGCTGACGTGGGCGCCGCTATCCAGCTTCAGCTGGCCGGCGGACACCACCTGCTCACCGGCCTGCAGACCTTTGTTAATCACCACTTGGCCGTCGCGGCGCTCACCGGTTTCGACAAAGCGGCGTTCGACTACCAGCTCGGCCTGGCCTTTGTCGTCTTTGACCGGCTGGCCTTCGTCAGCTTTTTTCTCGCCGATCACGTATACCGAGTTGCCATACAGGGTGTAGGTGATGGCGGTTTCCGGGACGACAATCAGGTTCTGCTCGCCGGGCAGCAGCACTTCGAGGTTGGCGAACATGCCGGGCAGCAGTTTGTTGTCCGAGTTGACCAGCATGGCGCGCACCTGCACGTTGCGGGTGGTGTCTTCGACCTTGGGGTTGATCGCAACGATTTCGCCCTCGAACACCTCGTTCGGGTAAGCCGCCACGCTGAAACGCACACGCTCGCCGATGGCCAGTTTGGGCACCGCCTGTTCTGGCAGGAAGAAGTCGACGTAGAGCTTGCTCAGGTCCTGCAGGGTGGCGATGGTGGTGCCCGAGGATAGGTAGTCCCCGACGTCGACCTGACGGATGCCGATGGTGCCGGCAAACGGTGCATTGATGCGCTTCTTCGCCAACATGGCTTTCAGTTGAGCAACGCTGGCGTTGGCCTTTTGCAGGCTGGCGGACAGGCGGTCAAACTCGCTTTTCGAAATGCTCTGGCGGTTGACCAGGCTGCGGCCGCGCTCGAATTCGACGCGGGCTAGGCCCAGTTCAGCTTCGGCGGTGGCCAGGCTGGCCTGTTCAACGTCGCTGTTCATCTGAATCAGCGGTTGCTGCGGGGTGACCTGCTCGCCAGAGCGGAACAGCACCTGTTGTACGGTGCCGCCGACCTCCACGGTCAGGTCAACGCCCTGGAAAGCCTTGAGCGTACCGATGGCTGGCAGGCGACCCTGCCACGGGCGTTCTTCTGCCGTTGCGGCATCGACGCTGATGGCGGGCTGCGGTGCCGAGAACATCTGCACTTGTTGGTAGATGGAAAAGCCTTTGTAGGCGGCGAGGGCGAGTACCACGACGAGTACTGCGCCGAGCATGATCAGCATGCGGCGGAGCAACATATTCCGGTTCCTTGGCAAGGCGGTTGAATAGCCTGGGAATAGGCAAGAGGGGCACCTTAGACCGCGCGCCAAGGCCTGTCAAAGATTCGCATTTGCAAAATGTTGTTGTGCAAAAGTTGCCTGATTGATCAAGTGCTTTTTAAGCAAAATGCCAGCATAAGCTGGCATTTTGTGTGTTGCGCTGTGCTGCTCAGGCACTCAGGCGTTGGGTCACTTCGTTGAGTTGGCCAGAGAGGACTTGCAGGTTTTGCCCGGCGCTTTCGGTGCGCTGCACGTTCTCCTGGTTGGCGGTGGCGATGGCGGTGATCTCGGTAAGGTTGCGCGAGATGTCTTCGGCCACGGAGGTCTGCTCTTCGGCGGCGGTGGCGATCTGCCTGTTCATATCGCGGATCGCTTCCACCGCGCTGGTGATCAGCTGCAGCGTCGCGCCGGCCTCGGTGACCTGAGTCACGCCTTCCTCGCTGCGCTGCTGACCGCTTTCAATGGCGCGTACCGCATTCACCGCGCCGGTTTGTACGGTGTCGATGATCTGGTGGATTTCTGCGGTGGACTCGGCGGTACGCTGCGCCAGGGTGCGCACCTCGTCCGCGACTACGGCAAAACCGCGGCCTTGTTCGCCGGCGCGGGCAGCCTCAATGGCGGCATTGAGCGCCAGCAGGTTGGTTTGCTCGGCGATGCCGCGAATTACTTCCAGTACCTTGCCGATGCGCCCGCTATCGGCTTCCAGGCGGCGAATCACCTCCGAGGTGTTGCTGATTTCGCCGCGAATATCGGTAATGGTTTTGATGGTCGCCTGCATCACCGTTTCGCCCTGACGCGCCGCGCTATCGGCAGCATCGGCCGCGCCGGCGGCTTCGGCAGCGTGGCGTGCGACTTCCTGAGCGGTGGCGGACATTTCGTGCATGGCAGTGGCGACCTGATCGGTACGCGAGAACTGTTCGCGTGTGCCCTGGGCCATCAGGGTGGCGATGGAGTTGAGTTCGCCACTGGCGATGTCCAGGTCCGCCGTGCTGCGTTTCAAGCGGGTAAAGGTGTCGGAGAGGAAGTCGCGCAGAATATTCGCGGCAACGGCCAGATTACCCAGCTCGTCCTGGCGGGTGGAGTCGACGCGCTTACCGAAATTACCCTGGCTAAGTTGCGCAATATGCTCGATCAGCTCGCGGATTGGATTGATCAGGTTGCGGTTGATCAGCCATAGGCTGAACAACGCGATCACCACGGTAGCGCCGAGCATCAGCAGGGTGCCGAAGGTAATGGTGCGATCTGCCGAGGCGTTGATCAGGTTGGCCTGCTCCAGGCTCTGCTCATGCAGTTCGCTGGACAGTGCCTCCAACTGCTGCGTGGTGTTGCGGTCAATGCCGGAGACTGCCTTGTCGCCGACCGCAGCGTCACCACCGGCGGCGACAAAAGCATCACGGCCCTTGCGGTAATTGGCGCCGAGTGTCTGATGCTCACTGCGCAGCGCGTCGACCTTGGTTTTCAGTGCACGGTCGGCGCTGGCCAGTTCGCTCAATTTGCCCAGTAAGTCCTGCACCTTGCGCTCCTGCGTTTCAAACTGGCTCCAGTATTTGTCCAGTTGGGCTTTGTCGCTGCCACGCAGCAGCACGTTCTTCCATTCCTGCACTTGGGTCTTGAAGTTCAGGTTGGTCGATTCGATCAGCGTCGAAGCCGCCAACGGTCCTTCAAGTAGGCCCCGATAGGACTGCATGCCGTTGGAAAGGAAGCTGAAGCAGGCCAGTGCCGTGACCAGAATCAGCGCCAGGCTGCCGCCGAGCAGGGCGAGGATTTGCGCGCGCAAGGATTTTTGCAGAAACATGGGTCATACCCCTGAGTGTGGGAGGCGGGATGCCAGTGACGCTGAACGCGCCCGAACTGCGAAGATCCCTATCGACTGGTATCAGCTGGGCCGGATTGCCGAGAAGCAGCGGCTCGCTAGGAGTATAGATCGGCTCTGCGGCAGCGTTCTTTAACGTGCCGCAGGCGTGTTACAGATTCAGCGGTGGGGCGGTCTAGGCCAGGCGCAGGTGGTTGTCCCACAGGCCTGCGGGGAGTTGTAGCGGCAGGCTGCTGATCTCGGCGCTGCGGCAGTCATATAAGCGGCAACGGCCGACGCCACTGCTGACCACAAAGCCTTCGGCTACCGCGCCAACGCCGGCGCAGTCGGCCAGGGACGCATCCAGGCGTAGCTCGGCACTGTCCAGATCCCAGATAAACACCCGGTTGCCGCGCGGTGCGGTCAACGCTAGCAGACGCCGCTCGCTGTGGATCGCCACGCTGGCGGTGTACTGGCTCATCAACTGGCGCTGTGCCTCGGCTACCGGGAAGTGCTGGAAGGGCTGGCCGGGGCGTTTGATCGCCAGCAGTGGCACCACATCGCTGGCCTCGCCCATATATTGCTGACCGCTGACCAGGGTGCCGTCGCTGGCTACGGCCATATGCCGCACGCTGTTCATCCGTTCGGGCAGCTGCTCCTGGCTGATCAGGCTGCCGTCGCGGCGCAGCAGCACCAGGCTGGACTGCATGGCATCAAGGTTCATTTCCACCCGGCTGTCGGCCTCGGTGCGGATGCCGCCGTTGGCCACCGCCAGGGTTTCACCGTCTGGCAGCCAGAGTAGCTGGTGCGGCCCGATGCCGTGGGTCGACAGTTCGCTGCTGCGCAGCAACTGTTCACCTTGCAGGCGATAGACACCGAGTACGCCGCGACCGGGGTCAGAGGTGTCGTTCTCGGTGGCGTACAGCCATTCGCCGTCCTTATGGAACACCGCATGGCCATAGAAGTGGCGCTGGTTGGGTGAATTCAGGGTCTGCAGCAGGCGGCCGTCACGGGTGTCGATCAGGTAGCTCTGGGTGCTCGGGCGGCGGCCGACAAACAGTGCCATCGGCAGAAACGGATGGCCAATCACATCGTGGCAGCGCTCGCTGACCTGGGTGGCAAATACCTGGCTGCCATCCAGCCTATAACCCACTGCGAAGTGCTTGCCGGCGCTGTCGTTGCGCGCCGATAGCAGTAGCGGCTGCGCGCTGTTGTGCATCAACGTCCAGCCGCCGTAAGCGCCGGCGGCCGCTGCCGTAGCGGCAACAGCAGCGATGCTCAGCCCGAGAAAGGCGCGGCGATTGATCTGCATGCTTCAGTCACCGTCATGGGCGTTAAAGCCCAGTTGGATGCCCAGGGTCTTGGCCAGCTCGGACTCATGCAGGCGATGCAAAACATTCAGGCTGTCATATAGCGCATTGACCTCAACACGACCGGCTTCGTCGCTAAGCAGTTCGCCGAGCGGGCGCTGGGCCGCGGCCAGGCGCTGGCGGGTGTCGCTGTAGGCGGCATTAATACGTTGTTTCAGTGCGTCTTGATCACTGTCGAGCAGTGCTTGAATGCCATTCTGCTCGGCACCCAGCCAGATGCGTTCGGCACTGGCCAGGCTGGCGGCGAGGTTGGCCAGGCTGGCCTTGCTGCGCCAGGCTTCGGCCTGGTAGGGCTGCGGCTGGCCTTTGCTCTGGCGGCCGAGTGGCGTGCCGAGCTTTTTCTTCAGTCCGTCGAGGGCGCTGACCTGGGTGCGCAGCAGTTCTGCAACTGCTTCCGGGGCTTCGGCGTAGCGGGCGTTGGGGAAGTCCTTGAGCAGCGCGGCCATACCGTCTTTGGCTTGCCACTGTCTCAGCACATCGGCGGCCAGCGCTTGCTGGTGCTGGCCGATGGCGACGATCAGCGGGCAGTAGCGGGCTTTCTGTTCGGCGACGCCCAGGTCGATGGCTGGGTCGAACAGCAGGTATTCATAGGCGGTCAGGCCCTGCACCACGACGCTGGATTTATCCAGATCGGCTGGGGTCAGCTCGGGCTTGCTGTTGACCAGCGCCTCGACCTGACGCGCCACGAGGTTCTTCTTGTCCGGCCAGAACTGTACCTGCCAGGCGCGGTTGCCTTCGGCTAGCGGGCCGAAGGCAACCGGTTGCACGGCGGCCCAGGCGCTTTGCGCGCTGCTGAATGCCAGGCGGGCGTCGGTCAGACTCTGTTGTCCGCTGCAGAAAGCTTGGCCGCTGACGGCCAGCTGTCGGTCAGCTTCGCTCCAGGCACTGTAAATCGGCAGTAACACGCCATCGGTAAGCGCGCGGCTGACCTGCTGCTGCGGATTGCTTGGGCTGCAGGCAGTGAGCGTGAGGCTAAGCAGGGCGAGCGTGAGGGGTGAGCGGATCATCTGCGGCTCCTTACAACGAATTCAGAAACGCCAACAGCGCGTCGCGCTCGTCGGCATTGAAAGTCAGCACCTGCTGCTTGGCCGCCTCGGCCTCACCGCCGTGCCAGAGGATGGCCTCCAGCAGGTTGCGCGCGCGACCGTCATGCAGGAACTGGGTATGGCCGTTGACCGTTTCCGTCAGGCCGATGCCCCACAGCGGCGGGGTGCGCCACTCACTGCCGCTGGCGAGAAATTCCGGGCGGTTGTCTGCCAGGCCTTCGCCCATGTCGTGCAGCAGGAGGTCGGTATAGGGGCGAATCAGCTGATTGGCCAATTCAGGCTCGGCAGTATCGGCAGCGGTGGTGAATTGCGGGGTATGGCAGCCCTGGCAGCCGGTCTGGTGGAACAGGTTTTTGCCGGCGAGCACCTGCGGCGTATCGGCGCCGCGTCTTGCCGGCACGCCGAGATTGCGGGTGTAAAACAGCACGCTGGCAAGGATGTTGTCGCTGACCTCGGGCTCGCCGCCGTGGGGTGCGTTGCCACAGTCGGTTTGCGCCATTGTGCAATTGTCATGGGCAATCAGCGTACTCGTCAGGCCCATATCGTTGGCAAAGGCTTCGGCATTTTGCTGGTTGAGCGTCGGCTGGCCCGCCTTCCAGCCGAAACGGCCGAGCACCGTGCGTTGCTGCTCGCGGTCCCAGACCTGGTTGGCGCGCCCGGAAATGCCATCGCCATCGCCGTCCTCGGGGTCGGCATTGGCCAGGATGGCCGCTTCGGGGATCGCTTCGAGCAGGCCGAGGCCAATCATCGGCGGGGCGATGCGCGCGGAGACCAGCGTGTCGGGATGCAGGGCGCCGTAACCGAGCTGGCTGATTTCTAGCTTGGGCTTGCGCAGCTCGACCTGATGACCATCGGCAAAGTTGACCAATTGTGTGCTGTAACTGACGCGCACCTTGCCTTCGGGCGCGACGCCCGGGTTGGCCATGTCCTGCAGCTGGCCGCCATAGGTGGGTTCGGCCAGTACGCCGAGGCGTTGGATGATTTCGGCGTGCTCGCTGCCCGATGGAATCGACAGGCGTACCAGCATCGACGCTGCGCTCTGCGCATCAGGCGCCGGCGGATGGCCGCGGCCGTCCTTGATATGGCAGTTCTGGCAGCCGTTGGTGTTGAACAACGGGCCGAGGCCGTCACGCGCGGTAGTGGTTGCTGGTGCGCTGACCCAGGGGTTGCGAAAGAAGCTGTTGCCGACACTGAAATCCAGGCGCCGTAAGGGCGACAGATTGGCTGACGGCAGGGAGAAGGCGTTCTGATCTGCCTTGCGCACGGTGGTGCTGCCCGCAGACAAGGCTTCGCCGGGCTCGGCCTCAGTGAACTGTGGATTTTTATCGCAGGCGACCAGGCTCAGGCTCAAGGCCAACAGCAGCGCAATGCGATGCGGCGCAAACATGAAAGAACATCCGCAGCAGAAAAACAGGCGGCCGATCTTAACAGTCCGCCAGGTTTTAAATAAGACAGATTTGCATTATCGATGGTGGTCAAAGGTCGCAGGTCACAACAGGCAATAAAAAGCCGCGACTTCGTTAAGGAGTCGCGGCTTTATTAGGCACTAACCTTCGGACTTCGCGAGCTAGAGCGAGACAAGGCAGAAATGGCCGAGGGCGCGGAGTTTACTGGCTGTAAATGAGCAGCCCGAGGCCATTTCTAACGCCGTATCGCCGACGCGCAGCAAGTCCTACGCGGTTAGAAGCTGTGGTCAGCGGTATCCGGATTCAGATCACTGATCCCCAGTTTGCCAGCTGCCTGCTCGATTGCGCCGGTCTGCTTGACCAGCGCGGCGATGGCGTCACGTACGATCTGCTGGCCTTCGGCGTTGTCGGCGGCGATCAGTTGATCGAAGTGCTGGCCGTTGTTAGCGCTGTCGACCAGAGCCTGCAACTTGGCTTCGCTGGCTTCGAGGTCGGCTTTCAGGGTGCTGTCAGCGTCGGCGTCAACCTTGGCCACCAGCGACGACAGGCTTGGGCCGGTCAGGGTGGTGCCATCGACCTTCTTGTACTCGCCCAGGTAAACGTTGCGAATACCTTTACCGTTGTAGAAGTGCGAGTTGTGGGTGTTGTCGCTGAAGCAGTCGTGCTCGTCTTCGGTGGAGTTGGCTTCCAGTGCGACTTTCATGCGCTCGCCGGCCAGTTCGCCGAGGGACAGGCTGCCCATGCCGAAGAGCATCTTGCGCAGGCCGTTTTCAGCCGATTCGGCTTCCAGCGTCGCGCGGTAGTTGTCGGCGTTGCCGGCTTGCCACTGCACAACCATCGCATCGAGGTCGCTGATCAGCAGGTCGGCGGCGGCTTTGATAAAGGCACGGCGGCGCTCGTTGTTGCCACCGGTGGCGCCTTCGCCTACTACGAAATCGCTAGCTGGACGCTCGCCGGCGCCTGGATTGGTGCCGTTCAGGTCCTGACCCCAGAGGAGGAATTCAATAGCGTGGTAGCCGGTGGCGACGTTGGCTTCAGAACCGCCCAATTCGTTCAGGTTGGCCAGCAACTCCGGGGTGATGGTGGTGACGTCGAGCTTGTCTTCGCCGACCTGCAGTTCGGTGTTGGCGATGATATTGGCGCTGGCGCCTGGGTTGCCCAAAGCGTGCTGGTAGTCCTTGGCGACGTAGTCGATCAGGCCTTCGTCCAGTGGCCAGGCGTTCAGCTGGCCTTCCCAATCGTCGACCACGGCGTTGCCGAAGCGGAATACTTCAGACTGCATGTAAGGCACACGGGCAGCCAACCACGCTTCGCGGGCAGCTTTCAGAGTGTTGTCATTCGGGTTGGCGAGCAGGGCATCAATGGCGCCTTGCAGGGCTTTGCCGGTGCTGGCGGCGTCGCTGAATACGGCCAGGGCCAGATCTGCGTAGTGGCTGACCACCGCTTTGCTGGCGGCTTCATCGACTTGGCTGGTGGCCGCTGCTGGGGCGCTGACACTGCTGGCAGCAGGTGCGGCGGCTTGGGTGGCTGGCGCTTTATCTTCACCGCAACCGGCGAGTGAGATGGCGATGGCGAGCAGGCTGGCAGAAGCCAAGGGCATACGAAGCATGGTGGAATCCTTTACGGGTGAGAGAAGGCACCCACGCAAGCGGGCACAGAAACCAAAACATAATGCGAAAGATTTTCATTTTGCGCAAAGGGTCATGCGGTTTTTTCACCGCGAGCTGTGGGCAAAGTCTGCGATTGGGCCATTCGATAGGGCTAAAATGCCATCACAGTTGCCTTCAAGAACCACTCAGGAGTTCCGCATGAGCCTTACCAGTGTTGTTGTCATTGTGCTGTTGGTCCTGCTCGCGGCGTATGCCGTGATGCTTTACAACGCGCTGGTGCGTTTGAAGCATGGCGTGAGCAAGGCCTGGTCGAATATTGATGTGATGCTCAAACAGCGTCATGAGGAATTGCCCAAGCTGGTGGAAACCTGCAAGCAATACATGCAGCACGAACGCGGCACTCTGGAGGCGGTGGTTGCCGCGCGTCAGGCAGTTTCCAATGCCCAGGCCAAGGGCGACATGAATGCCTTGGGCAAGGCCGAGACGGGCCTGCGCGCCGGGCTGGGCCAGCTGTTCGCGTTGGCGGAGAACTATCCGGAGCTCAAGGCCAATGAAAGCTTTCAGCACTTACAGCAGCGCATCAGCGGCCTGGAAAACGGCATTGCCGACCGCCGCGAGCTGTATAACGAGGCGGTCAACCTGAACAACGTGCGGATCGAGCAGTTTCCCGACGTGATCATTGCTCGTGCCTTTGCCTTCAAGGAGGCGGCGCTGTTGGAGTTCAGCGAAGGCGAAAAAGCCGATGTCGATCTCAAATCGCTGTTTGGCTAAGCCGTGGATATTCAAGGACAGGTTGTTGGTTTGGCCTGCAGCATGGCGCTCAGTGCCGGTGGCGCGTGGTGGTTCTTGCAGCGTTTCTCCCAGGCGCGGCATTTGCTCGATACGCCGACTTCAAAGATTCGTTCGGCGGCTCAGGGCTATGTCGAGTTCTACGGCGTGCTGCATGACAGTGCCGAGCCTCCGCTGCTGGGGCCTTTGACTAACACGCCTTGCCTGTGGTGGCGTTACAAGATTGAGGAGTACACCTCAAGCGGTAAAAAGCGCAGCTGGCGCACCCTGGAAAGCGGCAGCAGCGAGGCGTTGCTGCAACTGGACGACAGCACCGGCAGTTGCTTGATCGACCCACGTGGTGCTCAGGTACGGCCGCTAACCCGTGAAGTCTGGAAAGGCAGTTTGCGCCACCCGCTGGGGGCGGCGAAAACCGGCTGGCGTGCGCTGTTCAGCGATGATGGGCGTTATCGCTATACCGAGGAGCGGTTACATGCCGGTCAGCCGCTGTACGCCGTCGGTGATTTTCGCAGCAGCGGTGGTGGTCGCCAGGGCCTGGATCTGCCGGCCGCTCAAGGGGCAGTGATTCGTGAGTGGAAGGGCGACTTCGGCGGCCTGCTGCAGCGTTTCGATAGCGACGGCAATGGCCAGCTGGATGAGCGTGAGTGGCAGCGGGTGCAATTGGCCGCCAGCCTTGAAGCAGAAGATCGGCATCGCCGGCAAAGCGCTCAGCCGGCACAGCATCACCTGGCTAAACCGCGTGAGGCGCAGCCGTTTATTCTTTCCTGCGCTGGTGAGGATGAGCTGGTGCGGCAGTTCTACTGGCAGGCGGCTGGCGGTGCAGTGCTATGCCTGGCCGGCGCGCTGGCAGTGGCCTGGTTGCTCGGCATCAACAGCTTTTAGGTAAAAGCACTGTGCATAAAAAAGCCCGCCAGTTGGCGGGCTTTTTTATGGCTATGTCCCAATCGCGTGTTGCATGGTCCGACCAACCGCCTCCTGGATACAGTGAACGGGCTGAATACGCTGCTGATAGCGTTCAAGCATGCGGCGCCAGCCCAGGTAGTTC
>NZ_CAXAOW010000016.1:0-73650 GCF_963970805.1 Pseudomonas sp. EA_35y_Pfl2_R5 | reverse complement strand
GCCGCTACCTCCCGAACTACCTGGGCTGGCGCCGCATGCTTGAACGCTATCAGCAGCGTATTCAGCCCGTTCACTGTATCCAGGAGGCGGTTGGTCGGACCATGCAACACGCGATTGGGACATAGCCATTTTTTATGCTGCTTACTTTGTGTGGAGGGGGCTTTAGCCGCGACATCAACAGTGCCGTCATCACTTATGCGCGGCTTTTGCGCCGATCCAGCACCTCGGTCGCCCGTGCGCGCAGCTGTCCGCAGCCGCCATCGATGTCCTGTCCCGCCGAGTTGCGCACCTTGGTCAGTACGCCACGGCTGTGCAGGTAGCGCACGATCTGCACGATGCGGTCGCCATCGGGGCGCTGAAACTCGTCGGCTTCTAGGCTGTTGTAGGGGATCAGGTTCATGATCGCGTACTTGCCCTTGAGCAGGCGCAGGATGCCGTCCATTTCTTCCTGGCTGTCGTTGATGCCCTTGAGCAGCGTCCACTGGTACTGGATCGGGTAATCGATCTGCCGCGCGTAGGTTTCACCCTGCTCGACCAGCTCTTCAGGATCGATGCGTGGCGCGCGCGGCAGCAGCGTCTGGCGCAGTTCGGCATCGGTTGTGTGCAGCGACAGCGCCAGCGCGGGCTTGACCTGCTGCTGCGGCAAACGCTCGAACACCCGTGGGTCGCCGACGGTAGAAAACACCAGGTTGCGCTGGCCGATACCGCCCTCGGTGCCGAGCAGGTTGATCGCTTCGAGTACGTTATCCAGGTTATGCGCCGGCTCGCCCATGCCCATAAACACCACTTTCTTCACCGCTCGGAAGCGCCGCGCCAGGGCTACCTGAGCGACGATTTCCGCGGTGCTCAGCTGGCGGAACAGGCCGCTCTTGCCGGTCATGCAGAACACGCAGCCCACCGCGCAACCGACCTGGCTCGACACGCACAGGCCATCGCGCGGCAACAGCACGCTTTCCACCATCTGCTTGTCGGCCAGCTCCACCAGCAAGCGCGCCGAGCCATCGCTGGCAGGGTGTTCGGAACTCAGGCGGGCCAGCCCATCGAGCTCGCTGCTTATTTCCGGCAGGGCATTACGCACCGCCAGCGGCAGGAAATTCTCGGTCTTCTGGTTACGCGTACCGGTATCCAGCGGCATGCCGCGCAGCCAGGCACGGGTAATCCGCCCGATGTGCATGGGCTTGGCACCGAGGTCGGTGAGGCGTTGATGAAAGTCGTGAATATGCATGGGGCGCGCATGCTACCACTGTGCGCTGGGGCGGCGAAGCGTCACCAGCTCGGCGGACCTGAGTCCGCGAGTGGTGGGGGTTACTGGGCTTGTGCGCGGATAATCAGCGCCGAGCTCAGGCGAATGACCACCTGACGATTGAGGTGTTCGGTCTTGAGCTGTACGTCAGGGCGTACTTTTACCGTCTTGCGGGTGCCATCGGCGAACTCAAGGGTGGCGGTTTGCAGGACGGTGTCGATGCCTTTAACCAGCGCGGTGACTTCGACGCTATCGGCAATCAGCATGCCTGGTTTGGTGCCGGCTGGCGCTGTGGCGATCACGCCAGCGCCACCATCTGCACTGGGCTCGCCGGGCTCACGCAAGTACGCCACTTGTTCTAGAACGACGGTGGCATTAACCGTGTCACCGACTTTCAATTGCGGAAAGTTGATCATTTCCGGACTGGCAGTGAAGCTGCGCTGATGGCCTTGCGCATCCTCCAGCGTGACGCTGCTGGTGGCGTAGTTGATGGAGCTGACCACGGCCTTGATTTCTTCGACTTGAGTGGCCACGCCACCTGGCACGCCTTCTTGAATGACTCGGGTGGTTTGGCCCTCGCTGGCCAGCGCCTCATCCTTCCCCTGGCTGCTGCAGCCGGTGAGCAGGGAAGCACTGAGCATTAAAAGTCCCAGATGTTTGCTGATTGGCATACGCGATCTCCTAGGGCTATTGCGGCTTGGTGTGGCGAATTTCGTAGATGGCGTCTTCGCTGCGCATCGGGGTTAGGCGGATGTTATAGCGGGGCCCTGGTTGGCCCAGCACCATTTCATCCAGCTGGTACTGCACATTGAGCTTCAGGTAGGTGATTTGCGCCGGTTTAAGAGTGAGTGATTGTTCTATATCACGGGGTTCCCACTTGGCTGCTGGGCTCAGCCCGGTTATGCGTACGCTGTGCTTACCCGGTGCCAGCTCGACATGCCGATGGCTATTGAATTTCAACGTGCCAATGCTCTGTCCGTCGATAAACACTTCCGGGTAGTCATAGCGCAGTGGTTGCATCAGCCCTGGATTGCTGGCTTCCGGTCGATACAGATAAAGCACCGCCTGCTGCGGACTGGACGGCTGCACGGCCTCGAAGTAGCTGGGCGAGCTGCATCCGGTGATAAGCAGAGGGAGAAGCAGCAAAAGCCGACGGGGCATGGGAGCATCCTTGTCCGGACATGATTGATCGAGAGGATATCGCGCTTGGGTACGGCTGACCGGCTAAGGTTAGCTGGCAAACGTTCAGCTTGCCTGGGTGCTGCTGTGCTATGGTCGCGCCCGGAAAAATGTGTGGGGACACAGCATGAAATTTATACACCAGCGCGAACACCTTAACGAAGACGACGTGGTCGTCATCGAGTGCTCGCAGACCTGCAACATTCGCCTGATGAGCGATGCCAACTTTCGCAGCTTTAAAAATGGCGGCCGTCACACCTACCATGGTGGCGCGTTCGACACATTTCCCGCCAAGATCACTGTGCCGAGCAGTGGTTTCTGGAATATCACCATCGATACGGTCTCGCGCAAAGCCATCAGCGTTACGCGCAAGCCGACGCTCAAGCATTCGATCAAGATCGTGCGTAAATCAACTTCTCGCCTGAGTTGATGCGTTGGGGGGGACGCATAAGCGTCCTTGTTCCTAGTCCTTCTATCGCTGTGTACCTATTCGCTCTGCTTTTGCCGCACTTTTGTGCGGCCACGAACGGCTGAACGGGTAGCTGAGGAGGCCACGAATATCGTGCTCGTCTGGCTGCTCGGAGCTGGTTTTTACACCCAGTGCCACAGGCTCGCCAGCGCTCCAGCGGAAAGTGCCGAATAGCTGGTCCCAGAGCGGTAGCGCGGTGCCGAAGTTTTGCGCCTCGGCGACATTCACGCTGTGATGCCAGCGGTGCAGCTCGGCACTGCCGATCAGATAATTCAACCAGCCCAAGGTGCCGCGGCTATTGGCGTGAGTGGCGAACGATTGGGTCTGCGAGAACAGCGCTGCCAGGGCAATAGCCATGGGCTCGAAGCCCAATAACCAGAGCGGCAGGATATGCACCGATTTGCGCAGCAGCAGATCCAGCGGGTGCGTGGTGAAGTTGTTGCTGACGTTCAGGGCGCTGGGGCGGTGGTGCACGAAATGTACGCGCCACAGCCAGCCACCGCGATGCTTGTAGCGATGCAGCCAGTAGTCGCCAAACTCCCCCAGCAGCGCTGCTATGGGCACCGCCAGCCAAAGTGGTAGCCCCATGGCAGGACCCTGTGCCTCGGCGTTAAACAGCATCACCAAGCTACGTATCAATGTGTCGGTCAGGGCATCGGTGGCGAACAACGCGAGCATAAATAGTCCGTCGCGCTTGCGGTCGGCGGGGCGGGCTTGCCAATCCGTGCGGTGTGGCCAGCGCCATTCCCACAGGCCGAACCAGAGCAGCACCAGAAGCAGTCCGCCACCCAGCAGCACGAAACTGCTCCAGCCCACGGAAAGCCCTAGCGTTGCCCAGCCAGTGATCAGCAGCAGGGCGCCGAGGTGCGCCCAGTTCAGGCTGCTGTGTAGGGCTTTTTGGTCGGTATTCGAGGTCGTGGGTTGTTTTAGGCTGTGCATGCGGGCTGTCATCCGGAACGAGGTGGTGCTAGCTTCATGCCTGCGCCACCGGCTGCGCATTAACCTCGGTTTATCGATGTCCTCAGATTCTCTCTATGACTGCCTGGCCTGCGCGCCGCAGTTGCTCGGCATGCTCGAGCAATACCCGCAACTCACCGATCTCTGGCAGAACCTGCCGCGCCAAAGCTACGCGGCCAATCAGACAGTGTTACGGCCGGGGCAACTCAGTGACCGTTGCTGGTTCGTCGTCAGCGGTCTGCTGCGTGTGGTGCATTTGTCCGAGCAGGGGCTGGAGCGTACTGCGGCCTTTCATGCCGAGGGCAACTGGGTCGGTTGGGGCACGCCGCCCTATGCCGTCACCAGTGCTGTGGGCATCGTGACCCTGGAGCCGACCGTGTTGCTGGAGTTGCGTTATGAGGTGCTGCGCCATTGGCAGGCTGAGTTGCCGGTGGTGCAGGAAATTCTTAGCGACGGTATTCGTGCTGTGTTGGAGCGCAGTGCCCAGCGTGAAGCCGAGCTGCTGTTGCTGGATGCCGGTGAACGCTACCGCTTGTTTCTGCAGCAGCGTGCCGCCCTGGCGCCGCGTATTGCGCTGCAGCATGTGGCCAGTTACCTGGGCATCACCAATGTGGCGCTGTCACGCATCCGCTCGCGTATGGGTTTGGTGCAGGGGCGCAGCAAGCCGAGTAGCACTGCCGAGCGCTCGTAAAAATACGAGACTCGCAGTCATTGGGCTCTATTCGCGGTTTGGGCTGCTTAGTTGTCGTAGCCCAGGTTCGGCGCCAGCCAGCGTTCGCTGACGTTCAGATCCTGTTTCTTGCGTGCGGTGTAGCTTTCCACTTGATCCTTATCGATCTTGCCGACGGCGAAGTACTGCGCTTGCGGGTGAGCGAAGTACCAGCCGGATACGGCGGCAGCCGGGAACATGGCGTAGTGTTCGGTGAGGAACACACCGCTGGCGCCGGCCTTGTTGAACTCGGCCGCGGGGTCGAGCAGGGTGAACAGGGTCTTCTTCTCGGTATGGTCCGGGCAGGCAGGGTAGCCGGGGGCAGGGCGGATGCCTTTGTACGCTTCCTTGATCAGCTCCTCGTTACTCAGTGCCTCTTCCGGGTCGTAACCCCAGTAATTGGTGCGCACCTCTTTGTGCAGCCATTCGGCGCAGGCTTCGGCCAGGCGGTCGGCCAGGGCTTTAACCATGATGCTGTTGTAGTCGTCGCCGGCTTCTTGATAAGCCTTGGCGACTTCTTCCGCGCCGATACCGGCGGTGGTGATAAAGCCGCCAACGTAATCGGTGATGCCGCTGTCTTTCGGTGCAACGAAGTCGGCCAGGGAGAAGTTCGGCTTGCCGTCCGGCTTGATGGTTTGCTGGCGCAGGTGGTGCAGGGTGGCCAGCTTGTCGCCGTTATCGGCGTAGACATCCAGATCGTCGTCATTCACCTGGTTGGCTGGCCAGAAGCCGAACACGGCGCGGGCGCTGATCAGCTTCTCATCGATCAGCTTCTTGAGCATTTCTCGGGCGTCGGCATACAGCGCTGTGGCGGCTTCGCCCACCACTTCATCGGTGAGGATGCGCGGGAACTTGCCGGCCAGGTCCCAGGAGATAAAGAACGGCGTCCAGTCGATGTACTCGGCTAGAACATTCAGGTCAATATTGTCCAGTACCTTCACGCCAGTGAAAGTCGGCACGCTGGGCTGATAGCTGGCCCAATCGAACTTGGGTTTGTTCTCTACCGATTTGGCGTAGCTCAGGCGTTCGGTGCGGGCGCTGCGGTTGGCGGTGCGCTCGCGTACTTCGATGTAGTCCAGGCGGGTGCGCTCGACAAAATCGGCTTTCAATTCTTTCGACAGCAACTGCGTGGCCACACCGACGGCGCGCGAGGCGTCGGTGACGTAGATCACCGCGTCGTTCTGGTACTTGGGCTCGATTTTCACCGCGGTGTGGGCTTTCGAGGTGGTCGCGCCGCCGATCATCAGCGGCAGGTGGAAGCCCTGGCGCTGCATCTCGCGGGCGACATGCACCATCTCATCCAGCGACGGGGTAATCAGACCGGACAGGCCGATGATGTCGCACTTCTCGGCAATTGCCGTTTGCAGGATTTTCTCCGCAGGCACCATCACGCCCAGGTCGACGATGTCGTAGCCGTTGCAGCCGAGCACCACGCCGACGATATTTTTGCCGATATCGTGTACATCGCCTTTCACGGTGGCCATGAGGATCTTGCCTTTGGCTTCTGGCTTGTCACCTTTTTCCAGCTCGATAAAGGGGATCAGGTGGCCGACCGCCTGCTTCATCACGCGGGCAGATTTGACCACCTGCGGCAGGAACATCTTGCCGGCGCCGAACAGGTCACCGACCACGTTCATCCCGGCCATCAGCGGGCCTTCGATCACTTCGATCGGGCGCGCGCACTGTTGGCGGCACTCTTCGGTATCTTCGATGATGTGGCTGGTAATGCCTTTAACCAGCGCATGCTTGAGGCGATCGACCACGTTCCAGGTGCGCCACTCTTCGGTTTCGACTTCCTTGACGCTGCCGTCGCCCTTGTAGTTGTCGGCAATCGTCAGCAGCGCTTCGGTCGCACCTTCGTGGCGGTTAAGCACCACGTCTTCCACCGCATCGCGCAGCTCTTTGGGGATCTCGTCGTAGATTTCCAGCTGGCCGGCGTTGACGATGCCCATGGTCAGGCCGTTCTGGATCGCGTAGTACAAGAACACCGAGTGAATCGCCTCACGCACCGGGTTGTTGCCGCGGAAAGAGAACGAAACGTTGGACACACCGCCCGAGCTCAGGGCATAGGGCAGGTGATCGCGGATATAGGCGCAGGCCTCGATAAAGTCGACCGCGTAGTTGTTGTGCTCCTCGATACCGGTGGCGACGGCGAAGATGTTCGGGTCGAAGATGATGTCTTCCGGCGGGAAGCCCACTTCGTTGACCAGAATGTCGTAGCTGCGCTGACAGATCTCGCGTTTGCGCTCGGCGGTGTCGGCCTGGCCGGCTTCGTCGAAGGCCATCACCACCACGGCGGCGCCGTAGCGTTTGCACAGTTTGGCGTGGTGCTTGAACTGCTCGACGCCTTCTTTCATCGAGATCGAGTTGACGATGCCCTTGCCCTGGATGCATTTCAGGCCGGCTTCGATCACTTCCCACTTGGAGGAGTCGATCATGATTGGCACGCGGGAGATGTCCGGCTCGCCGGCAATCAGATTCAAGAAGGTGACCATGGCCTTCTGTGAATCGAGCATGCCCTCGTCCATGTTGATGTCGATCACCTGCGCGCCGGCTTCCACCTGCTGCAGGGCAACTTCGAGGGCTTCGGTATAGTTGTCCTCACGGATCAGCCGGGCGAACTTGGCTGAACCGGTGATATTGGTGCGCTCGCCGACGTTGATAAACAGCGAGTTGCGATCGATGGTGAAGGGCTCCAGACCCGACAGGCGACAGGCCTTAGGAATATCCGGGATGGCGCGCGGCGGGTATTTGCTCACCGCCTCGGCGATCGCCTGGATATGCGCAGGCGTGGTGCCGCAGCAGCCGCCGACGATGTTGAGGAAGCCCGAGGCGGCGAATTCTTCCACCACCACAGCCATTTCCGCCGGGGTTTCATCGTATTCACCAAAGGCGTTCGGCAGGCCGGCGTTAGGGTGTGCGGAGACATTGGTTTCCGCCTTGGCTGCCAGCTCTTCCAGATAGGGGCGCAGGTCCTTGGCGCCGAGGGCGCAGTTCAGGCCCACGGAGATCGGGTTGGCATGGCGCACCGAGTTCCAGAACGCTTCGGTGGTCTGCCCGGAGAGGGTGCGGCCGGAGGCGTCGGTGATGGTGCCGGAGATCATGATCGGCAGCTCGACGCCGTCGTCCTCGAACACCTGCTGCACGGCGAAGATCGCCGCCTTGGCGTTGAGGGTGTCGAAGATGGTCTCGATCAGGATCATGTCCGCGCCGCCTTCGATCAGGCCGCGGGTGGCTTCCACGTAGTTTTCCACCAACTCGTCGAAGGTGACGTTGCGGTAGCCGGGGTTGTTCACATCCGGAGAGATCGAGCAGGTACGGCTGGTTGGGCCCAGAACGCCGGCGACAAAACGCGGGCGATCCGGGGTTTCCAGGGTCTTGGCATCAGCCACTTTACGGGCCAGGCGCGCGCCTTCGACGTTCAGCTCATACACCAGGCTCTCCATACCGTAGTCGGCCTGGGACACCTGAGTGGCGTTGAAGGTGTTGGTTTCCAGAATGTCCGCGCCGGCATCCAGGTAGGCCTTTTCAATGGCACCGATGACGTCTGGACGGCTGAGGATCAACAGGTCGTTGTTACCTTTGACGTCCTGCGGCCAATCAGCGAAGCGCTCGCCGCGGTAGTCCTCTTCCTCCAGTTTGTAACCCTGGATCATGGTGCCCATACCGCCGTCGAGGATCAGGATGCGTTCCTTCAGGGCTTGCTGAAGTGCGTTAAGGCGGGCGCTGCGATCGGACAGAGACATGGAGATAACTACCTGGGACGCGTGAAAAAAAGATGCGCGATGATAACAAAGCTGCACGCTTTTGCAGTGGGTTGCGCTTTTACATGAATCTAGCTCATGTTCGCGGATTGGCCTTGGTCAGCCGGCGCCAGCTAGAATCGGCGCTTAAGCCATTCTAGAGATGTTTCCATGGTCTGCCGCTTACTGCTTGGCATGTGTTTGTTGTTCATCGGCTCATTACAGGCGGCTGAACCCATTTCCTACAGCCGTGATATCCAACCGATTTTTACCAAGAACTGTGTGGCCTGCCATGCCTGCTACGACGCGGCCTGTCAGCTCAACCTGGGCAGTGGTGATGGCGTGCAACGCGGTGCCAGCAAGGCCACGGTGTACAACGGCACGCGCACCCAGGCGCAGGCCACCACGCGCTTGTTTGTCGATGCTCATAGCCCGGCTGCCTGGCAGCGCAAGGGTTTTACCTCGGTGCTGGACGCACAGGGCAGTCAGGCTGCGTTGCTGGCGCGCATGCTCGAGTTGGGCCATCAGCAACCGTTGGCTGCCAATAGCAAGCTGCCTGCGGAGCTGGATATCAGTATCGACCGGGTCAACCAATGTCCGTTGCCGCAGGAGTTTGAAGCGTTTGCCCGCAATAATCCGCAAGCCGGTATGCCGTTCGCGGTGACCGGTATGGGCGAGGCCGACTATCAGACGCTGCGGTCTTGGTTGGAGCAGGGCGCGCTGGTCGATCAGCAAGCGTTGCAGGCCAGCACAGCCGAGGCGCAGCAGATCGCCACCTGGGAAACCTTTATGAACGCCCCCGGCGCCCGCGAGGCGCTGGTATCGCGCTGGCTCTATGAGCATCTGTTTCTTGCCCACCTGCATTTTGCCGATGGCGAGCCGGGACATTTCTTTCAAATGGTGCGCTCGCGTACGCCCAGCGGTAAGCCGGTGGATATCATCGCCACGCGCCTGCCCAATGAGGACCCCGGCAACCAGTTCTATTACCGCCTCACGCCGGTGCAGGGCGTTATCGTGCACAAGACTCACATCACTTATGGGCTGAGTGCGGCAAAGCTGGCGCGGATTAAAGAGCTGTTTTTCGCCACCGATTGGCAGGCGGATGCGGTGCCGGGCTATGGCGTCCTGCGCCGCGCCAACCCATTCGAGACCTTTGCCGCGATTCCGGCGCAGGCGCGTTACCAATTTATGCTGGATAACGCCGAATACTTCGTGCGCACCTTTATTCGCGGCCCGGTGTGCCGCGGGCAGATCGCCACCGATGTGATTCGCGATAACTTTTGGGCGGTGTTCCAAGACCCGCAGCACGATCTGTATATCACCGACCCCGAGTATCGCGATCAAGCCAAGGAGCTGCTGGCCATGCCTGGGCAGCAGGACAGCATTGGTGACTTGATCGGCCTGTGGCGTACCTACCGTGACAAGCGTAATCAGTACGAAGCGCTGCGCATGCAGCGCTATGCCGATACGCCTGCGCCGAGCTGGTCGCATATCTGGGCCGGTAACGACAACGCGCTGCTGTCGATCTTTCGCCAGCATGACAGTGCGTCAGTGCGTAAAGGTCTGATTGGCGAAGTGCCGCAAACCCTCTGGTGGCTGGATTTTCCGTTGTTGGAGCGCACCTATTACCAACTGGTGGTGAACTTCGATGTGTTCGGTAACGTGTCACACCAGGCGCAGACGCGGTTGTATTTCGATTTGATCCGCAATGGTGCCGAGGTCAACTTCCTGCGTTTGATGCCGGCCGAATCGCGCCAGGGCTACCTGGATGATTGGTACCAGAGCAGCGGCAAACTCAAGGCCTGGCTGGACTATCAGGCTATCGACCGTGATAGCCCGAGCGCCTTGCAGCTGCCAGGCAGTGAGCCCAAAGGCAGTTTTGTCGAAGCCCTGCTGGCCCGTTATGGCAGCCTCAATGCACGTCCAGACCCGATCAACCGCTGTACTGGTGCGCATTGCCACCGCTCGGGGCTGGACGCCGAATTGCAGCGCGCCGAACAATCGCTGAGCCGTCTGACCGGCAAACCAGGTGGCACGCTCAAGGTGATCAAGCAACTGCCGGAGGCAACGTTGCTGCGCCTGGAAATGGCCAATGGTCAGCGCGAGGTCTACAGCCTGCTACGCAACCGTGCGCACACCAACGTGGCCTTTATGCTCGGTGAGGAGCTGCGCTACCAGCCTGGGTTGGATACCTTGACGGTGTACCCGGGCGTGCTTAGCAGCTACCCGAACTTTATCTTCAATATCCAGATTGAGCAGGCGGCGGAGTTTGTTACGGCGCTGGAGCAGGCGCGCGATGCAAAAGCCTTCGAGAAAGTCGTCGAGCGTTGGGGTATTCGCCGTACACACCCAGAGTTCTGGCGCTACTTCCACGATATGTCGACATATATCCAGCAAACCGAACCGCTGGAAGCCGGCGTGCTGGATATGAACCGCTACGAGAATCTGTAGGGGTTGGAGGAGGATAGGCAGCAAGCCGCCGGGAGCGGCTGCTGCCTGGTGCTCAGGCTAGCGGTTAAAGCGTTCTACCAGCGCGTACTGGCCCTGCGCGGTTGCCGTCAGGGCTTCGCTGAGCAGAGCGGTGTCATGCGCTTCGCCGGCGGTTTGGTCGGCCAGTTGGGCGATGGTGGTGATACTGCGATTGACCTCATCGGCCACTGCGCTTTGCTCCTCGGCAGCGGCGGCGATCTGGTTGGCCATGTCGGTGATATTGGCTACCGCATCACTGATGCCGGCCAGAGCCTCATCCGCTTGCTGCACGCGCTCAACCCCTTCGTCGGCTTGTTTGCGGCCAACTTCCATGGTCAGCACCGCTTCTTCGGCGGTGCGCTGCAGCTTGGCGATCAACTGGTGAATCTGCCCGGTGGATTCGGCGGTGCGCTGCGCCAATGAACGTACTTCATCGGCGACTACGGCGAAGCCACGACCCATTTCACCAGCGCGTGCAGCCTCGATGGCGGCGTTGAGGGCGAGCAAGTTGGTCTGGTCGGCGATGCCTTTGATCACATCGACCACGCCGCCGATCTCATTGCTGTCCTGGGCCAGGCGGGTCACCGTTTCACCGGTATCACCGACCGATTGCGACAGGCGCTGAATGGCCAGGCGGGTTTCGCTGGCAATGCCACGGCCGGCGCTGGTCAGGCGGTTGGCATCCTGGGTGGCGATGGCGGTGCGGGCCACGTTGCTCGCGACTTCCAGGGTAGTGGCGGCCATTTCATTGATGGCCGTGGCCACCTGGTCAGTTTCGCTGCGCTGGCGCTCAAGCCCGGCGGAGCTGTTGTGTGCGAGGCTGTCGGCCTGTTTGGCTTGCTGGGTGAGCTGCTCGGCGGTGTCCTGCAGGCGGGTCAAGCAGGTTTTCAGGCGGGCCTCCTGGCTGAGAATGGACATCTCCAGGCGGCCCTGGGCACCGCGGCTGTCGGTGTACATCTGCGCAATCAGCGGGTCGGAAGTGGTCTGGTCGGCCAGGCGCAGCAGGCGCTTGAGGCCGCGTTGTTGCCAGTTCAACCCGGCCAGTCCCAGTGGCACCGACAAACCGGCGGCGATGGCAAAGCCCCAGCTGGAGTCGAGCCATACGCCGATCAGAAAGCCGACCTGGCTGACCAGGATAAACGGCAACCAGTCCTGCACTATTGGCAGCCAGCGATCACTGTTGGGGATCGCCGATTTGCCACTGTTGATACGTTGATACAGCGCCTCGGCGCGACGTACCTGCTCGGTAGTCGGCTTTACCCGTACTGATTCGTAGCCCACCACCTGATTGTTTTCCGTTACTGGCGTGACGTAGGCGTTGACCCAGTAATGATCACCGTTCTTGCAGCGGTTCTTGACGATGCCCATCCATGGGCGGCCCTTCTTCAGGGTGTCCCACATATGCTGGAACACGGCTGCAGGCACGTCCGGGTGGCGCACCAAGTTGTGCGGCGCACGAAGCAGCTCATCGTGACTAAACCCGCTGATCTCGACAAAGGCGTCGTTGCAGTAGGTGATCTGGCCTTTGAGGTCGGTGGTGGAGATCAGGCGTTGTTGCGCGGGGAAGGTGCGCTCGCGTTGGGTAATGGGTTGGTTATTGCGCATGGTGCTGGCATTCCTTTGGTCGATGTCAGGTAATCGGCCGCTTGAGTCTGAAATTTAATAATCAGTTCAACGATAAGGCCCGCCTCAACGGGCCGCGATCAACTGGCGCAGCACGTAGTGGAGGATGCCGCCGGCCTTAAAATACTCCACTTCATTGAGGGTATCGATGCGGCATACGACTTCGAAGCTCTCACGGCTGCCGTCCTCGCGCAGGATGTCCAGGGACAGGGGCATTGAGGGGTGCAGCTCGACACCATCCAGGCCGCATATATTGAGTATTTCCCTACCGTTGAGCTGCAGGGTTGTGCGGTTTTGCCCGGGCTTGAACTGCAATGGCAGCACGCCCATGCCGACCAAGTTGGAGCGGTGGATGCGCTCGAAGCTTTCCGCGAGCACCGCCTTGATGCCCAGCAGGTTGGTGCCCTTGGCGGCCCAGTCGCGGCTCGAGCCTGTGCCGTATTCCTTACCGGCAATCACCACTAGCGGCGTGCCTTGTTCCTGATAACGCATGGCCGCGTCGTAGATCGCCAATTGCTCGCCGCTGGGCACGTGTAAGGTGTTGCCGCCTTCCTCGCCGTTGAGCATTTCATTGCGGATGCGGATATTGGCAAAGGTGCCGCGCATCATCACATGATGGTTGCCGCGGCGTGAGCCGTAGGAGTTGAAGTCTGCAGGTGCGACACCGTGTTCACGTAAGTAGCGGCCGGCAGGGCTGTCTGCCTTGATGTTGCCGGCCGGCGAGATATGGTCGGTGGTCACCGAGTCGCCGAGCAGGGCGAGGATGCGTGCCTGATGGATATCGCCGATATGCGGCGGCGCCTCGTTGATGGCCTCGAAAAACGGCGGATGCTGGATGTAGGTGGAGTCGGCCTGCCAGGCATAAGTGTCGGTGTGCGGCACCTGGATCGCTTGCCAGTGCTCATCGCCGGCAAACACTTCGGCATATTCCTTATGAAACATTGCGGTATCGACCTTCTGAATCGCCTCGGCGATTTCCGCCTGGCTTGGCCAGATATCGCGCAGGTACACCGGCTCACCGCTGCTATCGATACCCAGAGGGTCTTTGCTCAGATCCAGGCGCACACTGCCGGCCAGGGCATAAGCCACCACCAGTGGCGGCGAGGCCAGCCAGTTGGTTTTCACCAGCGGATGCACGCGGCCTTCGAAGTTGCGGTTGCCGGAAAGTACCGAGGCCACTGTTAGGCTGTGTTGCTGGATCGCCTGTTCGATGGGGGGGAGCAGCGGTCCGGAATTGCCGATGCAGGTGGTGCAGCCGTAACCGACCAGGTTGAAGCCCAGGCGGTCGAGGTACTGAGTCAGATCGGCTGCCTTGAAGTAGTCGGTGACCACCTTGGAGCCCGGTGCCAGGGAACTCTTGACCCAGGGTTTGCGCTGCAGACCTTTCTCGCAGGCCTTTTTCGCCAGCAGGCCGGCGGCCATCATCACACTGGGGTTGGACGTGTTGGTGCAGGAGGTGATGGCGGCGATCACCACCGCACCGTTGCGCAGTCTGTGGGTTTCGCCTTCGTACTCATACTCGTATGCCTCACAAGATTCATCGCTGCCGATGGCTGTGCCGCCACCGCCTTCACTGAGCAGGCGACCTTCTTCCTTGGTGGTGGGTTTGAGCTGTAGGCCGACGAAGTCGTCGAAGGCCTGTTTGACCTGGGGCAGGGTAACCCTGTCTTGCGGGCGCTTCGGTCCGGCCAGGCAGGCTTCGACGCTGTTCATGTCCAGGCTCAGGCTGTCGCTGAATACCGGCTCCTGGCCCTGCTCGCGCCATAGGCCCTGAGCCTTGCAGTAGGCCTCGACCAGTTTCACCGTCTGCTCGGGGCGACCGGACAGGCGCAGATAGCGAAGGGTGATTTCATCGACCGGGAAGAAGCCGCAGGTGGCGCCGTATTCGGGAGCCATATTGGCGATGGTCGCGCGATCCGCCAGGGGCAGCTCGGCCAGGCCGTCGCCGTAGAACTCGACGAACTTGCCGACGACGCCCTTGCTGCGCAGCATCTGCGTGACATTTAACACCAGGTCGGTGGCGGTGATACCTTCGCGCAGCTTGCCGCTGAGCTTGAAGCCGATTACTTCGGGGATCAGCATTGACACCGGCTGGCCGAGCATCGCTGCTTCCGCCTCAATGCCGCCGACGCCCCAGCCGAGTACGCCGAGGCCGTTGATCATGGTGGTGTGCGAGTCAGTGCCGACCAGGGTGTCGGGAAAGGCGAAGGTCTGGCCGTTTTCTTCCTGGGTCCACACGGTGCGGCCAAGGTATTCCAAATTGACCTGATGGCAGATACCGGTGCCTGGCGGCACTACGCTGAAATTGTCGAAAGCGTGCTGGCCCCAGCGCAGAAAGGCGTAGCGCTCGCCGTTTCGCTGCATCTCGATAGTGACGTTCTCGCCGAAGGCCGCGTAGCTGGCGAATTTATCCACCATTACCGAATGGTCGATCACCAGATCCACCGGCGACAGCGGGTTGATCTTCTGCGGGTCGCCGCCAGCTTTGGCCATGGCATCGCGCATGGCGGCCAGGTCGACTACCGCCGGTACGCCGGTAAAGTCCTGCATCAAGACCCGGGCGGGGCGGTACTGGATTTCGCGCTCCGAACTGCGGGTTTTCAGCCAATCGGCCATGGCTTGCAGGTCGTTGCCGGTGACGGTTTTACCATCCTCCCAGCGCAACAGATTCTCTAGCAGCACTTTTAACGACATCGGCAAACGGTCGATATTACCGAGGGACTTGGCGGCTTCGAGAAGGCTGAAGTAGTGGAAGGTCTGGCCCTCTACATCAAGGCTGCGGCGGCTGTTCAGGCTGTCTAAGGAAGGCATTGCGCGTCTCCTGGGGCTTGTCACGGTGCAAGCCGAGTTGTTTGCAACAGAGTCTTAAACTAGCTCTGTTTGGTGATTGCTGCCCTTTAACTGGACAGGTTGCAAGCGCTGAGGGTTCCCGACTCGGCTATGATGCGCGCCTTGAGGAGAGTCCCTATGAATACCTTGCTACTGCACTGCCGGCCCGGTTTTGAAAACGAGGTGTGTGCGGAGATTGCCGAACATGCGGCGCGCCTGGATGTTGCCGGTTACGCCAAGGCCAAGCCCAGCACCGCCTGCGCCGAATTTATCTGCACCGAGGACGATGGTGCCGAGCGCCTGATGCGCGGTGTGCGTATCAATCAGCTGATCTTTCCACGGCAGTGGGCGCGTGGGGTATTTATCGACTTGCCGGAGCTGGATCGCATCAGCGTGCTGCTTGCCCATCTGACAGGCTCGCCGGTATTCGGCAGCCTGTGGCTGGAAGTGCTGGATACCAACGATGGCAAGGAACTGTCGAACTTCTGCAAGAAATTCGAGGCACCACTGCGCAATGCCCTGAGCAAAGCCGGCAAACTGGTCGAGGATGCGCACAAGCCGCGTCTGCTGCTGACCTTCAAGAGCGGTCGCGAGGTGTTTGTCGGCATGGCCGAAGCGAACAACTCGGCGATCTGGCCCATGGGCATTCCACGTTTGAAGTTCCCCCGCGAGGCGCCGAGCCGCTCGACCCTCAAGCTGGAAGAGGCCTGGCACACCTTTATCCCGCGCGAGCAATGGGATGAGCGTCTATCGGATGAGATGACCGGGGTCGATCTGGGCGCCGCGCCGGGTGGCTGGACCTATCAGCTGGTCAAACGCGGCATGCTGGTCACCGCCATCGACAACGGGCCGATGGCCGAAAGCCTGATGGATAGCGGTTTGGTAACCCATTTGATGGTCGACGGCTTCACCTGGAAGCCCAAACATCCGGTTGACTGGATGGTTTGCGACATTGTCGAAAAACCCGCGCGCAGCGCTGCCTTGCTGGAAGCCTGGATCGGTGAGGGTCACTGCCGTGAGGCGGTGGTCAACCTCAAGTTGCCGATGAAGCAGCGCTACGCCGAAGTGCGCCGCCTGCTGCAACGCCTGGAAGACGGCTTCGCCGAGCGCAAGATCAAGGTCGCGATTGCCTGCAAGCAGCTCTATCACGACCGTGAGGAAGTGACCTGCCACCTGCGTCGCTTAAGCAAATAGCTTCAATGTTTGGCCAGTGTAGGGTGGATGACGTTTTACCCATCCACCAACATCGATGGTGGATGAAAACGGCGTCATCCACCCTACATAGCGCCGCAGCTGATCCTATGCTGTCTACTTTTCAACTAGCTGTTGCAAGAGTGGCAGCAGGCGCGGCAGTTCGAGCGTCCCTTGCAGGGTGCTGCTGGAGAGCTGCCAGGAGCTGTTAAGCAGGTATTGGCCGCTAAAACCGCTGATACGCAAACCCAAGGTGTCGCCCGGTTGCAGCTGTGCGCTGACGGCCGCCAGTTCGGTGCTGGCCTGGCCGTTTAGCGGGGTGACTTGCTCGCTCAGCACCTCACTAGTGCCGTTGGCGCGTTTGACCACCAAGGCGGCAAACAGCGTCGGCAACTGTGCGGCGTTTTCCAGATGTACGCGCGGCACGCCGACCAGGGCGCTGCTCCTCTGTACCTGTTGCAGCGGGATAAAGCGCGATGGTTGCAGCAGCCCGCTGCTAAGCGGCCGGATCACGGTGGCCGGTAGCGCGATCCGCTGGTTGGTAGGCAGTTGCTGCAAGGCCAGGCCCTGATCCAGATTAAGGCTGACGCAGAACTCGGGAATGCTCGCGGCCACGCCCTTGCGCCCGCGTAGTTTGTCTTCGTACCAGCTGACGATGCTCTGGTAGAGGTTGATCGCCCGGCCATCGCAGTGCAGCACCGCTTCGTTGTTGAACGGCGGCAGGCCACTCCAGTGTTGCAGCGGCGGCGGCAGGATATGCCCGCCTTGCATGCCGAGCAGGCGTACGTCGCGCTCACCTTGTTGCAGGCAATCACGAATCGCCAGGCCCTGGTTGAGCGGGAACAGGGTGTCGCGCATGCCCTGAATCAGCAGAGCATCGGCATGCGGACGCTGACCGCGTGCGCAGTAGCTGGTCAGGCTGTGAGCCTTGAGTTCGGCGCGCACCGCTTCACGCATACGGCCGTCGGCGCTTTTCAGGTAAGGCGCCTGAACGAACTTACCCAGGTCATAACCGGTCGACAGGCCCAGGCTGAGCAGCACACCGGTCCAGCCGACTTTCATATGGCTGTCCGGGGCCAGGGCTTCGCTGAGGTCGTACCAGGTGGCAATCGGCACAATAGCGTCGATACGTGGATCGGTCGCGGAGGCCAGTAGCTGCACGGCGCCGCCATAGCTTTCACCGAGCATGCCGACCTTGGGGTCATTCGGTGCGTCCATGCTAAGGCGCGGCAAATTGGCTGCAGCCCAGTCTATTACCGCCAGTGCGTCCTGCACCTCGTACTCGGGATTCATCATTTCGATATCGCCATCGCTGCCGCCCCAGCCGCGCTGGTCGTAGCTGATCACCCAGTAACCGGCCTGCCAGGCTTTAATTGCAGCGCGGCCGGACATCATGCGAGTGCCGTAGAAACCGTTCGGTCGGGTGACGCGCCAGCCGCCCCAGCCATGGGTATGCACAATCACCGGCGCCTGTTCGCCCACTTTGAGCGCGGGTTGGAACACCGTGGCCGACAATCGGGTGCCGTCGCGACCATAAATTACCGCGTCGAAATAGGTCGCAGGCAGGTCCTGCTGCGCGCTGGCGCTGAAATCCGGTAGTTGATCGCGGGCGGCGCAGCCGCTGAGTAGCAGGACGGCGAAGAGCAGGGCAAGGCGCATAAATGGCTCTTATTGGACGGGTTGGCGCTGCGCAGCCTGCCTGATCAGGACGTGGCTGCCTGCCCATCCAAGGTTGTGTTGACCTGTTGTCGGGCCAGCATCGGTACACAGCAGTTTTCCATCAGGGCTAGATGACCTGGGGGTCAACTTTGCGCGAGAATAGCGGCCTGCTACTGGAGCCCGCCGATGTCTTTGCAAACCACCGCCATTCCCGATGCCACCCTTGATGCCACCGGACTCAACTGCCCCGAGCCGGTGATGATGTTGCACAACAAGGTGCGCGACCTGCAGGCCGGTGGCCTGCTCAAGGTGATTGCTACCGATCCCTCGACCCGCCGCGATATTCCCAAGTTCTGTGTGTTTCTCGGCCATGAACTGGTGGAGCAGGCTGAGGACGGTGCGACCTATCTGTACTTGATCCGCAAGAAGTTCGATTAATGCCAGACGATGTGAGCACTACTGCGCTCGACCATGCTGCGTTAAAAACAGCCTCGGACGTTCATTTACAGCCAGTAAACTCGGCGTCCTCGCCTGTTTTTGCCTTGCCTGGCCTTCGCTCGTTACATGCTCACAGCGCCTGGGACAACTGGTACTTCGCCTACGGCTCGAATATGAACCCGGCACGCATGCAGGCCCGTGGCCTGACGGTGCTGGAGGCATTACCTGGGCATCTGCCGGGTTACAGTCTGTGCTTTAACAAACGCGCGGCGGACCGTGCACCGGGGCGGGCTTACGCCAATATTCGCCACCAGCACGGCAGCGTAGTGGAGGGCGTGCTCTATCGCCTGCAGGACGCTGGCGAGATCGCCAAGCTGGATCACTTCGAAGGCACGCCTATCTATTACAGCCGTGAGCGCCTGACGATTGTCGCAGCCCATGGCCTACAGCCAGCCTGGGTGTATATCGCCAACCCGGCCTTTCGCGCAGAGGGCCTGCTACCCAGCGCCGATTACCTGGCCCATCTGTTGGCGGGGCGCGAGCTGTTGTCCGAGGCCTACTGGTCGGCGCTATCGGCGTTGGCGTTCCACCCCGACTGACCGGGAGCCAGGCCGCAGCTATTTAGCAACTCCTGCCAGCTGCGCACATGGCGTGCAGTCGCCTGCTGAAAATCCGCCCATAACGAAGTCTCTGGGCCGCTCAGGCGTTGCAGGTACTGACGGGTTGCGGGCGGTATCTGCGTCACCTCGCTGAGGGCACGCAAGCTTCTGCTCCAGGCCTGCCCTTGTTGATCCACCTGCGCCAGATAGGGTTGCAGGCTGCCGGCGTAATACTTAACGAAGATGTTTTGCACAATACGCCCGCGCTCGGTGGCCTTGCCTGTTGGGCAGAGCGGCCGCTGTTCTTGGCGGCTTTCTAACATATCGCTGCCTTGATTAAGGTTATGGGTCAGGCTGACCAGGCTGCTGATCAGCTGGCCGCCCTGATCGCTGGCATGCAAGGCGAAAAACAGCGGATCAAGCTGTTCGCCACTCGGCGGCAATGTGGCGGGCAGGGCGCGGCCGAGTGTGGCCAACTGCGCCAGGGCATCCAGAGCGGCGTTATCTTCACCAGCGTTTGGCGGCAAAGTTTGCTCGGCAAAGCGCAAGTAGCGCTCAAATTCCGGGCTGGCATTCAAGGCATTCCAGAACACGTCGGGCAGTTGCCCGCGTTTATCGGCAGCCAACTGGTCAAGAGTGCCGAGCAGTGGATCTTGATTCTCCCTGCGCAGGTGTTCGCGGCAGGCATCAATCGCGCGCAACAGATCACCTTCGTAAGCCAGGCGACTGCTGGGCGTCAGCTGTTTGCCCAGGCTGTTATTGCGCAGGCTGATCTGTTGTTGCAAGGCCGGGCACCGGCGGATCTCGACCAGCAGCTCAAGCAGGCTGATGCGCACTTCGGCAATATTCAGCAGACGCTCACGGCGGGCTGGCAGGCGGTAACGGGTCAGCTCGGCAGAGTCGAAAGCGGTTGCCGATTCGACGTCCAGAGCATTGCTCAAACGCTGCAGGTAATCGGCCTGCAGCGCCAGCCCATCATCGGCTGGGGTGCAGGCGCACAGGCAAAGTGCAGTAATCAGAAACAGCAGGCGAGCATTCATCAGGCCATCTTAGCGGCTCGAATACGTTTGCGTGCGCTGCCTGCCAAGCGCACGGCGAGCATGCCGCCGGCGCAGGTCAGGCCAACCACCAAGCCTTGCCAGAGTCCGCTGGGGCCACTGGGTTCGCCGAACCAATCGGTAAGCCCAAGCGTGTAGCCCACCGGCAAACCGATGCCCCAATAGGCAAACAGGGTCAGAATCATGGTGACCCGGGTGTCCTGATAGCCGCGCAGTGCCCCGGCGGCGGTGACCTGAATCGCATCGGAGAATTGAAACAGTGCGGTGTACACCAGCAACGTCGTGGCTACAGCGATCACGGCCGTGTCTGGGGTATAGATTTGCGCAATCTGTTCGCGCAGCAGCAACATCAGACTGGCGGACAGGCATGCATAGCCCAGTGCTGCCGCCATGCTCACCCCAGCAGCAAAGCGTGCTTCGCGTGCCTCGCCGCGGCCCAGCGCCTGGCCGACGCGCACGGTGGCGGCCATGCCCAGGGAGTAGGGGATCATAAACACCATGGAGCTGAAGTTGAGGGCGATCTGGTGACCGGCCACCACGGTGGCACCCAGGCCGCCGATCAGCAGTGCAATCACCGCGAATATGCTCGACTCAGCAAACACCGCAATGCCAATCGGCAGGCCGACCGAGAGCAAGCGCTTGAGCACCGGCCACTGCGGCCATTCGAAATGGCTAAAGATTTTGCTCGGCTGATAAAACGGTGCCCACCTCACCCACCAGAGCATGCTCACAAACATAAACACCATGACCAGAGCTGTGGCCCAGCCGCAGCCGACGCCGCCCATGGCCGGCAGGCCGAGCTTGCCGTAGATAAAGATGTAATTGAGCGGGATGTTTAGCGCCAACCCACACAGACCGAAGACCATGCTCGGCCGGGTATGCCCCAAGCCATCGCTGAAGCAACGCAGCACGTGGTACAGCGCCACGGCCGGGAAGCCACACGCCACCGCGCGCAGGTAGCCCATGGCCGGTTTGATCAACGCGGGGTCGACGTTCATCAGGGTAAGGATGATTTCCGCATTCCACAGCATCACCGCCGCCGCGATGCCCACCGCCAGGGCCAACCACAGCGCCTGGCGCACCAACGGACCAATCTCGGTATGCGCACCTGCGCCAAAGCGCTGCGCGACCTTGGGTGTGGTGGCCAGCAGAACTCCGGTCATCAGCAGAAAAACCGGCACCCAGATCGAATTGCCCAGCGCCACGGCGGCCAGATCCTGCGGGCTGACCCGGCCGGCCATCACGGTGTCGACGAAGCCCATGGCAGTGTTGGCCAACTGGGCAATGATGATCGGCGTCGCGAGCTTCAGCAGGCCGTAAAGTTCGGTGCTGGCGCGTTGCAAGCGGGTTTGGGCAAGCATGGAGGGGTATCCGGCAGGGTGTCGGGAAACCGCGCAGTCTACGCCTTGACAGGGTGGTCAGGAATCCTAAAGGCGACATCTTTAAGCAATTGCTGATTGGAGGCGCAGCGTCCTAGCCAACCGCATATGTCAGGTTAGAATGCCCGCCTGATTTACGGAGCCTGCTATGCGCATAGTCGCCGATGAAAATATCCCTCTGCTTGACGAATTCTTTGCCGGTTTTGGTGAAGTTCGCCGCCTGCCCGGCCGCAGCATCGATGCAACTGCTGTCGCCGATGCCGACTTGCTGCTGGTGCGTTCGGTGACCCAGGTGAATCGCATGCTGCTCGAAGGGTCGGCGGTTAAATTTGTTGGCACCTGCACCATCGGCACCGACCATCTGGACCTCGACTACTTCCAGCAGGCTGGTATCACCTGGGCCAGTGCGCCGGGCTGCAATGCCCGTGGCGTGGTCGACTATGTGCTGGGCAGCCTGCTGGTATTGGCCGAGCAGCAGGGTGTCGACCTGGCCAGTCGCACATACGGGGTAATCGGTGCTGGGCAGGTTGGCAGTCGTCTGCTTAAGGTGCTGCGTGGTCTGGGCTGGCGTGTGCTGGTCTGCGATCCGCCGCGTCAGGCCGCTGAGGGTGGTGATTTCGTCAGTTTGCAGCAGGTGTTGGAGCAGTGCGATGTGATCAGCCTGCATACGCCACTTGAACGCATCGGCGAGCATGCCACTCACCATCTATTCGATGCTGCGCGCTTGGCAGCATTGACGCCAGGCAGTTGGCTGATCAACGCCAGCCGTGGCGCGGTGGTGGATAACCAGGCTTTGCTCGAGCTGTTGCCGCAACGCAGCGATCTGCAGGTGGTGCTGGATGTCTGGGAAGGCGAGCCGCTGGTGGATGTTGATCTGGCCGCGTTATGCCGCATCGCCACGCCGCATATTGCCGGTTACAGCCTCGACGGCAAGCTGCGCGGCACGGCGCAGATTTATCAGGCGCTGTGTCAACACCTGGGCGTGGCGCCCAGCGTTGAGCTGGAACAACTGATGCCAGCCGCCTGGCTGAGTGAGCTGATTATCGATGCCTGCGCCAATCCGGCCTGGGCCCTAGCTAGCATCTGCCGCGCGGTGTATGACCCGCGCCGCGATGATGCGGATTTTCGCCGGAGCCTGCAGGGCGATGCGGCAACGCGGCGTGCGGCTTTTGATGGCCTACGCAAACACTACCCAATGCGCCGGGAAATCGACGGGCTCAAGGTTTGTGTTAAGGGTGAAGCGCCGGCGTTGTTAAGCCTGGTGCAGGCGTTGGGCGCGAAGCTGAAGGGGTAGGGTGGATGGCGCGTTACTCATCCACCATCAGCGGCCTCAATGGTGGATGAAAAACGTCATCCACCCTACAAAAGGCATGCTTACTTGGCTTGAGGTTCTTCTTTTTGAGCTTTTTCCAGCGCGCTGCAGGCCTGCTGGATCATCTCTTCGGTGATCGGGATTTCGCGGCCCTGGGCGTCGATGACAAAGCCGCCTACCGGCATTGTGGTGGCTTTTTGCGAATTCTGTTGGTGGCTGTGCATGGCTTGTCTCCTCATCGGTTAGCGCGATTTTATGAGTGTTAGATGAAGGCGCTATGACAACTGCGACGGCAGAAAACCGCCGCAAGGCACAGGGCAAGTCAGCTTTGCAGGCACTGTGCCAGGGACAGGTAGGCATTGAGCAGGCAGTTATTGAATTAGAGGGTGTTATGGGGCTTTTCCATATTGGTCTGATCATCAACCCATTGGCTGGGCTGGGCGGCCCGGCGGGGTTCAAGGGCAGTGACGGCATGGCCGAACAGGCTCTGGCTCTGGGTGTCGAGGCCAAGTCGGCGTTGCGTACGCAAACGGCTCTTGAGGAGCTGCTACCACTGCGTGAGCGCCTGGAATTCGTCACCTTTCCCGGCGCCATGGGTGCGGATCTGTTGAGCGAGATGGGCTTTGTCCACCGCGTGGTCGGCGAATTGGGCGCAGCTCCAAGCAGCGCCGCCGATACCCGTCAGGCGGTTGAGTTGCTGCAGGATGCCGGCGTGGCGCTGATTCTGTTCGCTGGTGGCGATGGTACGGCGCGGGATATCTGCGCCGCAGTACGCGAAGGCCAGCCGGTGCTGGGGATACCGGCAGGGGTAAAGATTCAGTCCGGGGTTTACGCCATCAGCCCGCGCGCCGCCGGCGAATTGACTGCGCGACTGATTGAAGGCGGCTTGGTGCGCCTGAGCAGTGGCGAAGTGCGTGATATTGATGAAAACGCCTTGCGCGAAGGGCGCGTAACGGCGCGTTGGTACGGTGAACTGACGGTGCCGCAGGAAGGTGGCTATGTGCAACAGGTCAAGCAGGGCGGTATGGAGTCTGAAGAGCTGGTGCTGAATGATCTGGCTGACTGGTTACAGGACAGCTGGGAAACCGATGTGCGCTATGTGTTCGGCCCTGGTTCGACGCTGCATGGTTTGGCGCAGAACCTCGGCTTGCAGACCAGCTTGCTCGGCGTCGATGTGATCGAGAATGGTCAGCTACTGGCCAGCGATGTAACCGAAGCGCAGCTGTTTGAACTGATTGACGGCCATCCAGCGCGGCTGCTAGTGACTGCGATTGGTGGCCAGGGTCATATTATCGGTCGCGGCAACCAGCAGATCAGCCCACGGGTGCTGCGCGCTATAGGCTTGGACAACCTGCGGGTGGTCGCCACCAAACGCAAACTTGGCACGCTGGAGGGCCGGCCGCTGCTGGTCGACAGCGGTGATATAGCGTTGGACGATGTCTTTCCCGATGTAGTGCGCGTGTGGGCCGGTTATAAGGAAGAGCTGCTGTATCCCGTAGGCAAGTAGCCGCTGAACTATTAAGGAGATGTTATGCGGGCGATTCTGCTGTTCGCGTTGAGCATTCTGCTGAGCGTCCAGGCCTGGGCGCTGCAGGCCGATACCCTGGTCACGGCCGCCCGCGAGCAGGTCGGCGTAACCCTGAGCTACGATCCCGCCTATCGCCGCCTGAGTTACCCCAGTGGCGATGTGCCGCTCAATACCGGCGTGTGTACCGATGTGGTAATCCGCGCGCTGCGCCAGCAAGGCTTGGATTTGCAGCAGGCGGTGCATCAGGACATGCGCGCGAATTTTCGCCTGTATCCAAAGAACTGGGGGCTAAGCCGGCCCGACAGCAATATCGACCACCGCCGTGTGCCGAACCTGATGACCTGGTTTAAACGCCAGGGCTGGGGGCTACCAGTCAGCCAGGATGCGGCGGGCTACCGCGCCGGCGATATTGTCACCTGGGATCTGGGTGGCGGCCTGGCCCATATCGGCATTATCAGTGACCGCCAGGCCAGCAGCGGCGTGCCCCTGGTGCTGCACAATATCGGCCGCGGCACCCAGGAAGAGGACATTCTCTTCAGCTTTAAGATTACCGGTCATTACCGTATTCCCGCAGCCTGAGGGCTGTGCAGCAGGAGTTGGCTATGCAGGAGCAATCACAAACACCGCCACCGCTTATCCAGCCCGGCGAACGCGTGGTGCTGTTTGATGGGGTATGTAAGCTGTGCAACGGCTGGGCGAAGTTTCTGATTCGCCATGATACTGAGCAGCGCTTTCGCCTGGCTTCGGTGCAGTCTGAACAGGGCCAGGCGTTGTTGGCGTGGGGCGGTTTGCCGACCGAGCGCTTCGATACCATGGCGCTAATCGAGAATGGCCAGATGCTGCTGCGTTCGGATGCCGTGCTGCGTATCGTTGCGCAATTGCCCAGTCCATGGCGTTTTCTAGCGTGGCTGCGGCTGATTCCGCGTCCGCTGCGTGACTGGTGCTATGACCGTATTGCGTTAAATCGCTACCGGCTATTTGGTCGCTACGACAGTTGCCTGATACCCAGCGCCGACCATGCCCGGCGCTTTTTGCATGACTGATCCCCGTTTACAGCAGATCGCCTGGGGCGCGCGTATCGCCCTGGCCCTGGTGTTTATCTGGCACGGCCTGGTGCCGAAGATTCTCTGGTTGAGCCCGGATGAGCTGGCGATGATCCAGGCCCACGGCTTACCTGCCCCCGAGTGGGTGGCGCGCATCGCTGGTCTGGCGGAAATCATCCTGGGTTTATTGCTGCTGTGGCGGCGTCAGCGCTGGCCCTTGCTGCTAGCCGGCGTGCTGTTGATTGGGCTGCTGCTTGATGTAGCGCTATTCAGCCCCCATCTACTGCTGCAGGCGTTCAATCCGCTGAGCACCAACCTCGCCGCCCTGGCGCTGTGTTGGCTGGCCTGGCGGGCGGAAACGCCGCAATCGCCTCCTCATTAACGGGCGTCAGCGCCCCAGCGAGCCTCCATGCTTTCGATCCTGTCTTCTCGTCAGCGCAATGCCCTGCGTATGGCCTGGCGCTTTATTGCACCGTACCGTGGTCGCGTGTTCGGGGCCTTGCTGGCGCTGATGTTTACCGCCGCCATCACCCTGTCGATGGGCCAGGGCATCAAGCTGCTGGTCGACCAGGGCCTGGCGACCCAGTCGCCGGCGGCGCTGCAGCAGTCCATCGGGCTGTTCTTCGTGCTGGTGCTGGCGCTGGCCATTGGCACCTTTACCCGTTTCTACCTGGTGTCGTGGATTGGCGAGCGCTTTGTCGCCGATATCCGCAAGCGCGTGTTCAACCACCTGATCGAACTGCATCCGGGCTTTTATGAGAGCAACCGCAGCTCGGAGATTCAGTCACGGCTGACGGCCGATACCACGCTGTTGCAGTCGGTGATTGGCTCGTCGCTGTCGATGGCGCTGCGCAACGTGATCATGCTGGTGGGCGGCAGCGTGCTGTTGGTGGTCACTAACGCCAAGCTCAGCGGCATCGTGCTGATGGCGCTGCCGCTGGTGGTCGCGCCGATTCTGATTTTCGGCCGCCGCGTGCGTGCGCTGTCACGGCAGAGCCAGGATCGGGTGGCGGATGTCGGCAGCTATGTTGGCGAGGTGCTGGGGCAGATCAAGACCGTGCAGGCCTATAACCACCAAAATGAGGACAAGCGCCGTTTCGGTCTGTCCGCTGAGGCAGCCTTTGACACTGCGCGCCAGCGCATTGCCCAGCGTGCCTGGCTGATCACTGTGGTGATCGTGCTGGTGCTCGGTGCGGTGGGGGTGATGCTTTGGGTTGGCGGCATGGACGTAATTGCCGGGCGGATTTCCGGCGGTGAGTTGGCTGCCTTTGTGTTTTACAGCCTGATCGTCGGCTCGGCCTTTGGCACGCTGAGCGAGGTGATCGGTGAGCTGCAACGGGCTGCCGGTGCCGCCGAACGTATCGCCGAGCTGTTGCAGGCGCGCAATGAAATCACCCCGCCGGCTACGGATGCTTTGCACCTGACCCAGCCGGTGCAGGGCCGTATCGAGCTGCAAGAGCTGCGTTTCGCTTATCCGTCGCGCCCTGGCAGTTTTGCCGTGGATGGCATCGATCTGCAGGTCGCAGCGGGGGAAACCTTGGCGCTGGTCGGGCCGTCTGGCGCAGGTAAATCGACATTGTTTGATCTGCTGCTGCGCTTTTTTGACCCGCAGCAGGGCCGCATCCTGATTGATGGCGTGCCAATCCAGCAGCTTGATCCGCGCGAACTGCGCAGCAGCTTTGCCCTGGTGTCGCAGAACCCGGCACTGTTCTTCGGCTCGGTAGAGGACAATATCCGTTATGGCAAAACCAGCGCGACGCTGGCCGAAGTAGAGGCAGCGGCCAGGGCCGCCCATGCCCACGAATTCATCATGAAACTGCCGAATGGCTACCAGACTCATCTGGGGGACGCCGGGCTGGGCTTGTCCGGTGGACAGCGTCAGCGTCTGGCAATTGCTCGGGCATTGCTGGTGGATGCGCCGATTCTGCTGCTCGATGAGGCGACCAGTGCACTGGACGCCGAAAGCGAGCACTTGATTCAGCAAGCCTTGCCGCCACTGATGGAAGGGCGAACCACCCTGGTGATCGCCCATCGCCTGGCGACGGTCAAAAGCGCTGACCGCATCGCCGTGATCGAGCACGGCAAGCTGGCGGCTATCGGCAGCCACAGCGAGTTGGTCAGCAGTAGTCCGCTGTATGCGCGACTGGCCGAATTGCAGTTCAGCAGCGAGGCTGAAGCCTCGGTTTAAAGTGGTTTGGCTTTCGGTTTGATGGTTGCCGCCGCGCCCGCCGAGGCGAGGATGATGGCGCTGATCGCCAGCCATTGACTGAGGGTCAGGCGCTCGCTGAGGAACAGCAGACCGGAGAGGGCGGCAATCGCCGGCTCCATGCTCATCAGGACACTGAACGTGCGCGCGGGCAGGCGGGTCAGTGCGACCATTTCCAGGCTGTAGGGCAGGGCCGAGGAGAGTACCGCTACGCCGAGGGCGATGGGCAGCAGATCCACTGAAAACAAACCGCTGCCGGCTTGCCACAGGCCAATCGGAAACACCAGCAACGCGGCGACTATCGTACCCAGGGCGACGGTTTGTTTGCCGTGTTCAGCACCGGCTTTCTGTCCGAAGACGATATACAGCGCCCAGCACATCCCAGCGGCCAAAGCCAGGCCCATGCCGACCGGGTCCAGCGGTACAGCGCTTTGTCCGGTGGGCAATAACAGCCAGAGGCCGAAAACCGCCAGGGCAATCCAGATGAAATCCACCAGGCGACGTGACGATAACAGCGCCAGGCCCAGCGGCCCGGTAAATTCCAGGGCTACGGCAATGCCCAGTGGAATGGTTTTCAGCGAGAGGTAGAACAGCAGGTTCATGCCACCCAGCGACAGCCCGTAAGCCAGTAACGATCGGCTGGACTTCAGCGTCAGCTTGGCCTGCCAGGGTCGCATTAAGATGCACAGAATCAGCGCGCCGAGGCTCAGGCGCAGGGCCGTGGTGCCGCTGGCGCCAATTTCCGGAAACAAGCCTTTGGCCAGGGACGCACCGCTCTGGATTGAAGTCATGGCGATCAGCAGCAAAATGATCGGCAGGATCACCAGGGAGAATTGCGTTGAGCGCGGCATGGGCTGCTCCTTGTGGATTTTCTATCCATTAATAAAAAAGCCGGCCACTGGGGCCGGCTTTCAGGCATCACGGCTAAGGCTTAGCGGTATTCACACAAATAAGCAGTATCAGTCGCCACCTTGAGCTGAAACTTGCTGTCGGCCGGTACGGTGAATTTGCTGCCGCTGGTAAAGGTTTCCCAGTTTTCGCTACCTGGCAATTTCACGGTCAGGGCGCCAGCGACCACGTGCATGATTTCCAGCTGGCTGGTGCCGAATTCGTACTCGCCTGCAGCCATCACGCCAATGGTGGCAGGGCCTTCAGCCATGCCGAAGGCGATGGATTTGACGGTGCCGTCGAAGTATTCATTGACCTTGAACATCAGCAGTTCCTCGAAAGGGTATTAAAAGGCTGGCTGCCTTGAGCGGCAGACCATAAAAAGGCTGGCCAGTATGCCCAAGCGGTTTTTCTTCGTCATCTGCTTTGCACAGGCAATACCAGCGGCAGCAGCCGAGCGGTATTGCGTGCGTCGGTCAGGGCGCGGTGCTGCTGGCCCTGGAACTGGAAGCCAGCGAGATTAAGCGCCATCTTCAAGCCAATTGGACTGGGCAGCTGGCGGGCTTCGGCGAAGCGTTTTTTCAGGTTGATATGCGGAATCTGGTTCAGATAGCTCTCTAGGCCATGGGCGCGCCATTCCTGTTCGAACTGGCAGCGATCGTAGTCGCCCCAGCTGGCCCAGCCTGCTAGCTGTCCTTGATGGGCCAGCAGCCAGCGTTCGAATTGCGCCCATACCGCACTCAGTGGCGCTGCGGCATCGACATCGGCTTGGCTGATTTGGGTGAGCTGACGGCAGAAGTGGGTCAGGTGTGGGCGCCGGGTGGGCCGCACAAAGCGCTGGAAATACTCGATTTCATGACCGTCAGCGTTGACCAGGCTGGCGCCGATTTCGATGATTTCCATATCTGTGACCGGCCAGCCGCCTTCTTCGGTGGTGGCTTCCAGGTCGATTACCAGCCAATGCTGCATAGGCCCTCCTTAGCGTGCCCGCGAGTATGAAAGCAGGATCGGCATTGGGTAAAGCCTGTTGTCAGTCCGTTGTAAAACGACCTGTGTTGGCAATACCGCGCTCGGCAAGCCGCTGCGGCTAACGCGCTTCAGCGCGACCCGAAGGGCGAGTGCAGCGAGTAATGCTCATTTACAGATCGTAAACTCCGCTTTCTCGGCCTTTTTTGCCTTGTCTTGCCTGCCTCGCCTACATTTTTCAACGGCCTGCTAGGTGAGCCTATCCATACAGTTTTGCCCTATGGCTGTACTGGCGTTGGCCCCATGTGCCGGGCATGCTTGCAGCCGGGCTCGTATCTGCCGGGTAGTGCGGATGTGAAATTAAGCAAAAGCGCGTTGTAAATGGCGCTAGAAGGTAGAGGTGGATATGGCAAAGCTGGCGTTTATCGGGCTGGGCGTAATGGGTTACCCGATGGCCGGGCATCTGGCGCGCGCCGGGCATCAGGTGTGTGTGTACAACCGCACCGCCGCCAAGGCTGCGCAATGGGCCGCTGAGTATTCCGGCAGCCACGCGCCAACCCCGCGTGAAGCGGCCGCGGGCGCCGAGTTTGTGATGGTTTGCGTGGGCAATGATGATGATCTGCGCGCTGTGGTATTGGGCGAGCAGGGCGCATTTGCCGGCATGCAAGCCGGTGCGGTGTTGGTCGATCACACCACCGCCTCGGCGCAGGTAGCGCGTGAGCTGGCCGAGCAGGCCGCTACGCGTCAACTGGGTTTTCTCGATGCACCGGTATCCGGTGGTCAGGCCGGTGCGCAGAACGGTGCGCTGACCATCATGGTCGGTGGCGAGGCTGCGACCTACGCCAAGGCTGAGCCGATCATTCAGGCCTATGCACGCATGACCCGCTTGATGGGCGAAGCCGGTAGCGGTCAGCTGACCAAAATGGTCAACCAGATTTGCATCGCCGGCCTGGTGCAGGGCTTATCCGAGGCCCTGCATTTCGCCGAGTGCGCCGGGCTCGATGCACATGGTGCGATGGATGTGATCAGCAAGGGCGCAGCGCAGTCCTGGCAGCTGGAAAATCGCCACAAGACTATGCTGGCCGGTGAATTCGAGCATGGTTTTGCCGTGGACTGGATGCGCAAGGACTTGTCGATCCTGCTGACCGAAGCCCGCAGCAATGGCGCGCAGCTGCCGGTAACCGCGCTGGTCGATCAGTTCTATGCCGACGTGCAGGGCATGGGCGGCGGCCGTTGGGATACTTCAAGCCTTTTTGCCCGCCTGCACAAGCCATGACTGGCAGCTGAGAACTGCCGTCTATACTGCGTTAACCCAGCCAGTATTTGGCGTTGTTCTCACCCTTCGTACATGCGGGCACTGTTCATGGATGATCAATTTGCATTCAGTGACGATGACTTACCCAGCATCCCCTCCCAGCCTGTATGGCGTGTGTTGGCCGTTGATGATGACGCCGATTTTCAGCGCGCCACGGCTTTTGCCCTGAGTGACCTGGAGCTGCTGGGTAGGCGCATTGAGCTGATCCAGGCCTTTAGTTGTCGCGAAGCCTCGATGTTGCTGGCCAAGCACCATGACATTGCCCTGGTATTGCTTGATGTGGTGATGGAAACCGAAGATGCCGGCCTGCGCCTGATCAAGGCGTTACGCGAGGTTATCGGTAATCGCGAAACCCGCGTGGTGATGCTGACGGGTGAGCCAGGTCTGGCGCCGGCCCATGAAGTGATGCGCGATTACGACATCAACGACTATTGGACCAAGAGCGAGCTCAGCGCCGAGCGCTTGCTCACGGTGCTCACCGCTGCGGTGCGTGGATATTCCCAGCTTAAGGCGGTGGCCAACGCTCGCCGTGGCTTGCAGATGATTGTTGAATCGAGCAATGCCCTGTTCTGCTCGAAGAACACTCGTGAGCTGTCGGCGAAAATTCTCTCGGAAATCTCCTCGCTACTCAATGTGCAGACCGAGGGGATTGTTTGCGTTCGGGCCGAAGAGAGGGATGCTAATGCGCCGCCGAATGCGCGGGTTGTCAGTGCAAGCGGGCGCTTCCTCAAGAGCATTGATAGCAACCTCGATGCCCTCGATTATCCCCTGGTAGTCGCAGCCTTGCGTCGTAGTCTGCAGGAGCAGAAAACCTTGCGTCTGAGCGATTGCACGGTGTTGTTCTTCCCGCGCTTTCAGGCTGGTGCCGACTACGCCTGTTATATCTCCAGTGCACGTGCGCTGAATGACACCGAGCTGGAGTTGCTTAAGGTGTTCAGTGCCAGCATCAGTCGTGGGCTATATAACGTTGCGTTATTCAGCCGTCTTGAAGAAATGGCCTACCAGGACGATCTGCTGAAAATCCCCAACCGTAATGCGCTAATCCGCATGCTGGATATGACGCTGACTTCCGAGGCCAAGGATCAGCGTGTGCTGGTATTGATCGATATTGACAACTTCTCCGGCGCCAACACCGCCTTTGGTACCGGTTATGGTGATTTCATCCTCGGCCTGGTGGCGAAGAAACTCTGCGATGCTTTCTCCCATGATGTGCTGATTGCACGGGTGCGTGATGACCTGTTTGCCATCCTCGGCCCACAGGCGCAGGTCAATGCGGCGGAAGTGGTGGCATTGTTTCGCCGACATAAGCGCCCCTATGAGATGGGCCAGGTGCACAGCCTGAGTAGCGTGACCATGAACCTGGCTGATTTTACCGGCAGCGCCAGCGTGGCCTTGCAGGATGCTTTGCTGACCCTGAAGCAGGCAAAGCGCCTGGGCCATGATCAGCACGGGGTGTATGACCCGCGATTGCAGAGCGCACATGCCGAGTCTTACCGTCTGTTGCTAGCTTTGCGCGATGCGGTAGAAGCGGGGCAGATCAGCGTCGAGTTGCAGCCGCAGATTGACCTGAAAACCCGCCGTGTTATCGGTGTTGAGGCCCTGGCGCGCTGGCGCAAAGCTGACGGAAAAATGGTCCCGCCACTGAGTTTTATCCCTTTGGCCGAGGCCACCGGTTACATCTTGCCGCTGGGTGATCTGCTGATGCGTTTAGCCCTGCAAGCGGCAAAACAGCTGGCCGATGCGGGTTACCCGCATATCCGCGTGGCAGTCAACGTCTCTGCGCCGCAGCTGCTGCAGCATGATTTTATCGAGCGATTCAATTCGCATATACAGGCTGCGGGAGTCGCGCCTGAGCAGATCGAAGTGGAAATTACCGAGTCGGTAGCCATGCGCACCTTCGATACCGTTTGTGAAAAACTGCGTGCGCTGCGTGCCATGGGTGTTGAGGTGGCCATTGATGATTTTGGCACCGGCTTCTCATCGCTCAGCTACCTGCGTTTGCTGCCGGCCGATCGTTTGAAAATCGACCGCAGCTTTGTTCTGGAAATCGGTGAGGTCAGTGACCAGCAGATGATTGCTGAAGCCGTTATCCAGATTGCTGCTCGGGTCGGCATGCAAGTCATTGCTGAAGGTGTTGAGACCCAGCAACAGGCCGACTGGATTCTTAACCATGGTTGCCGGCAGGCGCAGGGTTATCTGTTTGCCAAACCGATGGCTTGTGCAGACTTACTGACCTGGCTGGATGGTTGGCCGGGGCGCCAGGGGTGATGCGCGAGCACTGGCGAAAACGCTTGTTCAGCGCGCCGGTCAGACGCAACTTATTGTTGCTGTTTCTACCCTGGGCGTTGCTGATTCTGTTGTTGACGCTGCTGCTTCACGAGCGTTTGCTGGATGCCAAGCTGGCACCGTTGCTGCGTGACCAGCAGAGCAGCTTGAATGAGGGTGGCGGGGTGCTCAATCGGCACCTGGCAACCCTGCGCGGCAATCTTCAATTTCTCATCCGCCAACCATTGTTTGCCGATGTCCTGGCCTATCCCAGTGCTGACAATAGAGATGCTCTGGGCCAGCTGTTTATCGAGTTTGCGCGCAGCACTGAGTTGTACGACCAGATTCGTTGGTTGGATGAAACGGGTATAGAGCAGGTGCGGGTCGACTGGCTGGAGGATTCGCCAGTGCTGCGTGACTACGCACAACTGCAGAACAAGGCGAACTATTACTATTTTGTTGAAGCTATGAGCCTGGGGAAAGGCTCATTCTATCTTTCGCGATTCGACCTCAATAAAGAGTATGGAGTGGTCGAGCAGCCTCTCAAGCCAACCTTGCGCAGTGCTGCGCCGGTATTCGATGGCGCGGGCAAGCGACGCGGCATTCTGGTGCTGAATTACCGTGGTCATGCGCTGCTGCAGCGCCTTAGCCAAGTTTCCGCCAGCTATGGTGGCAACCTGACCCTGGTCGATCATGAGGGGTACTGGATGTTGGCGGTCGACCCGCAAGATGCCTGGGGTTTTATGCTGGGTAAGGCCGAGGCGACATTGGCCAGCCGCTACCCGGCCAGTTGGCAGCGTATGAAGGCGCAGAACAGTGGCGTGTTTAGTGATCATTCAGGTTATTGGGCGTTCAACCATTTCGACCCCTATCAGCGTGCAGATAAGAGCCTGGCTACGAGTGAGCAATGGTTATTGGTCTCGCATCTACCCAGTGAGCAGGTGCAGGGCTTGCGCGCCGAGGTGCTCTGGCAGGTGCTGCTGTTTACTTGTGTGATGCTGCCGCTGGGTTTGCTTGTGGCGCTGCGTCTGGGATTGAGTGAGTTTGAGCGCGACCAGGTGCGCCAGGCACTGGAGGACAGCAGTCAGGCGTTGCAGCAGAGCAATGGCGAATTGCGCGAGACGGTGGAACAACTGCAGCGCACCCGCGGTGCGTTGCTGCAGGCGGAGAAGCTCTCCTCGCTCGGTACGCTGGTTGCCGGCGTGGCACACGAGCTGAATACGCCCATCGGCGCAGCCAGCGTAGCGGCCTCTACGCTGGAGAAAGCAACTCAGGGGGTGCAGCAGAGTCTGAGCGACGGGCTGCAGCGATCAGTGCTTGAGCGCTTTTTGCAGCGTAACGGCGAAGGTATGACGATCATCCTCAACAATCTGACGCGTATGGCGCAGCTGACGCGTGCCTTCAAGCAGTTGGCTAGTGACCGAGCCAGTACCGAACGGCGCCTTTTCGATCTGGTCGAGCTGGTGCACGAGGTCATGCTGCTGTTTACCCCGAAGCTTAGGCAGTCAGCGCATCAGGTGATTCTTGAGATGCCTGAGCGCCTGCAGTTGGATAGCTACCCTGGGCCGCTTGGGCAAATTCTGCAGAATCTGATCGACAATGCCTTGATTCACGCCTTCGAACCAACGGTGCATGGCATCGTTACTGTACGTATTGATCATGATGCACTGCGCCACGAGTGTGTGATTGAGGTGCAGGATAATGGCTGCGGTATGAGCGAAGACGTTTTGGCGAAGATCTTCGACCCCTTCTTTACCACCCGGCGTGGTCGTGGTGGTACCGGGCTGGGGCTGCATCTCACCCATCAACTGGCGGTGGACATTCTGGGGGCGGAATTACAGGTGTGCAGTGCACTGGAGCAGGGCACACGGTTTCGTCTGCGCCTACCGCTCGCCTGAATCTGCGCTTGGCCGGCTGCCAAGTCGTCTGTGCCCACGTAGAATCGTCGGCTTATGTTTAGTGCTGATGCCTTTGAGGTCCTCTTGTCATGATTTGCCGTGCTGGCTGTGGCGCCTGTTGTATCGCCCCGTCGATCAGCTCCCCTATTCCAGGCATGCCCGATGGCAAGCCGGCAGGTGTGCGCTGCGTGCAGCTGGATGCCAATAACTACTGCATGATTTTCGGCCAGCCTGCTCGACCTGCGGTGTGTTCAGCATTTCATGCCGCTGAGTACGTCTGTGGCGACAATGCCGCAGAGGCTCTGCAGTTGATTGGCTGGCTGGAGCAGAGCACGGCGGTTGCAGTCTGATACTGTGGCGCAAGGTTATTGGCTGCCGGAGGCGCAATGGTGCGGTTTACAGGGCTGTTCTTGAGTGCAATCGCATTGCTGGTGGCGAGCGGGGCACAGGCGGCGCAATGGCGTTTGGTCAAGGATGAAGCGGGTATTCAGGTTTATTTGCAGCAGATTCCCGGTTCGAGCTTTCAGGCGTTTCGTGGCGTAACCCGCATGCGGACAGATATGCCGCGGTTATTGGCCTTGCAGGATGATGTCAGTGCAGCGTGTGCCTGGATTCATGCCTGTAGCGAGCAGAAGCTGCTCAAGCATGAGGGCGATCGGAGTTGGGCCTACAGCCGCTTCCATACGCCATGGCCAGTACAGCCGCGGGATTCGATCCTGCAGGTGACTACCACGCGTGATACCGATGGTCGGGTAACTCGGACCCTGCATGGGGTTGCCGATTATTTGCCGCCGCAGCAGGGCTTTGTGCGGGTGACTAAGGTGGAGGGTTTCTGGAGCCTCACGCCGCGCGAGGGAGAAATCGAAGTGGTCTATCAGGTGCATTCCGAACCGGGTGGCAGCGTGCCAGCCTGGTTGGCCAATAGCTTTGTTGTGGATGCGCCGTTCAATACCTTGCAGGGGCTGCGCCAGTTGGCTGAGCAACCGTAGAACTGGTTAATTCAGATACAAAAAAGGCTGCCCTGGGGCAGCCTTTTTTGTCCGGCGAGAACTGAGTTACTTCTTCAGATCGCGCTGCGTGTAGCCGGTGTACAGCTGGCGCGGGCGGCCAATCTTGTACGGGCTGGAGAGCATTTCTTTCCAGTGCGAGATCCAGCCAACGGTCCGCGCCAGGGCGAAGATCACGGTGAACATACTGGTCGGAATACCGATAGCCTTGAGGATGATGCCCGAGTAGAAGTCAACGTTCGGGTACAGGTTGCGCTCTTTGAAGTACGGGTCGGTCAGGGCGATCTCTTCCAATCGCATGGCCAGTGCCAGCTGCGGATCGTTGGTGATACCCAGTTCTTTCAGTACTTCGTCGCAGGTCTGCTTCATTACGGTGGCGCGCGGGTCACGATTTTTGTAAACGCGGTGACCGAAGCCCATGAGTTTGAACGGATCGTCCTTGTCTTTAGCCTTGGCGATAAAGGTGTCGATATTGTCGACACTGCCAATCTCGTCAAGCATGGCCAAAACAGCTTCGTTAGCGCCGCCATGCGCCGGGCCCCAGAGGGCAGCAATACCAGCGGCGATACAGGCGAACGGGTTGGCGCCCGAAGAGCCTGCCAGGCGGACGGTGGACGTCGAGGCATTTTGCTCATGGTCGGCGTGCAGGATAAAGATCTTATCCATGGCCTTGGCCAACACCGGGCTGATCGGTTTGATCTCGCACGGAGTGTTGAACATCATGTGCAGGAAGTTTTCCGCGTAGTTCAGGTCGTTACGCGGATACATCATCGGCTGACCCATGGAGTACTTATAGGTCATGGCCGCGATGGTTGGCATCTTGGCGATCAGGCGCATGGCCGAAACTTCGCGGTGATGCGGGTTCTTGATGTCCAGGGAGTCGTGATAGAAGGCTGAAAGCGCGCCTACTACACCGCACATAATGGCCATCGGGTGAGCGTCACGGCGGAAGCCGTTGAAGAAGGTCTTCAGTTGCTCGTGAACCATGGTGTGGTTCTTGATGGTGCTGACGAACTTGGCTTTCTCTTCTGCGTTCGGCAGTTCGCCGTTCAGCAGCAGATAGCAGGTTTCCAGGTAATCGGATTGCTCTGCCAGCTGTTCAATGGGGTAGCCGCGGTGCAGCAGGATGCCCTGGTCGCCGTCGATGTAGGTGATCTTCGACTCGCACGAGGCGGTGGACATAAAGCCAGGATCAAATGTGAAACGGCCCGTGGCGGTTAAGCCCCGCACGTCAATTACATCGGGACCAACGGTGCCGGTTAAAATGGGCAGCTCGACGGGGGCTGCGCCCTCGATGATCAACTGCGCTTTTTTGTCAGCCATGTTTGGCCTCCTAGTTATGCTTGAAATCATCTGACTGCCCCCCACGCAGGGCCCGCACCACTATAGTGAGATAAATTCGAATGTCAATTTGCGAAAACCCAGGCGGCAGAAGGGTTTGCGGCTAGTTTTCAGGCTTTTAAAGCGGCTCTTTACGCCATTTATTAGAGGTGTGCAATGCGCTTTTAGGTAGGGGGCTTTGCGTTGTCATTAGTAACCTAACTGTCTATACTCTGCGCCCAGCTACCAAGGGCTTTAGCCTGTCTTTTGGTAGTTGTCACTCCTTGGGTGATGGGTACCTGACCAGTGCACTTCCCGACAACTTTGCCCTGATAGTTAGGGGCTCTCAGTGTGATAAAAAAGCCGTGAATAGCCAAAGACCTGTAAACCTCGACCTTAGGACGATCAAACTTCCTATCACTGGCGTTACGTCATTCCTTCACCGCGTTTCTGGAATCATTCTGTTCTTCGGCATCGCCGTGCTGCTGTACGGGCTCGACAAATCGCTGATGTCTGCAGAAGGTTTTGCCGAGGTGAAAGAATGCTTGACCAGCCCGCTGGCCAAGTTTGTGATTTGGGGTCTGTTGTCCGCTCTGCTGTACCACCTGGTGGCCGGTGTACGCCACTTGATCATGGACATGGGCATCGGTGAGACGCTGGAAGGCGGCAAGCTGGGTTCGAAAATCGTTCTCGTCGTGTCGACGATCGTGATCGTGCTGCTGGGGGTGTGGATATGGTAACCAACGTCACGAACTTCTCGCGTTCGGGTCTGTATGACTGGATGGCGCAGCGTGTATCTGCTGTCGTCCTCGCGGCTTATGTGCTGTTTCTGCTTGGCTTTGTCGTGTGTAACCCAGGTCTGGGCTATGCCGAGTGGCAGGCGCTGTTCTCCAACAACGCAATGCGTATTTTCAGTCTGTTGACCCTGGTGGCGCTCAGCGTTCACGCCTGGGTTGGCATGTGGACAATTTCCACCGACTACCTGACGCCGATGGCGCTGGGTAAGTGGGCGACTGTCGTGCGTTTTCTGTTCCAGGCTGCGTGTGGCGTTGCCATGTTCGCGTTCTTCGTCTGGGGCGTGCAGATTTTTTGGGGTAAGTGATCCATGACAAGCATTCGCACTCTTTCATATGACGCCATCATTATTGGTGGCGGCGGCGCGGGTATGCGCGCTGCACTGCAGTTGGCTCAGGGTGGTCATAAAACCGCAGTTGTGACTAAGGTCTTCCCGACCCGTTCGCACACTGTGTCCGCTCAGGGTGGCATCACCTGCGCCATCGCCTCGGCCGATCCGAATGATGATTGGCGCTGGCACATGTATGACACCGTTAAAGGTTCCGACTACATCGGTGATCAGGACGCTATCGAATATATGTGCTCCGTGGGCCCAGAAGCCGTGTTCGAATTGGAGCACATGGGTCTGCCGTTCTCTCGCACCGAACAAGGCCGCATTTATCAGCGTCCGTTCGGCGGCCAGTCCAAAGGCCCGAACAATCCGACTCAGGCTGCACGTACCTGCGCTGCTGCTGACCGTACCGGCCATGCGCTGTTGCACACCCTCTACCAAGCCAACCTCAAAGCTGGCACCTCGTTCCTTAACGAGTGGTACGCGGTGGATCTGGTGAAAAACCAAGACGGCGCCATTGTGGGTGTTATCGCCATCTGCATCGAAAACGGCGAAACCGTTTACATCCGCTCCAAGGCCGTGGTTCTGGCCACTGGCGGTGCGGGTCGTATCTACGCTTCCACTACCAACGCCCTGATCAACACCGGTGACGGTGTGGGCATGGCTCTGCGTGCCGGCGTGCCGGTGCAGGACATCGAGATGTGGCAGTTCCACCCGACCGGTATTGCCGGCGCTGGTGTACTGGTTACTGAAGGTTGCCGTGGTGAAGGTGGTTACCTGATCAACGCTCACGGCGAGCGCTTCATGGAGCGTTATGCGCCGAACGCCAAAGACTTGGCCGGTCGTGACGTGGTTGCGCGGTCGATGGTTAAAGAAGTAATCGCCGGTAATGGCTGTGGCCCTGACAAGGACCACGTACTGCTCAAGCTCGATCACCTCGGCGAAGAAGTACTGCACAGCCGTTTGCCAGGCATCTGTGAGCTGTCGAAGACCTTTGCTCACGTTGACCCGGTGGTTGCTCCGGTTCCTGTGATTCCAACCTGCCATTACATGATGGGCGGCGTGCCGACCAACATTCACGGTCAGGCCATCACCCAGGATGCCAACGGCAACGACAAGATCATCGAAGGCCTGTTCGCTGTAGGCGAAGTGGCTTGCGTATCGGTACACGGCGCTAATCGTCTGGGCGGCAACTCGTTGCTCGATCTGGTGGTGTTTGGCCGCGCGGCGGGTATCCATTTGGAAAAAGCGCTGAAAGAAGGCGTGGAAGTCCGTGGTGCCAGCGAAACCGATATCGAGCTGTCGCTCAAGCGTCTGGCGGGCGTCAACGAACGCACCACTGGCGAAGATGTCGCGCCACTGCGTAAAGAACTGCAACAGTGCATGCAAAACTACTTCGGTGTGTTCCGCACCGGCGAATACATGCAAAAGGGCATCGCCCAACTGGCCGACCTGCGTGAGCGGATCGCGACTGTCAAAATCGCGGACAAGAGCCAAGCATTCAACACTGCGCGTATCGAAGCATTGGAGCTGCAAAACCTTCTCGAAGTGGCTGAGGCCACCGCGATCGCTGCTGAGGTTCGTAAAGAATCCCGTGGTGCTCACGCTCGTGAAGACTTCGAGGAACGTGACGACGAAAACTGGCTGTGCCATTCCCTGTATATCCCAGGTGAAAAGCGCGTGAGCAAGCGTTCGGTCAACTTCTCGCCGAAGACAGTTCCAGCGTTTGAACCCAAGGTCCGGACTTATTAAGGGTGCCTGATATGTCGCAAGCCAATCTGTTGCAAGTAAGCGTTTATCGTTACAACCCGGAAAAAGATGCTGCGCCGTTTATGCAGGATTTCCAGATCGACACCGGCGGCAAGGACATCATGGTTCTTGATGTCCTGGCGCTGATCAAGGAGCAGGACGAGGGTTTCTCCTATCGTCGCTCCTGCCGTGAAGGCGTGTGCGGTTCTGATGGCATGAACATCAACGGCAAGAATGGCCTGGCCTGCATCACGCCGATTTCGGCAGCTGGCCTTAAAGGCGGCAAGCTGGTGATTCGTCCGCTGCCTGGTCTGCCGGTCATTCGTGACCTGGCTGTTGATATGAGCATCTTCTACAAGCAGTACGAGAAGGTGCAACCATACCTGCAGAACAACACGCCGGCTCCGGCCATTGAACGCCTGCAAACCCCGGAAGAACGTGAAAAGCTGGACGGTCTGTACGAGTGCATCCTGTGCGCTTGCTGCTCCACCAGCTGCCCGTCGTTCTGGTGGAATCCAGACAAGTTCCTCGGCCCGGCTGCATTGCTGCAGGCTTATCGTTTCCTGGCGGACAGCCGTGATACCCAGACTGAACAACGTCTGGCGTCGCTGGATGATCCGTTCAGTGTGTTCCGTTGCCGCGGCATCATGAACTGCGTCAGCGTTTGCCCTAAGGGTCTCAACCCGACTAAGGCAATCGGCCACGTACGCAATATGTTGCTGCAAAGCGGTACCTGATCCATGGTTGTTTGCTAGATCTGTAACACCTGCGGCGCTGCTTTCAACCCAGCGTCGCGGTTTAGCCAGGGCTGCTGCTCACAAAGCGGTGGTTCTTAATTTGAAAAATATGACGACCAGCAGGGGCATCCGGGCTGGTGCCCGGACTATCTGCGGGATCCGTAGTGGCTTACCAGTCGCTGCTTCAGGACTGACAGCCATGCGGTTTCTTCGCCGGTGGTGTCCCCTTACCGAGGGTGACCAAGCATGCAAGAAAGCGTGATGCAGCGCATGTGGGACAGTGCCCACCTATCCGGTGGTAACGCTGCCTATGTGGAAGAGCTCTATGAGCTTTACCTGCACGATCCCAACGCTGTGCCAGAAGAGTGGCGCACTTACTTTCAGAAGTTGCCGACCGACGGCAGCGCCGCCACAGACGTATCGCACTCAACGATTCGCGATCATTTCGTCCTGCTTGCTAAAAATCAGCGCCGCGCCCAACCGGTGTCTGCTGGTAGCGTGAGCAGTGAGCACGAGAAGAAGCAAGTCGAAGTGCTGCGCCTGATTCAGGCTTATCGCATGCGCGGCCATCAGGCTGCCCAGCTCGATCCGCTTGGTCTCTGGCAACGTCCTGTGCCGGCTGATCTGGCAACCAATCACTATGGTCTGACCGATGCCGATCTGGACACCACCTTCCGTACCGGTGGGCTGTTCATTGGCAAGGAAGAGGCTACTCTGCGCGAAATTCGCGATGCGTTGCAGCAGACATATTGCCGCACCATCGGTGCCGAGTTCACCCATATCGTTGATTCCGAGCAGCGCAGCTGGTTCCAGCAGCGCCTGGAAAGCGTGCGCGGTCGTCCTGATTTCTCGGTTGAGGTGCAGAGCCACCTGCTCGAGCGCCTGACCGCAGCTGAAGGGCTGGAAAAGTACCTGGGCACCAAATACCCGGGCACCAAGCGTTTTGGTCTGGAGGGCGGCGAGAGCCTGATTCCGCTGCTTGATGAGCTAATTCAGCGTTCCGGTTCCTACGGCACCAAGGAAATCGTCATCGGCATGGCCCACCGTGGCCGCCTCAACGTGCTGGTTAACACCTTCGGCAAGAACCCTCGCGACTTGTTCGATGAGTTCGAAGGCAAGAAAACCGAAGGTTTGTCTTCCGGTGACGTGAAATACCACCAGGGTTTCTCCTCCAACGTGATGACCGCTGGCGGCGAAGTGCACCTGGCGATGGCATTCAACCCATCGCACCTGGAGATCGTCTCTCCAGTAGTCGAAGGTTCGGTACGTGCCCGTCAGGATCGTCGCAACGACGCCATCGGCGAGAAAGTGCTGCCGGTTTCCCTGCACGGTGACGCGGCATTCGCCGGTCAGGGTGTGGTCATGGAAACCTTCCAGATGTCGCAAACCCGTGGTTTCAAGACGGGCGGCACCATCCATATCGTGATCAACAACCAGGTCGGTTTCACTATCAGCAACCCGCTGGACTCGCGTTCCACCGAGTACTGCACCGATGTGGCGAAGATGATCCAGGCGCCGATCCTGCACGTTAACGGCGATGATCCGGAAGCGGTGTTGTTCGTCACTCAGCTGGCTGTCGATTACCGCATGCAGTACAAGCGTGACGTGGTCATTGACCTGGTCTGCTACCGCCGTCGCGGTCACAACGAGGCCGACGAGCCGAGCGGCACTCAGCCGATCATGTATCAGCAGATCACCAAACAGCGCACCACCCGTGAACTCTATGCAGACGTTCTGACCACCGCCGTGCGTCAGTCGGTGGATGATGTTCAGGCCAAGATCGACGAGTACCGCACCGCGCTGGATAACGGTCAGCACGTGGTCAAGAGCCTGGTCAAGGAACCAAACAAGGAGCTGTTCGTTGATTGGCGTCCGTACCTGGGTCACGCCTGGACTGCGCGTCATGACACGCGTTTCGAGCTGAAAACCCTGCAGGAACTGTCCAATAAGCTGCTGGAAATTCCAGAAGGCTTTGTGGTGCAGCGCCAGGTCGCAAAGATTCTCGAAGACCGCCAGAAGATGAGCGCAGGTGCGCTGCCAATCAACTGGGGCTACGCCGAGACCATGGCCTACGCCACCCTGTTGTTTGAGGGGCATCCGATCCGCATGACCGGCCAGGACATCGGTCGTGGCACTTTCTCGCACCGTCACGCGGTCCTGCACAACCAGAAGGACGCTGGCACCCATCTGCCGCTGCAGAACCTCTACCAGGGTCAGCCGCGTTTCGATCTGTACGACTCCTTCCTTTCGGAAGAAGCGGTGCTGGCCTTTGAATACGGCTATGCCACCACTCAGCCACAGTCGCTGGTGATCTGGGAAGCGCAGTTCGGCGACTTCGCCAACGGCGCCCAGGTAGTGTTCGACCAATTCATTTCCAGCGGTGAGCACAAATGGGGCCGTCTGTGTGGTCTGACCATGCTGCTGCCGCACGGTTATGAAGGGCAGGGGCCTGAGCACAGCTCGGCGCGCCTGGAGCGGTATCTGCAGCTGTGCGCAGAGCACAATATGCAGGTTGCCGTACCGACCACCCCGGCGCAGATCTACCACTTGTTGCGTCGTCAGGTGATCCGTCCGCTGCGCAAGCCATTGGTCGTATTGACGCCGAAGTCGCTGTTGCGCCACAAATTGGCCATCTCGACGCTGGAAGATCTGGCCGAAGGCTCGTTCCAGACCGTGATCCCGGAGATCGATGCAATCGATCCGAAGAAAGTGGATCGTCTGGTGCTGTGCAGCGGCAAGGTTTACTACGACTTGCTGGAGAAGCGCCGCAACGAAGGCCGCGAAGACATCGCCATTGTGCGTATCGAGCAGCTCTATCCGTTCCCGGAAGATGATCTGGCCGAGGCAATTGCCCCGTACAAGAATCTCAAGCACATCGTCTGGTGTCAGGAAGAGCCGATGAACCAGGGCGCCTGGTACTGCAGCCAGCATCACATGCGTCGCGTGGCGACAGCGCACAAAAAAGCGCTGTTCCTCGAATACGCCGGTCGTGATGCGTCTGCTGCACCTGCCTGTGGTTATGCATCGATGCACGCCGAACAGCAGGAAAAACTCCTGCAAGACGCCTTTACTGTTTAACGCCTTCGCGCAACAGGCGGCCAACTGGGCCGCCTGCTAGAAGAAACCGAATTTAAGGAACCACACACAATGGCTATCGAGATCAAAGCCCCTACTTTCCCGGAATCGGTTGCCGACGGCACCGTGGCCACTTGGCACAAGAAGCCGGGCGATGCGGTCAAGCGCGACGAGCTGATCGTTGACATCGAAACCGACAAGGTAGTGATCGAAGTGCTGGCCGAGGCCGACGGCGTCCTCGCAGAAATCATCAAGAATGAAGGCGACACCGTCCTGTCCAACGAACTGCTCGGCACTCTGGGTGAGGGTGGTGCTGCTGCTCCCGCGCCGTCTGCTGCCGCTCAGACTGCTGCGCCTGCTGCTGCCGCTCCGGCCGCTGCCGCGGGCGACGATCAGATCCTTTCGCCAGCTGCACGCAAGATTGCTGAAGAAAACGGCATCGACCCGAACAGCATTGCTGGCACCGGCAAAGGCGGTCGCGTAACTAAGGAAGACGTTGTGGCTGCCGCCTCCGCTAAGAAGAGCGCGCCGGCCGCTGCACCTGCCGCTAAACCTGCTGCACCGGCTGCTGCCGCTCCAGTATTCGCCACCGGCGACCGTACCGAGAAGCGTGTGCCGATGACCCGTCTGCGCGCCAAGATCGCCGAGCGTCTGGTCGAAGCACAATCCTCTATGGCCATGCTGACCACCTTCAACGAAGTGGACATGAGCGAAGTCATGGCGCTGCGCTCGAAGTACAAGGACCTGTTCGAGAAGAGCCACAACGGCGTGCGCCTGGGCTTTATGTCGTTCTTCGTCAAGGCCGCTACCGAAGCGCTCAAGCGTTTCCCGGCAGTCAACGCCTCGATCGACGGTACTGACATCGTTTACCACGGCTACGCCGATATCGGTGTTGCCGTTTCCAGCGACCGTGGTCTGGTAGTTCCGGTGCTGCGTAACGCCGAGCTGATGAGCCTGGCTGAAATCGAGAACGGCATTGCCACCTTCGGCAAGAAAGCCAAAGACGGCAAACTGTCGATCGAAGAAATGACCGGCGGCACCTTCACCATCACTAACGGTGGTACTTTTGGTTCGATGATGTCGACGCCGATCGTCAATCCGCCGCAAGCCGCGATCCTGGGGATGCATAACATCATCCAGCGCCCGATGGCAGTGAATGGTCAGGTGGTTATCCGTCCGATGATGTACCTGGCGTTGTCCTACGACCACCGCCTGATTGATGGTAAGGAAGCCGTGACCTTCCTGGTAACCATCAAGAACTTGCTAGAAGACCCGGCACGTCTGCTGCTGGACATCTAAAAGCCAGTTTCTCCCACGGCGGCCCTCTAACCAGGGCCGTCCGGTTTATTCGAGAAGGAATACGTTATGACCCAGAAATTCGACGTGGTAGTCATCGGTGCCGGCCCTGGTGGCTATGTAGCCGCCATCAAAGCAGCTCAGCTCGGTTTGAAGACTGCATGCATCGAGAAGTACCAGGACAAAGAGGGCAAGATCGCCCTCGGCGGTACTTGCCTGAACGTCGGCTGCATTCCTTCCAAGGCGCTGCTCGACAGCTCCTGGAAGTATCACGAAGCGCACGAAGGCTTTGCCATTCACGGTATCGAAGCCAAAGGCGTGACTATCGACGTGCCTGCGATGATCGGTCGTAAGGCCAACATCGTGAAAAACCTTACTGGCGGCGTTGCCACTTTGTTCAAGGCCAATGGCGTGACCCTGCTTGAAGGCCACGGCAAGCTGCTGGCGAACAAGCAGGTTGAAGTCACTGGCTCCGACGGCAAAACGCAGATCGTTGAGGCCGAGAACGTGATTCTGGCCTCCGGCTCCAAGCCGATCGACATTCCGCCAGCTCCGGTTGATCAGGACGTAATCGTCGATTCCACCGGCGCTCTGGAATTCCAGAGCGTACCGAAGAAGCTTGGCGTGATCGGCGCTGGCGTAATCGGTCTGGAGCTAGGTTCGGTCTGGTCGCGCCTGGGTGCTGAAGTCACCGTGCTGGAAGCCCTGGACAAGTTCCTCCCGGCTGCTGATGAGCAGATCGCCAAAGAAGCGCTGAAAACCCTGACCAAGCAAGGCCTGAAAATCCGTCTGGGCGCTCGCGTCACTGGTTCGGAAGTGAAGAAGAAGCAGGTGACCGTCAACTTCACCGACGCTGAAGGCGAACAGAAGATTGTGTTCGATAAGCTGATCGTCGCGGTCGGCCGTCGCCCGGTGACCACCGACCTGTTGGCAGCCGATAGCGGTGTCGACATGGACGAGCGGGGTTTCATCTTCGTTGACGACCAGTGCACCACCAGCGTACCGGGCGTATATGCCATTGGTGACGTGGTGCGTGGCGCAATGCTGGCCCACAAAGCCTCGGAAGAGGGCATCATGGTCGCCGAGCGTATCGCCGGCCACAAGGCCCAGATGAACTACGACCTGATCCCGTCAGTCATCTATACCCATCCGGAAATCGCATGGGTGGGTAAAACCGAGCAACAGCTGAAGACCGAAGGCGTCGCCGTTAATGTCGGCACCTTCCCGTTCGCTGCCAGCGGTCGCGCCATGGCCGCCAACGACACCGGCGGTATGGTCAAGGTTATCGCTGATGCCAACACCGACCGCGTCCTGGGTGTACACGTGATTGGCCCAAGCGCTGCCGAACTGGTGCAGCAAGGTGCAATCGGTATGGAATTCGGTACCAGCGCCGAGGATCTGGGAATGATGGTGTTCTCCCACCCAACGCTGTCCGAAGCCCTGCACGAAGCTGCTCTGGCAGTGAATGGCCACGCCATCCACATCGCCAACCGCAAGAAGCGTTAAGTCGTTGTTTGTTTGAGCGGATGCCTTCACCGGCGTTGTGTACCGGTGAAGGTGCAGCTCAACAGGAAGAACCACGGCCGACTGCCCGCGTACAGCTCAGGTTCTGCGCGGAACGTCAGCCGGATTGCTGCAGAAGCAGTCACAGGTGGTGCGGCATCACAAGTGCAGCACCGTATGCGCAATACCTAAACGAAGACGGTAGACAAGCATGAATCTCCACGAGTATCAGGGTAAGCAGCTGTTCGCTGAATACGGCCTGCCCGTATCCAAGGGCTTCGCGGTAAACACCCCGGAAGAAGCCGCAGCAGCCTGCGAAAAAATCGGTGGCACTGAGTGGGTCGTCAAGGCTCAAGTTCATGCCGGTGGTCGCGGTAAAGCTGGCGGCGTGAAGCTGGTTAAGAGCAAAGAAGACGCCAAGGCATTTGCTGCCAACTGGTTGGGCAAGCGTCTGGTGACTTATCAGACTGATGCCAATGGTCAGCCGGTTAATCAGATCCTGGTCGAATCCTGCACCGACATCGCCAAGGAACTGTACCTGGGCGCCGTTGTTGATCGTTCGAGCCGTCGTATCGTGTTCATGGCCTCCACCGAAGGTGGCGTGGACATCGAGAAGATCGCTCACGACACCCCTGAGAAGATTCTCAAGGCGACTATTGACCCGCTGGTCGGCGCTCAGCCGTTCCAGGGTCGCGAGCTGGCATTCCAGCTGGGTCTGGAAGGTGATCAGATCAAGCAGTTCACTCAGATCTTCGTTGGTCTGGCCAAGCTGTTCCAGGACTATGACCTGGCGCTGCTGGAAGTGAACCCGCTGGTGATCAAAGCTGACGGCAACCTGCATTGCCTCGACGCCAAGATCAACATCGACAGCAACGCCATGTACCGTCAGCCGAAGCTGCGCGCCATGCACGATCCGTCCCAGGACGATCCGCGTGAAGCCCACGCTGCCAAGTTCGAACTGAACTACGTAGCGCTGGAAGGCAACATCGGTTGCATGGTCAACGGTGCTGGCCTGGCCATGGGTACCATGGACATCGTCAACCTGCACGGCGGCAAGCCAGCCAACTTCCTCGACGTAGGTGGCGGCGCAACCAAAGAGCGCGTAACCGAAGCCTTCAAGATCATCCTGTCCGACAGCAACGTCGCTGCCGTACTGGTAAACATCTTCGGCGGTATCGTTCGTTGCGACATGATTGCCGAAGGCATCATCGGCGCAGTGAAAGAAGTCGGCGTGAAAATCCCGGTTGTCGTTCGTCTGGAAGGCAACAACGCTGAGCTGGGCGCTAAAGTCCTGGCAGAAAGCGGCCTGAACATCATCGCGGCAACCAGCCTGACCGACGCTGCTCAGCAAGTCGTCAAAGCTGCGGAGGGCAAGTAATGAGCGTCCTGATCAATAAAGACACCAAAGTTATCTGCCAGGGCTTCACCGGCTCGCAGGGTACTTTCCACTCCGAGCAAGCCATTGCTTACGGCACCAAGATGGTTGGCGGCGTGACTCCGGGCAAAGGTGGCACCACTCACCTGAATCTTCCGGTGTTCAACACCGTGCGTGAAGCAGTTGAGCAGACTGGCGCTACCGCCAGCGTGATCTACGTTCCGGCTCCGTTCTGCAAGGACTCGATCCTTGAAGCGGCCATGGGCGGCATCAAGCTGATCGTTTGCATCACCGAAGGCATCGCGACCATCGACATGCTCGAAGCCAAGGTCAAGTGTGACGAGCTGGGCGTGGTCCTGATCGGCCCAAACTGCCCAGGCGTGATCACTCCGGGCGAGTGCAAAATCGGCATCATGCCGGGCCACATCCACTTGCCAGGCAAAGTAGGCATCGTGTCGCGTTCCGGCACCCTGACTTACGAAGCTGTTAAGCAGACCACCGACGCCGGTTTCGGTCAGTCCACCTGCGTTGGTATCGGTGGTGACCCGATCCCAGGCTCCAACTTCATCGACATCCTGAAGTTGTTCCAGGAAGACCCGAAGACCGAAGCGATCGTGATGATCGGTGAGATCGGCGGTTCGGCTGAAGAAGAAGCGGCTGCCTACATCAAAGCCAACGTGACCAAGCCAGTTGTGTCCTACATTGCCGGCGTTACTGCGCCTCCAGGCAAGCGTATGGGCCACGCCGGTGCAATCATCTCTGGCGGCAAGGGTACTGCGGACGAGAAGTTTGCAGCCCTGCAAGACGCGGGTGTGAAAACCGTGCGTTCCCTGGCTGACATCGGCAAGGCCCTTGCCGAGCTGACCGGTTGGGAAGTGAAAAAAGCCTAAGGCTTTTTGATCTGAGAAAAGGCCACCTTCGGGTGGCCTTTTTTATTTAACTCCAGCGGCCAGCCGACTTAGAGCGAGTTCGTCGATGGGTGGCGCTAAGCCATCAATATCTTCAACTCCGTAGGCTGCGTCTGGCCCTGAATACAAAACGCCCGATGCTGTGCATCGGGCGTTCTGAGGGTTGTGCCTATCTAGGAATCGATACGCTTTAACTGCTTACTCTTCCATGGCGCCCATGGCGGTGGTGTTGAAGCCGCCGTCGACGTACATGATCTCGCCGCTGACGCCCGAGGCCAGGTCGGAGCAGAGGAAGGCGCCGGCGTTGCCGACTTCATCGATGGTTACGTTGCGGCGCAGAGGGGTCTGCTTTTCGTTCGCTGCCAGCATCTTGCGGAAGCTCTTGATGCCAGATGCGGCCAGGGTGCGGATCGGGCCGGCGGAGATGGCATTCACGCGAGTGCCTTCTGGACCAAGGCTGCCAGCCAGGTAACGTACACCGGCTTCCAGGCTGGCCTTAGCCATGCCCATCACGTTGTAGTTCGGCATGGTGCGCTCGGCACCGAGGTAGGACAGGGTCAGCAGGCTGCCATTGCGGCCTTTCATCATCTCGCGGCCGGCTTTAGCCAGGGCGACGAAGCTGTAGGCGCTGATGTCGTGCGCGATGCGGAAGCCTTCACGGGTGGTGACGTCAGTAAAGTCGCCATCCAGCTGATCACCTGGAGCGAAACCAACGGAGTGAACGATGCAATCCAGGCCATCCCACTTCTTGCTCAGGGCTTCGAATACCGAAGCGATTTCTTCATCGTTGGCCACATCGCACGGGAAGCACAGATCAGCGTTCGAGCCCCAGTCAGCGGCAAAACCTTCGACGCGACCCTTGAGCTTCTCGTTCTGGTAGGTGAAGGCCAGTTCGGCGCCTTCACGGTGCATGGCTGCCGCGATACCGGAGGCGATGGACAGTTTGCTGGCGACGCCAACGATCAGTACGCGCTTGCCGCTTAGAAAACCCATGGGTGTGATTCCTCTTCCTGTTTTCAAGAATTAATCAGCTGGGACCATAAAGGCCGCTTCCAGCAACTGCTGTGTATAGATGTCCTGTGGCGCGGTAAAGACACGTGCCGCTGGGCCTTGTTCCACCACCTTGCCTTGCTTGACCACCATGATCTGGTGGCTCAGGGCCCTGACCACGGCCAGGTCATGGCTGATAAACAGATAGGTCAGGTTGTATTTGGCCTGCAGCGAGCGTAGCAGCTCGACCACCTGGCGCTGCACGGTGCGGTCGAGGGCAGAGGTTGGTTCATCGAGCAGGATCAGTGCGGGTTTGAGTACCAGGGCGCGGGCAATAGCAATACGTTGGCGCTGGCCACCGGAGAACTCATGGGGATAACGGTGGCGGGTTTCCGGATCAAGTCCGACTTCGACTAACGCATCGATAATCGCCTGTTCCTGCTCGGCCTCGCTGCCCATGCGGTGAATCTGCAAACCCTCACCGACAATTTGGCCAACGCACATACGTGGGCTGAGGCTGCCGAATGGATCCTGAAAAACCACCTGCATTTGCCTGCGCAGTGGCCGCACATCGTGCTGTGACAGTTGCTCAATCGCCTGGCCCTGGAAGCGGATACCACCCTGGCTGCCAAGCAGGCGCAGGATTGCCAAACCCAGGGTGGATTTGCCCGAACCGCTTTCGCCGACGATGCCCAGGGTATGCCCCTGCGGCAGGCTGAAGTTGATGCCGTCCACGGCTTTTACATGGTCGACGGTGCGGCGCAGCAGGCCCTTTTTGATCGGAAACCAGACGCGCAGGTTGTCGATTTCCAGCATGGTTTTGCCGGGCGGTTGATCAACCGGCCCGCCAGTGGGTTCGGCTCCTAGCAGCTCGCGGGTATAGGGGTGCTGTGGCTCTTTAAATAGCGTTTCGCAGGCCGCTTGTTCAACGATATGCCCGCGCTGCATCACGCACACACGGTGGGCAATCCGCCGTACCAGATTGAGGTCGTGGCTGATCAGTAGAATCGCCATGCCCAGACGCGCCTGCAGGTCCTTGAGCAGCTCAAGGATTTTCAACTGCACGGTGACGTCCAGGGCGGTGGTGGGCTCGTCGGCGATCAGCAGTTCCGGCTCGTTGGCCAGGGCCATGGCGATCACCACGCGCTGGCGTTGCCCGCCCGAAAGCTCGTGTGGGTAGGCCTTGAGGCGCTTATGCGGTTCGGGAATGCCGACCAAATCAAGCAGTTCCAGAGTGCGTGCGGTAGCCGCCTTGCCGCGCAGGCCTTTGTGCAGGGCCAGCACTTCGTTGATCTGTTTTTCAATGCTGTGCAGCGGATTCAGCGAGGTCATGGGCTCCTGAAAGACCATGGCGATGCGGTTGCCACGGATGCCGCGCAGTTTGTTCTCGTTCAGTTTGAGCAGGTCCTGCTCAGCGTAGTGAATGCTGCCACTGGGGTGTTGGGCCAGCGGGTAGGGCAGCAGGCGCAGGATCGAGTGCGCGGTCACCGATTTACCCGAGCCGCTTTCGCCCACCAGGGCCAGGGTTTCACCGCGCTTGATATCGAAGCTGACGCCTTCCAGCACGCGCTGTTTCAGGTTGCCGGTAACGAATTCGACAGCCAGGTCGCGGACTTCGATGAGGGTGTTGGAGTCAGTCATGTCATTTCCTCGGATCGAAGGCATCGCGCGCCGCTTCGCCGATAAACACCAGCAGGCTGAGCATCAGGGCGAGTACGGCAAAGGCGCTGATCCCCAGCCAGGGCGCCTGCAGGTTGGATTTGCCCTGGGCCACCAATTCGCCGAGTGACGGTGCGCCTGGCGGCAGGCCAAAACCGAGGAAATCCAGAGCAGTGAGGGTGCCAATCGCGCCGGTGAGGATAAACGGCATAAAGGTCATGGTGGAAATCATCGCGTTGGGCAGAATATGGCGGAACATGATCGCGCCGTTCTGCATGCCCAGCGCGCGCGCGGCGCGCACATATTCCAGGTTGCGCCCACGCAGGAATTCGGCGCGCACCACGTCCACCAGGCTCATCCAGGAAAACAGCAGCATGATACCCAGCAGCCACCAGAAATTCGGCTGCACGAAGCTGGCGAGGATGATCAGCAGGTACAGCACCGGCAGCCCAGACCATATTTCCAGAAAGCGTTGGCCTACGAGGTCGACCCAGCCGCCGTAGAAACCCTGCAGGGCGCCGGCAAATACGCCGATCACCGAACTGGCCAGGGTCAGGATCAGGGCAAACAGCACGGAGATGCGGAAGCCATAGATCACCCGCGCCAGTACATCGCGGCCCTGGTCATCGGTGCCCAGCAGGTTTTCCGCCGAGGGTGGCGCCGGGGCGGGTACCTGCAGGTCGTAATTGATGCTGGAGTAGCTGTAGCGGATCGGCGGCCAGATCATCCAGCCGTCCTTTTCCTTGATCAGATCCTGGATATAGGGGCTTTTATAGTTGGCCTGCAGCGGGAATTCGCCGCCAAAGGTGGTTTCCGGGTAGCGCTTGAATACCGGGAAATACAATTCGCTGTCGTAGCTCACCACCAGCGGCTTGTCGTTGGCGATCAGCTCGGCGCCGAGGGTGACGAAGAACAGCGCAAGGAAGATCCACAGCGACCACCAGCCGCGCTTGTGCGCCTTGAACAGCTGGAAGCGGCGTTGATTGATTGGCGACAGTTTCATCTCAACCCTCCCGGCTTTCGAAGTCGATACGCGGATCGACCAGGGTATAGGTAATGTCGCCGATCAATTTCACCACCAGGCCCAGCAACGTGAAGATAAACAGGGTGCCGAATACCACCGGATAATCGCGGTTGATCGCGGCCTCAAAACTCATCAGGCCCAAGCCGTCGAGCGAGAAGATCACCTCGATCAGCAGGGAGCCGGTAAAGAAGATGCCGATAAAGGCCGCCGGGAAGCCGGCGATGATGATCAACATGGCGTTGCGGAACACATGGCCATACAACACGCGGTTGTTGCTCAGGCCCTTGGACCGGGCGGTGACCACGTATTGTTTGTTGATCTCATCGAGAAAGCTGTTTTTGGTCAGCAGCGTCAGGGTGGCGAAGTTGCCGATTACCAGGGCGGTAACGGGCAGCGCCAGGTGCCAGAAGTAGTCGAGCAGCTTGCCGGTAAAGCTCAGTTCATCGAAGTTGTTCGAGGTCAGCCCGCGCAGCGGGAACCAGTCCCAGTAACTGCCGCCGGCAAACAGCACGATCAGCAAAATGGCGAAGAGAAAGGCGGGGATGGCGTAGCCGACGATGATCAGTGAGCTGGTCCATACGTCGAAGGCGCTGCCGTGGCGGGTGGCCTTGGCGATACCCAGCGGGATCGACACCAGGTACATGATCAGGGTGCTCCATAGCCCCAATGAGATCGACACCGGCATTTTCTCGATAATCAGGTCGATGACCTCGGCATCGCGAAAGAAGCTGGAGCCGAAGTCCAATTGGGCGTAGCTCTTGAGCATCAGCCAGAAGCGTTCCGGGGCGGATTTATCGAAGCCGTACATGCGTTCAATTTCCGCTACTAGCTCGGGGTCCAGGCCCTGGGCGCCGCGGTAGTTGGAACCGGCCACCGAGACTTCGGCACCGCCACCGGCAATCCGGCTGGTAGCGCCGTCGAAGCCTTCCAGCTTGGCGATCATCTGCTCGACCGGGCCACCTGGGGCGGCCTGGATGATGACGAAGTTGATCAGCAGAATGCCGAACAGCGTTGGGATGATCAGCAGCAGCCGACGAAAGATATACGCCAGCATCTTATTGCTCCACGTCGGCAGTGTTCTGCGCGGCAGCTTCGTCGGCTGCCGCTTCAGGTGATTTTGCCCGGGCCCACCAGGTGTGCAGGCCTATATCGTATTGCGGGGTGACTTTGGGGTGCTCGAAGCGGTTCCAGTAGGCCACGCGCCAGGTCTTGATATGCCAGTTGGGCACCACGTAATGGCCCCACAGCAGCACGCGGTCGAGCGCGCGGGTATGGGTGATCAGGCTCTTGCGCGAGTCGGCGTTGATCAGGCCCTCAACCAGCTTGTCCACCGCCGGGTCTTTCAGGCCGATAAAGTTGCGGCTGCCAGGATTGTCGGCGCTGCTGGAGTGCCAGTATTCGCGCTGCTCGTTACCGGGCGAGTTGGACTGGCCAAAGCCTCTCACAATCAGGTCATAGTCGCGCGAGCGCTCCCGGTTGTAATACTGGGAGACATCAACACGACGGATTACCAGTTCAATGCCTAGGTCGGCTAGGTTGCGTTTGAACGGCAGCAGGATGCGTTCGAATTCAGTTTGCGCAAGCAGGAATTCGATGCTCACCGGCTTCCCCGTGCTGTCGAGCATCCTATCTCCATCCACTCGCCAGCCGGCTTCCTGAAACAACTGGTAAGCGCGGCGTTGCTGCTCACGAATGATGCCGCTGCCATCAGTTGTTGAAGGCTGGTACTCGTCGGTAAATACCTGGGGTGGAACCTGCGCGCGCAAAGGCTCCAGCAGCTTCAACTCATCTGCGGAGGGTAGGCCGACGGAGGCCAGCTCGGAGTTGTCGAAGTAGCTGCGGGTCCGGGTGTAGGCACCGTTGAATAGCTGCCGATTGGTCCACTCATAATCAAACAGCAGGCCCAGGGCTTCACGCACACGGCGGTCGCTGAACAGCGGGCGGCGGGTGTTGAAGATAAAACCCTGCATGCCGGTGGGGTTGTGATTGGCGATCTCTTCCTTGATCAGCTGGCCGTTGGCAACTGCGGGGGTGTTGTAGGCGGTGGCCCAGTTCTTTGCGCTGGTTTCCAGCCAATAATCGAATTGCCCGGCTTTGAGTGCTTCGAGTGCGACGGTGTTGTCGCGGTAGTAGTCGATTTCCAGGGTGTCGAAATTGTAGAAGCCGCGATTGACCGGCAGATCCTTGCCCCACCAGTCCTTGACCCGCTCATAGCGGATCGAACGACCGGCCTGCACGTCCGCAACCTTGTAGGGGCCACTGCCCAGTGGCACGTCGAGGTTGCCTTTGCTGAAGTCACGCTCTGCCCACCAGTGTTTTGGCAGCACCGGCAGCTGGCCGACGATCAATGGCAGCTCGCGGTTGCCGGCCTGCTTGAAGATAAAACGTACCCGGTGAGGGCTTTCAACCTCGACCTTGTCGACATCGGCGTAGTAACCGCGGTACATCGGCGCGCCTTTGCTCATCAAGGTATCGAAGCTGAATTTGACGTCCTCCGCTGTGACGGGCTGGCCATCATGGAAGCGCGCTTCGGGCCGTAGGTAGAAGCGTACCCAGGCGTTGTCTGGCGCTTTCTCGATTTTCTCGGCAAGCAGGCCGTAAGCGGTAAAGGGCTCATCCAGGCTTTGGAGGGTCAGGCTGTCGTAGATCATGCCGATATCGCTGGCAGGCACGCCCTTGTTGATAAAGGGGTTAAGACTGTCAAAACTACCAAAACCGGCCTGGCGTAGGGTGCCGCCTTTGGGTGCATCCGGGTTGACGTACTCGAAGTGCTTGAAGTCCGCCGGGTATTTGGGCGGTTCGTCATACAAGGTTTGAGCGTGCTTGGGGCTGGCCAGGGCCAGGCTGGCAATGCCAAGCAGAGCAATGCTGCTGGCGTGGATAAACAGGGCGCGCAATGCATGGGTCATTCAGCGTTCTCCATGGATTTCAGCCACCAGGTGCGCAGGCCCAGGGTGTAGGGCGGCGTGGTGACGAAGGCAAATCGGTTGCGGTAAGCCAGGCGGTGGTAATCGATATACCAGTTCGGAATGCTGTAGTGCTGCCACAACAGTACCCGGTCGAGGGCGCGAGTGGCGGCGACTTGCTCGTCGCGGCTCTGTGCCGAGAGCAGTTTTTCAATCAGTGCGTCGACCACCGGGTGGGTGACCCCGGCGTAGTTCCTGCCGCCTTTGATCTTGGCCTGGGAGGAATGGAAATACAGCGACTGTTCCAGGCCGGGGCTGAGGGTTTGCGGCAGGGTCAGCAGAATCATGTCGAAGTCGTACTGGTCGAGGCGCTGCTTGTACTGGGCGCGGTCGACGGTGCGCAGGTTGGCTTGTATGCCAATGCTGGCAAGGTTGTCGGTAAATGGCTGGAGAATACGTTCAAGGTTGGGATTGACTAGCAATATTTCGAAGCGCAGCGGCTGCCCGTCACTGTTGAGCAGGTATTGGCCGGATGGCTTCCAGCCGGCTTCGGCCAATAGACCGAGGGCGCGGCGCAAGGTTTCCCGCGGGATACCCCGGCCATCGGTCTGCGGCATGCTGAAAGGCTCGCTGAACAGGCGCGCCTGCAACTGCTTGCGGTAGGGCGAGAGCAGCAGCCATTCCGCGCCTTCCGGCTTGCCACGCGCCGAGAACTCGCTATTGGGGTAGTAGCTTTTGGCGCGGGTGTAGGAACTGTTGAACAGGGCACGGTTGGCCCACTCAAAGTCGAACATCAGGCCCAGCGCTTCACGCACCTGGCGGTCGGCAAATACTGCGCGGCGAGTGTTCATAAACAGCGCCTGGGTCTGGGTAGGAATCTGGTGCGGGATTTCCGCCTTGACGACTTCGCCACGGCTCAATGCCGGGAAACGGTAGCCGTTGGCCCAGTTCTTTGCCTGTTGCTCGATATAAATGTCGAACTCACCGGCCTTGAACGCCTCGAAAGCCACATGGCTGTCGCGGTAGAACTCCACGTCGACCCGGTCGAAATTGTACTTGCCGCGGTTGACCGGCAGTTTCGCGCCCCACCAGTCCTTGACCCGCTCGAACCTCAGGCTGCGTCCTGGGCTGACCTGAGTAATGCGGTAGGGCCCGCTGCCCAGTGGCGGCTCATAGGTGGTGGCCTTGAAGTCGCGGTCTTTCCAGTAATGCTGCGGCAGCACTGGCAATTCGCCCAGGCGCAGGATCAGCAGGGAGTTACCGGCACGCTTGAGCACAAAACGGATGCTGTGACGATTGAGAATATCGACCCGTTTTACTTCTTGAAGATTGGTGCGGTATTGCGGGTGGCCTTCTTTGAGCAGCAGACGGTAGGAGAAGGCGACGTCATAGGCGGTGATCGGCTTGCCGTCGTGGAAGCGTGCTTCGGGGCGCAGGTTGAACACCACCCAGCTGCGGTCATCGCTGTATTCCACCGATTCGGCGATCAAGCCATAGCTGGAGGCGGGCTCGTCACCGGAAGGGTCATAGGCGCCGGTGCCGACCATCAGCGGTGCGTTGAACTCGTTAACGCCGTACTGCAAGAAGTTGGCGGTGCTGATCGGGCTGCTGCCCTTGAGGGTGTATGGGTTGAGCGTGTCGAAGGTGCCGTTGGCCATCATCCGCAGCGTGCCGCCCTTGGGGGCTTCCGGGTTGACCCAGGCAAAATGGGTAAAACTCGCGGGATACTTCAACTCGCCAAACTGGGCGTAACCGTGGCTTTTATACAGTGTGGCCCAGGCAGATGAACTGATGGCCATGCAGAGAAGTAACGAGAGGAGGGGACGTATCAAGTGAAATATCCGATCCGTGGCGTCTTGTGGGCTGCTGGTCAGGCACATTAACAGCTTGTATGGGCTGGAAAAAGGGTAGGCTCGACAGCAGCCGATAGCGGCACTTTGACTACACTGAAATCACGAGAATATGAGGGTGTCACTTTGGTAACAGCTTGCCATGGTTTGCAGTCATGGATCGATCGCTTCAACCAAGCCGAATTACCCGCCCTGGCCTCAGTGGTGCAGGATCTGCACCGTTTGACCCTGGGTGACAAATCGTCTGTGCAGCAACTGGCAGACGTGCTGCTACGTGATGCGGCCTTGACCACCAAGGTGCTGCGTATCGGCAATAGTGTGTATTACAACCCGTCCCAAGAGCCTATCCGCACCATTTCTCGGGCCATCGTGCTGATCGGTTTCGATAATGTGCGGCAGATCGGTCTGTCGGTCAGTCTGATCGATGGCCTGTTGGCGCGCAGCTCACGCGATCAGCTTGCCGAACTATTGGCACGCTCGTTTCATGCCGCCGTGCAGGCGCGCAATATCGCCGGCTATGTGCTGACGAAAAATGATGAGGAAGTGTTTATCGCCGCCTTGCTGCATAACGTCGGTGAGCTGGCGTTCTGGGGTTGTGCCGGAGATGCGGCGGATGATCTGGCCAGTGCTCTGGCTCAGCCGGGTGTCGATGAAGATGAGGTGGTGATGCAGCTGCTGGGCACCAGTTTCCGCCAGCTGAGTTTGGCACTGGTGAAAAGCTGGAACCTGGGCGACACCGTTAGCCTCGCGCATCAATCGACCAGCCAGAATGATCCGGCCGTCAAGGCTGTGACCCTGGGGGCGAAGATTAGTCAGGCGGCGCTGGATGGCTGGGATACTCCAGCTATGGAAGCGCTGGTCGGGCAGCTGGCGAGTTTTATTGGAGTGACTCCGCGGGAGGCCATGCAGCAAGTGCTGGCTAGCGCCGAGGAAACCGTGAAGATGGCAGCGACCTTCGGTGCCAGCCAGCTGTGCAAGCTGATCCCCAATACCGACCCTGAACAGATCCGTTTACAGCAGGAACAGCGCAAGGCGCGTCTGTTGCAGCCCAATCTGCTGGTTTTGCAGCAGGCCTTGCAGGACCTCGGTCTGATGGTTTCGCGTCGTGGTGATCTCGGCCTGGTGCTCGACACCTTGTTCAAGGGCCTGCATCAGGGCGCGGGGTTGGAGCGCATCATGTTGGTGGTGCTGGCGGACGGGCAGAGCTGTTTCCGCGCCAAGCGGGTGATTGGCGAAGGCACTGAGGGCTGGAACCATGATTTCGTTCTGCCCGTGGCGCAGCAAGAGCAGCCGCATATTTTCAGTTATGCACTGCGTAATAAAGAAGCGCTCTGGATGGGCGTGCCGGCCAGTTACAACCTTAATGAGCTGGTCACTCAGCCCATTCGTCAGCGCCTGGGGCAGGGCATGTTCTTTATTGCACCGCTGTTGGCCGGCACCCGGGAAATTGGCTTGCTGTACGCCGACAGTCGAGTATCGGGGCGGGCATTGAAGCATGAGCAGTTTGTCGCCTTTCAACGCTTTACCCAGCTGACCGGGCGATGCCTGGAAGCGATGAGCAAGAAGGCCTGATCAGTTAAGGCTATACAGGGTTAGAGTCTGCCCTGGCTTGAGCGCTTTGCCGGCTTTCGGGTTCCAATTCTGCAGGCTCTTCATCGGCACCTTGAAGCGTTTGGCAATCAGGTACAGCGAATCGCCCTGGCGCACCTTGTAATAGGTCGCGCTCTGCCGGGCGACACTACCACTCCCGCCACTGCTAGGTTTGCCGGCTTGCAAGGTGAGCACCTGGCCGACCCGCAAGCTGTTGCCGGAGAGCTTGTTCCAGCGTTGCACATCCTTGACGGCAACCTTGTGGTTCTTGGCGATCTGCCAGAGGTTGTCGCCGCTTTTTACCCGGTAGGTAAGGCTCGCAGCACTAGGTGCCACGCTGCGCTGGAAGACCGGTTCGCGCGCCGCTACACCGGGCTGCGCAGGAATGCTCAACACCTGGCCGATACGCAGGTTGTTGCTGGAGAGCTTGTTGATATCCTTCAGGGTGTTCACGGTCAACTGATGCCGGTTAGCGATGCTATGCAGGCTATCGCCTGAGCGAACCCGGTATTGCTGCCAGTCCACCAGCTCCTGCGGCTTCATCAATGACAGGTTGGCGGTCAGCAGCTCGGCCTTGTCGGTTGGTACCAGTAGGTGCTTCGGGCCGTCGAGGGTTATGCCTTTCTTGAAGGCGGGGTTGAGCAGGTAAAGCTCATCTTCATCCAGGTCGGCCATGGCGGCGACGCGGGCGAGGTCCATGCGTTGCTTAAATTCAACCTTCTCGAAGTACGGCTCGTTGGCAATCGGGTTGAGGCTGACGCCATAGGCTTGTGGAGTCATCACCACTTGCGAGAGAGCCAGCAGCTTGGGCACGTAATTCTGGGTTTCCACTGGCAGCGTGAGGTTCCAGTAGTCGGTCGGCAGGCCAAGCTTCTGGTTGCGCTCAATCGCCCGGCTGACCCGGCCTTCGCCCGCGTTGTAAGCCGCCAGGGCCAAAAGCCAGTCACCGTTGAACATTTCCTTGAGACGGGTCAGGTAGCTGATCGCTGCATCGGTCGAGGCCATCACGTCACGGCGGCCGTCGTACCAGTTGGTCTGGCGCAGGTTGAAGCTGCGCCCCGTGGAGGGGATGAACTGCCACAGCCCAACGGCATGAGCATGGGAGTAAGCCAGAGGGTTGTACGAGCTTTCGATCATAGGCAGCAGCGCCAGCTCCATCGGCATATTGCGCTGTTCCAGGCGCTCAACGATGAAATGGATATAGGGGCTGCTGCGCTCGCCGGCTTTCTCGATAAACGAGGGGTTGCTGACGAACCACAGGCGTTGCTGCTCAATACGCGGGTTGAGGGTGATGGTGTCCTGTAACTGATAGCCGTTGCGCACCCGCTCCCAGATATCTTTCGGCTCTTCGGGGGGCACCACTGCGCTGCTGTCGAGCCATTCTGGCTCTTGCTCAAGACCGACCGCGCGATCGGTGTCGCGGCCGCTATCGGGGCGGTGTTGGTTGCTGGTCTGGCAACCCGCCAGGGTAACGCACATGATCACCACAAGCGTGTGAATGCTTCGTGTCAATGCCTTTAAATTCAAGGTCTTGCGTGGTGATAAAGGCATTGGCGGCGATGTACTTCTCGGCGAAAAGGTCGGGCGATTCTAGGAATCAACATGCCGCTGGTCAAGTTTTAACCAGTCTTTTGTGTGGTTGTCGAGGTTTAGAAATGGTCCTTCCAGGCGCGTAATGCGGCAAAAACCTGCGCTGGCGAGCGGTTCGCGGGCCCTTCACGCTCACTGATACGGGCGCCGACCGACGGTTGTGCGCTGCGTAAAAAAGGATTGGTTATACGCTCCAGGCCAATTGATGACGGCAGGCTGATTTGTCCGGCTTCGCGCCATTGGCTGACCTGTGCCAGACGTTGCTGGATTTGCGGGTTATCGGGCTCAACAGCCGCGGCAAAGCGCAAGTTGCTCAGGGTGTATTCGTGGGTGCAAAACACTTGAGTCTGTTCGGGGAGGGCGGCCAAGCGGCTCAGCGAGCTGAACATCTGTTCGGGGCTGCCCTCAAACAGGCGGCCACAGCCGCCAGCAAACAGTGTGTCGCCACAGAACAGCCAGTGCTGTTCGGGCTGGATATAGGCGATATGCCCCAGGGTATGCCCGGGCACTTCGTAGATCTCGAAACGCTGGCCCAGCACTTCTGTTTGGTCGCCGTCGCGCAGCGCCAGCTCACAGCCAGGAATCTTTTCGTTGGCCGGGCCCAATACCCGCGCACCGGTAATCGCCTTCAGCCGTTCAATACCGCCGACGTGGTCGAAATGATGGTGGGTGATCAAAATGTCGCTTAGCTGCCAGCCGGGGTTGGCCGCCAACCAGGTTTCGACGGGCGTGGCGTCACCCGGGTCGACAACCGCGCAGCGGCGCTGTTCAGCGTCTTGCAAGAGCCATATATAGTTGTCGGAGAATGCAGGCAGGGCGTCGATTTTAATCATGAGCGGGTCGCTAAGCAGGGCACAAAGGTGCATCTTAGGTCGCATCGGCGGTGCTGACTACTTGGTGCCGCGGTGAATGAAACGGGAGCAGTATTTATGTCCGATCATCCATTTGCCCTCGCGGACAGTGAATGGCTCGATCTTATCGCCGCAGCGCGCAGCTGGCTGAGCAGCCCTCTTGGGCAGTTGTTGCTGGAACAGGAACGGCAACTGCTGGAAGAAGAACTGGCGCGTTTCTTTGGTGGTTATCTGGTGCATTACGGCCCAGCGGCCGATACGCCGCCGGACGCTCAGCAGATTCAGCGCAGCGTGCGGCTTGGGGCGCCGTTCAAGGGCGTGGAGATTGTTTGTGAGGAGCAATCCTGGCCGTTGACCGAGCACGCTGCCGATGTGGTGGTGTTGCAGCATGGTCTGGATTTCAGCCTGTCGCCCCACGGCCTGCTGCGTGAAGCAGCGCGCAGCGTGCGCCCGGGTGGTCATCTGCTGATCGTCGGGATCAATCCAATGAGCAGCTGGGGAGCGCGTCATCTGTTTGCCCGCGACGCTCTGCGTCAGGCTCGCTGTATTGCGCCCAGTCGGGTCAGCGACTGGTTGCACCTGCTGGGCTTCGCGCTGGAGAAACGCCGCTTCGGGTGCTATCGTCCGCCGCTTTCTGCGCCGGCCTGGCAGACGCGGCTGGCTGGGTTGGAACGACTGGGCGCGGCCTGGCAGCCACCCGGTGGCGGCTTTTATGTGCTGGTGGCGCGCAAGCTGGTGGTGGGGCTGCGGCCATTACGCCAACCCAGCCGGCAAGCTGTGGGCAAGTTGATCCCCATGCCCGTGGCCAAAGTCAGCCGGCGCGAAACGCCAGATGAACAACATCGGCCGATTAATTGAGCGAGAGATTGTAGATACATGAGTGAACAGGTCGAGATCTACACCGATGGTGCCTGCAAGGGTAACCCTGGCGTCGGTGGCTGGGGCGCGTTGTTGGTTTGCAAGGGTGTGGAGAAGGAGCTGTGGGGCGGTGAGCCCAATACCACGAATAATCGCATGGAGCTGATGGCGGCGATTTGCGCCCTGATCGCGCTTACTCGGCCTTGTTCGGTACGCCTGATTACCGACTCGCAATATGTGATGAAGGGTATCCAGGAGTGGATGCCGAACTGGAAGAAGCGCGGCTGGAAAACCGCCGCCAAAGAGCCCGTGAAGAACGCCGATCTATGGCAGGCGCTGGACGAACAGGTCAATCGTCATGAGGTGACGTGGCAATGGGTGCGCGGCCATACCGGTCATCCGGGTAACGAGCGCGCCGACCAATTGGCCAATCGCGGTGTGGATGAAATAAGAGGGTTGAAGCATGCGTAGTGTGGTGCTCGATACCGAGACTACTGGTATGCCGGTGGCTGATGGCCATCGGGTCATCGAAATCGGCTGTGTTGAACTGATCGGCCGGCGCCTGACAGGCCGGCACTTTCACGTTTATCTGCAGCCTGATCGCGAGATCGACGAAGGCGCAATCGCTGTCCACGGCATCACCAATGAGGCGCTGAAAGACAAACCGCGCTTCAAGGAAGTCGCTGATGAGTTCTTCGAGTTCATCAAAGGCGCACAGTTGATCATCCACAATGCGGCGTTCGACGTTGGCTTTATCAACAACGAATTCGCGCTGATCAAGCAGGACGACCGCGCCGATATCAGCGAGCACTGCTCAATCCTTGACACCCTGATGATGGCCCGCGAGCGCCACCCGGGGCAGCGCAACAACCTCGACGCCCTGTGCAAACGTTATGGCGTCGACAACTCCGGCCGTGACCTGCACGGCGCCTTGCTCGACGCCGAGATTCTTGCTGACGTCTACCTGACCATGACCGGCGGGCAGACCAATCTGTCCCTGGCAGGCGATGGCTCGGAAGGCGACAGCAATGGCCGTCAGCAACCCAGTGCGATCCGCCGCCTGCCTGCTGAGCGCGCGCGTACGCGGGTGATTCAGGCTAGCGCTGCAGAACTTGCCGAGCATGCAGCGCGTCTGGCGATTATCGAAAAATCCGCTGGCGCGCCGCCGCTCTGGGTGCAGATGGAGCAGCCCACGGCTGAGGCCTGAGAGCCTAGGGTGTGTTGCCGTTTCATCGCGAGTCGCGTTGCCGCGCAAAATCTCGCCAGGCTAGGCGTGGGACGCAGGGAATGGTGTTCCCTTGCCAAGTCCCACAACACCGCATGGCGAGATTTTGCGCGCAACCCGAAGGGCCGGGCCTGTTTTAGCGCGATGCGGCGTTTCTCGACGCTCATTTGGAACACCAAACTTCGCGTCTCGTGCCTTACCTCGCGCTAAAACAGGCTCCGGCGCGGCCGCGCTGAAACGGTAACAGACCCTAACGAGTTATCCACTCGCGACCTTTTCGTACAGCGTCACGCAGAGGGGGTTCCGCCTGGCGGAGCCAGCCTCTACCCTGAGGCGATAGGCAGGTTCGGGCCTGCCACTTCCAGGGACGCCACAATGTATAAAGACCTAAAATTCCCCGTCCTGATCGTGCACCGTGACATCAAGGCCGATACCGTGGCCGGTGATCGGGTTCGCGCCATCGCCCAAGAACTGGAGCAGGACGGCTTCAGCATTCTCTCCACTGCCAGCTCCGCTGAGGGGCGTATCGTAGCCTCCACCCACCACGGCCTGGCCTGCATTCTGGTGGCCGCCGAAGGCGCGGGGGAAAACAAGAACCTGCTGCAGGACATGGTCGAGCTGATTCGCATCGCTCGCCGTCGTGCACCGCAGTTGCCGATTTTCGCCTTGGGCGAACAGGTGACCATCGAGAACGCACCGGCAGAGGCCATGGTCGATCTCAACCAGTTGCGCGGCATTCTCTACCTGTTCGAAGACACCGTGCCGTTTCTCGCTCGCCAGGTTGCCCGCGCCGCGCGCAATTATCTGGATTGTCTACTGCCGCCATTCTTCAAAGCGTTGGTGCAACACACTGCGCAGTCCAACTATTCCTGGCACACCCCTGGCCATGGCGGCGGCGTGGCCTATCGCAAAAGCCCGGTAGGGCAGGCGTTCCACCAGTTCTTCGGCGAGAACACCTTACGTTCGGATCTTTCGGTATCGGTGCCCGAACTGGGTTCGCTGCTTGATCACACCGGCCCCTTGGCCGAGGCTGAGGCGCGCGCGGCGCGCAATTTCGGCGCGGATCACACCTATTTTGTGATCAACGGCACTTCAACGGCGAACAAGATTGTCTGGCATTCCATGGTTGGCCGCGATGACCTGGTGCTGGTGGATCGCAACTGCCACAAGTCGATCCTGCATTCGATCATCATGACTGGCGCGATCCCGCTCTACCTGTGCCCGGAACGCAACGAGCTGGGGATTATCGGGCCGATTCCGCTGTCCGAATTCAGCCGTGAATCGATTCAGGCCAAGATCGATGCCAGCCCGCTGGCACGCGGTCGCGTGCCGAGCAGCAGCGGGGCGATGGTCAAGCTGGTGGTGGTGACCAACTCGACCTATGACGGCCTTTGCTACAACGCCGAGCTGATCAAACAAACCCTAGGCAATAGCGTCGAAGTGCTGCATTTCGATGAGGCCTGGTACGCCTATGCGGCATTTCATGAGTTTTACAACGGGCGTTACGGCATGGGCACCGCGCGCACCGAAGATACGCCGCTGGTGTTTACCACTCACTCCACCCATAAACTGCTGGCCGCGTTCAGCCAGGCCTCGATGATCCACGTGCAGGACGGTGGTAAGCGTCAGCTGGATCGGGATCGCTTCAACGAAGCCTTTATGATGCACATCTCCACCTCGCCGCAGTACGGCATCATCGCTTCGCTGGATGTGGCCTCGGCGATGATGGAAGGTCCGGCGGGACGCTCATTGATTCAGGAAACTTTCGATGAAGCCCTGAGCTTCCGTCGTGCATTGGCCAACTTGCGGCAGAACCTCAGCAGCGATGACTGGTGGTTCAGTATCTGGCAACCGGCCAAGGCCGAAGGCGCCGATGACGTGGTGACTCAGGATTGGCTGCTGCAGCCGCAAGCCGATTGGCACGGCTTTGGCGATGTTGCCGAAGATTACGTGCTGCTCGATCCGATCAAAGTCACTTTGGTGACGCCAGGGCTGACCGCCGACGGCAAGTTGGACGAGCGGGGTATTCCGGCTGCCGTGGTCAGCAAGTTCCTCTGGGAGCGTGGCTTGGTGGTTGAGAAGACCGGCCTGTATTCCTTCCTGGTGCTGTTCTCCATGGGCATTACCAAAGGCAAGTGGAGCACCTTGCTGACCGAGCTGCTGGAGTTCAAGCGCAGCTATGACGCCAACCTGCCATTAAGCGATGTACTGCCCTCGATTGCTCAGGCCGGCAAGACCTTCTACCAAGGCATGGGCCTGCGCGATTTGTGTGATGCCTTGCATGCCTGCTACCGAGAAAATGCCACGGCCAAGGCGCTAAAGCGCATGTACACCGTGCTGCCGGAAGTGGCAATCAAACCTGCCGACGCCTATAACCAGTTAGTGCGTGGCGAGGTAGAGGCCGTGCCGATTGAGCATCTGGAAGGTCGAATTGCCGCCGTAATGCTGGTGCCATACCCGCCAGGTATTCCGCTGATCATGCCGGGCGAGCGCTTTACCGCGCAGACGCGCTCGATCATTGATTACCTGGCATTTGCCCGCACGTTTGATCGCAGCTTCCCTGGTTTCGATGCAGATGTGCATGGCCTGCAGCGTGAGGAGGGGATCTACACCGTGGACTGCATCAAGGCCTGATTCCGTCCTGGCCTGCGGCTTTATCTAACGGCGCCGGTGTTATTCGCCGGCTTTCCGCCAGTGTTTCTCAGTAGATCAAGCGCTTATCGCCGATAAGTCAAAATTGAGCTTAACTTTGATGACGTGTTCTGCGTCACAGTGACCAGCATCGACATTTGTCAGTTGGTTGTTATAGTTGCTCGATTTTTAGCATAAGAAAATTTTCATTGTGCGCTTGCACCCCTGCTGAGGATGACTGCCGTGTCCGACTACAAAGCCTTTAATGTCGTGTTGGCAGATAAGGTCGCCCATGTGGTGATCAATCGCCCAGAGAAAGTCAACGCGATGAACTCGGACTTCTGGCGTGAAATCATCGAGATTTTCCGCTGGGCCGATGACACCGATGAAGTGCGGGCAGTGGTGATCTCCGGTGCGGGCAAGCATTTCTCTTCTGGCATCGACTTGATGATGCTGGCTTCCGTCGGCAGCCAGCTGGGCCCGGATGTTGGCCGCAATGCTGAAAAGCTGCGACGCAAGATTCTTGAGCTGCAGGCCTCGTTCAATGCCGTGGATAACTGTCGCAAGCCGGTTCTTGCGGCCATTCAAGGTTATTGCCTGGGTGGTGCGATCGATCTGATCTCGGCCTGCGACATGCGTTACTCGACGGCTGATGCGCAGTTCTCGATCAAGGAAATCGACATCGGCATGGCCGCCGACGTCGGCACCCTACAGCGTCTGCCGCGCATTATTGGCGATGGCATGATGCGCGAGTTGGCTTTTACCGGCCGCACCATTGATGGTGAGGAGGCGCGTAGTATCGGTCTGGTCAATCGCACTTATGCCGATGCCGATGCCTTGCTTGATGGCGTGATGGGCATCGCCCGCGAGATTGCCAGCAAGTCGCCGGTGGCAATTCGCGGTACCAAGGAAATGCTTCGCTACATGCGTGATCACCGGGTCGATGACGGCCTGGAATATATCGCCACCTGGAACGCCGCCATGCTGCAGTCGGCGGACCTGCGGGTGGCCATGACGGCTCATATGAGCAAGCAGAAACCGGAGTTCGCTGACTGATGCTGCCTTACCACCTGTTTTTATCACCGACGCGGGAGGCGCAATAGCTCATGGTTTCTGGAGCCACGTCGCTTAATCTGGTGCGCGATGAACTGTTCACCACCATGGAAGAGGCAGAGTCGAGCCTCGAGCATTTTATCGCCGATCGTCACAACGGTAGCCTGCTGCAACAGGCCGTGGAAAACCTGCATCAGGTACGCGGCACACTGAACTTGATCGAACTAGCCGGTGCCGAACTGCTGGCTCAAGAAGTACTGGATCAAGCCACCGATATTCCCGCAGGCGCTGGTGAAGAGCGCGATGTCCAGCTTTCGGCCCTGAGCAATGCGCTGCACGTGCTGCGCCGTTATCTGGAAAATGTTGAGGCGCATCGTCAGGAAATGCCGGAGCTGCTGCTGCCGGCGATCAACGATCTGCGACAGGCCGGCGGCCAGCCCGCCTTGCCGGAAAGCTTCTTCTTCAGCGTGCGCCTCGACCACGCTCGTCCGCGAACCTCGCCGCCATCGGTAGATGGCGCCGCCCGTGAAAGTGAAGGGCGTCGTCTGCGGCACATGTATCAGGTGGGGCTGCTGGGTTTTATCCGTGAGCAGAACCCTCAAGCCAGTCTCAAGCTGATGGGGCGCGCACTGACGCGTCTCGACAGCTTGTTTGCCAACGAACCGCGCGGTCGCCTGTGCTGGATTGGTGCGGCGGCCGTTGAGGCGCAGGTCGAGGGCCAACTGCTGGCGCGCAAGTCGCGTAAACAGCTGTTCTCGCGAATTGATCGCGAACTCAAGCAGATGCTTGTTAACGGACAGTACGAAGCGCCGCGTGGGCACCTCAAGGAGTTGCTCTATCTGGTCGCCCTAGCAGACACGCGCGGGCCGCAAGCGGCAGCCCTAAGTGAAGTGTTTGGCCTAATGCCGCTGCCCTTTACCGATCACCTGCTGGAAGAGGAATACCAACGCCTGGCCGGCCCAGGGCAGGCCGTCATGCGTTCGCTGAGCTCGGCGATCCGTGAAGAGCTTAATAGCGTCAAGGACATGCTCGACCTGATCGAGCGCGGTACGTTGCAAAGCGATAGCCTCAACAGCTTGCATGCCTTGCTCGGAAAGTTGAGCAAGACCCTTGGCATGGTCGGCCTGAGTTCGGCCGGCAACTCCCTTAATGCCCAACTGCAAACCGTTGCCAACTGGAGCGAAGAAAGCGCCCCCGCACCGGAGGAGCTGCACAAGCTGGCCGATGCTGTGCTTTATGTCGAAGGTATGGTCGCCAGCCTGGAGCGTGGCGAGCGCCGTGAAACGCGGCCTGCCCAGGCTAAACCGGGTGATGAGGCTGAGTCGTTCGCCCTGCATCAGCTCAACGAGGCACGCATAGTCGTCGTCGATGAGGCCCAGGCTGGCCTGGCGTTAGCCAAGCGTGCGATTACCGCATACTTGGAGTCGGGTGGTGATCGTATGCACCTATCCAACGTGCCGTTCAGCCTACAAGCCGTTCGCGGTGGGCTGTGGTTCCTCGGTCAAGAGCGCGCCGCGTTGTTGGTCGGTGCCTGCGCCGATTACATCCAGCAGCATATGTTCGATGCGCAGCAAATGCCGTCTGAACAGATGTTGGAAACCCTGGCTGATGCTCTCAGTAGTCTTGAGTACTACCTCGAAGCCGGTGCGGTGATGCGTCCGGAAACCCAGCCAAGCGTGCTTGATCTTGCCGCGGAAAGCGTGCGAGCCCTGGGCATGCCGCTGGGGGCTTGAGCATGCAACGTTGGCAAGCCACGCTGCTCGACAGTCAGCAACCCGGTGGCTGGGTGGTCGTGCACTGCAAGCAGCACTTTCTCGCGGACAGCAATGGTGTGCTGTTTCCCCGTGAATGGCTGAAGAAGCAGGATTTGCCAATCATTGCTGAGCACGGCCTCGGCCATTTTGATGGTGATGCGGTCTACCTGCTGGAGCTGAGCCAGCCGTTCGACATGCCTGGCTGCGCCTGGCAGAGCCTGCGCCAGTTTATGCTGCAGGGCGATGCCGACATTTTTAGATTACTCAGTTATGCCACTCAGATTGGTACCTGGGCGAGCCAGCACCGCTTCTGTGGTAGCTGCGGTGGAGCGATGCAGCATTTGCCGGGCGAGCGCGCGATGCACTGCATGCAGTGCGAGCTGCAGCATTATCCGCGGCTTTCACCGAGCATGATCGTGCTGGTCACTCGCGGCGATGAGGTTCTTCTGGCGCGCTCGCCGCGCTTTGTTGCCGGGGTCTACAGCACCCTTGCGGGCTTCGTAGAAGCGGGGGAATCGGTCGAGCACTGCGTAGCCCGTGAAGTACGTGAAGAGGTTGGGGTCGAGATCAGCAACCTGCAGTACCTGGGCAGCCAAGGCTGGCCATTCCCGCATTCACTGATGCTGGGCTTTCATGCCGAATACGCCTCGGGCGATATCGTCATGCAGGCCGACGAAATCGAGGATGCCCAGTGGTTCAGTGTGCATGATCTACCGCCATTGCCGGCGGCACGCTCGATTGCCCGCTATCTGATCGACGTCTATGTAGCACGTCGTCTAGGCCTGCCCGAACCAGTGCTGCCAGGCTAGGCGCACGGTCAACGCCAGCACCACCAAGATAAATACCGGGCGGATAAACTTCGAACCGCCCTTGATTGCCGTACGTGCGCCGAGAAACGCGCCGACCATCAACGCCAAGCCCATGCAGATGCCCAGCAGCCAGGCCACTTGCCCGCTGATGATAAACACGCTCAGGGCGCAGATGTTGCTGACGAAATTCATGCTGCGGGCTACGCCGCTGGCTTTGACCAGGTCAAGTGGGTAGAGCAGCAGGCTGCTGACTGTCCAGAAAGCGCCAGTGCCTGGGCCTGCCACCCCATCATAAAAACCCAGGCTGAGGCTTTGTGGCCATTGCCTGCCTTTGGCAATAGGTGCCTCGGCGAGCAGCGGTGCGGCTGGGGTTTTGCCGAACAGCAGGTACAGGCCGCAGCCAAACACCACTGCAGGTAAAAGCTGGTTCAACCACTCTGAGGGCAGCCATTGCGCCATGGCGGCGCCAAGCAGGGCGCCGACGGCTGTACCGATCAATGCATTGCGCCATTGGTTGGGGGCAAACAGTTTGCGCCGGTAGAAGGTGTAGCTCGCGGCGGCCGCGCCAAAGGTTGAGCTGAGTTTGTTAGTGCCCAGGGCCAGGTGCGGCGGCAGGCCGGCAGTCAGCAGCGCGGGAATGGTCAGCAAGCCGCCACCGCCGGCAATTGCATCGATAAAGCCGGCAATAAACGCGACAAGGGCGAGAATCGCCAAAGTGCTTAGGTCAACACTGAGTTCAAACGGGAAAGCCATTTAAAAACACGTCCTGTGTCTAATTGTGGTGTTCTCTGGCTGTTCGCCAGCCAAGTAGCTGCGCATAATGCCGACAATTTCAAGCATAAGGAATGCACAGCAATGCAATACGGCGGACTGGCATGGGCAATGGCATTGCTGGCGTTACTGGCAGCGTTTGTTGCGGCGCGCATCCTGTTCAATCGGCAGTGGTTTCTTGGTTGGTTGCGTGGCACCTGCGGCCTGGCATTTCTTGCCCTTGCCGCGCTGATTGGCGTGCTGGCCAACGATTTACGCAGCTATGCACCAATCCCTGAAGGAAAACCGCTGGCCACGCTGAGCTTCAAGGCTGACGGCCCGCTCTATCGAGTCAGTGTGCTGGAGGGGGGGCGTGAGCGCACGCTGACCATGGAGGGTGATCTCTGGCAACTGGATGCGCGCTTCTTGCAGTGGAAGGGCGTGGCGGCATTGATCGGCCTGCAGCCGGGTTATCGCCTGGAGAAACTGTCGGGGCGTTTCCTCTCCATTGAGCAGCAAAGTCTGGCGCAGCACACCCGGGTCGAACTGGCGCGCAGTCCTTATGGTATCGATCTGTGGCGTTGGCTGCGGTTGGGCCAGCATGATCTGCTTATCTTCGATCCGCAGGCGCGCCGGGTGACCTACCTACCGCTGGCTGATGAGGCGGTTTACAGCATCAACCTGACGCCTGCCGGCTTGCTCGCCGAGCCGATGAATCCGGCGGCCAAACAGGCGCTGAAAGACTGGCAGTGAATTTCTGTGGATGTAAAAAAGGCGACCCTAGGTCGCCTTTTTTATTGGGCAGGTTTTCTTAAGAGAGGAAGCCGCCATCCACGTTCAGCGCTACGCCTGTGGTGTAGCTGGACGCATCGCTGGCAAGGTACAGCACGGTGCCGGCCATTTCGCTTGGGTCTGCTACGCGCTTGAGCGGGATACGCTGCAAAGCGAGGTTGAGAATGGCATCGTTCTTCACCAGCGCCGAGGCGAACTTGGTGTCGGTCAGGCCTGGCAGCAGGGCGTTGCAGCGAATGCCGAACTGCGCGCATTCCTTGGCGAAGACCTTGGTCATGCTGATTACTGCAGCCTTGGTTACCGAATAGATGCCCTGGAATTCGCCCGGCGAAACGCCGTTGATCGAGGCGACGTTGATGATGCTGCCACCACCATTGGCCTTCATCAGCTTGCCGCCTTCGATGGACATAAAGTAGTAGCCACGGATATTCACATCGACAGTCTTCTGGAACGCGCCCAGGTCGGTGTCCAGCACGTTGCAGAACTGCGGGTTGGTGGCGGCGTTGTTGACCAGCACATCGAGGCGGCCGAATTGCTCTTTGATCTGTGCGAAGACGTTGCTGATCTGTTCCATCTCGCCGATATGGCAGGCCACGGCGGTGGCCTTGCCGCCGTCAGCGATGATGGCGTCGGCAACTTTCTGGCAATCGTCGATTTTGCGGCTCGAGACGATCACGTGAGCGCCTTGCTGGGCCAGCAATTTGGCGATGGCTTCACCGATGCCACGGCTGGCGCCGGAAACGAAAGCGATCTTGCCGTCGAGGTCGAACAGTTGGGTCTTGGACATGGCTTTTTCTTTCCTATTTAGGGGGCCTGTTCGGCCGTTTACAGCTGCGATTTATTGATGACCTGCAGGCTCATCTGCTCCAACAGCTTGTTCATGTGAATGAACTGCGCGAAGCGTTTGTCCTGAGTCTGGCCATGGAAGTAGCGGTAGTAGATCTGCTGCACAATGCCGGCCAGGCGGAACAGGCCGTAGGTGTAGTAGAAATCGATGCTCTTGATCTCGATGCCCGAGCGTTCGGCGTAGTAGTCGGCGAACTGCTGACGGGTGAGCATGCCTGGCGCATTGCTCGGTTGGCGACGCATCATCTGGATCGGTGCGGAATCGCCGGCTTCGATCCAGTAGGCGAGGGTGTTGCCCAGGTCCATCAGCGGGTCGCCAATGGTGGTCAGCTCCCAGTCCAGCACGCCGATGATCTGGCTCGGGTTCTGTGGGTTGAGGATCACGTTATCGAAGCGGTAATCGTTGTGCACGATGCCAGGCTTATGGTGGTCGGCAGGCATCTTGTCCTTGAGCCAGGCTTTGACCGGCTCCCACAGCGGCGCGTCGGGGGTCAGGGCCTTGTCGTAGCGATCACTCCAGCCACCGATCTGCCGTTGCACATAGCCTTCGGGCTTACCCAGGTCGCCCAGGCCACAGGCCTGATAGTCGACGTTGTGCAGCTCGACCATCTTGTCGATAAAGCTCTTGCACAGTTCGCGGGTCTGCTCGGCGCTGAAGTTCAGCTCGGCCGGCATGTCCGAACGCAGGATGATGCCGTTGACCCGTTCCATCACATAGAACTCAGCGCCGATCACCGACTCGTCGATGCAGTGCACATAGGCTTTCGGGCAGTAGGGGAAGCCGGCGTTGAGCTGATTGAGGATGCGGTACTCGCGGCCCATGTCGTGGGCGGATTTGGCCTTGTGGCCAAAGGGCGGGCGGCGCAGTACGAATTCTTTGTCCGGGTATTCCAGCAGGTAGGTCAGGTTCGAGGCGCCGCCGGGGAACTGGCTGATGCGTGGCTCGCCCGTCAGACCGGGGATACGCGCCTTGAGGTACTGGTCGATGACCGCGGCGTCGAGTTCTTCGCCTTCGCGGATTCGGGTGGACTGGTCAGTAAGCGCCATGTTTATCCCTTCTGCTTATGATGGGTGCCTAAGATAATTAGCTAATCTAATGCTGCAACCTGCGGCTCACAAGAATTACCCGCCGTTATAGGCGGGCGTGTTGCTACCCAATCAAGCTACCTAATCGGTCATTCAAGCTTAGTTTTTAGCCATAAAACAATGGTCGGGAGCCAGTGTTAATGTCGCGTAGCGACGGCCTGTAGGATGGCCGCCATGGATGGCGGCCATGGATGGCGGCCATAAAAAAGGCTATGTCCCAAGACCGTGTTGCAAGGACTAAGCTTTAAGGCAGACATCCGCTTGTGAGGTCAGCCCACCATGGATACTCAAGCCTTTCAGCGCTGGTTGGCCCAGGTGAGCCAG